>NZ_QFFM01000020.1 GCF_003129905.1 Bifidobacterium callitrichidarum
AGAAGGTGACCGAGCTGCTGGCCCTGTACATGGGTGAGCGCGGTCTGCTGAAGGCCGCCACCGGTTCTGATTCCGTGCCGGAGGCCATCGCCGCGATGGACGCCGCGGGCGCCCCGATCAAGGCCGCCGCCCCCGCCGGAGTCAAGCTCGTCGCCTGAATCCTGACGGCTTGGCGGTGCGGTGTGCGTCTCCCGACACACTCAAGGCCGTTTGGCCTCGCTCCGGCGCGTGCTCGCAGAGCTTAGCACACGCCTGCGCTGCTTACAGTCGGGCGACGCACACCGCACCGCCAAGCCTTCCGCATGACATTCATTCGATGACCAAAAAGGAAATACAATGACCAACCGTTTTGAAGCTGTTATTTTCGATTGGGCCGGCACCACCGTGGATTACGGCTGCTTCGCGCCGGTGCGCGCCTTCCAGGAGGCGTTCAAGGAATTCGGCGTCACGCCCACCATGGACGAGACCCGCAAGCCGATGGGCATGCTCAAGCACGACCACATCAACACCATGTTGCACATGAACCGCATCGCCCGCACCTGGGAGGATGCCCACGGCACCGCCCCCACGGATGCGGATGTGGATGCCGTCTACAGCCACTTCGAGCCGAAGCTGCTGTCCATTCTCGACAATTACGCCGACCCCAAGCCGGGCGTAATCGAGGCCGTGGCCGCTCTGCGCGATGTGGGCATCAAAATCGGCTCCACCACCGGCTACACGGACAAGATGATGGAGATCGTGGTGCCGAAGGCCGCCGAGAACGGCTACTCCCCCGACTTCTGGATCAGCCCGGACGGCACAAACGGCTTCGGTCGCCCCTACCCGTACATGGTCTTCCGCAATCTCGAGAAGCTGGGCGTGACCGACGTGCGCCGCGCCGCCAAGGTGGGCGACACCCTTTCCGACATCCGCGAGGGCAAGAACGCCGGCGTGTTCACCATCGGCGTGACCGAGGGCAGCTCGCAGATGGCGTTGAGCCAGGACGAGTTCGAGGCGCTGTCCGAAGCCGGCAAGGCGCAGGCCCGTGCCGCCGCTCGCGAGGCGTTCGTGAACGCCGGTGCCGACGCCGTCATCGACACGATGGCCGAACTGCCGACGCTCCTCGCTCAGATTGCCTGAGCCGGTTCCTCGTCGCTTCCGGATTCACCTGCTTAAGCCCTCTGTTTCATGCATCGATGCAATGCATGAAACAGAGGGCTTTTCCGTTCAGAACCTCGTCACCGTCTCGCCGATGATGCGGATGCCGCGCTCGATGTCCACAGCGGCCGGACGCACGAAGTTGAGTCGGATGTGGGAGTCGTCCATCTCATCGACGTCGAAAACGCTGCCCGGCATGAAGGTGACGCCCTTCGCACGGCAGGCGTCCAGCACATCCAGCGAACGCACGCCTGGGGACAACGCGGCCCACAGGTAGTATCCACCCTCCGGTACGGCCCAGCGCATGCCGGCCGGGGCGAACCGTTCCAATGCCACGACCGCCGCATCGCGTCTGCCTCGATATGAGGCCGTCAACGTACGGACGTGCTCGGCGACGCGGCCTTCCTTGAGCAGTTCCAGGCAGATGCGCTGCGAGGACGTGCTCGTATGCTGGTCCACCATGCGTCTCAGGCCAGCCAGACGGTTGATCACATGCGGATCCGCCACGATCCAGCCGGTCCGCAGGCCCGAGGTCACGGTTTTCGAGAATGTGGACAGGTACATCACGTATCCCGCGTTCTCCATGCCTTTGAGCGGTATCGGGCGCCGTTCTTTCCCTGCAGCGACACTATGGCCGATGGCGCCGCGCGAAGCGGCTTCGTCATCGGCGATATCCCCGTCGGTTCGGTCGGCGGTTTGGGAATCATGCGAATCCGCCATCGCTGGCCCGTACCACAGGTCGCCGTAGGCGTCGTCCTCGATGATGAGGCATTGGTAACGACGAGCCACATCGATGAGTTCGCCGCGGCGTTCGGCCGGCATTGTGGTACCGGTGGGGTTCTGGAAGGTGGGGATGGTGTAGATGAGCTTGGGGTGGAATCGCGCACAGTAGCCGTCCAGCAGGTCGGTGCGCATGCCGTGCTCGTCCATGGGCACGCCGATGATGCGCGCGTCGGCGGAGTGGAAGGCCTGTAGCGCCGGGAAGAACGTGGATTGTTCGACCAGCACGCAGTCGCCGGGGTTGACGAACGCGCGCACGCACAGGTCGATGCCCTGTTCGGACCCGGAGAGCACCATCACGTTGCGTACGTCGCACTGCACGCCGCGGTCGCGCATGTGTTCGGCGAGCAGGTCGCGCAGTTCCGCGAAGCCTTCTATGGGCGATTCTGGCTGGCCGTCGAATTCGTGCGAGGCGAACGCCTCGATGCTCACCGCACGCAGGAGGTCGTCCGGGATGTCGGCCGGGTTGGGCGAGCCGGTGGCGAAGTCGATCACCGTGTCGCCGCGTTGCGCGCGCTCGGCGGAGGCGATGTCGTGATAGGTGAACCGGTTGGAGTAGTCGGAGAACAATACGGACCACGGCGGGCGCGCCACAATCGGTTCGGTAGCCTCCGGAAGCTCGTGCCGTGCCAGTCGTACGGGAGATTGCGTGGATTGCGATGCATCCGAACGCGACGATGCCGATGATGACGTCGATTGCGGCGATGGTGCCGTCATCGGCGCCGAGGACGTTGCCGTGGGACGCGATGCCGATGAGGTCGGCACTTCGCCGCGCGGTAGCACGAAGGTGCCTTTGCCGACCTTGGATGCGATGAGGCCTTCGTCCTTCAGCTGTTGATAGGCCTGCAAGATGGTGGTGCGGTTGACTTCGAGGCGTGCGGCGAGCTCGCGCTCGGGCGGCAGACGGTATCCTTCGGCGAGTGTGCCGGAGACGATCTGCTCGCGCAGTTCGGCGGCCAGTTGCCGGTACATCGGCATGCTGCTGTGCCGATTGAGTTCCAGTCGCATGTCCGCCGCCTTCCTTTTGTGTCATGGGCCGTCGCCGCACCCTGTGGACCATGATATGCGGCGCGGCAAGTGCCCATGGTGTAGGGAAGTTCCCATGATGTAGGGAGCGGTTTTAGGGAAATGGCGGAATTCCGCCGTTTTACATCCCTACATCATGCGGGAATCCCTACACCATGGGATTTTCCCTACCGCACGGGAGTTCCTACAGCGAAAGGAACAGCTCGTGGATACGGGTGTCGTCCGTAAGCTCCGGGTGGAACGCGGTGGCGAGGATGTTGCCCTGACGCAGGGCCACCGGATGGCCGTCCACCTCGGTCTCCACGGTGGCGTCCGGACCCACGGAGACCACGTACGGCCCGCGGATGAACACCAGCGGGAAATCGGCGATGTACGCCTTGTCGCCGTCGCCGGGCTTGCCGAAGTCGGCGGTGGCGGCGAAGCTGCCGAGCTGACGACCGTAGGCGTTGCGACGCACCACGGCGTCGAGCGCGCCGAAGTACACGTTCGGGTCGTTGTCGAGCTTCTTGGCGAGCAGGATCATGCCGGCGCAGGTGCCGAACACCGGCTTGCCGGCCTTGATGTGCGCGTCGATCTTCTCGAACAGACCGGTGGAATGCAGCAGCTTGCCCTGCGTGGTGGACTCGCCACCGGGCAGGATCACGCGGTCGATGGACTCGTCGAAGTCCTCGGCGGCGCGCAGCAGCTTCCACGGCGCGCCCAGCTTGTCCAGCACGGCCGCGTGTTCGGCGAATGCGCCCTGGACGGCCAGGATGCCGGTCACGCCGTGCTTCGCGGATTCGGCGTCGTCGGATTCTTCCTTGGATATGTATTCAACAGCTACAACCATTGTTACCTCTTTTGCGATGCTCCCCTCAGTCGGCAAAGCCGACAGCTCCCCTCAGAGAAGGGAGCCGGAAGGGAAGGCCATCGTCATCTCTCTGCACAATGCTTCCTCAGTCAGCACCGCTGATAGCTCGTCCTGCAATTGAGTAGGCAATGTCCTCAGCGAAGGGAGCCAAGGGAGTTGTCAGGCTTCGACTTTCAGTCAGGGAGACCGGGAAGAACCGTCACTCGCCGCGGGCGGCCATGATGGTCTTGATCTCGTCCTCGTTGATGCCGACCATGGCCTCGCCCAGGTTCTCGGAGAGCTTGGCGAGCAGGTCGGCGTCCTGCCAGTTGGCGGTGGCCTTGACGATGGCGGCGGCGCGCTTGGCCGGGTCGCCGGACTTGAAGATGCCGGAACCCACGAACACGCCCTCGGCGCCGAGCTCCATCATCAGGGCGGCGTCGGCCGGGGTGGCCACGCCGCCGGCGGCGAAGTTGACGACCGGCAGACGGCCGTTGTCGTGGACGTACTTGGCCAGGTCGTACGGCACGGCGAGCTGCTTGGCGGCCTCGTAGACCTCGTCGTCGCGCAGGGAGACGAGCTCGTGGATCTGCTTGTTCATCGTGCGCATATGACGCACGGCCTGGATCACGTCGCCGGTGCCGGGCTCGCCCTTGGTGCGAATCATGGCGGCGCCTTCGGCGATGCGGCGCAGGGCCTCGCCCAGGTTCTTCGCGCCGCACACGAACGGCACGTCGAACTGGTTCTTGTCGATGTGGTAGACGTCGTCGGCGGGCGAAAGCACCTCGGACTCGTCGATGTAGTCGATGTCGATGGCCTGCAGGATGCGGGCCTCGGCGATGTGGCCGATGCGCACCTTGGCCATGACCGGGATGGACACGGCCTCCTGGATGCCCTTGATCATGGCCGGGTCGGACATGCGGGAGACGCCGCCGGCCGCGCGGATGTCGGCGGGGATGCGCTCCAGGGCCATCACGGCGCATGCGCCGGCGTCCTGGGCGATCTTCGCCTGTTCGGGCGTGGTCACGTCCATGATCACGCCGCCCTTGAGCATCTGGGCCAGATTACGGTTGAGTTCCGCACGATTCTGCGTCATTATTGTCCCCTTGTGTGCGATGTTGAACGGTTATCGACCTGCCCATTATCAGACGCGCACACACGGCGCATACCAAACCAGTCCAATTTGGATGGGGCCAATCCGGTGTTTCTTGACCCATCCAATTTACGGCGACACCAACGCCAACATTGGCATGACATCTCGTAGGACCACTCTTCAGTCGCCTTCAGCGACAGCTTGTCCTGCGGAGAACCGGAGAAGACCTACAAGGCCCAGCCAGCCCGGCTCACTCCTTGACGTACTCGAGGATGTCGCCGGGCTGGCAGTCGAGGGCCTCGCAGATTGCGGCGAGGGTCGAGAATCGGATGGCTGAGACACGGTTGTTCTTGATCTTCGAAAGGTTGACGTTGGTGATGCCCACCTGCTCGGCCAGCCAGTTCAGGGAACGTCCGCGCTCGACCATGACCCGGTCGAGACGCAGGACGATGCGGCCGCCCGCCTCAGCCCCGTCCCGCGACCCATCCGGGCCATCGATGCCACGCGCCTCGCTCACAGCAGTCCGTCCACTTCCCGCTCCAGCGACATGCCGTAGTCGAAGATGCGCACGAGCAGCAGCAACATGATGCCGATCATCACCAGCAGGCCGCTCATCCACAGGCTTGCGCTGCCGGACGCGCCGGCGATCGAGCAGACGATGTAGTTGACCAGCGCGACGACGGGCGCGGCGATGAGATACCAACCCATGCGGGAGAGCCGCTCCGCGATCACGGCGCGGAACGGCGAGGGAGAGGCCGGGTCGGCGTGCTCCACCCAGGTTTTCAGTTCGTCGCACAACGCGGCGACCTGGCCGAACGCCAGCGCCAGCAGGGCGTAGACGGCCGTACGGGCAAGACCTGTGGCAATGACGGCCACCGTATTGATCGGCGCGTCGTCATACGGCTGCAGGAAGATCGAATAGTCCAGTACCTGCCCGGTGAGACTGATGCTGAACACGCCTCCGACGCTGAGATCCAGCCGATTGTAGCCGGCGGTCAGTGTTCCGGATGCCACGATGAAGACCACCAGCACGATGGCGGTGACTGCGGCGGCGATCCAGAGGAACACCGTGCCGATGCGTGCGATGATAAGGGCCGCGGCGCCCGCGCGGCCCAGCATGTCAGCTCGTTTGGAAACGGAACGGCTAGTTGTCGTTGCCATGATGGACCTCCGTTCGGTATTGCCCGACGATTCTTCTCTGAGGGAACCGTTCAGTTCACATTCCTCAGAGCAAGGTGGGTGGGATAGTTCCATTATAGCATTTTTATCGTTTGTCGTTAAATGTTTAACGACAAACGACTATTACAAAGTTGGAATCAAGAAAGAACCCCAACTCATTCGCCACCAGCGACCGAAAACCATTGGCTCTGTTAAACCACGATTGACATGAATCCATGTCTGGCTACCCCTCAGTCGGCTTCGCCGACAGCTCCCCTGACAAGGGGAGCCGAGAATAAGGTCCATGTCAATCTTGGTTTAACTGAGCCAAATCATTTGTAGCGGGAAACCTGGGAGGCGAGGGTCCAGCGGTCCCAGCCGGTAAAGTGGTCGGTCACTTCGGACTGGGGTTTGAGCTGGTAGCGGTCGGACGCGGTGGTCCCGTCATCGTCCCACGTGGAGTCCATGACCAGCCATTGGCCGTCGATGTTCACGAAGTTCCAGGCATGACCGGCGCTGGACCCGCTCACATTGCCCGTCACCACGCGCGTGTCCAGCCCGGAGGCCTTGGCGAGCGCCTGATACGCATAAGCGTAGGCCATGCACACGCCCTTGCCGTTGACCACGCCGAACGAGCTCCACGCATCGGGATACTCCTTGCCGGAACCGGCGTTGTCGAACGAGCTGCCTCGACCGAAGCCGACGGCGGCATAGGCGTCGTAGTCGTAGGTGATATGCGCGGCGAGGAACTGGTCGATGGCGATGGCCTTGTCCCGGTCGCTGCCCTGGAACTGCCCGACAGCCGACTTGACGAACTGGTCAAGCTGCTGTTGACGGGACTGGTAGTCGTCCGCGTACTTGACCCACATCACCAGCTTGTCGCCCTTCTTGCGCACGGTGTATTGCACGGCGTCCGTGCTCACGCGCAGGTACGGGTTCTGGTAGATCACCTCGTCCATCACGTCCTCGGTGCTGGACTGGTATTCGTCGGTGGCGTATTTGCTGATGTCGATGACCTGGTGGCCGTTGAGGATGTTGTTGGCCAGGTACTTGCCGTAGTCGTTCGAGGCGAACGTGAAGTACGGCGATTCCTTGGTGTCCGAGTCGATCTTCTTGTCGTCGTATCCGGTCCAGTCCACGTCGCCGCTGGCGGCCCGCTGTCGGTCGAGCAGGCCGCCGGCCTTCGGCAGCGATTGGAGGGCGGTCTGCGTCACCTGCGGGAACACGGCGTTGAGGTCGCCTTCGTACCATACGCTGCCGGTGTCGCTCAGGAGCGTTCCGGGCGCGCTGTACGTGAACTCCCAGCTGCCGTCGCTGCCGTCCTTCCGGTGCAGGTCACTGAATTCGCTCGGGACCGGTACGGTGGCGCCGTTGGCCATCTGTACGAAGGTGTAGACGTAGGCCTCCATGTCCTGTTCGACGGTGTTGTCCTCGCCGAAGACGCCCCTGAGGTTGTACGACCATTGGTTTATCTGCGCCTGTCCGGCCACCCTGATGGGGATGGACGGCACCAAATCGTTGGCGTCCACGGCGTACCAGCGTCCTTCATGGCCGTCCGCGTCCACGGCGGTGACCACGAAGTAGAGCCTTCCGGCCGAATCCGCATCCCATGACCCGCCGGCGCGCTGCAACAGGTCGGCGCAGTATTCGTCCGAATCCTGCTGGCATCGGTCGATGCTGTCCTGGCTTTCGACCATTAACGATTGGAACGCCTCGTTCTGCCCGATGACCGCCGGACCCACGATGTCCGAATCGCGTTCCTTCGGCTTGTCATAGTCCTTGGAGAGCAGTTGCGTGGTCTTGGAGGTGCCGAGCTTCTTGATGGCGCCGTGTTCCTCCGAGTAGAAGGAGTCCCCCGGCTGGCCCACCTGCGGGTAGATGATGTAGGTGTAGACGTTGTACGACTTCGCGCCGTCCACCTTGTTCCAGGAGATGTCCACGCCGCCGTTCTCGTTGACGACGGACTGGATGTTGCGCACGACGGGCAGTCGTTCGATGTCCGTGTGTTCCTTGACACGGAAGAACTGGACGATGGGCTTGGCGAGCTTCTTGCCGTCCTCGCCGAGATATTGCACATAGTAGTAGCCGTCCGAGGGCAGGAATCCGCGGTCCTTGCCGATGCTGTCGCCGTGCTGCATGTCCTCGGGGATGTCCATGCTGCCGTCGATATCGATGGTGCCGGTGCCTTCCTTGTCTCCGATGGGTGTGCCGGCGAAGGTGTATGTGGGAATGGGTACCGACAGCGAGGAGTCCTGGAAGACGCGGGCGCTTTCCTCCGCGGACAGTTCCGCGCCCTTGAGTTCGAAGCCCATGCCGTCGCCGGCCACCACTTTGGCCGGATTCTTCAGGATGATGCGGAATTTGTAGTACGTATCCACGGCGATGGGGTCGCGCAGGTCGTACTGGTCAGCGGGCATGCCGGCGTAGGCCTGCTCCTTGGTGGGCAGGGTGGAGTCAGCCATGATGCCGTCCATGGCGCCGTCCGCCTTGAGCAGGAAGTAACTCACGGTGAACACCGAGGAGAAGACGAGGACGATTGCGGCGAGGATGGCGACGGGGATGAGCCAAGGCTTGCGTTTGGTGAGGCTGAGCGTGGGACCGCCGGGATATGCGGCGGCGTTGCCGCGTCTGTTCGATGTACGGTTTGCGCCGGCATGGGCTTTGTGAGAGGTTCGGTTCCGTCCGGCGGCGTTACCGGTGGAGAAAGACGCGGACGGATCCACGGGATATGGTGCCTGCCGCGGCATTGCAGGCTGGCCGGGCATGGGCTGCCATTGTTGCGGCGGCTGCTGGCCGGTGAGTGGCTGCTGGCCGGGGACCGGTTGCTGGGGATATTGATATTGCGGCCATGCGGCCGGTTGCTGCTGCGGGTATTGCGGTGGGTATTGGTATTGCGGACCGGGAGCCGACTGCGCGAATGGTTGTTGAGGCTGGGACTGTTGTGGAGCCCAAGCCGATGGCTGCTGCCGCTGAGGCGATGGCGCCTGCTGCGCGGACCACGGTTGCGTCGGCTGCTGCGACGGGCAGGGTGCGCCCGTCATCGGCGGCTGTGGTTGCGGAGATTGCGGGGGCTGTTGGTGCGGGTACTGCCGAGGCTGCTGCACCGCCGTCCATTGCCGGGCTGGATTCGCCATGGGTCGGTTCGGCCCGCCCTGGCCGGTCGACTGGAATTGGTTCTGATTCGACTGGAATTGGTTCTGATTCGACTGGCTTTGGTTCTGGTTATGGCTGTCTTGCTGCGGATCCGCCATGGATTCCCCTTCCACCCGCCCGGGCCGGCTGCTTGCCGGTTCCGGGCACCCCATTGTTTGCGTTCCACTCCACTCCTGTGTTGGGCACGAGCTTAGCACTCGGATGTTGCCTTGTCAGGAGGGTGCTGTCACTTTCCCACGTTGACAAGATCAATCGGCGTTATAGGCCTCCCCAGTTGGCCTACGCCGAAGGCCCCTCTCCTAGGGAGCCGAGACCAACCTCCTATCCGATGGTGTTGCCGTAGACCTGGGCTTGGAGGTCCTTACGGGCGGTCTCCATGCGGGCGATCTGGCCGAGGAGGGCGATTTTCTCCTCGCCGTCCGGCAATTGGGCCATGCGGCGCTTCGCCAGACCGATCTGGCGCATGAAGCCCATGTCCAGCAGGCGGGTGAGCAGCTCGGCGGCGTACCGCTGCTCCTCCTTGGTGGCCGGGCGCAGCTGCACGGCCGCCGCGCCTCCCGGCATGCCCTGCGCGTTCGGCTGGGGTGGCTGGGCGCCCGTGCCCTTGTCGTCGCCGGGCAAAGGCAACGGCATCACGGCCAGTTCGTTGATCACCTGGTTGAGCATCGGCCCGCCGGCCTTGGTGAGGTTGTGTATCCACAGGCCCTGCGGGGTGTCATCGGACGGCAATCCCCCGGCCGCCGCGATGGCCTGGAACAACGTACGGAACACCGGGCTCATGAAATGGTCCAGCGTGAGCTGTCCGAACATGGTGCGGTCGATGGCGCGCGGCACCTGGATGAGCGTGGCCATGAACTGCTGTTCGGCGATGAATACGGCATCATCGATCTTGAAATACGCCTGTTCGGCGGCGTCACGGCGTTCCAGCGCCTTGCGCGCGGCCGGATTGGCGTATGGGTTGGCGCCCGGCTCCATGCGCAGCTCGTCCTCGCGGGCGAACCGGCGGCGCGAGGCGTAGGCGTCCTCATCCCTCACATGCAGCTGGCGACGCGCGGACATGACCTCGCGGCGCATCACTTCCAGATCCACGCCGATGCGGCCGGCGGCCTTGCGCGCATAGGCGTCCCACAGGGAACGGTCGCGGATCTGCGCCACCAGCGGAGCCACGGCCTTCATGGCACCCACCTGACCAGGCGTGTAGGTCAGGTCAAAACGGTTGATGGCCGCGTCGATCACGAAGTCATAGAGCGGCTTGGCCCGTGCGATAAGCGAGCGCACGGCCTCATTGCCCCGTTCGATCCTCAGGTCGCACGGGTCGAGGTTGTCGTCCGCCACGGCCACGAAGGTCTGCGAAAGGAACGCCGAATCGAGGCCGAAGGCGTGCAGGGCTGCCTTCTGGCCTGCCGCATCGCCATCGAACGTGAACACGATGCGCGAGCTCAACGGCTGGTCCTTGACCTTGAGCGGTCCGACCAGCTGGACCGCGCCCAGCGAGTCGTCGGCGATGAGTCGACGCACGATCTTGGCGTGTTCGGCACCGAACGCCGTGCCGCAGGTGGCGATGGCCGTGTCGATGCCGGCCAGATGCATGGCCATCACGTCCGTGTATCCCTCGACGATGACCACCTGGCGCTTCTTGACGATGGCGGACTTGGCCAGATCGATGCCGTAGAGCACCTGGGTCTTGCGGTAGAGCTGCGTGTCCGGCGTGTTGATGTACTTGGCGGCGATCTGGTCGTCCTCGTACAGCTTGCGCGCGCCGAAGCCGAGCGTGCGTCCGGTCGAATCGCGGATGGGCCAGGTCACACGGCCGCGGAAGTAGTCGTAGATGCCGCGCTGGCCCTGACGCGCGAGGCCGGCGTCCAGGATCTCCTTCTGCGTGAAGCCCTTGGAGGACAGGTGACGCACGAGGTTGTCCCAGCCTTGGGGCGCGTAGCCGCAGCCGAACCGCTCGCAGTCAGCCTGGGAGAAGTTGCGCCCGCCGAGGAGCTTGCGCGCGGGAAGGGCCTCCTTGGTGAGGATCTGCGAGACGAAGAAGCGCTGCGCCTCCTCGCAGGCCTCCAGCAGGCGGGTGCGTTTGGAACCGGTGCCGTCCGGCTGTCCGGGCGTCTTGCCGGAGTTCTCGTAATGCAGTTCGATGTGGTATTTGTCCGCGAGCAGTTCCACGGCCTCACGGAAGTCGATGTTCTCGGCTTGCTCCACGAATTTGAACACGTCGCCGCCCAGACCGCAGCCGAAGCAGTGCCAGACGCCGAGCGAGGGGCGCACGTTGAAGCTGCCGGTCTTCTCGTCATGGAAGGGGCACAGGCCCACGAACGTGCCGGTGCCCGAAGGCTTGAGCGTTACGGTCGCGGATACGATGTCATACAGGTCCGCGGCGGCGCGCACCTTCTCAACGTCTTCCTTCTTAATCATCCCGACCATAGTTCTCTAGAGTACCGCCTGGTTCGGGACACGGTAAAATTTTACCGACTCTTCTTCGGCTCCCTTTCCTGAGAGGCGCAGTTCACCTACAGGGACTCCCCTCAGTCTCGCTTCGCGAGCCAGCTCCCCTCAGAGAGGGGAGCCTTTGCGGCACAGCCGCTCACCTCGCCTACGGGAAGTTCACCGGGCCTTCCCTCTTCACGACTCGCCCCTCAAGGAGGGAGCCGCGAAGTACATCAGCACAAAATGGAGTGGAGGGCGAGGGCGGAGTTGTCGGTCAGGGTGGCGACCTGGTCGACGGCCACGCGCAGGCGTTCGTCGTCGTTGGTGGATTCGTACCAGTCGTCCAGGAACTGGTCCTCCAGCGCATCGGATGGCTTGGGCGATCCGGCCATGAGCACGTCGATCAGGTCCTCCACGATCTTCAACTCCTGCTCGTGGAACGGCTCGCGTTCCTTCGGTGCCATCACGAAGTACACGGCGATGCCCTTCAGCGCTACGATCTCGTATGAGGTCTCTTCCGGAATCACGATGTTCGCGGAATACCGGGTCAGCGGACCCGTACCGTAAGTATCGCGGGTGGCGGTCTCGACGGCCCAACAGAACCGGCCGATGAGGTCGGAGGCGATGTTCTTCAGTTCCGCGAGCGCCCTGCGCGATCCGTTGAAATGCGACGGGAACAGCTGCTCGCGGCGCAGACGGCGGTAGGCGCCGATCAGTCTGTCCGGATCCCATTGGGGACCGTACCAGGCGCGCGTGGCCTCGACGATGCGGTCCAGCATGCGCGAATCGGTGAGCACTATCGGGTCGAACGCGCCGGTGGCGATGGAATCCTCAACGTCATGCACGGAGTAGGCGATGTCGTCCGAGAGGTCCATGATCTGGCATTCCATCGGCTTGGTGGCCGCGGGCGCTCCGGTCTTGAGCCAACGGAACACCGGCTCGTCGTCCGGGTAGACGCAGAATTTCTTGGAACGTTCGCCCTTGGGATGCTGATTCGCCTCGGCAAGCGTCCAAGGGTATTTGACGGCGGCGTCAAGGGCAGCACGGGTCAGGTTCACGCCGGCGGAGCGGCCGTCCGGGTGGAACACCTTGGGTTCCAGACGGGTCAGGATGCGCATGGTCTGCGCGTTGCCTTCGAATCCGCCGATATTGCGTGCGATGTTCGCAAGCGCGCGTTCCCCGTTGTGGCCGAACGGCGGATGGCCGAGGTCGTGGGCCAGGCAGGCGCAGTCGACCACGTCCGGGTCGCAGCCGAGCATCGTGCCGATCTGCCGGCCGATCTGGGCGACCTCCAGCGTGTGGGTGAGACGGGTGCGGGCGAAGTCATCGGTGCCGGCCACGAGGATCTGGCTTTTCGCGCCGAGCCTGCGCAGGGCCGAGGAGTGGATGAGCCGGGCCCGGTCGCGTTCGAAGGCGGTGCGGGATTTGGATTTCGGGGGTTCCGGGGCCCAGCGCTCCTCGTCGAAGGCGTTGTAGCCTTCGTCGCTCAGCACCGGCTCCCCGTCCCGCGTCGTTTCCATGGTTCCAGCATAAACAGATGCCCCGGCATTGCCGAACGGACGGGCGGCCAGGAACCGCGCCGCACGACGACGCCCCCGGTCGCGCGGCGAGGCGTCCGGGCAGCCCCATTGGCCCCGGCCGCGTTACTTCTTTCGAGATTCAGGCATACTTCGTGAAAAAGGAACGCTGAGATGCGGTCAGCGTTCCTTTTTCACGAAGTATGGGCGTATTACGAAAAAAGTAACGCGATACGCCCATCAATCACGGCAGCGACACCACACCATCGCGGCAACGCCGCCATACCGCCCTTACAGCAGCGAGGCCGGGTCGAGCTTGGCCAGGTCTTCGGCGGGCAGCACCTCGGCGGCGTGCTCGTAGAGGCGCGGGATGCGGTTGCGCAGGCAGGTGAAGATCTCGTAGCTGATGGTTTCGGCGGCGCGGGCCCAGTCGTCGGCGGTCGGCTCGGCGTAGTCCTCGCCGCGGCCCGGACCGAACAGTTCGACCGTATCGCCTTCGTGCACGCCGAGTTCGGCGGCGGAGCCGTGCAGGTCCACGATGAACTGGTCCATGCACACGCGGCCGCACACGCGCAGCAGGCGCGGGCCGGCGTTGGTCATGATGCGCACCGGGCCGCCCTCCTTCTCCACGTGCTTGGCGCCCTCCATGTCGAAGCCGGAGGCGGAGCGGTGGATGCCGTCGGCGTAACCCAGCGGCACGATGGCGGTGGAGGTGTTGTCCGGCGTGAGGTACGTGCGGCCGTAGGAGATGCCATGGCCGGCCTCCACATCCTTGACCGTGCCGAGCTGGGCCTGCAGACGCATGGCCGGGGTCAGATGCCAGTCGCGCGGGGTGCCCATGGCCGGGTCCGGCTCGTAGCCGTACAGGCCGATGCCGGGGCGGGTGAGTTCGAAGTGGATCTCCGGGCGGTCCAGCGTGGCCGCGGTGTTGGCCAGGTGACGGATCTCCGGCGGGATGCCGGCGGCCTCCATGCGGCGCGTGAAGTCCTTGAACGTTTCGATCTGACGGTCGGTGGAGGCCACGAATTCGGGCACGTCGGGCGAATCGGCCACCGCGAGATGACTCCACTGGCCCACGATGTGCAGCACGCCCTCCTTGGCGAGCGGCACCAGTTTGGCGAGGGCCGCGTCGAAGCCGGCCGGCGTGAAGCCGTTGCGTCCGAATCCGGAATCGACCTTGACGTGTACGCGCGCGGTCTTGCCGAGTTTGCGGGCGGCGGCGGCCACGGCGTCGATGCCCGGCAGGGAGCCCACGGACACATCGATATCGGCGGCGATCAGCTCGTCGAACGGTACTCGGGTGCCGTTGTAGACCCAGGTCAGGATGTGGCAACGGTCGGGGCCGATGCCGAGCTTGCGCAGCAGCAGCGCCTCATGCGACTGGGCGGTGCCGAGCCAGGTGGCGCCACCGGCGAGCGCGGCCAGGGCGGAGGGCAGCAGTCCGTGGCCGTAGGCGTCCGCCTTGACCACGCCCATCACCGCGGTGCCTGAGCCCGCGCCGCCCACCATGGAGACCAGGTGCGCCATGTTGTCCCGCATGGCTTTGAGGTCCACGATGGCCTGTGCGGGGTACTGCCGGAGGGCGGCCGCGTAATTGGCCTTGCCCTGCTCGGACGAGAATGCGATTTCGGGTGCTGCGTTCATGCTCATAGGCACCTATTGTTGCGCGACAATGTGACGTGTCCGTGGAGACGCCCGCGGCATCCGCTCGCGGTCAGCCCCGAATCCAGCCAAAATCCAGCGGATATCAACGGAAAAGTAACCCAAACGTTACACATGGACGCCCTGTATTACGGAATCGAAACGATGTTGTCCGCGCGTGCGGCGTAGACTGTCACAACTATACGGTTCACCGCATGATTATGCGCACCCGTTGTTGATTCCCGGCGTTGAGGCGTGCCGGGATCCCGGAAATCCGTCCGGTTTAGCCCCATAACCCAAGTTCACGAGAGAAGAACTATGGATCTCTTCCGTAAGAAAAACGTGGATCAGCTCGTATCCGAATCCACACCGCTCAAGCGCACCATGCACACGTTCGATCTGACGATGCTCGGCATCGGCGCGATCATCGGCACCGGTATCTTCGTGCTTACCGGCAAGGGCGCGCTCACCGCGGGCCCGGCGCTGTCCGTCTCATTCCTGCTGGCCGCCATCTGCTGCGGTTTCGCGGGCCTGTGCTACGCCGAATTCGCTTCCATGGCCCCGGTCTCCGGTTCGGCCTACTCCTACGCCTACCTGGCCTTCGGCGAGCTCATCGCCTTCATCATCGGCTGGGACCTCATCCTGGAATACGCCCTGCAGGCGGCCACCGTGTCCGCCGGCTGGTCCGGGTACTTCAACAAACTGCTTGAAGGCTTCGGCCTGCATCTGCCCGTGGAGCTCACCGCCGCATACGGCACCACTCCGGGCGTGACCACCTACTTCAATCTGCCCGGCTTCGTGATCGTGCTGCTGATTACGTGGGTGCTGTCCATCGGCATCAACCAGACCAAGCGCACCAATGACATCATGGTGATGATCAAGCTCGTCATCATCGTGCTGTTCATCATCTGCACCGTGTGGTTCGTGAACCCGGCCAACTGGCACCCGTTCTCCCCGTACGGCATCTACACGTTCCAGCCCGGCTCCACGCAGCCGTACGGCATCGTACCGGCCGCTTCCATCGTGTTCTTCAGCTTCATCGGCTTCGACGCCGTTTCCTCCTCCGCCGAGGAGACCGTGAACCCGAACAAGACGCTGCCGAAGGGCATTCTGCTCTCCCTGGCCATCTCCACCGTGCTGTACATCGTGATGACGCTCATCATGACCGGCGTGGTGCCGTACAAGGAGTTCGCGAACTTCATCGACGCCCCGGTGGCCGGCGTGATCCTGGCGACCGGCCTCAACTGGCTGGCCGTGATCGTGAACCTCGGCGCACTCATCGGCATGACCACGGTGATGCTCGTGCAGCTGTACGGCCAGTCCCGCATCTGCTACGCCATGAGCCGAGACGGCCTGTTCCCGGAGTTCTTCGGCCATGTACATGAGAAGTACCGCACGCCGTTCAAGGGCACCTGGTTCTTCGGCATCCTGACCGCCATCGCCGGTGGCTTCATCAACATCAACGTGCTGTTCGAGCTGGTGAACATCGGCACGCTGACCGCGTTCATCATCGTGTCCGCCGGCATCCTGTGGATGCGCAAGACGCAGCCGGACGCGCACCGCGGCTTCAAGGCCCCGCTCGTGCCGTTCACCCCGATCGTCTCCATCGTGTTCTGCTTCGTGCTCATCGCCGGCCTGAACTGGGAGACCTGGGTGCGGTTCGCCGTGTGGTTCGGCCTGGGTCTGATCGTGTACTTCGCGTACAGCCGCAAGCGTTCCAAGCTTGATCCGGCGAACGCGAAGGCAGAGGTCAAGGCCACCGCCGAGGCCTGATTTTCGGCGATTCCTGCCGAAATAACAACAAAAGCTCCTCTTCGTGAGGAGCTTTTTCGTATTGCGTGTTATTCCACGCTCAACTCACCACTCGTGGCGCTGGTAGGCGATTCTGGTGGTGTCGGTCGGACGGTCGAGCAACTGGATAAGGCCGCAGCGGGCGAAGCCGGAGCTTTCCAGCACATGCTGCATGGCCTTGTTGTTGGGATGGGTGTCGGCGCGCACGTTGCCGTAGTGCTTCAGGGCCCACTTGATGCAGTCGCGGGCCGCGTGCCGCACCAGGCCGGAGGAGGCGATGCGGTGAATGGTCACGTAGGAATCGTCGTCGAGCCAGGCGCCGTCGATGGTGGCGTACGTGGGGTCCTGCCCCGGACACAGGGCGAACTGGGCCAGGATGCGTTCGCGACCGTTGCATTCGTCCACGAGCAGCATGGTGCGCTGGTTGGCGATGTCGTCCAGGATCACGGATTCACGGGGGAATTCATGGCCCCACTGGGTGGGATTGCCGCTCGCGGCCATAAGCGCACGCGCATGGGCGTAGATTTTCTGCATCTGCGGGAAATCACGCATGGTGGCGTGGCGGAAGCGGCGGGGCGATGCCTTGCCCGTGGTGTTCGAATGGGTCACTGTTCACCTCTGACGATTCGCGAACGTCGCCGGCGCAAACGCCGGTGGACAACTGACGGCAAAACTACCATGTCATAGGCACAAGAAACCCCGCCCGCGTTACATGGCGGACGGGGTTCGGCCGGTTGTCGGACAGGTTCAGACGACCTTGCGTTCGAACGGGTCGGAGCTGATGCCCTCCTCGAGGATCTGCTTGGCCCATTCCTTGGCGGTGAACAGGCTGTGGTCGCGGTAGTTGCCGCAGCTCTTCTCGGTGGTGGCGGGCACGTCATCCCACGTGGCCTTGTAGGCGATGAACTCCAGCGATTCCTTCAGGGCCTTGGCCACCTCCTCGGTGGGATGCTCGCCCCAGGTCAGCAGATGGAAGCCGGTGCGGCAGCCGAACGGCGAGCAGTCGATGTAGCCCGGAATGCGTTCGCGCAGCAGCACGGCGATGGTGTGCTCGATGGTGTGCAGGCCGCCGGTGGGGATGGCCTGCTTGTTCGGCTGGGTCAGGCGCAGGTCGTAATTGGAGATCACGTCGCCGTGCGGGCCCTTCTCGGTGTCGATGTAACGCACGTACGGCGCCTTGACCTTGGTGTGATCCAGCTGGAAGCTCTCCACCACCGGCTTCTCGGCCGGCTGCGCGTTCGTCTCGTCCGTCATTCCGTTCCCCTTTCCGCATCGATGGCCGATGCGATTACAGGTATTGTGCATACGTCTGCAATCGTAGTCGCGATCGGCTGCTTGCGGCAGCCGCTTCGCTATAGGAATTGGTTAGGATGCGCTGATACCGGCTTCAGTTTCGGCGATTGCACCGATCAGTTGCCCCGCCAGCCGGTGGCGTCCGCTCCGGCGGCGCGGATGGCCTGACCGGAGGTCGGCGTCACGCCGTCCACCACGACCTTGGTGCCGATGGTGGCGAAGTCGTACATCCACTTGGCATCGGCCACCTGCATGTTGATGCAGCCGTGCGAACCGGGGATGCCCTGCTGCACGTAAATCGGGTGCTCGCCCCACATGTAGGCCGGGACACCGTGCAGGGCCTCGCCGCCGTTGTAGTACGAAACCCACGGCGTGTTCGGCTGGTTGTAGCCTTCGCCGGACATGGTCTGGGACTCGTACTTGAGGTACACGTAGAACGTGCCCGTGTCGGAAAGCATGGAGCCGTCGGCGGTGGGCTTGCCGGAGGCGATGAGGAAGGTCTTGACGGGAGTGGTGCCCTGGTAGGCGGTGGCGGTCTGGTTCGTCAGATCCACGTGGACCCACTTGTCGCCGTTGGCCACGTCAAAGTTGTGCGGCACCTCCACTTCCTTGACCTCGTACGGGCTGTCCGTGACGGCCACGGTCGAGTCGGTGGACTGGTTCTGCTCGATGGCGGTGGCCAGCTTGGCGGGCGCGTCGCCCACGCCGGTCACCTTGATGCCGTCCACGCCCAGCGTCTTGTCGGCGCCGATGCGCACGCCACCCTCGGACTTCGGGGTGATGTAGACCTCACGGTCCACCTTCTCCACGGTCAGTTCCTTGGTCACGGCGGCGCTGGACACGTAGGCGTTGATGGCGTCATGGTCGACGATCAGGCTCATCGTACCGGTCTTGAGGTCGGTGGTGGGCTTGAGGAACTTGGCGATCTGCTCCACCGGAATCGTGATGCTCTTGTTCACGCCGTTGTCCACGGTCAGGTTCAGGCCCAGACGCGCGTTGGCGTCGGCCGCGACCTGCTGGGCGCTGGCGGAATCGATCGGATTGGTGCCGGACTCCAGCTTGACCGCCACCGTGGTGTTGGTGCCGGGCGTGGCGACGGCCTGCTTGACGGCGGCCGTGACGGCCTGCATCTGCGGGGCCTTGCCGTCGTGTCCCTCGTCGAACACGAACTGCTTGGCATCCTTGTCGTAGGAGACGGTCGTGATCTTCACGCGATCGGACTCATCCACCAGGTTGTCGGTCACGTACTGCTCGGCCTTGGTGTCGTTCGTGGTGGCGGAGAGCGGGACGTGCACCTGGTTGAGGATGTTGAGCTTGGCGAAGTCGCCGGTCTTGGCGTTCATCAGCGCGTCCACGGTCTTGTCCGCGTCCGCGGTCACGCCCATATCGGCCAGCGAGGCCTCGGCGCTCTTGCCGTCGGCGGTGAAGGTCACGGTGGTAGTCTTCAGCTGCTGCTTGACGGTGTCCTTCAGTTCGTCACGGGTCTGGCCCATCACGGAGACATCGCCCAGATACACGCCGGGCGCGGCCTTGTCCTGGAAGTACCAGCGGCCGACGAAGAAGTATGCGATGAACGCGGCCAGAATCACCGCGAACACGGAAGCCAGCACCACGATCCAGGCCTTGCCGTGGCGCTTGGCGTGGGCCATGTGTCCACCTGCCTTGACCGCGTCATCGGCGGCGGCCATCTTGGGCATGCCGTCGAAGCCCACGGGGCGCAGCACGGCGGTCTGCTCGTCGTCCGGCCGCGGGAATGAAGTTGTTACGTCGGTCATATCCACCTTATTCTCTGAACAGCGTTCCTCGAAAAAAGACGTATAATATATCTTTTCCCTAGTCGCGATAGTAATACGGGCACGCTACCAGCCGGTTGCCACGCATGGAAATATGAGCCCGAAGCGCAACCGTTGTGAGCAAAGTCACGCGCGCGAAGGCGCCGCAACCCGTCCGCGCAAACCGAACGCTACACTGGTCAACTATGGCAGCACAGGACGCCTTGGGGGCACTCAACCAGTATTTCGGCTACGATTCGTTCCGTCCCGGCCAGCAGGGAATCGTCGAATCGTTGCTCGCCGGGCGCGACGTGCTCGGCGTGATGCCCACCGGCGCCGGCAAATCCGTGTGCTATCAGGTGCCCGCCGCGCTCATGAGCGGCGTGACGCTGGTGATTTCGCCGCTGATCTCCCTGATGCGCGACCAGGTGGACGCCCTGAACGACCTGGGCCTTGCCGCCGCGTTCGTCAACACCACGCAGACCCCGGACGAACAGTCGATGGTGCTCGCGCAGGCCGCCGCCGGCCAGGTGAAACTGCTGTACGTGGCCCCGGAACGCCTGGAAACCGGCCGGTTCCGTGATTTCGCCGCCCGTACGCCGATTTCGCTCATCGCCGTGGACGAGGCCCACTGCGTCTCCCAATGGGGACAGGATTTCCGTTCGTCCTACCTTGGCATCGGCGATTTCATCGCCTCGCTGCCGGTTCGTCCGCCGGTCGGCGCGTTCACCGCCACCGCCACCGAGCGCGTGCGGCGGGACATCGTCTCTATTCTGGGTCTGCGCGATCCGGCCGTGACCGTGACCGGCTTCGACCGGCCGAACCTGTACTTCGACGTGGTCAAACTGGAGACCAAGTACAAGGCCGCATGGGTGGCCAGCTACGTGGCCGACCATCCGGACGAGTCCGGCATCGTCTACTGCGCCACGCGCAAGGAGACCGAGGCGCTTGCCGCCACCCTGAGCCAGATGGGGCACCCGGCCGTGGCCTACCACGGCGGTATGGCGCCGGACTTGCGCGAACGGGCCCAGCGCGACTTCATCACCGACCAGGTGCCCGTGGTGGTGGCCACCAACGCCTTCGGCATGGGCATCGACAAGTCCAACGTGCGGTTCGTGATCCACCACAATATGCCCGAATCCATCGAGGCCTACTATCAGGAGGCCGGCCGCGCGGGCCGTGACGGCGAGCCCAGCCGTTGCACGTTGCTGTGGAACGAATCGGACATCGTGACCCGACGCCGGCTGCTGGACAGCGATTACGAGAACGAGCGTCTGACCCCTCAGGAGCAGGAGATCGTACGTCAGTCCAAACGCCGCCTGCTCGACGGCATGGTGGGCTATTGCCGCACCACGGACTGCCTGCACCGGTATATGACGCGGTATTTCGGGCAGGAGATCGGGACCGATTCGCCGGGCGAGGCCGGCGGCCCCCATCGTTGCGGTGCCTGTTCGAACTGCGAAAGCACGTTCGAGACCATCGATGTGACCCGTGTGGCCCAAGCCATCAGCCGCTGCGTGCATGACGTGAACCAGCGCGTGGGCTCGGGCAAGATCGTCAAGATCCTGCGCGGCTCCAAGGCGCAGGACCTCGCGTGGCTGAACCCAGAGCAGATGCCCACCTTCGGCATGCTCAAGGACGTGAACGAGGCCCGCATCCGCGACGTGCTGAGCCAGATGGCCACAGACGGCTACCTGTTCATCGCCGAGGGACGCCTGCCCATCGTGATGTTCGGCAAACGCGCCGCGGAGACCGCCGCGCCCGACTTCCACTACGAGATCAAGCGGGTGGAACGCAAGTCAGCGGCCGCCGGAGGTACGGGTTCCGGTCGAAGCCGCAACGCCGCGTCCGCCATGTCCGACGGCTCCGCGACCGGCCCGGCGCTCGGCTCGTACATCCCGGACGATGACGAGGAGGCGCTGTTCCAGAAGCTGCGCGAACTGCGCCGTACCATCGCCCAAGAGATCGGCAAGCCGCCGTACATCGTCTTCTCGGATAAGACCCTGCGCGATATGGCCCGTATCAAACCGGTCACCAACGCGCAGTTCCTGGCCGTCAACGGCGTGGGCCAGCACAAGCTCGACCTCTACGGCCAGCGCTTCATGCAGGCCGTCGCCTCGTTCAACGCAGGAGCGTGAGGAGGTGTGTGGCCGCCGCCGCTCTGCTGACAGCGGCAGCCGGCCACGCCCTGTAGTCATCACAGACGCTCCAACGCCTGCTTGAGGTCGGCGATGAGGTCGTCCGCGTTCTCGATGCCCACGGAGATGCGCACCAGGTTGGCGGGCACCTGCAGGGTGGTGCCGGACACGGAGGCGTGGGTCATGGCGGCCGGCACCTCGATGAGGCTTTCCACGCCGCCCAGCGACTCGGCCAGCGTGAAGATCTCGGTGTGATCCACGAACCGATTGGCCGCCTCGGCACCCGCGGCAAGCTGCACGGACACGATGCCGCCGAAGCCGCCATGCATCTGACGGGCGGCGATCTCATGGCCGGGGTGGGATTCGAGGCCCGGGTACCAGACGCGCTCGATCACGTCGGACGGCTGGGATTCCAGCCACTGGGCCACCTTGAGCGCGTTGGCGCTGTGGCGCTTGACGCGCAGGTCCAGGGTCTTGAGGCCGCGGATGTCCAGCCAGGAATCGAACGGGGAGGGCACGGCGCCGGCGGCGTTCTGCAGGAAGGCCACCTTCTCGCGGGTCTCCTCGTCGTTCAAAACCACGGCGCCGCCCACCACGTCGGAGTGGCCGCCGATGTACTTGGTGGTGGAGTAGACCACCGCGTCCGCGCCGTCATCCAGCGGGTGCTGCAGGGCCGGGGAGGCGAAGGTGTTGTCCACCACCACCTTGGTGCCGTACTTGTGCGCGACTTCGGCGGTGGCGGCGATGTCCGTGATGTTGAGCAGCGGGTTGGACGGCGTCTCCACCCACACGTACTTGTAGTGCTTGGAGGCCAGCGCCTGCTCGACGGCGGCCAGATCGGTGATGTCCACCACGTCCAGGCCGACGCCCCACGGCACGAACACCTTGGCGAGCAGACGGTAGGTGCCGCCGTACACGTCGTTGCCAAGCAGGATGTTGTCACCGGGCAGGATGGTGGAGCGCAGCAGCACGTCGATGGCGGCAAGGCCCGAGGAGAAGCTCAGCGCGTACTTGGCGCCTTCGACCGCGGCGAGCTGCTCGTCGAAGCTGGTGCGGGTGGGGTTGATGGAACGCGAGTAGTCGTGACCGCCCCTGAGGCCCAGCACGCCGTCCTGCTTGAAAGTGGAGGTGGCGAAGATCGGCGTCACCACGGCACCGGTGGTGGGGTCGGGCTCCTGGCCGGCGTGGATGGCACGGGTGGCGAGGGCGGTTTCGGCAAACTTGGCGTTGTATTCGGCGGACATGTTGGTTTTCCTTCTTATATCGATGAGTCTGTGAACGGGTTGGTTTGGATGCTGATGATGATTGACGGTCAGTCGTGAGGACTGCCGTGAGGGCCGTTGTGAGGACCGTTGTGAGGTCTGCTGTGCAGCGGCGGCGATTTACAGGTACTGTTCAGCCAGCGACGGCTTGGTGGTGCGGTCCACGATGTCGCCGTAGCCGTTGGCGCGCATCCAGTCGTCGTTGAAGATCTTCTCCAGGTAGCTGCGGCCGGAGTCCGGGGCGAGCACCACCACGAGCTGGTTCTCGTCCAGGTCGTTGGCGAGCGCGTACTTGATGGCGCTGGCCACGGCCATGCCGGAGGAGCCGCCCACGAGCAGCGCCTCCTCGCCGGCGAGTCGGCGGGTCATCTCGAAGGCCTCGGCGTCGCCCACCTTGACGATGTCGTCGGTGATGTTCCGGTCGAAGGCCTTGGGATAGAAGTCCTCCCCCACGCCCTCGATGTCGTACTGGTGGACGTCGGCCAGCGAGTCGGCGGAGTAGATGGAGCCTTCCGGATCGGAACCGATCACCTTGACCGCGCCGTTCGAGGCTTCCTTGAGGTACTTGCCGGTGCCGGAGATGGTGCCGCCGGTGCCGATGCCGGCCACGAAGTGCGTGACCTTGTGGTCCGTGGCCTCCCAGATCTCCGGGCCGGTGGTGTAGTAGTGGCTTTCCGGGCCGTTCGGGTTGTCGTACTGGTTCGGGCGGAAGCCGCCGGGGATCTCGTTGGCGAGTCGTTCGGCCACCTGGTAGTAGGAGCGCGGGTCGTCCGGGCCGGCGTCGGTGGGGGTCACGATGACTTCGGCGCCGTACGCGCGCAGCACGGCGCGCTTGGACTCGGAGACCTTGTCCGGCAGGGTGAAGATCGTGCGGTAGCCGCGCTGCTGGGCCACGAGAGCCAGGCCGACGCCGGTGTTGCCGGAGGTGGGTTCGACGATCACGCCGCCGGGCTTGAGCTGTCCGGAACGCTCGGCCGCGTCGATGATGCGCTCGGCGATGCGGTCCTTGGAGGAACCGCCGGGGTGGAAGTATTCGACCTTGACGTCGATGGTGGCCTTGACGCCGTCCGCCTGGGGAATGTGGTTGAGCTTTACGAGCGGGGTGTTGCCGATGAGTTCCGCGAGGCTGTTGTGAACGGTCATGTTGGGGTCCTTTGTCCGGTTTGGTTGGGTTGACGATGATGCGGTCTGCTGTTTTCGTGAACCGACGTTCCCGGACGGGCGGCCATTGACTGGTGATTGATCGGAGCATCCGCCCTTCTCGCATAAGGGGTATGCCGTGCTTCCATGTGTTACGAACAATCCGATGAGCCGTGTTGTGCATTATGCAAACCACTGCAACCGCGCCAATTTCGCGGTATTCGGATTCATGGAAGATGCGCGGCGAACCTGCCGCGATTCGAATGCTCGTTCTCAAGTTATGCGTCACTGACCGTGCGCCCGGGGGCGTCGGTTAGCGACAACAACATGAGAAAATCTGCATGCCTCATACCATAGCACGCCTCTGGACATCCGCGTGTCGCATGCGTTCATATGCCGGAAGATGCGGCGGCCGAATCCCGTTCCTGAGCCGATCCGCTCCGCTTTCTCGGATATGGCCGCCACGGACGGCCGAAGAAACCGATTCTGTGCATATACCCACCAGATATTCTGGGCATAAGGCCACCATAAAGCAGGTTCTGGGCATATACCCACCATGAGGAGGCATGAATCAGCCGCTTCGTGGTACGGATATGCCCAGAATGGAAATCAGGGCCGGGTTCATGGTGGGTATATGCCCAGAATCCCAATGAACCGTCAGAGGATACGCTGGCGGGCGGGATGGATTTCACGGCGGGCAGTCATCAGATAGACAATCCACACGCACAGCGCGAACAGCACCAGCGATTCGACGAGCGGGATCCACACCACGTACGTGCCGAATTCCACGCCGGCGGACAGATGGCTGATGATGCGGCCGCTGGCGGCCTGAACGAGCCAGTTGCCCAGCGTGCCGGCGGAGGTGAATCGCCCAAGCCATTCGTTGGTCCACAGTATCGAATTGCTTCCGAGCAGCTGGGATGCGAGGCAGGCCACGAACAATGCGGCGACGATGCCCCACGCGCCCTTGCCCGCCGCCCAGGCCAGCACGGCGCCGAGCACCGTGCCCACCGCCACGTAGGAGAGCATCAGCGAAAGGAACTTGAGGAACATGAAGAGCGCGCCACCCACAAGCATCGGCGAGAAGGTCGGCGCCGAAGCGTCGCCCGTATACGACACCCGCTGCCAGGCGTACAGGAACTGCTCCGAGCGCGGCAGGTCGAACGGCTCACCAAGGAAGCAGCCCTTGATGCCGGCGAAACAGGTACCGCCCCGACCACTGATGATGAGCACGTAACGCGACGCGACCATCACCACGGACACCGCGAGCGCCATTATGGCCCCTCCGATCGCGGATGCCTTGACGAACGTGCGCCGTGAGACGCCGTGGCAGACGGCCGTGTCGAAGAACAGCCATTGCCAGACCGCCGCCGTGAGCAGGAGGATCGGGAACCAGTACTGCTCGGCGTCGACGCTGGACGACAGTCCGCCCGGCTCGTATCGCAGCGCCTGCAACCGCTGGTAGCAGAGCGCCACGAACAGCAGCAGGCCCAGCAGAAGCACCACGCCGTATACCGCGAGGTTGCGGCGTAGCGTCAACCGGCACTGGCGGCTCATGCCGAGGAAGTCGTCGCCGCGCATCATGCCGCGGCCACCACGGACCGATGTTTCCGATACGCCTGCGGCGGCATTTGCCGTACCGTGCGCGGATTCGCGTACGTTGTCATTCATCGTCACAACCTTGCCGTCCATCGTTACTCCCCTTTGCTGCTCGATACGGCACCGGCGGCGCCGGCCTCTTGATGATCGGAGATATCCGGCATGTCGGGGCCGACCGCCCCGGACGTGACGCGGATGACGTAATCCTGCAATCCGAGTGCGTTGGCGGCGATGCCGGAGGGCAGGTCGGCCGCCTCCACGGGCCCGCGCACGATGACGGCGGCCAGTCGTCCCATCGTTTCGCGGGAGATGACCTGCAATCCGCAGTCCTCCACGAACGACCCGACGCACGCCGACTCCCCCGTAAGCACTGTGGCGCGGGAGGTCACGGATTCGGCGTCGAATGCCTCGATGATGCGGCCGCGGTCGATGATGGCCGCGCGTTCCACGATGTGCGCGATCTCGTCGATGATGTGGGTGGAGATCACGATGATGCGGGGACGTTCACCGTAGGATTCGAGCAGGAACCGGTAGAACAGGTCGCGGTTCACGGCGTCGAGGCCAAGCACCGGCTCGTCCAGGAGCAGCACATCCGTCGGCACGCACAGGGCGGCGACCAGCCGCACGATCATACGTTGGCCGAGTGAAAGATGGCCGTATGCCCTGCCCGGTTCGATGCCGAACGCGGCGAGCATACGTGCGCTGAACGGCCAGTCGAAGCCGCCGTAGTAGCGCTCCTCCCGTTTGAAGATGGTGCTGATGCGCGCGCCGAGCAGGAACGGCAGCGTTTCGTTGACCAGGTATATGCGGGACTGCGCGGATTCGTTCTCACGAACGTTCGCACCGTCCAGTTCGACCGCGCCGCCGTCCGGCAGCAGTCGGTTGGCGATGACGCCGAGCAGCGTGGATTTGCCGGCGCCGTTGCGTCCGAACAGGCCGTGGATGGCGGGCTGGAACGTGAGGTTCACACCGTCCAGCGCCACGGTCGAACCATACCGTTTGCTGAGGTCGGTGATGGTCAGGTTCGCATTCATGATGCGTACTCCTTCTCGATCAGCTCGGTCAGTTCCTTGGGGCCGAAGCCGAGTCGTCGCGCTTCGGCGATGAACTGCGGAAGACGGTTGTCCAGGAACTCATCTCGTTTGGCATCCCGTGCTCGGGCCGCGGCTCCGGGGGCCACGAACATGCCCAGTCCGCGGCGCTTTTCGAGCAGCCCGCGCTCCACGAGCAGGTTCATGCCTTTGAGCACGGTGGCGGGATTGATGCGGTATGTGGTCGATATTTCGGTGGTGCTGGGCACTTGCTCGCCCTCCCGGTACAGGCCCGACACGATCGCCTCGTTGAGCTGGTCGGCCACCTGTCTGAACAGCGGCTCGCCACTGGAATCATCGAAGTGCAAGGCTTGGCTCACCTCCTTGGGCCGGAACCGTCTTGGATGTGGATGGGCGGAGAAGCAGCGGTTTCACCAACCAAAATGCCCCTCCTCGGCTCCCCTTGTCAGGGGAGCTGTCGGCAAAGCCGACTGAGGGGTAGTCCAACCTGAGATTTACGGCAATCCTGGTTTGATCGGTCTCGCGTCAACCTCATTGGTTAGTTACTCATGTAACTAACCATATAACTTGTGGAGCACTCCGTCAAAGCGGCGAGTCCATGCGGCTTTACAGCGATGCGGCGGCGATGAGCTGGCGGGTGTAATCGGACTGGGGACTGCCGAGCACGGCGTCGGTGGGACCGGATTCGACCACGTGCCCCTCGCGGAGCACCAGGATGCGGTCGGCGATGTGCTGGACCACGCCGAGGTCATGGGAGACCATGATGATGGCGGGCCGGATCGGCTGGCCGGTGGCGGTATCAACGGCGCCCGAGCCCTCGCCGGAAAGGATCGACTGGAAGGTTTCGAGGATCTGCACGCGGGCAGCCACATCGATGGCGCTCATCGGCTCGTCGGCCAGGATGAGCCGCGGGTTGGCCACGATGGCGCGGGCGATGGCCACGCGCTGCGCCTGACCGCCGGACAGGTCGCACGGGTACCGGCCGAGAAACACGCGCGGGTCGAGCCCCACGCGGGCGAGCGCCTGCGCGGCCTTGCCCTCCACCTCGTCCGCGGCGAACCCGAGGGCACGCCGACGCAGCCACAACGGTTCGGACACCGAACGTTCCACGGTCCAGCGCGGGTCGAGCGAGCCGAACGGGTCCTGGAACACGATGGCCGATTCGGCGCGCAGCGCGCGGCTGCCGGCCGAACCGCGGCCGACCCCCTCGCCGCGGTATTCGATGTTGCCGGAATCGGCGGCGGCCAGGCCCAGCATGATGCGGGTGAGCGTGGTTTTGCCGGAGCCGGAGGCGCCGATCACGGCCAGACACTCCCCCGCATGCACTTCGGCGGAGACGCCGAACAGCACCTGACGTCGGGAGGCATGGGACCGGCCGAAGTCGAACAGGCCGCGATGCATGGCACGGTCGGCGAACGAGGCGTTGATGTCATGTGCGACGAGCAACGGTTCGGCCGTTCCGGTATCATGGCGTTCCGCCACAGATGAAGCTCCCCCGGTCAGCCTACGGCCGTCAGCAGTCTCGACGGAAGTGGCCAAAGCACGGTCAGTCATGGGATTCCTCCTTCCCGCCGGCACGGAGGGTGAGCAGACGGGCCGCGGAGACGAGCTCGCGGGCCTGTGCGGTCGCGGGCAAGGCCAGCAGTTCCGCGGTCGGCCCGGATTCCACGATGCGTCCGGCGTCCAGCACGTAGCAGCGTGTGGTGGCGCGGGCGAGCACGGAGAAGTCGTGCGTGATGAACAGCATCGAGGCGCCGGCGTCGTCCACCAGTGAGGTCAGCAGGTCCACGATCTGGCGTTGCGTGACGGAATCGAGCGCGGTGGTCGGTTCATCGGCGATGATGAACCGGGGCGAGGTGATCAGGGCGGTGGCGATGCCGACGCGCTGCTGCTGTCCGCCGGACAGCTCGTGCGGGTATTTGCCCGTCACCTCCCCGTCAAGGCCGACTTTGGCGAGCATCGCGGCCACGCGCTCGGCCCGTTCGGCCTTGGTGAGGTCGTAATGGAGTTTCAGGGGCAGCGCGATCTGCTGGCCCACGGTCATCACCGGGTTCAGCGAGGTGGCCGGATTCTGGAATACCGTGCCCACATACCGGCCGCGGAGGTCGGCGAGCGCGCGTTCGTGCAGACCGATCACGTCGGTGCCTCCCATGACGATGGAGCCGGATGCCGTGGCGTTCCGCGGCAGCAGTCCCAGCATCGCCTTGGAGATCATGGATTTGCCGGAACCGGACGAGCCGATGAGGCCCACCCGTTCGCCGTCCGCGATGTCGAGATCCGCGCCGGAGACGATGGACTTGCCGCCGATGGCGATGGTCAGGTCACGTACTTGGATGCTCATCGTTCGCCTCCCTCCCCATCATCTTCAGCAATTTCCGCGACGCCCGTATTCCGTGCAACCGGCGCGGCGGACGGATCGGCGGTCGCATTGTCCGCTGCACCGGCGGACTGCGCGACGGCCTGGCGTAACGCGGGATTGGCCACCGGATCGACGGCGTCGCGCAGCACGTCACCGAACACGTTGAGGGCCACGACCACCACGGTGACGATGAGGCCAGGCCACAGCACGGTCAGCGGGAATACGTTGATGAGCTTGACCGACGTGGCCAGCGAATGGCCCCAACTCGGCACGCCGGAGGGCACGCCGATGCCGAGGTAGGTCAGGCCCGATTCGGCCAATACCGCCGTTCCCGCGGACAGCGAAAGCTGCACGGCCAGCACCGGCAGGATGTTGGGGATGATGTGGCTGACGAGCACGCGCCAGCCGCTTGCGCCGTTTGCCCTGGCGGATTCCACGTACGCCGAGCGGGCGGCGAGGAGGGCCGCCGGACGGGTCACGCGGGCCAGGTTGAGCCCGTAGCCGAAGCCGCAGGCCACCACGATCACGGCGATGGATGCGCCCAGCGGCACGGCCAGAATCAGGGCGATGAGCACGGTGGGGATGGAGATGAGCGCGTCGACCACCACCACGGACGTGCCGGCGAGCGCGGGGGTGCGGGCCACCATCGCGGCGACCAGGGCCAGCCCCCATACAGCGGACAGCGCCACGGTGAGCACCACGATGAGCAGGTTGGTGCGCGAGCCGGCCATAAGCCAACTGAACACGTCGGCGCCGGTGCCGTCGGTGCCGAGCCAGTGCGAGGCGGAGGGCTTGGCCCACACATGGTATCCGTCCGTGGCCCATAGGGATTGCGGGGTCCAGACGAGGGAGACCAGCGCCACGGCGAGCCACAACGCCAGCACGATAAGCGTGAATTTGCCTTCGCCGCGCCGCCAGATGGACTGCAGAACGATGGAGAAACGACGCAGGGGCTTGTGCGTAACGGTGTGTGCAGCGGTTTCGCCGGCACCGGGCGAGCGGACTTTCCGCATGGTGTTGCTCATGCGGCCACCTCCGATACGGTATCCGCGGATTTGAGCCGCGGGTCGAGGATGCGGTGCAGCACGTCCACCACAAGGCCCACGCCCAGGAAGAACGCGGCGAGCAGGAACAGCTCGCTTTGCACGGCGATGAGGTCGCGGTTGCCCACGTCGGTCACGAGCCCGTTGCCAATGCCGGGCAGGGCGAACAGGTTCTCGATGACCATGACCCCGGTGATCATCGAGGCGAAGGTCAAGCCGATCACCGAGACGAGCTGCGGGGTGGCGAGCCGCAATCCAACGCGCAGCACGGCCTGGGTGCGGGTCATGCCGCAGGAACGCGCCATGTCGATGTAGCCGGAGTCCGCCAGGTCGCCCAGCGCCGAACGGGTGTACCGCATGAGGGATGCGCCCACGATGATGCCGACCGACAGCGCCGGCAGGATCAATGCGAGCAACGCCTGCCCGGGCGTGGTCCAGCCGTCCATTGGGAATCCTTGCGAGGGCAGGATGCCGACGAGGCCCGTTCCCTTGCCGAACAGGAGGATGAGCAGCAGTCCGCTCCAGAGCGCGGGCACGGCGCCGCCGATGATGGCGAGTACGTGGAACGCCGCGCGCACGCGGGCCGAGCGGGCCAGCACGGCCGCGCATCCGAGCGGCAGGCCGATGGCGAGGGCGATGAGCAGGCCGAGGATGATCAGGGGGAAGGTGATGGAGGCGCGGGAGGCGACCAGCGATGTCACGGAGCGGCCGGTCAGAATCGACGTGCCGAAGTCGCCGTGCAGGAGCGCGCCCATCCAGTCGAGGTATTGGATGGCGAGCGGACGGTTGAGTCCCAGTTGCTCGCGCAGTTGGGCCGCCTTCTCGGGCGGGGCGTTCACGCCGGCCATGATGGAGGCCACGTCGCCGGGCAGGATGCGCAGCGCCGCGAACACCACGACGGACAGGCCGAACAGCGCCGCCACGAACAGCAGCAGTCGGCGGACGACGAATCGCATTGCCGTGCTTCCTTTCTATTGGGCTTGCCAGTCGCCGATAACCTCGGCTCCCCTTGTCAGGGGAGCTGGCGGCGAAGCCGACTGAGGGGTAGTCCTACGCTGGTTGTGTTGATTCAGTTTCCGATGTTTTGCAATACGTCGTCATGAACTACCCCTCAGTCACCTGCGGTGACAGCTCATCCGCAATTATGGACAGGCTAACGCCTGCGTTTTGTCAGCTCGACTATCGTCTCGCACGTTGCCTACGGACAGTCCACAGGACTGTCCGCTTTACGGCAACGTCCTTCAGAGGGGAGCCAGAGAAGTTTTTCGGCTCCCCTCTCCGAGGGGAGCTGTCGCCGTAGGCGACTGAGGGGAGTCAAAAGGAGCCAGAGAGAGCCGAGAACGATGGCCTACTTCGTATACGTCACGTTATACAGCGGCAGGACGGTCTGGTTGAGGCTGAACGGGAAGCCCTTCACGCCCTTGGCCGTGGCGGTGGTGATGCGGTAGTTGAACAGCCAGTCGGCCGGCGCGTCCTCGGAGATGAGCTTGGCGGCCTCGGCGAACTTGGCGTCGCGCTCCTCGTCCGTGGTGGCGGCGATACCCTCGGCGTACAGCTTCTGCACGTCCTTGTTGTCGTACCCGAAGTAGTAGGTCGGGTCGGTCCAGGTGTAGAAGTCGTGGCTTTCGTTGTGGTCCACGAGCGAGAGGTCGAAGTCGTGGTTGGTGTACACGTCCTGCAGCCAGGTGGAGAACTCCACCACATTGACCTTGAGGTCGATGCCGATGGGCTTCAACTGCGAGCGCAGCTGGTCGCCGAGTTCGGTGCCGTAGATGTTGGCGTAGGTCAGGGTGAGCTGGAGCGGCTTGTCCTCGGAGTAGCCGGCCTCGGCCATGAGCGACTTGGCCTTGGCCTGGTCGTACGGGTACAGGCCGGTCAGGTCCTCGTAGCCGGGGTCGAGGGACGGGATCGGGCCGCCGAGGGCCTTGTCCGCGCCGCCGCGGGAGGCGATGAGCTCGTCATGGTTGATGGCGTAGCGGATGGCCTGGCGGATGCGCTTGTCCGCGAGCTTGGAGCCGGAGGCGTTGTTGAAGCCGAGCACGTACTTGTCGGTGCCGTCGCCGGCCTTGACCACGTACTTGGACGGGTCGGAGGTGAACGGTTCGGCCAGGTTCTCGGTGATCGGGGCGAGCACCTGCACGTCGCCGGACTTCAGCGCGTTGACCGCCGCGTTGTCGTCGGCCAGGTACTTGACCACGATGGTCGGGGTCTTGGCCTTGTTCTTGCCCCAGTACTTCGCGTTGGCCTTGAGGGTGATGGAGTCGTTCTCGACGAACTTGGCCACGGTGTACGGGCCGGAGCCCACGGCCTCGGTCTTGAGGTCGTACTTGGCGTCCTTGTCGAACACCAGACCCGCACGGCCGGTGAGGGTCCACAGGAGGTTCGAGTTCGGGGTCTTCAGGGTGATGACCACGGTGGAGGCGTCCTTGGCCTCGACCTTGCTGACGGATTCGAGCGCGTCGGCGTCGTGGTACTGCTTGGCGATGAGTTCGTTGATGGACCAGACCACGTCCTCGGCATCGAGCGTGTCGCCGTTGGAGAAGACCATGTTCTTGTTGAGGTGGAAGGTGTAGGTCAGGCCGTCCTTGGATTCCTCCCAGCTGGAGGCGATGGCCGGAGCCACCTGGTTCTTGGAGTCGCGGGCCACGATGCCTTCGTACACGTTGCCGATCAGGACCTGATCGAGCGCGGAGCCCGCGGTGTTGCGGATGTCGAGGTTGGTGGGGGCCAGTTTGAGGCCGATGGTGACGGTGCTGGCCGTTGCGGAACCGTCCGCCGACGTGCCGGCGTCGTCCTTCTTCGCGTAGGCCAGGGTGACGCCGATGACGACGGCGACCGCCACGATCACGGCGATCAGCGAGATCAGCCACCACTTCGGGCCGTTCTTCTTCGGCTGCTTCGCGCGCGATGCCAGGCTTGCGTCCGTGGTTGCGCCGTTTTCGACGTGCGCACCATTGTCTTGAGACATGATTCTTCCTCTTCGATTGTCGGTAAATGCGGTTGGCCGCCCGCACGGGTCGACCACCGGAGCCCCATCATAGACGCGGGACTGTAATTCACGAATACGGATCGGGGCGGTAGGATGGCCCGTGAAATCCATCTCGAAGCTGGAGGGTTATCATGCTGGTCGCCGTTGACATCGGCAATACGAACATCGTGCTTGGTTTTCTGGACGAGGGCCGCATCGCCGGCACCTACCGCATCACCACCAAGGCGAACCATACTTCGGACGAATACGGGCTGTTCCTGACCGAATTCCTCAGGATGAGCGGCTTCCGGCCGGCGGACGTGGATGACGTGATCATCTGTTCGGTGGTGCCGAAGGTCATGCATTCGTTCCGTTCGTCGATCGTCAAGTTCCTGGACATCGATCCGATGGTGGTGGGGCCCGGTATCAAGACCGGCATGAACGTGCGCATCGACGACCCGAAGTCGCTCGGCGCGGACATCCTGGCCGATTGCGCCGGTGCGTACTATTCGTACGACGGTCCGGCGCTGGTGGCCGATTTCGGCACGGCCACCACGTTCACGCATGTGAGCGGCGACGGCGTGATCGACGCGGGCATCATCACCACCGGCATCCGTGCGGGCGCCGCGGCCCTGTGGGGCGACACGGCCCAGCTGCCCGAGGTGGAGATCACACGGCCGGACACGATTCTGGGCACGAACACGAAGACGTGCATGCAGGCCGGTCTGTATTACACGTTCCTGGGCGGCGTGGAGCGCACGATCACGCAGTTCCGCAAGGAGCTCGGCGGCGAGGACTTCAGGGTGATCGCCACCGGCGGTCTGGGGCGCGTGTTCGCCAACGACACGGATCTCATCGACGTGTACGACCCGGACCTGATCTTCAAGGGCATGGCGCATATTTACGCAAGGAATGTGAAGTAGCGTAGCGGAATCGGCTTGATGGCCGATGCTGTTTTCCCGCAGTCCTTTCGGACTGCGGGACATGCAGCATCGGCCCGCGAAGCGGTGCCGATTCCGTTGCTACTGAATCGTGAAGCCCTGGTTGAAGCCGTATTCCTTGAGGTCCTTCTGCCAGGCGGACAGCCCATCACTCAAGCTGACCTTTTTGCCGGGGTCGGCCTTGGGCTTGAGCGGGTTGCCGTCGGCGTCCGTCTGACCCATTTCGATGGCCTCCTGCCGTTTCAGATACGACTGGAATGATGAGGCCCACTTGTACGCCTTGCCCACGGTGGTCTTGAAGTCGCTGCGCGCGTACACCTCGAACGGCAGGTACTGGTATCCCACGGACACGTCCTCGGCCGCCTCGGAGAGCACGCGGTTGAACTTCTGGCCGCCGAAATACGGGATTTCCAGGCCGGATTCGTTGGTGACGGTGGTTTTGTCCAGGAAGTCCTGCGAATTGAGGGTCGCGTAGTCAGCGGGGAACGCGCCGCCATCGACACGGGCGGCGATGCCCTGCTTGTCGTGGGTCACGAAGTCCACGAACCGGTAGGCCGCGTCCGGCTTGCGCGTGAGCTGCAGTACGGCGAGCGCCGACCCGCCGCTTTCGGCGTTGGTGGGCAGGCCGTCGTAGGTGGGCATGGTGGTCACGCGCCACAGGCCGGCCGCGCCGGGCACGTTGGCGAGCAGCAGCGAGGGCATCCATGCGCCGGAGAACACGGAGGCGATGGTGCCGGTGCCCACCCGGCGCTTCCATCGGCCGGACCATGTGGCGGAGGTGGTGTCGATGAGGCCTTCGTCGATCATCTTCTGCCAGAATTCGGTGAAGCGCTGCGTGCCGGCGTCCTTGTCGAGGTCGATGGTCACGGTCTTGCCGTCGCGCGAGGTATGGAAGGGCTGGCCGCCGGCGAGCCAGATCATCGCGTCGTAGAAGCTGCCGTCGCCCGAATCGGCGGCGATGTACGCGCCGATGTTCTTGAGTTTCTTGGCGGCCTCGTAGTAGTCGTCCCAGGTCTTGATCTGGGTGGCGTCCACGCCGGCCTGTTCGAACACGTCGGCGTTGTAGAAGAACCCCATGGGGCCGGAATCCATCGGCAGGCCGTAGGTGCGGCCGGCGAGCTGCACGGAGGACCAGGTGCCGAGGGTGAAGAAGTTCTGGTAGTCGGAGCCGATGCGGTCGGTCAGGTCGAGGAGCTGCCCGGAGACGGCGTACTGCATGAGCGCGTAGTACTCGATCTGCGCCACGTCCGGGGTGCCGTAGCCGTCCTGGATGGCGGTGTTGAGGTTGTCGTATCCGGAGATGTTGGTCCATTCGACGCGGATGTCCGGATTGGCCTGTTCGAATCGCTGGATGACCTTGCCCATGCTCGGCTCCCAGCTCCATACGCTGATGACGGTGCGGTTGTCCTCGGTGGCCTGCCCGCAGGAGGCCAGCGTCACGGTGAGTATGGCGGCCAGTGCCGCGGTCGCCGTTCGCCTGATTCGCCGTCCGATCATACGCATGGTGACGAGTGTACTATTCGCCGGGTATTGGAGGCGATGCCCGGCGAAACGGCGGAACCCCGCCCGCAACGATGTGCGGACGGGGTTCCGGTAGGGAGGGTGTTCGGGAATCGCTATATTGCGCAATCTCCGTGGAATCACGGCTTACTTGACGGTGAAGCCCTGATCCTTGCCGTAGTCCTGCAGGGCCTTCTGCCAGGCGGCGATGCCGTCGCTCAGCTTCTGGTCACCGGTGTAGGACTTGCCGACGTAGTCGCCGAAGATGGTGCGGGCCTTGACCTCGAAGGGCAGGAACTGGTAGTCGGAGGACACGTTCTCAGCGGCCTGGGCCAGGACCTCGTTGTACTTCTGACCACCGAAGTAGTCCACGTCCTCGCCGTCGGCGTTCTTGACGGTGGTGGCGTTCTTGAAGGAGTCGGACTCAAGGGAGGCCTTGTCGGCCGGGAAGGCGCCGCCGGCCACACGGGTGGCCACGCCGTCGCCGTGGTTGGCGTACTCGATGAACTGGTACGCGGCATCGGCCTTCTTGGAGGAGGCGAGCACGGCCAGCGAGGAGCCGCCGTTCTCGGAGTTGGTGGCGGAGCCGTCGGCGGTCGGCATCTGGGTCACGCGCCACTTGCCGGCACCGTCAGCGGCGGAGTTGGCCAGGTTGGCGGGCATCCAGGCACCGGTGAGCAGGGAGGCGATGGTGCCGTCGACCATGCCCTTGAACCAATCCTCGGACCAGCCGGCGGTCTTGGTGTCGAGCAGGCCCTCGTCCAGCATCTTCTGCCAGAACTCGTTGAACTTCTGGACGTTCTCGTCACCGGTCAGGTTGATGGTGACTTCGGAACCGTCGGAGGAGGTCTTGAACGGCTGTCCGCCGGCGAGCCAGGTCATGGAGTCGTAGAAGCCGGCGTCGCCCGTATCGGAGGTGATGTAGTAGTTGTCGCCAAGGGCGTGGATCTTCTTGGCGGCCTCGTAGTAGTCGTCCCAAGTCTTGATCTGGGTGGCGTCAACGCCGGCCTTGTCGAAGACTTCCTTGTTGTAGAAGAAGGCCATGGGGCCGGAATCCATCGGCAGGCCGTAGACCTTGCCGGCGAACTGCACGGAGGCCCACGGGCCGGGGGTGTAGAAGTCGGAGTAGCCGGAGGTCTTGTCGGTGATGTCCAGCAGGTTCTGCTTGATGGCGTACTGCGGGATGGCGTAGTACTCGATCTGGGCCACGTCCGGAGCGCCGTTGCCGGCCTCGATGGCGTTGTCGAGCTGGGTGTATTCCTTGGTGTTGGTGCCGACGTTCTTGAGGTCGACCTTGATGCCGGTCTTCTTCGTGAAGTCCTTGGCGACCTGGGTCAGCGTGGGCTCCCAGGCCCAGACGGTGATCTCCTGCACGTCCTTCTCCTGTGCAGGCTGGCTGCTGGAGTTGCTGTCGGAACCGCAGGCGGCAACGGAAACCAGCATGGCGACGGCGCCGGTGAGGGCGACAGCCTTCTTGGCGGTGGTGAACTTCATCGTTCTGTTCTCCTTCCTCGAATCGTCCAGAACGATTCAAACTTATTTTTGTCGCTCGTAACCATAGACGTTTGCCGGGGCTAAACTCCTCATTTCACCTCGACGTTGAGAATCGGCTTACTGTTGCCGATTGCTAATGTATGGTTGCGATAACATCTTCTAGTATACACACGGTTTCCACGAGCGCAAACGGAAACCGTCGGCGTGTTATCGCAAACACTGTGTATTCGGGCAGTTCCGCTTCGGCCCGGCAAAGACGTAAAAATGCCCGGAACCATGTGCGGTTCCGGGCATTGCAATCCTTGGGACGTACGGGCTGTTCGGCTTATGCTTACAGCTTTACGACGAGGACGCCGTTGGGCTGGATGGCGGCGGTGTGTTCGGATTCGTTGACCTGGGCCAGCGAGGCGACCAGCGGCTCGCCCTCCACGTCCACCACGGCCACATCGTGCGTGCGGTTGAACAGGAACACGAAGTGGTTCTCGTCGGTGGCGTCCGCGCGCTCCACGCGCAGCACCTCGCCGCGATCGTCCTCGGCGGACGTTTCGATGCCCAGTTCCTCAAGCAGCGCGGGCAGGCTCTTGGCCAGCCCCTCGCGGCCGAGTCGGGCACCCACGTACGCGGCCTTGCCGTCGCCGAAATCGTTGACGGTGATGGCCGGCGCGCCGTTGAGGCCGGTCCACTTGTCCGCCTTGAAGGAGGCGACCACATGGGCGGTGTCCGCCACGGAGGTGATCACGTCGGCGAAGTCGTGCGCCACGGCGCCGTTGGTGAGGTCGAGGTGGTCCATCGCGCCCGGGAAGCCGTCGCCCATCGGGGCGAACTCCTCCACGCGCACGCCCACCACGTCGCGGATGGAACCGGGGTAGCCGCCCAGCCAGACGTGGTCCTTCTCGTCCACCAGACCGGTGTAGTAGGTCACGAACAGCTTGCCGCCATTGGCCACGTACTCGCGCACGCGGCGGGACGTCTCCTCGGAGAGGATGGCCAGGCTCGGCAGCACCACGGCCTCGTACTGGTCCCAGGGGCCACGGACGGGCACCACGTCGGCGGTGAGACCGTTGTCCGCCAGCGCGCGGAACCACGCGAGCGGCTCGGTCCAATGGCGTACCTCCTGAGTGGGCGTGGCGGTGTGTTCCGTGGCCCACTGGGACTCGTAGTCGAACACGACGGCGACCTTGGACTTGACCAGTTTGGTCTCCAGCAGGCCCTCGTCGGCGAGTTTGTTGAGGTCGGCACCCAGCTCGCACACGTCGCGGAAGATCTGGGAGTCCGGGCCCGCGTGCGGCACCATCGAGGAGTGCCACTTCTCGGCGCCGGCCTTGGACTGGCGCCACTGGAAGTAGCAGATGGCGTCGGAGCCCATGGCCAGGTGTGCCAGGGAGTCGCGCACCAGCTCGCCGGGCTCCACGCGGTAGTTGATCGGGCGCCAGTTGACGGCGGACGTGGAGTGCTCCATGAGGAACCACGGGTTCTTGCGGGCGATGCCGTCGCACAGGGAGGCCGAGTAGGCCAGCTCGTCGAAGTGCGCCTCGCCGGGCGTGAAGTAGTGGTCGTTGGACACGAAGTCCACGTCGTAGCCCCACTTGTCGTAGTCGAGGCCGGTGCCGCCGGCGGAGACCATGAAGTTGGTGGTCTGCGGCTTGCCGGGGGTGATCTCGAGAAGGGCGTCGCGTTCGGCCTTGTAGAAGTCGAGCAGGGCGTCGGAGCTGAAGCGCTTCCAGTCGAGCAGCTTGCCGGGGTTCATGAAGTTGCCGTCGCCGATGAAGCGCGGCGGGATGATCTCGGAGAAGTCGTTCATGCGCTGCGCCCAGAAGGCGGTGCCCCAGGCATCGTTGACGGCGTCGATGGTGCCGTACTTCCTCTCGCACCACTGCTGGAAGGCACGCTCGGCGTCCTCGGAGTAGTCGAAGCGGTTGTGGCAGCCGTACTCGTTGCTCACATGCCAGGAGACCACGTACGGGTTGTCCTTGTAGTGTTCGGCCATCTTGCGGCAGAGCTTCAGGGCGTAGTCAAGGAAGACCGGGCTGGTGGCGCGCCAGTGCTGGCGGGCGCCGGGCTGGCAGACGTCGCCGCGGTAGTCCACCCACAGGATCTCCGGGTGGGCCTGGGTCATCCACATGGGCGGCGAGGCGGTGCCGGAGGCGAGGTCGACGGCGATGCCGGCCTTGCCGAGCTTGTCGATGACGCGGTCGAGCCAGTCGAAGTCGTAGACGCCTTCCTCGGGCTCGAGCTTGGCCCAGGAGAAGATGGCCACGGAGACCAGGTTCACGCCGGCCTGCTTCATCAGCTCGACGTCCTCGTCCCAGACCTCTTCGGGCCACTGGTCGGGGTTGTAGTCGCCGCCGTACCAGATGCGGGGCTTGTTGCCCGCAAGCGGCTGCGGCCATTTGAATGGACGATGTTCCATGATGGTTGAATCCTTTTATAACGTTTTTGTGGTGGGGTGGGGTTGGTTTTGAGGCGGGCCGGGATTGGTCATCGGTCTTGGAATCGGCCTTTGGCCGATGCTGTGTGGCCCGCAGGGCCTTGCGCCCCTGCTCCGCTTCTCTCCCTCCGTCATCGGCTTCGCCGATGCCACCTCCCTCGTCAGAGGGAGGCAAGAACCCTACACGTCTAGGACCTTGGCCCCCTCTGACGAGGGGGCTCCCGCGAAGCGGGTGGGGGAGAGAAGCAGAGCAGGCGCAAGCCTGCGGGAAACACAGCATCGGCCGCCAGGCCGATTCCACCTACTCCTTAACCGCGCCGGCAGCCAAACCGGACTGCCAGTACTTCTGCAGGCACAGGAACGCGATCACCAACGGGATGATCGTGATCAGCGAACCCGTGATCACCAGGTTCTGAATCGCCTGACCACCAGCAGTAGACGCCTGATCCTTCCACTGGTTCAGACCGATCGTCAACGGATACCAGTCCGCGTCCTTCAACATGATCAACGGCAGGAAATAGTTGTTCCACGTCGCCACAATCGTGAACAAAGCCGTCGTCACAATACCCGGCGCCAGCAGGGGCAGGCTGATCGTCCAGAACGTGCGGAACTCGCTCGCGCCGTCCACACGCGCCGCCTCCAACAACTCGGTGGGCACCGCCTGCTCGCTGAAGATCCACATCAGGTACAAACCAAACGGGCTGATCAGCGACGGGATGATCATGGCCCACGGCGTGTTCGTCAGGCTCAGCTTGGCGAACAGGAGGAACTGCGGCACCGCCAGGGCGATGCCCGGCACCGAAATCGAACCGATGATCACGGCGAACACGGCCTTACGGCCCGGGAAACGGAACTTCGCCAACGCATAGCCGCCCATGATCGCCAGCAATGTGGCACCGCCGGCGCCCACGACCACGTACAGGAGCGTGTTGACCAGCCAGCGGCCGAAGATGCCATCCTGGTAGGTGAACACCGTCACGATGTTGTCCCACAGGGCGAAGCTCTTGCCGAAACCGAGACCGAAGGTGGAGGTGAAGTCGGCCTGGGTCTTGGTGGCGTTGATCGCCAGGTACACGAACGGGAACAGGCAGTACACCGCGAAGATCGCGCACAACACCGTCATCAGCGTCGAACGCCTCGGATTGTTCACGTTCGCGAAACCGGCCTTCGCGCTCCTCCTGCGCTCCGCCGCCTCATCACGCGCGATACGCTTCTGACGCTCCCTCTCGGCCTTCCTCGCGGCCCTCTCCTGGGCCCTCAACTCAGCATCAGTCAGACGGGCACCCGCTGCTGCACTCATCACGCACGCTCCTTCACAACCACAACCACGCTTGCCATCGAATCCACAACACGAACGGACATCACTTCATCTGCTCCTTCATGCTGTTCAACTGCACCGCATATGCGATGGCCATCGTGATCACGGCCATCACGATCGCCAGGGCGGCCGCGTAGTTGGACTGGTTGCCGGAGAACGACAGGTTGTAGGCATACATGTTCGGCGTGTAATACGTCGTGATCGCATTGCCGGGGACCATGTTCTGCAAAATGCTCGGCTCGTTGAACAGCTGGAACGAACCGATGATCGAGAAGATCACCGTGATCGCCAGGGAACCCCTGAGCTCCGGCAACTTGATGGACTTCACGATCTGCCACTCACTCGCACCGTCGATGGAAGCGGCTTCGTACAGCGAGTGCGGGATCGTGGACAGACTGGAGTAGAAGATCAGCATGTTATAGCCCGTGAACTCCCACGTGTTGATGTTGCCGATAGCCGCCAGCAGCACCGAAGGCTTCAACACGTCGATGTTCGTGCCGAAGAAATCATTGAAGCTGCCCACCAGGCCGTACTTCGCGCCGTACACGAAGCCCCAGATCAACGTGGACACCACGGCCGGCACCGCGTAGGGCAGGAACGTGGAGATGCGGAAGAACTTCGTGCCATGCAGCTTCATCGAATCGATCGCCAAAGCCATCGCGGCCGCGAGGAACAGCATGATCGGCACCTGCACCACCGTGAACAAGGCCACACGACCCACCGAGCTCCAGAACTGCGCATCCTGCAACAGACGCGCGTAATTCTCAAGCCCCACGAACTTCGTGCCGCCGATCATCTGCTTCTTGAAGAAACTGATGTAGATGGCGTACACGATCGGGATGATGAACACGAACACGAACACCACCGCAAAAGGCCACATGAACTTCCAACCACGCCAATCCGCCTTATGCTTATTGACGCGCACCTGATCCGCTCCCACGGATCCTGCGGCGACCTCGGTTGAAGACATTTCCAACCCCTCTCCTTCGAAGGCTGACTAAAATGTTTGCGTTATCATCATAACACGATTCCAAACATTGTCCACTCGCCAATAATGCAGTGTTTTAAGCGCTTCTGCTACAATGGTCACGAAAACAATGATGTTATCGTTACCGTGTCAAACGTACAATGACAGTCGTTGTTATCGAATTGTTGTATTTCCAGGCAATCGGAGGCGTTCACGATGTCCAGGCCAGCACAGGTGTCGATGCAGGATGTGGCCAAGGAAGCCGGAGTCTCCCCCCAGACCGTGTCCCGCGTGGCCAACGGCAGCGACGCCGTCAAACCCGAGACACGCCAGAAGGTCGAAGCCGCCATGCAGAAGCTCGGCTACCGGCCCAACTACGCGGCGCGCGCCCTCAAACGCGGCCGTTTCCAGGACATCGGCGTGGTGATGTTCAACACCGCCAGCTTCGGCAACTCGCGCATCCTCGATTCCATCATCTCCAGCGCTGCCGAGGACGACTACTCCGTGACCATCCAGACCATGCGCCACGGCGCCGAACGCACGCTGGCCTCCGCCGTCGAACGTATGCAGCGCCAGCCGGTGGACGGCGTGATCGTGGTGCTGGAGGAACGCATCTCCGACTTCGTGGGATATAAGCCACCCAAGGAACTGCCGGTCGTGCTCATCTGCGAGGGCGCCGCCGATCATTGCCCCACCGTGGACGCCGACCAGTACGGATGCTCCACCGCCATCGTGGACTATCTCATGAGCAAGGGCCATAAAACCGTCTACCACATCGCCGGCCCCGCCACCTCGCGCGCCGCCGAAAGCCGTGCCCGCGGCTGGCGCGAGGCTTTGGAGCAGATGGGCGCACCGGTGCCAAGCATGTACATCGGCGACTGGTGCGCCGACTCCGGCTATCAGGCCGGCGTGGCGTTGGCGCATGACCCGAACTGCACGGCCATCTACGCGGCCAACGACCAGATGGCATACGGCGCGATCCTAGGCCTGCAGTCGGCCGGCAAGCGCGTGCCCGAGGACGTAAGTGTGGTGGGCGTGGACGATTCGCTCGTGGACATGGTCCCCCGCCTGAACCTGACCACGATGCGCATGCGGTTCGGCGACATCGGTGCCACCGCCTTCTCCATGGTCCGCCGCCAATGCGAGGGCGACCGCGTGCCGGTGGGCGTCAAGACCGTGATCCCCACCGAACTGGTCGAACGCGGCTCCGTGCGCGACATCAGCTGAACATGCCTCTCGGGCGTACGACTCCATGAATCCGACGGCCAGCCGACGTCTGCGCCCCCACCCCATCCAGTTAGTCCATCAATCGGTCATCCGTCGAATTCGACATGTCAATGTCACGAAACGCAAGTCAGCGACGAAGCCTACTTGCGTTTCGTCCCATTTGGATGCCATCAAACGGCACGAAACGCAACATAGTATCGTCGCTGCCTTACATTTCGTCCCATCAACGGGCTCCGTCACATCCAGGGTCCCAAGATGAGGACGATATCGACCCCATTCCCCGTATTACTTCAGTTCATAGAACGGAATCGCATCGGTCCGGGGCACGCCGGCCCTGATTAACTTCGACCACAGTGAACCGTGCGTCACCACGTCGTCGTATGTGGCGTGGACCACCGCCGAGACGCCCGCCCGGAGCAGCATATCGTCACGGGACTTCTCGGCGCTCACCACCTGCTGAATGTCACGGCGCTTCGTCATGACCGGATCAACATACTTACGCATGCCATCGTATTCCAACACGATGGTGCGTCCATCTGCCGTATGCCAGACGAAGTCGACGCGCCGCACATTCCAGCTGTTCTCCGGATCGACAAACTCACGCTGCAGCTCAGGAACGGCGAATCCCGCGTCAATCAGCGTCGCGCGGCACAACGATTCACCACCGTTCTCACTGCGCGCATCCGTGTAGCGAAGCAGCCGAAACACAGACCCGCAATCGGCGCGAATACGGTCGCATTCGTCGACCACACTATCCGCATCGGTGAGTTTCATACGAAACGCCGAATCGAACATGCCCAGCACCAGCCGGAACGGATACCGCAGCGCGCAATCAACAAGCGTTCTGGCGGGTGTTGTAGTACGAACCGCCACCATTGACTCACCCAAAAGGTAACGAACAACGCAGTTTTCCTCCGAAGCCACGAAAATCGGGACTGTTTGGGAGCGCCTATGGCTCTGATTCTCCGGGCTGGACGCAACATAAATGGACTCGTCCCGAAGCAGCGACCACGAATATTCCAAGTTCATTGCAGCAGCCGCGCTGAGTCCGGCGTACACCCACTGGGGATGACGGCGGGACAGCGCTTCCAGGATATGCAGAACACGCTGTTTGGGATTCAACGCACGCCAGTACTCCGCTTCGGCATACACGCCGCGATACGGACTGACCATCTCTCCACGACGTATCCGTCGATTCATTCTTTTACGCGCTGCTGCATCAACTTTGGTGATGCACAGCTGCGCCTTGTGGCTGTTGAATCCCTTACCGGCCGCCGCATTGCCTGATACTGGCCCCATACCCGCTCCCCACACCCCATGACGCCCCATTGCCGCATGGACACGATGATGCTGATGAATCCCCCCATCATCAGCATCATCGGCGTATTCAACAGTGTGACCTAACGGGAACGACGATGTCAAAAGATTGTCAAGGCGGACTTTCCAGCTGAATGGGGCGAAACGCAAGTCAGCGACGTGGCCTACTTGCGTTTCGTCCCGTTTGGACGCCATCAAACGGCACAAAACGCAACATGGTATCGTCGCGGACTTACCTTTCGTGCCGTGGACGAGTGGATTTCGGAATGGTGAACCCTCATCGGCCAATGGCTCATGACGCCTACAGGGCTATACGCGAGGTGAATTCGCGTGGCTCGCCGGTGATGGGGTCGGTGAAACGCAATGTGCGTGCCACCAGTTCGAGGGGTTGGGAAAAATCGTCGTAGGGGCGGGTTTCGATGCTCGGGTAGAAGTCGTCGCCCACAATCGGCAGTCCCAGCGAGTTCATATGGACACGCAGCTGGTGCGTCTTGCCCGTGCGCGGGTGCAGGGTGTACCGGCAGGTTAGGGCCGATGCGGCCTCATCGGCACGGAATACCTCGATTCCGGCCGGTTTCTGCGATGGACAGTGAGAACGGGACTCGATGGCGACGGGAATCGACGCATCGCCCGGCATCCCGTCGGCATGCGAGTAGGTCATGTGCCGACGAGGCGGGGATCCTGCCGGCGGCAGCCCACCGAAGCGGGGCATACCGGCAGTGACCGATATGCCGTCCTGCATTTCACGCCGCATCCCGGCGGCAGGAATCGACGTATCACCCGGCACCGCACCGACATGACCGGCATACGGATAGGCACCGGAACGACGGGACAGAGATTCTGCCGGCAACACCAACTCGCCTCGTTCGATGACTGTTTCGGCGTTCACCACACCGGGCTCCTCATAGGCGGTCATTACGCCACGCACCTTGGTGATGTGCGAACGCCGCAGCAACGGGAAGGGCCTCGGCGATTCGAGCCGTTCGATAGTGCCGTACCGCGGGCGCGTGATCGGCCGGCAGGGTGCCAGGCATTCGTAGACCTTGACCGCGCGTTTCTCCTGGAACAGCGTCTGGTACGCGCCACGGCACGATTTGTCGCGTACGAAAACCAGTACGCCGGCCGTCAACCGGTCAAGTCGGTGGGCCGGGGTGATGTCCGGTTCGCCGAGTCGTTCGCGCAGCCGCATGAGCGCCGTGGAGCGGTACCACATGCCGCGCGGCATGGTGGGCAGGAAGTGCGGTTTGTCCACCACGATGATTCGTTCGTCCTCATAGAGCACCTCGAGGTCAAACGGAATCTCGGGCTCGTCGATTACGTAGCGGTGGGGCCTCATCTTCCCTTCCTTTTTCCCGGCTGCCGTACGGCACGAACCATATTCTCCATGCACGATCTCCCCGGACCCCTTGTTTTCTTTCGGTGCCAAATTCCGCAACACGGAGACGACGGGGCGGGATGGGTGGTGCCGGACCGTAGGCTCGGCCGAACGGCCTTGAGTGTGTCTGGCATCATCCATCCCGCCCCGTCGGCGGTCAAATACCAAATACGAATAAAGGACCGGTCACTCCACGGTGACGGACTTGGCGAGGTTGCGCGGCTTGTCCACGTCATAGCCCTTGAGCTTGGCCATGTCCATGGCGAACAGTTGCAGCGGCACCACGTCCACGAGCGGGCTCATCAGCGTGGGGCACTGCGGGCGCCAGAACACCACGTCCGCGTACCGTTCCACGTCCGGATCGCCCTGCTCGGCCACGGCGATGATGTACGCGCCGCGGGCCTTGACCTCCTCGATGCCGGAAATCACCTTGGCGTGCAACACGTTGCGGCCTCGTTCCGGCGGCACGATGAACACCACCGGCTCGCCTTCGTCCACCAGCGCGATCGGACCGTGCTTGAGCTCGCCGGCCGCAAAGCCCTCGGTAAAGGTATACGCGATCTCCTTGAGCTTCAACGCGCCCTCCAGCGCCACCGGGTAGCCCACGTGGCGTCCGAGGAACAGGAAGGAATTGGCGTTGACCATACGCTCGGCCGCGGCCTGGATGGCCTTGGGCTGGGTATCGAGCACCCACTGGATCTTGCGCGGCATGTCCTTCAGGGAGTCGAGCACCTGATGGATCTCGTCACGGAACATGGCGCCCTTGACCTGCGCGAGGTACAGGCCGAGCAGGTAAGCGGCGGTGATCTGCGCCACGAACGCCTTGGTGGAGGCCACGGCCACCTCGGGACCGGCGTGCGTGTACAACACGGCGTCCGATTCGCGCGGGATGGAGGCGCCCTGCGTGTTGCAGATGGCAAGCACCTTGGAGCCCTGTTCGCGCGCGTGGCGCAGGGCCATGAGCGTATCCATGGTCTCGCCGGACTGGGAGATGGCCACCACGAGCGTGCGCGGGGTCAGAATCGGGTCACGGTAACGGAATTCGTGCGCCAGCTCGACCTCCACCGGGATACGCACCCAGTGCTCGATGGCGTATTTGGCCACCTGGCCGGCGTAGCTTGCGGTGCCGCAGGCCACCACGATGATCTTGTCGATGGCCTTGAAGTCGTGCTCGTCGATGCGCACCTCGTCGAGCGTGATGTCGCCCTTGGCGTCGAAGCGTCCCAGAAGCGTGCGCTGCACGGCGGCCGGATCCTCGTGGATCTCCTTGTCCATGAAGGAGTCCCAGCCGCCCTTTTCGGCGGCGGAGGCGTCCCAGTCCACGGTGTAGGTCTTGGGGTCGGGTATCACGTTGCCGTCGAAATCGGTGACGACCACGGAATCGGCGGAGACGCATACGGCCTGATCCTGGTCCACTTCCATCGCGCGCTTGGTGTATGCCACGAACGCGGCCACGTCGGAGCCGAGGAAGTTCTCGCCGTCACCCAGACCCACCACAAGCGGGGAGTCGTGGCGGGCGCCCACCACGATGTCCGGCTGGCGGCAGTCGGTGGCGAGGATGGTGAACGCGCCGGCCAGCATGCGGGCCATGCGACGCACGGCCTCGAACAGGTCGGGGTGGCCCTTCTCCTCGATGACCTTATCCACGATCTTGCCGAGCAGCTTGGCGGCCACTTCGGTGTCCGTGGCGGAGGCGAAGCGGTAGCCTTCGGCCTGCAGGTCGAGCCGCAGCTGGGATGCGTTCTCGATGATGCCGTTGTGAATGATGGCCACCTTGCCGTCCATGCTGGTGTGCGGGTGGGCGTTCACATCGCTCGGCTCGCCGTTGGTGGCCCAGCGCGTGTGACCGATGCCCACGGTGGCGTCAGGCATCGGATTGCGTTCGATGCTCTCCACGAGGTTCTTGAGGCGTCCGGCCTTCTTGCGCACGGCCACCTTGTCCATGCCGGGGGCGGTCAGCGCCACGCCGGCCGAGTCATAGCCGCGGTATTCCAGGCGCTCCAGGCCCTGCAGGCAGACCTCAAGAGGCTTGCCGCACGCGGTGTCAACATTTCCTGCATATCCAACGATTCCACACATGGTTCACCAGCCTACCGGACGTATATGTCTGAGGCGAACCGGCTCGTCAAGCCGGCACGGATGTTTTGCATTACCGGCCCACCACGAAACGTGACACATCTCGCGCAACGAGCGACGGGGAGCCGGCATCCGCTGTACGACCGTAAGGACTCGGCCTGAGCGGCCCGGAGCGTGGCGCTAAGCGGATGCCGGCTCCCCGTCGCGGGCACCGGACGAAATCGGACTACAGCACGTGCTGGAGGAAGTCCTTGAACCTCGGCTCGGTGGGGTGGTCGATGATGTCGGGGCCGCCCTTCTCCACGACCACGCCGCCGTCCATGAAGACCACCTGATCGGCGACTTCACGGGCGAAACCGATCTCGTGGGTCACGCACACCATGGTCATGCCCTCCTTGGCGAGGGAGCGCATGACGTTGAGCACTTCGCCCACGAGCTCGGGGTCGAGCGCGGAAGTGGGCTCGTCGAAGAGCATAATCTCGGGCTTCATGGCGAGGGCGCGGGCGATGGCCACGCGCTGCTGCTGACCGCCGGAGAGCTGCGAGGGGTAGTAGTCGAGTCGGTCACCAAGGCCCACGCGCTCCAGTTCGGCCACGGCCAGCTCATGCGCCTCCTTCTTGGCGACGTGCTTGACGTGCACCGGCGCCTCCATCACGTTCTCCAGCGCGGTCATGTGCGGGAACAGGTTGAAACGCTGGAACACCATGCCCAGGCGGGAACGTTGGGCGGCGATCTCCTTGTCGTCCAAGGTCTGCAGGACGTCCTGGCCGTTCTTGGTGACGTGCTTGAAGCCGATGAGCTCACCGTCCACCTCGATGGAGCCGCCGGTCAGCGTCTCCAGCTGGTTGATCAGGCGCAGGAACGTGGATTTGCCGGAGCCGGAGGGGCCCAGGATCACGGTCACGGTGCCGGGCATGACGGTCAGGTCCACGCCCTTCAGGACGTGCAGGGAACCGAAGGCCTTGTGTACCTGTGTGGCCTTGATGGCCGGCACAACGCCGGTAGCGGTGCCGGCGGAAGCGGCGGCATTGGTGATATCAGTCATAATTGTTCGCCTCTCCCCCACTCACGCGGTCATGCCGGTGAATGCGGCCTCGTTGAGCTTGTTCACGTCGTCCTTGGGTTCGCCCTCGGTCTTGCCGGGCAGCGGCGGCTGCTTGCCACGGGTGCCCATGGCGCGGGCGTCGAAGCCCTTGCCGAAGTGCTTCTCCAGACGGGACTGGATCACCATGAGGATGGAGGTGATGAGCAGGTACCAGAAGCAGGCCACCAGCAGCAGCGGAATCGGCTTGTAGATGCGGTTGGCGATGGCGTTCGTGGCGAACTGCAGTTCGAGGGTGAACGGCACGGCCGTGACCAGGGACGTGGTCTTGAGCATGCCGATGGTCTCGTTGCCGGTGGGCGGGATGATGATGCGCATGGCCTGCGGCAGGATGATGCGGCGCATGATGAGCGTGCGGCCCATGCCGAGCGCCTGGGCGGCCTCGGTCTGGCCCGGATCCACGGCCTCAAGGCCGGCGCGCACAATCTCGGACAGGTATGCGGCCTCGTTCAGGGCCAGGCCGATCCATGCTGCGTTGAAGGCGGTGACCACCACGGAAGAGTCGATGCTCCAGAACTCCACGGAGGTGAACGGGATGCCCAGGCTCAGCTTCGGGATGAGCACGGAGAACAGGCCCCAGAAGATGAGCTGCGTGTACACAGGGGTACCACGGAAGAACCAGATGAAGAACCAGCTCACGCCACGCAGCACCGGGTTGATGGATTTGCGCATGATGGCGAGGATGACCGAGAGGATGATCGCCACCACCATGGAGATCACGGTGAGCTCCAGCGTGTATCGGATGCCTTCGAGCACGTTCTCGTTGAACAGGTACTTCCAGACAGTAGGCCAGTCAAGCCTCGGGTTGGTGATCATGCCCTGGATGAGCATCGCGGCGAGCAGCGCCACGATCACGGCGGCCACGATGGGGCCGGGGCGCTTGACCGGCAGCGCCTTGATGCGGTTGGGGATGTCCAGTCCCTCGCCGTCGATTTCTTTCTTCGCCATATTCTTCCTTTTGGTTATCTGCTATTGGTTCCGGCTCCCCTCCCCGAGGGGAGCCAGGACTTATACGTCAGGCGACGTTCGGGTTGACTTCGGCCTTGGTCAGGGCACCGGACTCGACGCCCCAGTGCTTGAGGATCTTGCCGTAGGTGCCGTCGTCCATGAGCTTCTGCATGGCCTTCTGCACGGCTTCGGTGGTGCCGGTCTCGCCCTTCTTGATGGCGATGGCGTTCGGCACGGAATCGAAGTCCTTGCCCAGCTGCTCGAGCTGGCCGTCGGTCTGGGCGATGGCGTAGCCGACCACCGGGGAGTCGGCGAAGAACACATCGGCCTTGCCGGTCACCACTGCGGTGGTGGCGTCGGTCTGCTGCTTGGAGGACTGGATCTCAATGTCCTTCTTGCCGTCGGCCTTGCACTGCTCGGCGGTCTTGTTGATGGCCTCCTCCTCGACGGTGCCGGTCTCCACGGCCACCTTGAGGCCGCACAGGTCGTTCTCGTCGACCTTGTTCGGGTTGCCGGTCTTGACCGCGTAGGCCATGCCGGCGGTGAAGTAGGAGACGAAGTCGACGGACTTCATACGCTCGGGGGTGATGGTGAACGCCGCGATGCCGAGGTCGTACTTGGAGCCGATGGCCGGGATGATGGTATCGAAGTTGGAGGAGACGATTTCGGTGTCGAGGCCGAAGACGTTGCCCAGGGCACGGGCGAGGTCCATGTCGTAGCCGATCTGGGTCTTGCCGTCGGAGTCCAGGAACTCGGCCGGGGCGTAGGACGGGTTGGTGCCGATGGTGAGCTTGCCGTCCTTGGTCACGGAGTCGGGCAGCAGCGCGGCGATGGCGTCGTCCTTCTTGACGGAGCTGACGTCGTAGCTGGAGATGGTGGCGCTCTTGGCGGAGCCGGAGCCGCCGTTACCGGAATTGTCGGAGGTGGCTTCGTCGGTGGTGCCGCAGGCCGCGGTGGACAGCAGCATGGCGGCGCTCAGCAGCAGCGCGGCACCTGCTTTCAGGTTCTTGAATGACATGGAATGGTCCTCTCTTGTTTCTTCCTCTTGGATGCGCCGGATTCGGGAAAACCTCGGTTCTCCGACAATTCACCCAATATACAGGTAAGGACCATAGACCCGCGATGCTACGAGCGCGTTAAGGACATCATCCTTGGCTCCCCTCTCTAGGGGGAGCTGTCGTCGTAGACGACTGAGGGGGAGCTCTTCGTCTGACCAGACTCCCCTCAGTCAGCTCCGCTGCCAGCTCCCCCCCAGAGAGGGGAGCCTTCGCGGCACAGCCGCTCACCTCACCTACGAACAGTCCACCGGACTGTTCGCTTCACGGCTCGGCCCTCAGAGAGGGGAGCCAAGGTAGGATCACACGGTGGGGTTGATTTCGGCCTTGTCGATGGCGCCGGAGGAAACGCCCCACGTGTCGAGGATCTTCTTGTACGTTCCGTCGTCCATGAGCTTCTGGATGGCCTTCTGCACGGCTTCGGCGGTCTTGGAGTCGCCCTTCTTGATGGCCACGGCCTCAGGCGTCACGCCGGTGTCGTCGCCGAGGGCGGCGAGCGTGTCACCGGTCTGTTCGATGGCGTAGCCGGCCACTGGGGAGTCGGCGTAGAAGATGGAGGCCTTGCCGGAGGCCACTGCGGTGGTCACATCGGTCTGCAGCTTGGAGGACTGGATGTCGATGGGGTCCTTGCCGTCGGCCTTGCACTTCTCGTTGGCGGCATTGACCTCCTCTTCCTGCGTGGTGCCGGTCTGTACGGCCACCTTCACGCCGCACAGGTTGGAGGTGTCCACGTTGTCCGGGTTGCCCTTCTTGGTGACCCACGTGGAGCCGGCCTTGAAGTAGGTCACGAAGTCCACGGCGTCAAGGCGTTCCTTGGTCACGGTGAAGGAGGAGATGCCGATGTCGTACTTGGAGCCGACGGACGGAATGATGGAGTCGAAGGTGGAGGAGACGGTCTCCTCCTTGAGGCCAAACACGGCGGCCAGGGCCTTGGAGAGATCCACGTCGAAGCCGACCGGGGTCTTGCCGTCCTCGGCCAGGAATTCGGCCGGGGCGTAGGAGGTATCGGTGCCGACGGTCAGTGTGCCGTCGCCGGCCACGGAATCAGGCAGGAGGGCAGCGATGGCGTCGTCCTTCTTGATGGAGCTGGTGTCGAAGCCTTCGGTCTTGGACGAGCTGGACGAATCCTTGGAGTCGCCGCCGTTCGAGGAGGCGGTGGTGGAGCCGTCGGTGGTGCCGCAGGCGGCGACGGCGATGAGCATGGCCGCGCTCAAAGTGGCGGCCGCGACAGACTTGATTCCCTTGCTTAGAGACATTGGATTTCCTCTCTCCGTTATTGTCGATCGGGCGGGTATATTTCCCGACTAATTCGCGAGAGTAGGTTCGCAATGCTACGGGGTAGTTAATATAGCGAGATGACGTTCACGTAGTGGACATAAGCATAGGGAAGCGGAATCGGCCTGCGGGCGATGCTGTTCTTTCCGCGGGCTTCGCCCGCTCCTCTTCTCTCCCTCAGCTTCGCTACGCTCAGCAGCTCCCTCGTCAGAGGGAGCCAAGGTTTGTCATACCGGTGAGTGAGCCGGCGTCACGGACGGGCTGGAATAGAGAGGCTCCGTCAAATCAAGATTGACATGCCCCTTATTCTTGGCTCCCCTTGTCGGGACATTGCCGTGAAGCAAACAGCGGAGCTGTTTGTAGGCGATGTGCGAGACGACAGTCGAGCCTAACAGAACGCGAACGAAGTTCGTCCATGATTGCAGGACGGCAGTATCGGACGAGGCGGATTCCGAGTTAATCAGTGGCGCATGTTGGCGTAGCGCATGGCGCGCAGGGCCTCACGCTTGTCCTGCTCCTCGCGCAGAGCCTGACGCTTGTCGAATTCCTTCTTGCCTCGGGCCAGCGCGATCTCGGCCTTGACACGACCGTCCTTGAAGTACAGGCTGATCGGCACAATCGTGTATCCCTTGGCCTCAATGCCGCGCGCGAGCTTGGTGATCTGCTGGCGATGCAGCAGCAGCTTGCGCTTGCGCTTGGGGGCGTGATTGTTCCACGTACCGTTGAGGTATTCGGGGATGTTGGCGCCTTCCAGCCACATCTCACCGCGACGGTCGATGGAGACGAACGCCTCGGCCAGCGAGGCACGTCCCTCGCGGAGGGACTTGACCTCGGTGCCGGTCAGCGCCAGTCCCGCCTCGTACTTGTCTTCGATGGCGTAATCATGCCGGGCCTTCTTGTTCTGGACGATCAGCTTGGTGCCGGTTTCCTTGGCCATGGTCTCCTCCTTTCATGGGGTTTCCAAACGGTTATTCACAACCGATTTGCGCAACATTCGAGGGTAGCACGAACGCGCATGAATATGAAAAAGAGCCTTCGGAGGAAGGCTCTTGGCGAACATCTCTCTCGGCTCCCCTTGTCAGGGGAGCTGTCAGCGGATGCTGACTGAGGGGTAGTCACACACGGATTGGACTACCCCTCAGTCGCTTCGCGCCAGCTCCCCTGACAAGGGGAGCCAGGGTAGGGAGACTCAGTGGACGAACCAGTACTGGCCAGCGTTGGTCAGGGTGCGGGTGTTGGTGTTGTACGGGCCGGCGTAGGCGTTCATCTCGGAGATGACGAAGGTGCCGTCGCCGTTCACGGCCTCCACCACGGCCACATGGCCGTAGGTGCCGTCGGCGCCGTCCTGGCCGGGCAGGAAGGACAGGGCCGCGCCCACTTCGGGGTTATGGTCCACGCGCAGGCCGTAGGACGGGGCCGTGCGCCACCAGTCACCGCCGTTGCCAAGGTAGGACGGGGTGTTGATGCCCATCTGCTTGCGGCGGTCGTACGCCCACCACGTGCACTGGCCGGCCACGTAGGCGTTGCCATAGTCGCCGTTGGACGTGCCCTGACCGCCGGTGCCGGTGGACGGCACGGACGGGGTGACCGTCGGCGTGGACGGGGTGGAAGGCGTCACCGTGGGGTTGGACGGCACAGTGGTGGTGCCCTGGATGCCCGGATCCACCTTGTTGGCGGCCTCGGCCTGCTCCTTCTGGTACTGACGGTTGTAGGAATCCACCTGGGAGGCGATGAGCACGGTCTGCGCGGCCTGCTTGGCGGATTCGTCGTTCAGGCTTTCCACCTGGGCGGACAGCTCGTTGCGCTTCGCCTCGCCCTGGGCACGCAGCTTGTCGAGCGCGTCGCGCTTGGCCTGCGCATCCTCGGCAGCGGCCTGCGCGGAGGCGGCCTTCTCGTCCGCCTTGGTCTTCAGGGTGGCGATCTGCTTCTCGATTGCGGCCAGACGCTCGCTGCGGTTCATCGAGGTGTTCAGCGTGGTGGCCGCGGAGGAGGCCGCGTTGGCCTCGTTGCGGGAGAGGGCGTCGCGCGACTGCATGGAGTTGACGAAGTCCTGCGTGCTCGTGGCACCGGTGACCACGCTCATCACGTCGGAGGCGTCCGAACCGTGCATCTCCTCGCGGGCCAGCTGTGCCACGGCGGCATGCGCGTCGTCGTAATCCTTGCCGGTCTGCTCGATCTGCTGCTCGAGCGTTTCCTTGTCCTTCTGGGCGGCGGCCAGACGGTCGGCGGCCGCGTCCGCCTCGTCCTGCGCGGTGGCGGCGGCGGAGTTGGCGGCGGTGACCTTGGCCTGTGCGGCAACGATCTTGTTGTTGGTTAGATCGTCCAGTTCGAGAATCTTGTTGGCCAGTTCCTCATTGACGCCGGCGAGCTGCTGCTTGAGCTCGGCCTCACGCTGCACGGAGGCGGCGTGCTGGTTCTGCGCGTTGATGAGGTCGGAATAGGTATCCGCCTGGGCGGATGGGGCGGGGCCGAACACCAGTCCGGCGGTGCAAGCCGCGGCGGCTACGAGCGTTGCCAGTACGGGCTTGATCACATTCGCCTTCGTCATGGGCAGAAAGTCCTTTCGTCTCAGTTAAAGCCACACCTTAACACGTGAAACTGAGAATCGTGCAGGTTTTGTGTGTGATTCGCGTCTCGCGGAAGCGCGGAGGCTTGTTTTTGGATCCCCTCTCTGAGGGGATCTGTCACCGTAGGTGACTGAAGGGAGCCTCGCCGGCATATGGAACTCCCCTCAGTCGGCTTCGCCGCCAGCTCTACTGCGTAGAGCCTTCGCAGCATAGCTGCTCACTTCGCCTACGAGAAGTCCACTAGATTTCCCGCTTAACGGCTCAGTCCTCAAAGAGGGGAGCCAAAAGACAAACCCCTGGCGACAATTACGCGCGCAGGTAACGGCGCAGGGAGATGGTGGAGGCGATGATGGATAGCAGCACCGCGCCGAGCACCAGTCCCGGCGAGATCATGAGCACCGTCATCTGGTTCACGTACGGAATCCACGTGACCGACTGGGCCAGCCAACCGGTGATGAACACGCGCACGATCACCGACAGCATCAGGCAGGAGAGCACCGAACCGAGCAGCGAGGCGATGGCGCCTTCCAGGATGAACGGCAGTCGAATCGTCCAGTTCGAAGCACCCACGTATCGCATGATCTCGGTTTCGGTGCGTCTGGACGCGGCGGACATGCGGATCGTGGTACCGGTCAGGAGGATGGCCACGAACACCATCACGCCTGCGAGTACGGCCGTGACCGCGGTGGCGCGGTTGAGCACGGCGAATACCGGCTCGAAGATCTGCCGCTGGTCGGTCACGTCCTCGACGCCCTCCTTGCCGGAGAGCACTTCGGCCACCACCTGGTACTTGGTGGGGTCCTTGAGCTTGAGCCACAGCGAATCCTGCATGTCGTCCGCGGTGAGCGTGCGGCCCTGGAACTCGCCGTTCGGGTACTGCTTGGTGAAGGTGTTGTCGTAGAAGTCCTGCTTGCTCACGTACGTGATCTTGGAGACCGTGTCGTTGAGCTCGTCGCGGATGGTCTTCTGCAGGGCCGTGATCTCGGCGGCCGAAGGCGACTTGCCGGAGGCGCAGTTGGCCGACTGGCTGGTGCCGTCCGGGCATAGCCAGACCACCACTTCCACTTTGTCATACCAATCGCCCTTGGCCTTGGTGATCTGCGCCTGCGTGAGCACGGACGCGCCGATGAACAGGAAGGAGATGAAGGTGACCAGCATCAGCGAGAGCAGCATGGACAGGTTGCGACGCAGGTTGGTCCAGGTTTCGGAGAGGATGAATCGCGCGCGCATTACTTGGCCTCCGTGTGTTCGCTGGTTTCGCCGGTGACGTGTTCGGCGTCATCGTGCTGTTGGTCCGCTGTCCGTTCGGCGTCGGTGTGACGACGGGACCGATGTCCGCCTGCCGCGGGCGGTGCCGGG
>NZ_QFFM01000021.1 GCF_003129905.1 Bifidobacterium callitrichidarum
TGGCTTAACAGAGCCAAAGAGAAAGCCACGCTCAATGCACGCCGACAAGAACTCGGCGTGCATTGAGCGAGGCTTTCTCTTTGGCTCGCGGCTTAGCGGCTCAGCGGCCGGTGACTTCGGAGCCGACGACCTTTTCCGAAAGAGCGCGCGGGCCACGGGTCACAGCCACGGCACCGGAACGCACCAGCTCGATGACGCCGTAATGCTCGAGAAGTCCCAGCAGTGCGTCAATCTTGCCCTCGGCGCCGGTGGCCTCGATGGTCAGCGACTCCGGATTCACATCCACCACGCGCACGCGGAACAGACGCACAATCTCCAGCACGTCGGAACGGTTGGACTGGTTGGCCGCCACCTTGATAAGCACGAGCTCGCGCTCCACGGTGGAATTCGGATCCAGCTCCACGATCTTCAGCACATGCAGCAGCTTGTTGAGCTGCTTGATGATCTGCTCCAGCGGCACGGCCTCCACATCGGCGGTCACGGTCACGCGGGAGATGTCCGGACGCTCGGTGGGGGAGACGGACAGCGAGTTGATGTTGAACGCACGGCGTGCGAACAGGCCGGCGATACGGGCCAGCACGCCAGGGCGGTTCTCCACCAGGACGGAGAGCGTGTGACGCTCGGAACCCGGCTGGGATGCAGGATACATAGCCATGATTATTCCCTTTCCTCGCTATCCTCAGTGCTCGTCCGCGGCGTTGTCGATGACGGACGGATCGCCGACCGATTCGGTGCCGGGAGCCGGCGCGCCGCCCATCAGTGGCTTGATGCCGGGCATGTACGTCACCTCGTCGTTCGAGGCGCCCGCGGCGACCATCGGCCACACCATCGCGTCCTTCCACACACGGAAGTCGATGAGCACCGGACGGTCGTTGATCTCGTTCGCCTGCTTAATGGCGGCAATCGCCTCGTCCTCGGTGAACGCGCGGATGCCCACGCAGCCATACGCCTCGGCCAGCTTGATGAAGTCGGGCACTTCCAGCGGCGCCTCGCCGGCGGACAGCTGGGACTCGCCCTCGGTGCCGTGGGCCTCGCCGTCCTTGAGGTTGGTCTGCGAGTAGTGGTGCTGGTAGAACAGCGTCTGCCACTGGCGCACCATGCCGTACACGGAGTTGTTGAGAATCGCGATTTTGACCGGGGCGTGATCCAGGAACGCCGCGGCCAGCTCCTCGGAGGTCATCTGGAAGGAACCGTCACCGTCGATGAGCCACACCGGCTTCTTGCCGTCGAACTCGCGGGCGGAGCCCACGGACGCGCCGATGGCGGCGGGCAGGCCGTAACCCATGGTGCCCAGACCGCCGGAGGAGAGCCAGGAGTGCTGGTTCTTGAAGTCGATGAACTGGGAGGCCCACATCTGGTGCTGGCCCACGCCTGTGACCCAGATGGTGTCCGGGTCGGCGAGCTCGGAAAGCTTCTTGATGACCCACTGCGGGGCAAGGGAGCCGTCGGTCGGTTCGTCCCAGGTCATCGGGTACTGCTCGCGCCAGCCGTTGATGGCATCCCACCACGGCTTGAGGTTCGGCTTGCCCTGGATGGCCTGCGTGCGCTCGATCTCGGGGATGAGGTCATCCAGCACGGTGGCCACATCGCCCACGATCGGCACGTCCGGCTGACGGTTCTTACCGATTTCGGCCGGGTCGATGTCGATGTGAATCACGCGGGCCGTGGGTGCGAAGGCATCCAGCTTGCCGGTGACGCGGTCGTCGAAGCGGGCGCCGATGGCCACCAGCAGATCGGCGCGCTGCACGGCGCCGGTGGCGGCGATCGTGCCGTGCATGCCGAGCATGCCGAGGTTCTTCGGGTCGCTGTCCGGCACGATGCCACGGGCCGGCAGGGTGGTCACGATCGGGGCGCCGGTCAGGTCGGCCAGGGCCTTGACCTGGGCGCCGGCGTTGGAGCGGGCCGCGCCGCCGCCCACGTAGAGCACCGGGCGGTAGGACTTGGAGAACAGCTTCGCGGCGTCGGAGAGCACGCGGCCGTGCGCCTTGGTGGTGGGGTTGTAGCCGGGCAGGATCATGCGCTGCGGCCATGAGTAGTACATCTCGCCGGTCTGGGCGGTCTTGGTCAGATCCACCACCACCGGGCCGGGGCGGCCGGTGCGGGCGATGTAGTACGCCTCGGAGAGCACGCGCGGGATGTCCTGCGCGCGGGTCACGAGGAAGGAGTGCTTGGAGACCGGGTAGGTGATGCCTACGATGTCCGCCTCCTGGAAGGCGTCGGTGCCGATGGCGTTGACGCCCACCTGGCCGGTGATGACCACCATCGGCACGGAGTCCATGTTCGCGTCCGCGATGGCGGTGACCACGTTGGTGGCACCCGGGCCGGAAGTCACGATGCACACGCCCACCTTGCCGGTGGCCAGCGCGTAGCCCTCGGCGGCATGGCCGGCGGCCTGCTCGTGGCGCATGAGCACGAAGCGGAACTTGGTGTCCTCATTGATCTGGTGGTAGACGGGCAGAATGGCGCCGCCGGGGATGCCGAAGACGTCCTCAACGCCCAGGTCCTCCAGCGAACGGACCAGCGCCTGCGCGCCGGTCATCTTCTCGCCGTCGATGATGGTCTGCTTGTCGGTGGCCGCATAGGTCTTCGGCACGCCGCTGAATGCCTGCAAGGGCGTAGGTAAAGCCATGATTCCTCTCACCTTGTTATCGATGCGCGCGAGATCCCGCCCGGCCCGGATTGAGGTCGGTCTGTCTCGTCCGTGATTCCGGCCGCGTCTGCTGGGACTTGTGGCCCCGGCGCGGCCTGTCGCTCGTGTGTTCCTAAGTCTATTCGTTCGTCAGACAGCGAGGCCCGGCGTGCTCAGTGGGCAGACATCGGGCCCCGCGTGCCGTCCGCAATGCAGACATGGCACCGATGCAATCGGTTGCATCGGTGCCATGTCATGTGTTTCTTTGCTTGTTCGGCAAGTCCAAGATTGGCTGGCCAACCTGGCGCTACCCGGGCAGCCAAGTATCAAGTCGCGCCGTCAGCGGGCGTCCTTGCGCTGGTCGAGCGTCTTCCATCCGGCCTCGGCGGCGGCCAGCTGCGCCTTGCGCTTGCTGGATCCCTTGCCCACGCCGATCACTTCCTTATAGGTTTCGCCGCCGGTCTTGTCGGTCATGACCAGCGTGGCCTTGGCGGTGAAGATCTGCGCGTATTCGGGGCCGGAGACCTCCATGCGGTAGATCGGGTCCGGCAGTCCCATGTTGTGCGCCTTGACGGTCAGCGAGGTCTTCCAATCGAGCGCCGGGCCTTCGGTGGCCACTTCGGCGAGCGTATCGTCGATGAGACGGTGAACCACCTTGCGGGCCTCGTCGATGCCATGCTCCAGGAAGGTGGCGCCGATGAGCGATTCCACGATGTCGCACAGGATGGAGTTCTTCTCAGCGCCGCCCTGCTCGGCTTCGCCGTGGCCCAACAGAATGTAGGGGCCCACCTTGAGCTTGGTCTTGGCGATGGCGCTCAGCGCGTCCTCCGAGACGGCCTTGGCGCGCATCTTGGCGAGCTGGCCCTCGGTCATGTCCGGGTGGATGGTGAACAGCGTTTCGGTGGAGACCAGCTCCAGCACCGCGTCGCCCAGGAACTCCAGTCGCTCGTAGTTGGGCACACCGGGGTGCTCGTGCGAGAAGGAGCGGTGGGTGAGCGCCTGAACCAGCAGGTCCGGGCTGATGGTGGTGCCCAGAGCCTCAAGCAGTTCGTTGGCGGGTTGCGGTTGCTGTTCGGTGTCTTCGGTCATGGTGATAGGTCATCCTCCGGGTGGGATGGTGGGATGTGATGTGTGGTTGGTTACGCGAAGGCCCCGCCACCCGTCGATGGCAGGGCCTTCATTATGCCGTTATCTCAGGGCTCACTTGGTGTGGGCCGGCTGGATGGCGGAGCGGTAGGTGCGGCCGCGGAAGGAACCGCAGCTCGGGCAGGCCATGTGCGGCAGGGCCGGGGCGCCGCAGTTCGGGCAGCTCACGGTCTTAGCAGCGGTGGCCTTCCAGTTCGCGCGACGCGAGTGCGTGTTGGCGCGCGAGGTCTTGTACTTAGGCAGTGCCATTTTCAGTATCCTCTATTTCGTTCGAACAATTGAGCTTAAGCGTCCGTTATCTTAGCGCGGGGCTCGTACAAAGTCCAAACCGGCGGTGTCACTGTCGAGTTCGCCGCTTGGGCGCCACTGCGTCACTCGCCCTGCTCGGCCTCCAGCTGGGCCTTGAGCGCGGCCAGACCGGCGAAACGGATGTCGGTGGTCTCGTGGTGATGGTCCGGTTCCTCATTGAGGTCCACGCCGCACTGCGAGCACAGGCCCTTGCAGTCTGGGCGACACAGCGGCTGCAGCGGCAGGGACTCGACCAGCGTGTCGCGCAGCATGGCCTCGATGTCCGCGAACGCGCCGCGCTCCAGCAGCGGATAGGTGTCCTCGGACTCGTCCTCGCCGGCGATGATGTCCACTTCCTCGTCGCGCTTGCCCTGCTTGCCGTGGGAATCGTTGGCGGGCGAATCGTAGGGGAAGAAGACGGTGACGTTCACCGTCCAGTCCTTGTCGATGGGCTTCAGGCACCGGGTGCATTCGCTCTTGAACGGTGCGGTCACGCGGCCCGTGAAGATCAGGCCGTCCACGATGGAGTCGAACGCGCCGCTCACGTGGACGGGCTCGCCCTCCTTGATGCCCACGATGTCGTCGCCGATGCCGGCGGGGGCGGGGAAGTCGGCGTCGACCGGCTTGGACTGGCCGGCGCGGGAGGCGACCTGCGCCACCGGGATCGCCCACGGGGAATCCTCAACTCGTGCCATGGTTATGTTGCCTTTCGTGAAAGTGATTGTGCGCGCGTCGTTTCATGCCTGCGCGCGTCTGTATGGTTTCGTGCGGTTTCCGGGTCGATGCTGTCGTTTGCCGGTCGCCGGCCGTCACTGCGCCTCGGGATAGTCGTTGAGCGTCAGGTTCGGCATCTTCTCGCCGGCGGCGCGCTGGCGTTCCTCCAGCACGTTGAGGCCTGCGTGCACATCCTGGGTGAGTTTGCCGAGCTGCTGGGACAGGCCCTCCATCACGGTGGTGCAGTACTGGTCCGCGCCGCGCGTGAGATGGTCCGCCTTGGCCTGCGCGGTCTCCAGGATCGTGCGTGCCTTCTGACGGGCCAGCTCGGTCACGTTCTCCTGACCGGCCAGGAACTGCGCCTGCTCGTTGGCATCCTTGATCATGTCCGCGGCGCGGCTCTGGGCGGAAGCCACGATGGCGCTGGACTGGCTCTGGGCCGATTCCAGTCGGCGCTCGGCCTCGCGCATCAGGGCCGAGGCGCGCTCCAGCTGCACCGGCAGCATCTTCTTGAGCTCGGAGAGCCGGTCGGTGAACTCGTCGCGGTCCACCTTGACCATGCCGGGGGTGAAGATGGACGACTTCGCCTCCTCCAGGGAGGCCTCCATCTCGTCGATGATGTCGTAGACCGTGGTGAATTCCTCGCGGCTCTGGTCGTCGGGGTCGTCGGCCGTGCCTTCGCGCAGGTCCGGCATCGCATCCATGAAAGCGGGGCGGGTGCCTGCTGCGTTGGCCGCGCTGGCGTTCGCGGCGGCCTCAGCGCGGGCCTTGAGCTGGGCGGGCGTGGGCTGCAACGGGCCGTCCGGCATGGCCTGGGCGGCTTCGGTGGGACCGGGCTCGCGCAGGTCCGGCATCTGCGGCATGGCGGCCGGCTGCGCCGGGGCCACCGGGGCCGGGGCGTCGGGCGCGGTGGCGGCCTGCGGCTGGGCGGCGGCCTGGGCCGTCACCGGATCCGCGGGCGGCGTGGGAATCGAGTTGGTGCTCGGCGACTGACCGTCATCGTTCTGGTTCCGGCCGGTCAGATCGACGTAGCCGGTGGGGTGATCATCGTTCATATTCAGTCCTTCCGCATACGTTCCTGGGCCAGGGCCTCGGCGAGCATCGGGACCACGCAATCGGGCACCATGCCGGTCACGTCGCCGCCGTGGCGGGCCACGTCCTTGACTATGGAACTGGAGATGTGTTCAAGAATCGGGTCGGCCGGCAGGAACAGGGTCTCGATGCCGGCGAGCTTGCGGTTGACCAGGGCCATGCCGAGCTCGGCCTCGTAGTCGCCGTTCTGGCGCAGGCCCTTGACGATGACGCTGGCGCCGACCTTTCTGCAGTAGTCGGTGATCAGGCCGTCCGTGGAGGAGACCGTGATGTTGGTGCATCCGGCCTTGTCCAGGGCGCGGCGGATCACCTCCACGCGCGTCGATTCGGAAAACATCGGTGTTTTCGCGGCGTTGACGGCCACCACCACGTGGACCTCGTCAAAGAACCGCGCCGAGCGCTCGATTACATCCAAGTGTCCGGCGGTCACGGGGTCGTACGAGCCGGGGCATACTGCGATAGTCATGCCTTATAGCCTACCGCGACTGGTGCGCTTCGGTGCCGCCGGTGACGTGGGGAATCTATGATGGTAGGCAGACTTGCTGCCAAGTGTGTAAGGAAAGTGGTGCACGATGATGTTCGTTGATGATGCCGAACCGTTGAGGAATCCCGATCAGGGCGCCGGTACGTCGGTGTTGGAGCGCCCGCAGACCCAGGAAGCGCCGGTGCGTGACGATGGCGGCGATGCCGACCGCTTTGCGCATTACGTGTCCAAGGACCGCATCGCCGAGTCCCGTATGACGGGCCGCCCGGTGGTGGCCCTGTGCGGCAAGGTGTGGGTGCCCAAGCACGACCCGTCCAAGTACCCGGTCTGCCCGGACTGCAAGCGCATCTATGAGGAGATGATGGCGTAGTTTTCGCTGGGGATGGAATCGGCCTTCGGCCGATATGAGTTCTTCCGCAGGGCTTACGCCCTGCTTTTTCTTCTCTCCCTCCGTCATCGGCTTCGCCGATGCCACCTCCCTCGTCAGAGGGAGGCAAGGCCCTATAGGTATAGGCTTGGCCCCCTCTGACGAGGGGGCTCCCGCGAAGCGGGTGGGGGAGAGAAGAAGAGCGGGACGTGAGTCCCAGCAGGAAACCCGTATCGGACGAAGGCCGATTCCGCTATCGCCGATGCCGAATGGCGGGATTACCGTGCCGCGATCTCGTCGATGAGCTTGAGCTCCTCGTCGGTGAAGTGCGTGTTCTTCAGCGCGCCGATGTTGTCGATGATCTGCTGCGGCTTGGAGGCGCCGGCCAGCACGGAGGTCACCTTGCCGTCATGCAGCAGCCATGCGAGGCTCATCTCCGCGAGCGTCTGGCCGCGCTCGGCCGCCAGGTTGTTGAGGTCCACGATCTGGCCGTGCAGTTTCTCGGTCAGTGCGGAATCGTTGAGGAACCGCGGGTCGCGGGCGATGCGGCTGTCCGCCGGGATGCCGTTGAGGTAGCGGTTGGTCAGCAGGCCCTGCTCCAGCGGGCAGAAGGTGATGAGGCCCTTGCCCAGCTTGACGGCCGTGTCCTTGAGACCGTTGCGCTCCACGGTGCGGTCGAGGATGTTGTACTTGTTCTGGTTGATGATGAACGGCACATGCAGTTCGGCGAGGATCGCGGCGGCCTTCTCCATGGTCGGGCCGTCGTAGTTGGACAGGCCCACGTATAGCGCCTTGCCGGAGTTCACGGCCTGGGCGAGGGCGCCCATCGTCTCCTCAAGCGGGGTTTCCGGATCCGGGTGGTGGTGGTAGAAGATGTCCACGTAATCCAGGCCGAGTCGTTCGAGGCTCTGGTCGAGGCTGGCGAGCAGGTACTTGCGGCTGCCGAGGTCGCCGTAGGGGCCGGCCCACATCTCGTAGCCGGCCTTGGTGGAGATCACGAGCTCGTCGCGGTGGTGCTTGAAGTACTTGGCGAGCAGCAGGCCGCAGTTCTTCTCGGCCTGGCCGGGCTCGGGGCCGTAGTTGTTGGCCAGGTCGAAGTGAGTGATGCCGTTGTCGAACGCGGTGAAGACCAGCTGCTTCATCTGCTCGAAGGGCGTGATGTCGCCGAAGTTGTGCCAGAAGCCGAGCGAGACGGCCGGAAGCTTGAGGCCGGAGACGCCGGCGTGGTTGTAGGCCATCGAATCGTAGCGATGCGGGTTCGGGGTGTACGTGGCGGTTGGTTCGAACATGATGCTCCTTTGCGCGGGATTGCGGTGCTGATAGTATGGTTCCAGTTCAAGTGAACTTGAATGCAAATGTGGGATGGCACTTCGGCGTGTCGCGCTTTATTGCGGAAAATGATTGGTTCTGTTGAACTGATATGCCGATATGGTTCCTTCCCCTAGCCCCTTGCTGGAGGAGCTGGCGGCGAAGCCGACCGAAGGACAGTCCACTGAAGCCTTGATTTTGCTGGGAGGTTGTCGGTATGGAGTCGGACAAGGAAACGTACACGATTCGCGAGGTGGCGGCGCGGTTCCACATGCAGCCGTCCACGCTGCGCTATTACGAGGACCAGGGTCTGCTGACCAATGTGGGGCGCACCATGTCCGGGCAGCGGGTATACGAGGATTGCCATATCAACCGGCTGCGGGCCATCTGCTGCTTCAAGAATGCCGGCATGACCATCGACGATCTCAAGAAGTTCTTCACGTACGAGCAGGACGAGCCGGCGCACATCGACGAGATCATGGAACTGTTGGAGTCCCGCCGTGAGACCCTGGACGAGCAGCGGCGTGCGCTGAACGAGGCGGCGATGCACGTCCAGCGCAAGCTGCATTACTACGGCGGCATCAAGCAGGCCCTTGACGCGGGTGAACCGTTGCCCGACTGGAACGACTTCAAGACCCGCGTCTATTCGATTGATTGCTGAGCCGGTCGCGGTTTTTCCGGTGACCCTGTTCCGGTGAGGGGACACCAAAACGTTTGGCTCTGTTACACCGGGATCGGCATGAACCTATTCCTAGCTCCCCTTGTCAGGACATTGCCGTGAAGCAAACGGCAGTGCCGTTTGCAGGCAATGTGCGGAGCGACGGCCGATTCGGTAGGCTGCGAACGGAGTTCGTCATTGATTGCAGGACGAGCCGTCGGCGTGGCCGACTGAAGGCGGTCCCATCGGATTCATGCCAATCCCGGTGTAACTGAGCCAAACGTATGGGCGGTTACTTGCCGACGTACGGGTCGTCGAAGAAGCCGAGCTCGTACTTGACGGCGGTCTGGAAGCGCTCGCGCAGCTCGGGGTCGTTCGGGTCGGCCACGCGGTTGAACTCGTTGATGAGGAACTCGACCCACTCGGTGAAGTAGTCGCCGCGATGCACGTCCACCCAGCCGCGGTGCTCAGGCTTGACCGGCAGGTTGCGGCCGTGATCCGTGGCACGCTCGGCCCAGTCGAGGTAGAGGCTTTCGGCCACCACGAGCACGGCGAGGCCGTCCGCGTAGGAGCGGGTCTCGATGGTGTCCGTGTACAGCTTCTTGAAGCCGATGCTGGCCGGGGCCAGTTCGGGGTGCAGGATCTGGTCCTCGCTCACGCCGTACTGGTCGAAGCGGTCCTGGAAGTAGGTGTCCTCGTCGGCGGCGATGAAGCCGAGCTGGGCGGCGAGACGCACCTTGGCCTTCATCGTGTCGGCGGAGGCCAGCACCTGGCCGATCAGGGAGAGGAAGTCGCTGGCGAACTGGTAGTCCTGGATGAGGTAGTCGCGCAGGACCTCCGGGGCGATGGTCTCGTTCACGAGCTCCTTGACGAAGCGGTGGTTGACGGCCGCCTCCCAGTCGTCGTGGGTCAGTTCGCGCAGCTGCTCGTACGGGGTTTTGGTGGTGCTGGTCTCGGTCATGGTCGGAGCCTTCCCTTGTTCGTGGTGATGATGCATTGGACGCCGTGGCGGCGCATGCCCCTTCACGCGCCCAGTCTAGCGGGATACGGCGTGGTGCGGAAGGGTTTCGCGCTATGACCAATCGCACATTGGGGGGAGTAGAGTCTTTTGGCTCCCCTTGAAGGACGCCGCCGTAAAGCGGACAGTTCAGTGGACTGTCCGCTTTACGGCGTGCGAGACGGCAGTCGAGCCAGCAAAACGCGAACGAAGTTTGTCCGTAATTGCGGAAGAGTCGCGGAGCGTGCCTGAGGGGTAGTCTGTTCGATTAATCTGGACTACCCCTCAGTCACGCTCCGCGTGACAGCTCCCCTGACAAGGGGAGCCGAGAGAGGGGGGCTACAGGACTGTAGTCTCAGTAGGAATCACCGGCTCGCCCTTCATGAGGCTCTGGGCGGTGATGGGCAGCTCGGCCAGGGCCTTGGCGCGGTAGTCGTGCGCGGCCATGATGGCGTCGTGGCCCTGCCAGGTCGAGTCGATCTCGCCGTGGTCCACGAAGTCCACCAGCAGGTTCTTCCACTCCGGGTTCGGCTCGAACGTGGCCAGCTTGTCCTCCGAGCCGGAGATCACGTGCTCGGCGTCGGCCAGTGCATATTCATAGGAGCGGAACGCCAGCTTGCGGCCCGGTACGGTGGCCTTGTTCTTGGACTTCTTGGCCACGGACTGCATGGTGCCGTCCGCGCCCTCGCGCTCGGTGAGCTTGTACACCATCGCGCAGGTGGGGGCGCCGGAGCCGGTGACCAGCATGGTGCCCACGCCGTAGGAGTCCACCGGCGCGGTCTGCAGTGCGGCCAGCGCGTACTCGTCCAGATCATTGGTCACGGTGATGGTGGTGTTCGTGGCGCCCAGGGCATCCAGCTGGTTGCGCACGCGCTGGGCCATGGCGGCCAGGTCGCCCGAATCGATGCGCACGCCGCCGAGCTCCGGGCCGGCCACCTCCACGGCGGTCTTCACGGCTTCCTCGATGTTGTAGGTGTCCACCAGCAGCGTGGTGTTGCGGCCCAGGGCGTTGATCTGCGATTCGAAGGCGTCACGTTCGGAATCGTGCACCAGCGTGAAACAGTGCGCGGCCGTGCCGATGGCCTTGAGCCCGTACATCTGGGCGGCCAGCAGGTTGGCGGTGCCCTTGAAGCCGCCCACCACGGCGGCGCGGGCTGCGGCCACGGCGGCCCACTCGTTGGTGCGGCGTCCGCCCATGTCCATGCACGGGCGGTCCTTGGCGGCCGAGACCATGCGGGACGCGGCCGAGGCAACGGCGGAATCGTAGTTCAGGATGGACAGGATCAGCGTCTCCAGCAGCGTGCACTCGCCGAACGTGCCTTCGACCTGCAGGATCGGGGAGTTCGGGAAGAACATCTCGCCCTCGCGGTAGCCGCGGATCGAGCCGGAGAAACGGAAGTGTTCCAGCCACTTGATGGTCTCGGGGCTTACCACATGGCGGTCGGCCAGGAACCGCAGGTCCTCCTCGTCCAGGTGGAAGCGTTCGAGCGCGTCGAGGATGCGGCCGGTGCCGGCCACCACGCCGTAGCGGCGGCCTTCCGGCAGATGGCGTGTGAACACCTCGAACACGCACTTGCGGTCGGCGGTGCCGTCCTTGAGTGCGGCGTCGAGCATCGTGTATTCGTACATGTCGGTCATCAGCGCCGGCGAATAATCAAGCATGGCGGACCTTTCTTCAGTGATTAGGCTGCGTTCCCACTTTTGGTTACAGTGACTATAAGTGTAGTCGCGGCCGTGGCCCGGCACCTCCCGCGTCATACGGCTGGGCGTACGATGGGGCGCATGGTTGAAATCAAAGATCTGCTCAAGGAACATCAAATCATCCGCGCCGACGGCCGCAAGGTGGACGAGCTGCGTCCGGTGCGCATCACCCGTCACTTCACCGACGCCCCGGAGGGCTCCGTGCTCATCGAATGCGGCAACACGCGCGTGATGTGCACCGCCACGTTCACCCCCGGCGTGCCGCGCTGGCGCAAGGATTCCGGTCTGGGCTGGGTCACCGCCGAATACGCGATGCTGCCGCGCGCCACCGCCGAGCGCACCGACCGCGAATCCGTCAAGGGCAAGCTCGGCGGACGCACGATGGAGATCAGCCGTCTCATCGGTCGCTGCCTGCGCGGCGTGGTGGACATGAAGGCACTGGGCGAGAACCAGATCCAGCTCGACTGCGACGTACTCCAGGCCGACGGCGGCACCCGCACCGCCTCCGTGACCGGCGCGTACGTGGCGCTGGTGGACGCGGTCAACTGGGCCGAGCGCAACCATCACATCAAGTCCGCCGCGCGTGTGCTGAAGGATACGGTCTCCGCCGTGTCCGTGGGCGTGATCAACGGCACGCCGATGCTGGACCTGCCCTACATCGAGGACAGCCAGGCCATGACGGACATGAACGTGGCCATGACCGGTTCCGGCGCGTTCATCGAGCTGCAGGGCACCGCCGAGCACCGCCCGTTCACCCGTGCCGAGCTCGGCGTGCTGCTCGACCTGGCCGAGAAGGGCAACAAGGAGCTGCAGGCCGCCCAGCGCGCCGCCCTGGCCCTGGACTAGTCGAGTCGGCGAGGCTCAAGGCCGCACGCTTCGTCAGGTCCGCCCCTGCCGGGCTCCTGCCGGGGTCTGCCCGGTCTTGCAGGGAAACCGTTTGCGGGAAAAGGACTGTATGTTCGCGTCCCAACGAGACCGCCGCGAACATACAGTCGCTACAGGCCTCTAAACAGACTGTATGTTCGCGGACCCTCCGTTCACGCGCGAACATACAGTCTTGTTTCAGACCCCGTCACCGTTCGGAATCACAGACGTAAAGGAAAAGGTATGAAAATCGTTGTCGCCACCCATAACGAAGGCAAGCTGGTGGAGATTCGCCGCATCCTCGAGGAGGATTTGGGCGAGGCCGCAGCGACCATCGAACTCGTCTCCGCCGGCAGCCTGCACCTGCCCGACCCGGTGGAGACCGGCGTCACCTTCCAGGAGAACGCGCTGCTCAAGGCCCGCGACGTGGCCAGCCGCACCGGTCTGCCCGCCGTCGCGGACGACTCCGGCCTCATCGTGGACGTGATGGGCAACGCCCCCGGCATCCTGTCCGCCCGCTGGGCCGGTGCCCACGGCCATGACAAGGCCAACAACGCGCTGCTGCTCGCCCAGATCGAGGACATCCCGGACGGCAAGCGCACCGGCCGCTTCCGTTGCGCCGCGGCCCTGGTGGTGCCGGACGTGGAGGCAGGCGCGGATGTGACCGGCGGTACGTCCGGTGCCGCTGCGGGCACGACCATGGTCCAGGCCCGCTACTCCATCAAGTCCGAGACGGTGGAAGTGGGGGAGATGCCCGGCGTGATCATCCGAAAGCCCCGCGGCGAGCACGGCTTCGGCTACGACCCGCTGTTCGTGCCGGACGACCAGCCCGGCCGCACCAGCGCCGAGCCCGACTACGAGGGCGAGCCGCTGACCAGCGCCGAAATGACCCCGGACGAGAAGAACGCCATCTCCCACCGCGGCAAGGCCCTGAAGGCCCTGGTCCCCGCCATCGAGGCGCTGCTGTAGCTGGCTGTAACCCCGTTGGCAGGAAGTTGTGGGGGAAAAGTACCACTGACAGTCGCTTCACGGTACTTTTCCCCAAAGTTTCGTACGAGTTTGGAAAAGTGCCACTGGCGACAACTCAGCGGTACTTTTCCCCAAACCGTATAACCATGGAATGCGAAATCAGCCGAACGGCCGGAACAATACAAGCAAAGAGCCACCCGAAGGAATCGAACCCCCGACCTTCCCGCAAACGATGGGGATGCTCTACCACTGAGCTAAGGTGGCGTGGCTTGAAACGTAGTCTCGAGCCAAGAGAGCAATATAGCACTTCGCATTGCGGCATGCAAACGACGATGCAAACGAATGGTGTCGGTCGTCCGCCGCATCCCGCAGCACGGGGACCGCGCGTTATGCTAGCATCGGTAAACCTGACTGCTGGTCCGGAACAAGGAAGAACATGCGTGATTTTGTGCTGGTGCGGTTGAGTGACGACGAGTTCGATGAGTTCTCCGCCAAGCATCCGCAAGGCAATTTCCAGCAAACCTCGGCCATGGGCCGTCTGCGCGCCGCCCAGGGAGTGGACGTGGAGTACCTGGCCGTCAAGGAACATGACGATATCGTGGCGGCCGCACTGTTCGAGACGCACCGTTCTCGTCTGTCCACGTTCGCCGCCATCCATGACGGGCCGATGGTGGACTATCACGACGCCGAACTGCTCACGTTCTTCATGGCCCAGCTCAAGGCCCACGCCAAGGCCAAGGGTGCCTCCCAGCTGGAGATCACCCCCGAGACCCCGTACCGCCTGCGCGACTCGGACGGACAGCCTCTGCCGGCCGGTGCCGAAGGGGCACAGCCGGATGATGCGCTGTTGGCCAATCTCCAGGCCATCGGCTTCAGGCATGGCGGCTTCACCGTGGGATACACGGCCGTGCCGCGATGGCGCTATCTCAAGGACCTCACGGGTATCGAGACCGAATCGGACCTGCTGAAGTCCTATGACAAGCGCACCCAGTGGAGCGTCAAGCGCGCCCGTTCCATGGGCGTGCACGTACGCGAGCTGGCTGACGACGAGCTGGGCGTGTTCGCCGCCATCGAGCAGCAGACCGCCGAACGCCGCAGCTTCGAATACCGCGGCGAGGAGTACTTCCACCGATTCAAGAAGGCGTTCGGCGCCAAGGCGCATTTCATGGTGGCCGAAATCCACATCGACGAGTACGTCAAGGACATGACGGCCAAACGCGAGGCGCTCGCCGCCAAAGTGGAGTCGCTGACCGCCAAGAACGCGGAGCACCCCACCACCAAGACCGAACGTCAGTTGGGGGAGGAGAGCCGTAACCTGGCCGCCGCCGAGAAGCGACTCAAAGAGGCCGCCGAGCTCGCCAAGAAGGGTGATGTGCTGCCTGCCGCGGCCTCGCTGTTCGTGGAGCACCCGCGCGAGACCATCTACCTCTTCTCCGGCAGCGTGGAGGAGTACAAGCCGTTCTACGCCTCCGCACTCATCCAGCACGAGGCCATGCTGCACCTGTGCCTCGAACGCGGTGTGAGCCGGTACAACTTCTACGGCATCGACGGCGTCTTCGACGATCCGGACGACGAGGGCCGCGGCGTGCTCGAATTCAAGCAGGGATTCAACGGATACGTCGAGGAGCTGCCCGGTGAATTCGAGCTGACCGTCAAGCCGCTGGCCTATGCCCTCAAGCAGCTGGCGCACAAGGTGCTGTCCCGCTGAGCGGACGAGCGAAACCATCGAAAACCGTCGAAACCATCGAACAAGACCCAAGACGCATCAGGCGGCGGCAAGCCGCTGCAAGAACCAAGAAGAGAAAGCCTGGACCCATGACCACTGCAACCGCAGCATCGACTTCGTTGAAACCCGTCAAGATCACGCCCGAGGAGCTGGACGCCTTCTCCGCCAAGCACCCGCAAGGCAGCTTCCAGCAGACCTCGCAGATGGCCGCCATGGGTGCGTACAGCGGCGAGATTGATTACGTGGGCGTCAAGCGCGGCGGTGACACGGGTGAGCTCGTCGCCGCCTGCTACGTGGTGTACACCAAGGGCCGCCTCGGCCTGGAAGGCTCCGTGTGGTGCGGTCCGCTGTGCGATTACGACGACCCGCAGGTGGTCGAGGCCATGACCGAGGCCCTGCGCCGCTCCGCCAAGGCCCACCACGCCATCAGCGTGTCCTGCTGGCCGGCCGCCGTCTATCAGCTGCATGATCTGGACGGCAAGCCCACCAGCGACCCGGACACCGCCATGATGGAGAACATGGCGTGCTTCGGTTGGCGTCACGGCGGCTTCACCGTGGGCTACGAGAAGGTCATCAACCGCTGGAACTTCATCAAGGGTCTCGATGGCATCCACGACGAGCAGGAACTGCTCGCCTCCTTCTCCAAGTACCGCCGCAAGAACATCCGCATCGCCCAGGATGCCGGCCTGACCGTGCGCCGCCTGCGCCGCGACGAGCTCGGCACGTTCGTGAAGCTGTGCGACATGTCCGCCGCGCGCCAGGGCTTCAAGGGCCGTGACGTGGCCTACTACGAGCGACTGTTCGACACCTTCGGCAGCAACATCGAGTTCAACGTGGTCGAGACCCACTTCGACGAGTACCTGAAGACCCTCGAGACCAAGCTCGCCGCCGCCGACAAGGACAAGCGCAACCTGGAACGCCAGCTGGAACGCGCACGTGCGGCCGCCGAAAACGGCGAAGCTCCCAAGAAGAAGGGCGCCTCCGACCCCGCCACGCTGGAAAAGCGCATCGCCACCGCGGACAAGAAGATCGGCGCACTGCAGCAGGACATCACCAAGGTGCAGGGCATCATCGACTCCGACGGCCCGGTGATCCCGGTGGACGCCGGCGTCTACTTCTGGCATCCGAACGAGGAGGTCTGCCTCTCCAGCGGCGAGGACGACCGATTCATGGACTACTACCCGTCCTCCCTGATTCATTTCCACTCGATGCTGGACTGCATCGCGCGCGGCGTGACCCGGTTCAACTTCTACGGCATCTCCGGCATTTTCGACGAGAACGACCCGTCCTACGGCGTCTGGCAGTTCAAGACCCGCTTCGGCGGCTTCGTGGAGGAATTGCCCGGCAAGTTCACGCTGCCGGTTGACGGCCTGCGCTTCGCGGCCGCCGAAGCCGCGCACAAGCTGCTGCATCGCTGACGCCGGTCTGACGGAAGGGGAATAGTATGGGCACCACATCGTTGAGCACCACGGGCTACACGTTCGGCACCATCACGCCGGACGAACTGGACGAGCTCTCCCGCACCGCCGCCCAGGGCAGCTTCCAGCAGGCCTCCGGGCAGGTCAGGCTCGCCGAGGCGCGCGGCCATGAGGCCGAATGCATCGGCGTGCGCGACGCCGAGGGCGATCTGGTGGCCGGATGCGTCGTCATTTATCTGAACGGCCGGTTCGGTGCCGACGGCTCCATCTACTTCGGCCCGATCCTCACCTCGATCGAACCGGGATTGGTCACGGCCGTCACCGAGGCGATCCGCGATTCCGCCCGCCGTCATCACGCCGTTTCGGTGGCCTGCTGGCCGAACATCACCTATCGCCGCTACTCCTCGCAGGGCGAGCCGGTGAGCACCCCGAACGATACGGTCATCAAGGCGTTCCAGGACGCCGGCTGGCAGCACGGCGGCTTCCACACCGGATATGGCGTGGTCTGCCAGTGGATGTACGTCAAGGACCTCTACGGCACCACCACGGCCAAGGAGCTCATGGCCTCGTTCGGCAAGCGCGCCCAGTGGAGCGTCAAGCGGGCCCAGTCGATGGGCGTGCATGTGCGCGAGATCGGTCCGGACGAATTCGGCGTGTTCGCGGAGATCGAGCGTCAGACCGGAGAACGCCGCGGCTTCGCCACACGCGGCGAGGACTACTTCCGCCAGTTCAAGGAGGCCTACGGCGATGCCGCGCACTTCATGCTCGCGGAGATCCACATCGCCGAATACGTGGCGGACATGACCGCCAAGCGTGAGGTATTGGCCAAGAAGGTGGCCGATCTGCAGGCCAAGTACGACGAACGCCCCACCACGCGCATTGAACGTCAGCTGGGGGAGGAGAGCCGTAACCTGGCCGCCGCCGAGAAGCGACTGGCCGAAGTGGAGGACTTCGCCAAGCGCGGCGACGTGCTGCCTGCCGCCGCCTCGATGTTCGTGAGTCATCCGAACGAAGTGGTCTACCAGTACTCCGGCTCGGTGGAGGAGTACAAGCCGTTCTACGCCTCGGCGCTCATCCAGTACGAGGCGATGCTGCACCTGTGCGTGGAGCAGGGCATCAGCCGGTACAACTTCTACGGCATCTCCGGCGTCTTCGATGATCCGGACGACGAGGGCCGCGGCGTGCTCGAATTCAAGCAGGGCTTCAACGGCTACGCCGAACAAATGGTGGGCCAGTTCACCCTGCCAGTGGACAAACTGCGCTTCGCCGTAAGCACCTGGGCGCACAAACTCCTCAACCGCTAATCGGCATCGGCCTTGGCCGATACAGGTTGCTGTGCCGCGGCTTCAAAAGATAAAGCTCTGTTACACCAAGATTGACATGAATTCCATTGGACTACCCCTCAGTCGGCTTCGCCGCCAGCTCCCCTGACAAGGGGAGCCAAGAATAGAGGGCATGTCAATTTTGGTTTAACAGAGTCGAAGATAAAGCCATGCCTCCCTCTGACGAGGGAGGTGGCATCGGCAAAGCCGATGACGGAAGGAGAGAAGTCGCAGGCGAGCCTGCGGAAAATGAAGTATCGGCCTCGGGCCGATGCCGATGTCGCTAACGACTATCGCCTCACACGCCCATCAGCATATGGGCCACGGCCATCAGCACCAGCGAGATCATCGCGGTCAGGGCCAGCGAGAACCCGGCGAGCTTGGCGTTGCCGAGCACCTTGTCCGTGAACAGCGTGGAGAAGATGGCGATCGGTGCGAGCGAGCAGATCACGGCCACCGCGCGCACCGATGCGGAGAACGGCAGCAGGAACCAAGCCGCGCAGGCGAACGCGATGCTGAACGGCAGTCGCCAGGCCACCACGGCCAGCACCTCCTTCACGTCGTGCTTGGACTGCGGCAGATCCATGAGCATGCCCACCATGAGCATCGAAACGAGCGCGTTCGCATTGCTCAGCGGCTGGCAGAACGTGGCGATCCAGCCGGGTACGTGAATATCGGCCACGGTGAGCAGGATCATCAGCAGATACGTGTCGAACGGCACGGACCCCAGGAAGCTCTTGGCGATGGTACGCAGCAACGCGCGGCGGGCGAGACGCTTGGCGTCCTTGTCTTTCGGTTTCTCATACGGCAGGGTGGGGGCATCGCCCGCGTGCTGTTCGGCCAGCGTCTTGCCGGGCTTGATGTGCAGCAGCTGCTGGGTGAGCACGTTGGTGCCGGCGGCCACCATCACGCAGTTGCCGATATCGAACATCGCGGCTGGCACCACGGCGCCCGCGCCCCAGAACGACTGCACCACCGGGAAGCAGAAGCAGCCCAGGTTAAAACCGGCGCCGTTGAGCATCAGGAAGGCGCGGTCGGTCACGTTGCGCCGGCGCGTGGTCAGGAAGATGAACACCACCGGCAGCAGCGAGCAGAAGAACGCGAACACGGAGATCCACAGCAGCGAGATGTCATGCGGGTTCGTGGCGAAGGAATAGACGATGGCACCCGGCAGCACGATGTTGAATTCGACGGTCTGCAGAATCCGGTAGTCGCTCTGCCCGAACAGGCCGAACCGCCTGAACAGGTATCCGGTGAGAATGATCAGCAACAGGCCGACCGGCGTCAGAATGGCGGACATGGCTCGCTCCCTTCAACCCTTACCACACCACTATCTGCCGTTCGGCGCGGCCGTTGCGCCGTGATTCCGTACCATGGACGGCCATGTCGTTCGGGAGGATGGGTGAATGGGTGCGAGAGACGGGAATCGAACCCGCAAGACCGAAGTCACAGGAATCTAAATCCTGCGCGTCTACCAATTTCGCCACTCTCGCGTATCCCGGCCGGATTCGTGGGGCCTTGAGGGTCCACGCCGATCCGTTTTCCGGGTGATATGCAAAACCCTAGGCGGACGAACCGACCTAGGGTAGTCGAGCCACTTGTCAGAATCGAACTGACGACCTGCTCATTACGAGTGAGCCGCTCTACCGACTGAGCTAAAGTGGCTTGGTTCGCGGGAGGCCTTTCGCCAGCCGCGCACAAGAAAATAAGTATAAGGCATCCTCCGGATTTGTCCAATCGACGTCGCGTCGGCCGTGTCGCATCGGTGCCGGCGTGGTGCGTTTCGGTGCTGTGCGGGGATGCATGTTGGGTTCGCGTGGGACGCGCCGGGTTGGCTTGGGGCGCCGCGTGTCGTTCTGCGGCCGGATGGTTCGCTTTAACTACCGATTGGTCATCTGAAGGGTGTTTCCGAAACGTCGGTTTGCTGCCATCGATGGGACACTGACTGTTTTTGTTCTGTTCATGTCTGCTTTTGTGAGTATTCTGTGGGGTGATACGGAACGCATCCAGCTGCGTGCAAGGACGCTCCAATCAACGAGGAAAGGAAAAATTCCATGGCAATCAATCCTCCTGTTGACGCCACCAAGACCCCCGCGTGGGTCGCGTTGCAGAAGCACTACGACGAGCTTCAGGCCGAGGGCATCGACCTCAAGAAGTGGTTCGCCGAGGATCCCGACCGCGTCAAGGAGCTGAGCTTCGACGCCGGCGATCTGCACTTCGACCTGTCCAAGAACCTGATCAAGCCGGAAACCCTCCGCCTGTTCACCTTCCTCGCCGACGAGGTCAAGCTCGGCGACCGCATCAAGGCCATGTACACCGGCGTGCACATCAACAACACCGAGGACCGCGCCGTGCTGCACACCGCGCTGCGTCGCCCGGTCGAGGACGAGGGCAAGTACATCGTCGATGGCCAGGACACCGTCAAGGACGTGCGTGAGGTGCTCGACCGCATCTACAAGTTCGCCGACGACGTGCGTTCCGGCAAGTGGACCGGCGTGACCGGCCGCAAGATCGAGACCGTGGTCAACATCGGCATCGGCGGCTCCGACCTGGGCCCCGTCATGGCGTACGAAGCCCTGAAGCCGTACGCGGACGCCGGCATCTCCGCCCGCTACATCTCCAATATCGACCCGAACGACCTGGCCGAGAAGACCAAGGGCCTCGACCCGGAGACCACCCTGTTCATCATCGTCTCCAAGACCTTCACCACCCTGGAGACCCTGACCAACGCCCGTGAGGCCCGCACCTGGCTGCTCGAGGAGCTCGAGGCCAACGGCGCCATCGCCGCCGGCGACGAGGCCCAGCGCGCCGAGGCCATCAAGAAGCACTTCGTGGCCGTCTCCACCAACCTGGAGAAGGTCGCCGAGTTCGGCATCGACCCGAACAACGCCTTCGGCTTCTGGAACTGGGTCGGCGGCCGCTACTCCGTCGATTCCGCCGTCGGCACCTCCCTGGCTGTGGTCTTCGGCCCGGCCCGCTTCGAGGAGTTCCTGCACGGCTTCCACGAGATCGACGAGTACTTCGCCAAGACCCCGTTCGAGAAGAACGTCGTGGTGCTGCTCGGCATGCTGAACGTCTGGTACCGCAACTTCTTCAAGGCCGCCTCCCACGCCGTGCTGCCGTACGACCAGTACCTGCACCGCTTCCCGGCCTACCTGCAGCAGCTGACCATGGAGTCCAACGGCAAGTCCGTGCGTTGGGACGGCACCCCGGTCACCACCGAGACCGGCGAGATCTTCTGGGGCGAGCCCGGCACCAACGGCCAGCACGCCTTCTACCAGCTGATCCACCAGGGCACCCAGCTCATCCCGGCCGACTTCATCGCGTTCGTGAACACCCCGAACCCGACCAAGGACGGCGACCAGGACGTGCACGAGCTGTTCCTGGGCAACTACTTCGCCCAGACCAAGGCCCTCGCCTTCGGCAAGACCGCCGACGAGGTGCGCGCCGAGGGCACCCCGGAGGAGATCGTCCCGGCCCGCGTGTTCACCGGCAACCGTCCGACCACCTCCATCTTCGGTGTGGCCCTGACCCCGTTCGCGCTCGGCGAGCTCATCGCCCTGTACGAGCACATCACCTTCGTCGAGGGCACCGTGTGGGGGCTGGACTCCTACGATCAGTGGGGCGTTGAGCTCGGCAAGCAGCTGGCCAAGCAGATTACCCCGGCCATCTCCAAGGATGACGAGGCCCTTGCCCAGCAGGACGCCTCCACCCAGAGCCTGATCGAGTTCTACCGCAAGAACCGCGAGTTCTGATATTTCCTGGCTCCCTCTGATGAGGGAGCTGTCACCGATAGGTGACTGAGGGAGAGATTAAGCCCGGCATCGTATTCGTTGATGCCGGGCATTTTTGTGCCTTGGCGGCACCGCGAACACCGTGAGTTCACCTTTGGGCGGTATCGTGGAAGTGGAGAAAAGCATGGCTTTGCAAGGAGGCACAGCATGACAGCACCATCAACGGCACCACGCGACGCCGAACGGACCCACAACCACGACACCAACTATCCCATGGCCGCCGACGTCTACTTCACCCGTGACATCAGTCCCTCCGGCCTCATGCGCGTCTACGAGGCGTTGGGCGCCCGTCCGCAGGGCAGGGTGGCGGTCAAGCTCAGCTCCGGCGAGGGCGGCAACACGCACTACCTGCAGCCGGCCCTCATCAAGGACCTCATCCAGCATCTGAACGGCACCATCGTGGAGTGCAACACCGCCTACCCCGGCACGCGCGACGTCTCCGCCCACCACTGGCAGACCATCAAGGACCATGGATTCATGGACATCGCCCCCTGCGACATCCAGGACGAGGAAGGCGAGATCGAAATACCGGTCGAGGGTGGCAAACGCATTACCGGCGACATCGTGGGCTCCCACTTCCCGAACTACGACTACTACGCCGTGCTTTCCCACTTCAAAGGCCATATGATGGGCGGCTTCGGCGGCGCACTCAAGAACATCTCCATCGGCATGGCCTCTTCGAATGGCAAGAAGCGTCTGCATTCCGGTCAGGACGAGATCCTGCCCAACCCGTTCAGCGGCGACCAGGACTCCTTCCTGGAGGCCATGGCCGAGGCCGCGACCGCCGTGTTCAACGCGCTCAAAGGCAACATGCTCTTCATCAACGTGATGAACAACCTTTCCGTGGACTGCGACTGCGACGGCAACCCGCACGCGCCGGTCATGGCGGACATCGGCATCTGCGCCTCGCTCGACCCGGTGGCCGTGGACCAGGCCTGCGTGGACATGATCTATGTCTCGCATGACAACAAGGAGCCGCTCATCGAGCGCATCGAATCCCGCCATGGGATCCACACCATCGAGCACGCTGTCGAAATGGGCCTCGGCTCGCGCGACTACCACCTCATCGACCTCGATCAGCGCTGAGCTGACGGCGAAGCGTGATTATCCGCCTCCCTTTGTGCTCCCCTTGTTAGGGGAGCTGTCGTCGGAAGGCGACTGAGGGGTAGTCACTGCCATCGATACGCAAACAGTCGTTTATCAAGGAGTCTTCATCATGCAAAACACCGCAACCACACGCACCCACGCCCTGCCATCCGTCAAATTCCAGTCCGCGGCGGCCGTACTCGCCGTCATCGCGGCCGTGGCCCTGCCACAGGTTTTCCACCTGGCCGGCGCCGCGCTCGGACTAGGCACGGCCCTCGGCCAAACGCTGCTGCCGATGCACCTGCCGGTCCTGCTGGTCGGTCTTCTGGCCGGCCCCTACGCCGGCGTGGCCACCGGTGCGCTCGCCCCGATTGTCAGCTTCGCGCTGACCGGCATGCCGATGGCCCCGATGGTGCCGTTCATGGTCATCGGACTCGCCTCCTACGGCCTGTTCGCAGGTCTGCTGCGCGGGGTCTGCCTGCCCGCCGCGATTCGCTCCCCGTTCGACTGGCTCGCCAAGCTACTGGCCGCGCAGGTGGCCGGTCGCGTAATCGACGCCGTTGCGATCGCCGTGGCCGTGACGCTGCTCGGCAACGCCACCATGACGGTCGCGTCCGTCTGGACCGCCGTCGGCACCGGACTGCCCGGCCTGATTCTCCAGTGGCTGGCGATTCCGGCCATCATGTTCGCCGTGGACCGTCACCACGAGTGACGGGACGGGCCTCTGCATGAACGACAATGCTCTGGAACGCGCCAAGGCCGCGCTGTTGGCCGACCCGTCCGTCGGCTGCGTGGCCTGCCGTGTCCATGCCGGCGGTGACCCGGACGATGATATGGGACGTGACGATCTCGTCGGCTCCGGACTCCGCCGTAGCGGTGGCGATACCGGCTATAGGCGGAACCTCTCCGCCGGCACACACGCCGAATCCGACGAAATCCTCACCGGCTTCGGCCACGGCGTACGTCCGCTGCTGCAATGGCTTGCCGCCGGGCAAAGTCTCATCGGCTATTGCGCCGCCGACCGTGTGGTGGGCAAAGGCGCGGCGCTGCTGTACGCCAGACTCGGCGTCAGAGCCGTGTACGCCGAAACGATGAGCGAAGCCGGCCTCGCCGCCCTGCGGGCCAACGGCATCGCGGCCTCCTATGGCACGCTGGTGCCGGTAATCCTGAACCGTTCGCACACCGGCGTCTGTCCGATCGAGCAGTCCGTGGCGTCCATCGGCGATCCGGCCGCCGCCGAACCCGCCATCCGCGCCGCCGTGGCCCGTCTCATGCGGCGGTGATTTTCCCGAACCGCACATTCCGGGTGAACGATTTCGTGCCGTGGGCTATGCTGGGAATGGAAATCTGAAACATTTCAGAAACCGGCTGGTCGGATGCCGACAATCGACGGCGCGGAACGCCTGCCCGGAATGCCGGTCCGGCCGCTGGTCGCGGGGCATCTGGTATACATCGATGCGAACCGCAATGACCGGCAAACGAGGGGAGAGACCAATGGCCGCGGGCTCACGCAAGCCGACGCTTCATGATGTGGCGAAGCGCGCAGGCGTTTCGGTGGCATCGGTCTCGAACTACCTCAACGACTACCCGTACATGAAGCCCGCCACGCGCGAACGCATCCAAAAGGCCATCGACGAACTGGGCTACGTGACCAACCAACAGGCCCGCAACCTGCGTTCCGGCCGCACGGGCCTCATCTCCCTGTCCCTGCCTGATCTGAACCAGATCTACTTCGCCGAACTCGCCGAGGAGACCATCAAGCAGGCCCGCGAATACGGCTACCGGGTGATCATCGAATCGACCGGTAACGACCGTCAGCGCGAGATCGACAGCGCCCGCGCCATGGCCAGCAACATGACCGACGGCCTGATCCTGAGTCCCACGCAGCTCAGGGCCGAGGACGTCCACGAACTTGAGGGCGACTATCCGCTGGTGGTCCTGGGCGAACGTCTCTTCGGCGCCCCGGCCCCGCACGTGATGATCGCCAACGAATCCGCCGCGCAGGCCGTCACCGAGCATCTGCTGAAAGCCGGCTGCCGCACCATCGCCGTGGTCGGCGGCACGTTGGACGCCTCGCTGCCGTCATCCCGTTCGATGCGCACCAAGGGCTATGCGGCCGCCCTCGCCGACCGTGGCCTGCCGGTGCGGCCCGAACTCGTCCGTGAGATCGGCGAATGGACCAGTGCCGAGGGCGCGAAGGCCGTGCGCGACATGTACGCGCAGGGCATCCGCCCGGACGGCATCTTCGCCCTGAACGACCTGCTGGCCATGGGCGTGATCAGTCAGTTGCGGGAGATGCGCGTGCGTGTGCCGGAAAGCGTGCGTGTGGTCGGTTTCGATGACATCGACGAGGCGAAGTATACGATTCCCTCGATGACCACCGTGGACCCGGACCGTGCGCAGGTGGCCAAATTGGCCATCGAATCGATTCTGAAGCAGCTGGACGATGGGGCGCGCGCGCCGCAGAGCCGGATAGACGTGGCCTTCCAGCTCAAGTACCGTGCCTCCTCGCCGCAGGTGTGAGCCGTAGGAGGGCGGAAGAAGGCCGTGCGCCTGTATGGCCGAATGGCGCAGGCTCACAGGCTTACTGGCCGCCACGCTTGCCGTACTCGTGCGAGCGGCAGTGCTCCCCGATGGGTGGATACGGCGTGTCGCCAATGATTCCAATGGGTTGCACGGTGTCCTCCCATACGTATTGATAACAAATTGACAAACTTCTGAATCGTTATAGAATTATGACCAACAACAAAATCTGAAACGTTCTAGAAAACCGACGCGCAGTGGCGCCGGCAATGACGAAACAACATACCGAAAAGCATCCAGCACACTCCGATGCGTCGGGGCTCCGTGTTTTTCGTGCGTTATTTCTGAAACGTTTCACGAACCTGTGGGAGAACCAAGGGAGGTCACCATGACGGCAAGCGCAGACGGCGTTTCCGTAGGGAAGAAAACGGCAATAGGCCGCGGGGGAGCGGCGTCGGAAGCGGCGCAACGGCGTCGCACCCGCGTCTCGAAGCCCGGCGAATCCATGAACTCATGGCAGAGCAAGCTGCGCCCGTACCTGTTCATCGCGCCGCTGGTCATTCTTTCCGGTATCTTCATCTACTACTGCATCGGATTCACCGTGGCCACCTCGTTCACCGACTGGGACGGCATCTCCGACGAGATGGACTTCATCGGCCTCAGGAACTACGCCAAACTGCTCACCCCGGGTTCGGTGTTCTGGACCGCCCTGAAGAACAACATCATCTTCATGGTAGTCACCGTGGTCATCCAGGCCGGCCTCGGCCTCCTGCTCGCGGTGATCCTCAAGGAGCGGCTGCGCGGCTCGAACGTCTTCAAGGCGATCTTCTTCATGCCCATCGCCATGGCCCCGGTCATCATCGCGGCCATCTTCCGCATCATCATGGATCCGAACGTCGGTGCCATCAACGAGGCCCTGCGGTTCCTGCACCTCGATTTCCTGGCCCAAAGCTGGCTCGGCGACCCGAAGATCGCGCTCTACTCCATCTGCGCCATCAACATCTTCGAATGGATGGGCTTCTCGATGATCATCTACTACGCCGGTCTCATGTCCATTTCGGAGGACATCTACGAGGCGGCCAAGATCGACGGCTGCGGGTTCTGGAACACCCTCTTCCGCATCACCATCCCGAACCTGTCCGGCACCACCAACACGCTCATCCTGCTCGGCATCGTCGGCTCGCTCAAGACCTTCGACATCGTCATCCAGACCACCGGCGGCGGCCCCGGCCGCTCCACCGAATTCCTGAACACCTACCTGTACAAGGCCGGCGTGCAGCAGTTCAACGGCGGTCTGTCCGCGGCCATCGGCGTGATGGTGCTCATCATCGCCGTGATCCTCTCCATCGTCCAGGTCATCGTCAACAACCGGGCCAACCGGTAGGAACGGAAAGGAACGCATCGTGAAGCGCAAAACCAGCACTACGGTGATCATGTACGTGGTCCTGTTCTTCTTCCTGATCATCTGGCTGTTCCCCATCGTCACGGCCATCACCAAGTCCCTGCAGGTGGGCGGCTTCTCCAGCTACCAGTCGGTGATCACCAACCCGGACGTGCACTACTTCCGCGTGGTGTTCAACTCGCTGTTCATCGCCCTGGTCACGGCAGTCGTGGTGGTGTTCATCACCTCGCTCGCGGGCTTCGCCTTCTCCAAGATGAAATTCGCCGGCCAGAACGTCATCTACGTGGCGATGCTCGCCTGCATGGCCGTGCCTATCGCCTCCGTGACCATGCCGCTGTTCTTCACCATCAAGACCTTCGGCCTGACCAACACCTACCTCGGCATGATCATCCCGCTCGTGGCGTTCAACGCTCTGCAGATGCTGCTGCTGTGGCGCAACTACTTCGATGGCATCCCCAACGAGATCATCGAGGCGGCCCGCGTGGACGGCTGCTCCACCTGGCGCATCTACCTGCGCATCCTCATGCCGATCTCCACCCCGATGATCGCCACCACCGGCGTGCTCACCTTCGTCTACTCCTGGAACGAATACCTGATCCCGCTGCTGCTCATCCGCGACGAATCGAAGTACACGGTCACGCTGGCCTCCACCTACTTCATGGAGACCCGCAGCCAGACCCCGGAGATGGTGGCCCAGGAATACGCGGCCCTGATCCTCATGACCATCCCGTCCATCATCGTCTACCTGATCAGCCAAAAGTGGCTGCAGTCCGGCATCACCGCCGGCGCCGTCAAGAGCTGAGGTGAGTGAGATGACAGCAATCACAGCCAATCCCAAGCCGGGCACCGCGGCCGCCACGGTTGTGCCCGACCCGCCCGCATCCGGCACCATCGTCCCGCTCACCTCCCGCACGTACGTGAACCCCGTCCCGTACGCGGACGGCAAGTCCCACACCGCACCGGACCCGTTCGTCCTGCGCTACCGCAGCCTCTACTACTGCTACGCCACCGACGAGCACGGCATCCTCGTCTCCACCTCGCCGGACCTCGTCCATTGGACCTCGCACGGCTACTGCTACACCGAAGCCGGCCGCAGGAACTTCTGGGCCCCCTCCGTGATCCTCATCAACGGCGTGTTCCACATGTACTTCTCGAACATGCCGGAGGATGAGACGGACACCCACACCGAGATCATGCGCGTGGCCACCAGCGAGGACCCGCTCGGCCCGTTCGCCAAGCGCGCGGAGCTGTTCGGCACCTTCGCCATCGACTCCCAGGTGGTCTGGGGTGACGACGGCAGGCTCTACCTGCTCTACGCCGACAACCAGGTCACCGGCCTGTCCGAGGACCGCCCCGGCACCTCGGTGATGATCGACCGCCTCGCCACCCCGTTCGCCCGCGAAGGCAGGCCCCGCCCGCTCATCGTGCCCACGATGGACGAGGAGATCTTCGCCCGCAACCGCTTCGGCGACGGCCGCGACTGGCACACCGTGGAAGGCGCCACCTACTTCACCTACCGCGACCGCGCCTTCATCACCTACTCCGCCAACGCCTACGAGCACGAGGACTACTTCGTGGGCTACTCGGCCGCACCGCTGCCCGCCGACCCGGCCGACGCGCACATCGACACGCTCGAGTGGGCCAAGCAGCTCAACGGCACCAGCTTCGACCCGCTGCTCATCCGCAGCCCGCAGGTGGAAGGCACTGGCCACAACTCCATCGTCCGCGCGCCCAACGCCATCGACGACTGGATTGTCTACCACGGCCGCAACGCCGCCGACGAACTGTATGTGGGCACCGAACAGCGTGTGATGCGCATCGACCCGCTCTACTACGCCGAAGGCGGGCTGGATACACCCGGCCCCACCGCCGACGCCCAGGACGCGCCGCTCGCCGGCACCGTGCACGACGACTTCGCGCATGGACTGGGCCCCGCATGGACCGTGGTGTCCGGCGCCGCACACGCCGCGACCGCGCCGGAATCGGATGGTGGAACGGCAGCGCTCGCCGACGCCGCGCTCGTCGCCGACGAGACCGGCACCTTCATCGCCGTGGCCGGCACCCCTTCCGCCACGCAGGTGGTGGACGTCTGGGCCAAGGCCCCCGTGACGCCGCTGGGCGCGTGCTTCGGCATCATGGTGCGGTACACGGACGACCGGAACCTCACCAAGGTCGAAATCGACGCCGGTCGCGGCCTGATCGCCGTCATCGACGTGATCGGCGGCGTGGCCTCCGAACGTGTGATTCGCCGCGGATTCGACGGCCTCGACCTCAACGCCTGGCACGAATACCGCATCGAACGCCGCTACTGCCGCCTGAACGTGACCATCGACGGACGGTCCTTCGCCTCCTGCACCATCAGCGACGTCCCCGGCCGCACGGGACTGTTCGCCCGCCGCACCGCCGCCGCGTTCAGCGCATACGTGGCCACCGAACATGTGGATCTGTGGGGCGCGCGGCTACGCGACTTCGGCCGCGAGGTCCGGACCGACGAACGTCTGGTCATCGGCGATGGCGTGCGACCGCACGGTGTGCGGCCCGCCACCATCACCCTCGACACGCCGCTCGACGGCAACCGGTTCGTGCTGGACTTCGCCTCCGACACTGACCGCGGCCAGACGCTCATCGCCGTGGACGACTACCGGCTGTCCATCACCGCGGGCGGCGCCGTGCTCATGCACGATGGCGAGACGCTGGACGGAACGGCCCGGCCGGTGCGTCTGCGCGAGATCGGCGGGCCCGTCCGGCGCGACCGGCTTGGCCGTGCGGCGCTCACCGTCCGCATCGAAGCGCTCGACGGCACGCTGCGCATCCACGTGCGCGGCCGCAGCTGGCAGATGCCGCTGGACGGCCCGGACGCCCACGTCCGCATCACCCTCGACCGCACCTCCCTGACCGGATACACGAGGACATCGCTCGTATCCGACGAACGGAAAGGAGCGTGACTGGCAAAGTCCTTCCTCTTCCGTCCTGTCCGATGTCCCGTCCAATGTCCCGTCCAAATCAACCAATCACCATCAACCCCGCTTTCCACAACGGTGTGAAAACACAAGAGAAACAAGGAGAACCATCATGTTCAATATGAAGAAGACGGTTGCCGCCGTAGGCGCGCTGGCCATGTCCGTCGGCCTGCTGGCCGGTTGCGGTTCCAGCTCGGGCGGCGGCTCCGACGAGGGCCTGGGCACCGCGGACAACCCGGTCACCCTGACCTTCTGGACCTGGCAGCCCACCGACGCCCAGTGGAAGACCATCTACGCGGCCTTCGAGAAGAAGTACCCGAACATCAAGATCGACTGGTGGCGCACCTCCGAGATGGCCGACTACCAGAAGAAGCTGCAGACCTCGATGGCCGGCGGCGAGGGTCCGGACGTGTTCGGCGTGCAGGCCGGCTCCACCGTGGAGCAGTACGGCCGCTTCGCCGAGGACATGAAGGACCTGGCGGACAAGTACATGCCCGGCTGGGACTCCAAGGTGGCCGAGGGCGCCGTGGAGCAGACCACCAACTCGGACGGCAAGATGGTGGCCATGCCGACCATCACCTCCGGCTCCGAATACATCCTGTACAACAAGACCCTGCTGGACGAGAACGGCGTCAAGGTGCCCACCACCTACGACGAGCTGGTCGAGGCCAACAAGACCCTCGTCTCCAAGGGCCTGATGCCGCTGGCCCTCGGCGCCAAGGACGGCTGGCATCTGGACGACATCTTCGTGTGGCTGTCCAACCAGTACGGCGAGGGCGACGTGTACAAGGCCGCCGAAGGCAAGGCCAAGTTCACCGACGAGACCTTCGTCAAGACCATGAAGGCCTGGAAGCAGATGATCGACGACGGCCTGTTCCAGGACGGCGCCGTGGGCACCGCCACCTACCCGGACGCCCGCGACAACTACTTCTACGCCCGCAAGACCGCGTTCTTCCCGACCGGCTCCTGGCATGTCTCCGCCGTGCTGCCGAACGATGAGACCAAGGGCACGGCCGTCGAGAAGGACGAGCTGGGCATGATGGAGTTCCCGACCGTGGGCGACAATGCAACCGGTCCGACCACCGGCGTGGACTTCGGCCTGGCGGTGAACAAGGACTCCAAGAAGCAGGAGGCCGCCATGAAGTTCATCGAGTTCATGACCACCGGCGAGGGCCAGCAGGAGTGGATCAACACGCTGCAGGGCGCCCCGGTCGACAAGGACATGAAGGTCGAGGTGCCGTCCGACGCCACCGAATCCGCCAAGGCCAGCATCGACCTGGTGACCAAGGGCCAGGCCTCGTCCAAGCTCCAGCGCAAGCTCACCTCCCAGGAGCTCAACGACGAGATCGGCGTGCAGATGCAGAACATCTACACCGGCGACGCCACCGTCGAATCCGCGCTGAAGGCGATCGAGCAGGTCAACGAATCCATCGAACGGTAGTCACGGCGGTCCGATCCGCATCCATTGAGGGCCGGCTGGCAGGCGCGTCAGCCGGCCCTTTCGTGTCCATAATCTGCCGTACACTTATCGATTGCTGTGTCGAGAGGCAGGCCGCCGCATAAGCCGGCTTCTCCACGGGTCCAGTCCGAACGGCCGCGCGAGTCGCAAGACGAACGCAAGGCCCGACTTTCGGCGGATTGACAGGCTTCCCAAGGGCAAACCCAAGGGATACACGTGAGCGATCGCGCCCCGGCAACGCAACAACACGGGCGTGCGATCCCAAACCTGGGGCTGATATGCGGCAGCACTGAAGGAACAACAATGGTTAACGCTATTGAGGCTTTTGACGCCAAGCACCTCAAGCCGGCCGAGGAGATCCCGGCCTTCCGTCCCGGCGACACCGTCGACGTGAACGTGAAGATCAAGGAAGGCAACAACTCCCGTATCCAGACCTTCACCGGCGTGGTGATCGCCCGTCACGGTGCTGGCGTGCGCGAGACCTTCGTGGTCCGCAAGATCAGCTTCGGCACCGGTGTGGAGCGCCGCTTCCCGGTGCACTCCCCGTCCATCGACTCCATCAAGCTCGTGCGCAAGGGCCGTGTGCGCCGCGCCAAGCTGTACTACCTGCGCGCCCTGCGCGGTAAGGCCGCCCGCATCGTCGAGCGCCGCGACAACTCCGCCAAGTGAGTTCGTCTACCGGTTGGCCGCGTGACCCACGCGAATAAACCGTGAAATTCAGCCCGGAACCGTTTTGGCTCCGGGCTGTTTTCGTAGAACCCGCGTATGATGGACGCGCACCGGCGGCACCGCCGCGGTATGCGCATCGGTTGGAACTCAAGGAGATGGCATGCAGGACGATCAGGACAACGGCGTATTCCCGGCTTCCGTGGCACCCGTGGCACCCGTGGATTCGGCGGGGGAGCGGCCTCGGTCCGATGAATCCCGGATGCCGCAGTCCGTTCCCGGCCTGTCCGATGCGAACGTTGCCGGTCCGGCGGCCGATTCCGGCATGATCGTGTCCGCTGACTTCCGCGATGCCGATGACGCCGCAGATTCCGGCAGCGGGTTGGCCGCGTCCGCTGGCACCGCCGCCAACGATGGCATGATCGTCTCGGCCGACTTCCGCGATGCCGATGCGGCGGAAGACGCCGGTTCCGGAAATCCCGATGATGCTTCCTTCGATGCGACGCCGGGGAACGCCTCGCAGCCCTACGCCGCCGTCGAAACCGAATCCGCCGCCGACGCCGCGGCCCGCGACGCCCGCACCTTCCAGGTGGCCGATCACGGCGTGGACTCCTCGCCGGTGCCGCCCGCCCCGAGCGTGGCGATCGCCGCCGAACTCGCGGACGACGGCTCCCGTGCGGATACCGGCACCGCTGCGGCAGGCGGCAGGGGGCGCAAGGCCCATGCGGCCGCCAAGTCCGCCGACGACCGGTTCACCCTGCGTGACTTCTTCCTGTGGTGCGGCGTGCCCGTGCTCATCGTGCTGCTCATCCGACTGTTCCTGGTCGGCTTCTACGAGATCCCCTCCCGCTCCATGATGGACACCGTGGTGCCCGGCGACCGCGTGGTGGCCAGCAAGATCACGACCAAGATCTCGGGCCTGCAGCGCGGCGACGTGGTCGTCTTCAAGGACCCCAACAACTGGCTGAGCGCGGAACAGAGCAGCGGCATCGGCGGCGGCTACCTCATCAAGCGACTCATCGGCATGCCCGGCGACGTGGTGGAATGCAAGGGCGCCGGCCAGCCGATCACCATCAACGGCGTGGCCATCAACGAGACCTCCTACATCCGTCCCGGCGTGGATCCGAGCTCCTTCCCGTTCTCCGTGACCGTGACCGAGGGGCACGTGTTCGTCATGGGCGACAACCGCGCCAATTCCGCCGATTCCCGCTACCACCAGGACGATGCGGACCATGGTCTGGTGCCCATCTCAGACGTGGTCGGCACCGCATTCGTGCGTTACTGGCCGCTGAACCGCATCGCCGGCATCGACTCCCATCACGAGGTCTTCGCCGACGTCCCGGACGCCTCCGCCAAGTAGTGCGGGACAACTGGGGAGAATCATGGCGATAATCACACCGACGCTGGAACTGGAGCGTGAACTGGCCGCTCAGGGCTACGACCTCATCGTGGGATTCGACGAGGTGGGCCGCGGCGCGCTCGCCGGCCCGGTGATGGTCGGCTGCGCCGCCATCTGGGCCCGCGACTTGGAACCGTTGAACGATACCGATCGGGCGGCCGCCGAAGGGGAATCCGACGAAGCCCTGAGTGATACTGACCGGACGGCCGCCGGGGTGATATACGGCGAAGCCTGCAATGATGCCGACGTGCCGAAGTCACAATTCCTGACCGTCCCGGACGGCGTGGCCGATTCCAAGCTTCTCACCGAACACCGCCGCGAGGCCATCTACGACGAGCTGTGCGACTGGTGCGCCGCCTGGGCCGTGGGGCAGGCCAGCAACACCGAAATCGACGACTGGGGCATCACCTACGCCCTCGGCATCGCCGCTCTGCGCGCCCTCGCCGACGTCGAACGCCAGCTCGGACTCGACGGTTCCCAGTGCGGTACTGCGGCAAATAACTTTGGCTCCCCTCTCCGAGGGGAGCTGTCAGCGGAGCTGACTGAGGGGAGCCCCCGAACCACCGTAACCGCGTCCGCAACAGCCTCCGCTCCCACCCGTCCAATCCGCGTCGGCGCCATCCTCGACGGCCCCAGCGACTACATCACCAAGGCACTCGGTACCTTCGACGCCCCGGACGTGCCCATCCCCGCCGTCGTCACCACCAAAGTCAAGGGAGACCGCAGCTGTGCCACCGTGGCCAGCGCGGCGGTCATCGCCAAAGTGACCCGAGACCGGCTCATGGTGGACCTCGCGCAGTCGGACCCGAAGTACGCGCCGTACGAATGGGCCCACAATAAGGGTTACGGTTCCGCGGCCCACCGTGCCGCCATCGCCGAGCATGGGCCTACCGCACTGCATCGCGTCTCCTGGCATCTCACCTGACGTTTCCCCGGCCATCCGGTCGCTTCCGATCCGATCCGCCCGACCAGAACCGGACATGCGGGCCGGACCAAACGCCCCTTCCCGCGCCGCGACACGACGATGTGAGCGCTAACGCGGAACCGGCCGGAACGCGCTAAAGTCAGAGGAGACATATATCAGCCGGGTCCGCAACGATCGCAGACCCGCCAGCGGGAAGGTTCGGGAAGTTCTATGGTAACCAGCCGCAAGCCAGGCAAACGTCCGTCCATGTTCGAGGTGGCCAAACTCGCCGGGGTCAGCCACCAGACCGTCTCCCGTGTGATCAACAATTCGCCGGACGTCTCCGACGCCACCCGCGCCCGTGTGCAGGCCGCCATCGACCAGCTCGGCTATCGCCCGTCCAATTCGGCGCGCGCGCTGGCCTCCCGCCGTTCGCGCACCATCGGCCTGATCGCCGGCGGCCTCAAGTTCTTCGGCCCGATCTCCGCCATCACCTCCATCGAATCCATGGCCCGCGACCATGGCCTGTTCATGAGCGTGATGATGGTCCACGAGGCGCTGTGCACCCAGGCCGACTTCGACAACCTGTGCGACACGTTCAACGAACAGAACGTGGACGCCTTCATCTTCCTGACCCCCACGGATGTGATGTTCGCCGCCGCCTGCCGGGCCAAGGTGACCCAGCCGCGCGTGATCGTGACCTCCACCCACGGCCAGATGACCGTGCGCGAGGGGCTGAGCCTGCTCACCGCGGATGGCCGCCGCAGCACCGCGCTGGTGGGCATCGACCAGTGGGGCGCCATGGCCAAGGTGGTGGGCCTGCTCGCCGAATACGGCCACAAGTCGGCCCTGTACTTTGCCGGACCCAACGAATGGCGCGACGCCCACACCCGTCTCGACTCCTGGCGCAAGATGGCCGCGGCCAAGTCCATCGACTCGCAGATCGTGCGCTGCCACAGCTGGGATGCGGACGAGGCGTACGCGCACATGAACCACCTGCTGGATGAGTACGGCCGTCGCGGCGCCGCGCTGCCCACCGTGGCCGTGGCCGCCAACGACAGCCAGGCCATGGGCATCTGCCGCGCCCTGCACGAGCACGGCCTGCGCATCCCTCAGGACATGAGCGTGGTGGGCTTCGACGACATGTCCGGCATGGACAACATGTACCCGCCGCTGACCACCGTCCGTCCCGACTTCGAGGGGCTGGGCGTGGCCGCGATGCGCGAGACGCTGCGCCTGCTGGGGGAGAGCGGCGAGCCCGCGTTCCTCGCCAGTCAGCACGGGGTGGGCCTGATCCCCACGCAGGTGATGGCACGCCGCTCGCTGGGCCCCGCGCCACGCCGCTGAAAGCGCGCGCCACGCCCGGAAAGGCAGCCCGAAAGCATTGCGATTCGGCGGTTGTTATCTAACCGTTATCTTTTGGGACACGGTATAAGTTGTGTCGAATACGGGTTATCTGTACAATGATTTCTGGAAATTGTGAGCGCTAACAGCCACCCCAAAGAGGGGGTTCGCGCCCAGGCGTTTTCAAAGACAAGGATAGATATGGCAGCAATCGACAACGCGGCCGAACAGGTCGCCACCATTGCCGAGAAGATCCGCGCGGGCAAGACCACGCTGGGCATCGAATTCGGCTCCACCCGTATCAAGGCCGTCCTCATCGACGACGACTTCCGCACCATCGCCTCCGGCGACTACAGCTGGGCTTCCCACCTGGAGAACGGCCTGTGGAGCTACTCCACCGAGGAGATCTGGGGCGGCCTGCAGCATGCCTACGCCTCCATGGCCAACGACGTGGAGACCGCCTACGGCGAGAAGCTCACGCACATCGGCCACATCGGCTTCTCCGCCATGATGCACGGCTACCTCGCCTTCGACGAGAACGGCGAACTGCTCGTGCCGTTCCGCACCTGGCAGAACACCAACACCTCCGAGGCCCACCAGAAGCTTTCCGAGCTGTTCCAGTACAACATCCCGGAGCGTTGGTCCATCGCCCACCTGTACCAGGCCGTGCTCAACAAGGAGGAGCACGTCTCCAAGGTCGCCTACTTCACCACGTTGGCCGGCTACGTGCACTGGAAGCTCACCGGCAGGAGGGTGCTCGGCGTGGGTGACGCCTCCGGCATGTTCCCGATCGATCCGACCACCCACACCTACGAGGCCGAGTTCATCGAGAAGTTCGATGCCCTGCCCGAAGTGGCCGCCCAGCCGTGGAAGCTCGAGAACCTGCTGCCCACCCCGCTCGTGGCCGGAACCCCGGCCGGCGAGCTCACCGAGGAAGGCGCCAAGCTCCTCGACCCGTCCGGCACCCTGGAGCCCGGCATCGTGCTCGCCCCGCCTGAGGGCGACGCCGGCACCGGCATGGTGGCCACCAACTCCGTGCGCGTGCGCACCGGCAACGTCTCCGCCGGCACCTCCATCTTCGCCATGGTGGTCCTGGAGCACAAGCTCAAGGCCCTCCACCCCGAAGTGGACCTCGTCACCACCCCGGCCGGCGATCTGGCCGGCATGAGCCACGCCAACAACTTCACCTCCGACCTCAACGCCTGGGTGGGCCTGTTCGGCCAGTTCGCCAAGGCGCTCGGCACCCCGGTGGACGCCGGCACGCTGTACGGCACCCTGTTCCGTGCGGCCATCGCCGACGATGTGGACTCCAACTGCGGCGGTCTGCTGAACTACCCGTTCCGCTCCGGCGAGTTCCTGGCCGGCCTGCCCGAAGGCCGTCCGCTGTTCGCCCGCAGCCCCGAGGCCAACATGACCCTCGGTAACTTCATGCGCGCCCAGCTGTTCTCCGCGTTCTCCCCGGTCAAGATCGGCATGGACGTCATGACCAAGCAGGAGCACGTCCAGGTGGACTCCCTGGTGGGCCACGGCGGCATCTTCACCACCCCGAAGGTCGCCCAGAGCATCCTGGCCGCCGCCTTCAACACCCCGATCAAGGTCATGTCCACCGCCGCCGAGGGTGGCGCCTGGGGTATGGCCGTGCTCGCCAACTACCTGTGGAACACCAACGAGGACCACACCAACCTGGCCGACTACCTTGACGGCTGCGTGTTCAAGGACGCCAAGTCCACCACCGAAAGCCCAATCGCCTCCGACGTGATCGGCTTCGAGGACTTCTTCGCCCGCTTCACCAAGGGCCTGCCCATCGAACACACCGCCATCGAGTCCATCGATCTCGAAGACAAGTGACCGTATGGCTTGGCTCCCCTTGTCAGGGGAGCTGGCCGCCGAAGGCGGACTGAGGGGTAGCCGGACAGGTTGCTGTCTGACTACCCACCGGTTTGGCCATCATCGATAACACAAGATTTAGCAAACGTCCATCCATTTCAGTGGAAAGGAAACCAACAATGGCAACTCTGGCTGATTACGGTCCCGAGGTCCGTGCCGAGGTCAAGCAGGTGCGCGAGGTCGTCGCATCCCTGCACGAGCAGCTCATCAAGTGGAACCTGGTTGTGTGGACCGCCGGCAACGTCTCCCAGCGCCTGCACACCGCCGACCTCATGGTCATCAAGCCCTCCGGCCTGCGCTACGAGTACCTGACCCCGTCCAGCATGGTCGTGTGCGACCTGGACGGCAACGTGGTCGACGGCGCCGAGGCCCCGTCCTCCGACACCGCCTCCCACGCCTACATCTACCGCAACATGCCCGACGTCTACGGCGTGGTCCACACCCACTCCACCTACGCCACCGCCTGGGCCGCCACCGGTCAGAACATCCCCTGCGGCCTGACCATGATGGGCGACGAGTTCGGCGGCCCGGTGCCGGTCGGCCCGTTCCGTCTCATCGGCTCCGAGGCCATCGGCAAGGGCGTCGTCGAGACCCTGAAGAAGTACCCGAAGTCCCCGGCCGTCCTCATGCAGAACCACGGCCCGTTCACCATCGGTAAGGACGCCGAGGCCGCCGTCAAGGCCGCCGCCATGACCGAGGAAGTCGCCCACACCATGTGGGCCGCCCGTCAGCTCGGCGACATCATCGAGATCGACCAGGCCGATATCGATAAGCTGAACGACCGCTACCAGAACGTCTACGGACAGCACTGACCCGGCGGAGTGTCCGCGGCATTGCTCCTCGGTCGACGTACCTTCGTACGCCTTCCCTCGGTGCGCTTTGCGGACACACGCCGGCCCAGTGCTTCCAGCACTGATTTGATGGAGCGTCCTCGTCGTTGTGGAAGGCTCGAAGTACCTTCGTACTCCTTCGCCTTCCACGCCTAGAGGCCGCACGCATCAAATCACCGCTGACTCCGTCAGCACTGACCTTTCCTCTGGCTCCCCTCTCTGAGGGGAGCTGGCAGCGAAGCTGACTGAGGGGAGCCCTCGGTCAGCCACGAAATGTACAACACTCCACACAACGAAGTAAACAAAGGAGCCATCATGGCAATGGAAAACCCGTTTGAGGGCAAGGAAATCTGGTTCGGCGTCGGCTCGCAGGACCTGTACGGTGAGGAAGCGCTGCGCCAGGTCGCCGCTCACTCCGCCGAAATGGTCGACTACCTGAACGCCACCGGCAAGATCCCGGCCAAGATCGTCCTCAAGCCCACCCTGAAGTCCTCCGACGGCGTCAAGCAGTTCATGGTCGAGGCCTCCGCCAACCCGAACGTCATCGGCGTCATCGCCTGGTGCCACACCTTCTCCCCGGCCAAGATGTGGATCCGCGGCCTCGAAGTGCTGACCAAGCCGCTGCTGCAGCTGGCCACCCAGCACCACAAGGAGATTCCGTGGGAGACCATCGACATGGACTTCATGAACCTGAACCAGGCCGCCCACGGCGACCGTGAGTTCGGTTACATCGTCTCCCGCCTCGGCATCCCGCGCAAGATCGTCGTCGGCCACTACACCGATCCGGAAGTCGCCGAGAAGGTCGGCACCTGGGCCCGCGCCTGCGCCGGCTGGGACGCCTCCAACAACATGAAGGTCATGCGCTGGGGCGACAACATGCGTAACGTCGCCGTCACCGAGGGCGACAAGACCGAGGCCGAGCGCGTGTTCGGCGCCTCCATCAACACCTGGGCCGTCAACGAGCTCGTCGCCGCGTACGACGCCGTCAAGGACGACCAGGTCAAGGAGATCATCGAGGACTACAAGGCCAAGTACGACGTCGACCCGGCCCTGCTGGACGCCAAGTACGACTCCCTGTTCATCGCCGCCAAGGAAGAGGCCGCGATGGTCAACATGATGCGCGCCAACGGCTGCACCGCCGGCGTCGACAACTTCGAGGACCTCGGTGCCCTGCCGCAGCTGCCGGGCGTCGGCCCGCAGCGCTTCCCGTCCGAGTACGGCTGGGGCTTCTCCGCCGAGGGTGACTGGAAGACCGCCGTCCTGGTGCGCATCGGCGCCGTGATGGGCTACGGCCTGCCCGGTGGCGCCTCTCTGATGGAGGACTATTCCTACAACTTCACCGAGGGCAACGAGCTCGACATGGGCTCCCACATGCTCGAGGTCTCCCCGGCCATCGGCACCATCGCCAAGCCGAAGCTGGAGATCCACCCGCTGGGCATCGGCGGCAAGGCCGACCCGGTGCGCCTGGTCTTCTCCGGCGCCCCGAAGAAGGACGCCGTCGTGGTCTCCATGGCCGACGAGCGCGAGCGCTTCCGTTTGCTCATGGACGTCGTGGACGTCGTCGAGCCGCAGGGCTCCCTCAAGGAGCTGCCGTGCGCCCGCGCCGTTTGGAAGCCGCAGCCGTCCCTGAAGACCGCCGTCCAGTGCTGGATCACCGCCGGCGGCTCCCACCACACCTGCATGACCACCTCCGTCGGTCGTGAGGCTTGGGAGGACTTCGCCCGCATCGCCGGTGTTGAGCTCGCCGTCATCGACGAGAACACCACCGCCCGCCAGTTCGAGAAGGAGCTGGAGCTGTCCGAGATGTACCACCGTCTCAACAACCAGCACTGATTTATCGGACGCATCTGCGGCGTTGGATAATCCAATGCGTTGATCGCCATGCAAGGGCCGTTCCGGGAAACCGGGCGGTCCTTTTGCGTTGTAACGGGAAGAGGGCTGAATCCGGTAGTCTCCTGCCGTTGTCATCGGACCAAGGACTGGCCTCCTGACGTCATTGAGTCCCGGATTGCAGATGTCGGCGGGCCAATTGATGGTTGGACGCCGTCGCTGAGCTTCTCATTGACGTTGTGGGGCCAGTTCTTGGCTTTCCGCCGTCGCTGCAACCGTCATCAATGACGTCGGCGGGCAATTGATGGCTGGATGGCGTCGTTAAGCTTTTCATTGATGTCGTGAGGTGAGTTCTTGGCCTTTTGCCGTCGCTGAGATCGTCATGAATGACGTCAAAAGGCCAAGAGCTGGCTTGTTGACATCGCTGAGCAGCATCGGTTCATAGCCCCAAGCGTTCCGATACGAATTCAGAGGCCCACTCGCCCCGGGCCGCGGCTACGAATGCATCGAAAATGGCCTGCGAGCGTACATCCACACGGTGCAGGAATTCAGGATGCCACTGCACGGCCCACAGGAAACGGCTCGCCGGTCGCCACAGCGCCTCGATCACGCCATCGGATGCGGTGGCCATCACTTCCAGGCCCGCCGCCGGCTCCCTCACGGCCTGATGATGGTAGCTGTTCACCGCAATCTCCGACCGCCCGGCGAATAGCGCGGCCAACGGTGTGCCGGGAACCAGAGAAACCGAATGCCCGAACGCATCGTACGGCGGATTCATATGATGCTCGACCGTGCTGGGATGCTGCGCTGGGCAGATCCTGCCACAACGTGCCGCCCAGATATCGGTTGATGAACTGGATGCCGCGGCAAATACCCAGAATCGGCTTGTCCAGCTGCATCACGGCCGGCAGCAGCAGCGATTCCATGCGGTCTCGTTCGGGACTGAGCGCTTCGCTGCGACCGGTATCGGCGGCGATTGCCAAGGCGGGAGCGAGGTTGCCGTTGGATGGGGAATCGGTTTCCGCATCGGGCCGCCCGCCAGCTTCGACGCCGGAACCCACATCAGGTCCCACACCCGGCCCCACATCAGGCCCGCCCGTGAACAGGAATGCATCGAACCGTTCGGCGCATTCCTCCACCACATCCGCGTCATCGGTCAGCGGCAGTATCACCGGAGTGCCGCCCGCCCGCAGCACCGCATCCATGTAACCGGGCAGCATCCACAGGCTGTCCCGGCCGTAATCCATCAACGGCGTCACGGCGATCATCGGTCTATCGGTCATGGTGGCACCTCCATTCCGGCGGCCCGCACCGGGCCTCCAGTCGATTCACAGCGACGTCGCCACTGTACCGGACCGATGTAACCGTCAGATCAGGGGGAGTTTGAGCAGGCAGGTCCACGTGCCCTCCTCGGCGGAAGCGGTGAACTCGCCACCCGCGGATTCCGCCGCCTGCCGGCATCGGGCGATTCCCGTGCCGCCGGTCAGCACCGATGCCAACGGATTACATGCGGCAACGTCAACGCTGTCTTTCGAACCGGCGTCTGGAGAACCATCCGGCAGCGACTGTCCGATTCGTCCGCATCGATTGGAACCGATGCCGTTCGACGCCGACACCGTGGCCAATCCCGGGCCGAGCGTGACCGCGATGCAATAGCCGGCATCCGGATCGGCGTACTTCATCATGTTGCCGACGATTTCATGCAGGATATCCAGCAGTGCGGCCTTGCGCTCATCCGTGCACGTCGAGGATTCCGCGCCGCCGATGATGGTCTCGCCGACCAGCCCGTTCGCGTGCAGCCGTGCGTCGGCGGATTCGCCCAACTCCCGCAATTCGTCCGCCGTAAGCGAGGCGATGCGTGCCGGTGGGACAGACGATGACGCTGTGCCGGCACGTCGGGGCCATGACGGCCTATTCGCTGATGGAGCGACGGCAGGCGTAGGGGCAGCGATCCCGTTGTACATGACACCCTGCGCTGTCTCGGAACCTATTCCGGGGTCGGGTTTAGGTGCGGGCCGGATGCCGGTATGCGAGTCGGTGGTCACCGGGCTGCCGTCTGCATGGTCCAATCCCGCAATCAGCGTGCGTATTTTGGCCAGCGATTCGGTTGCGGTCCGTTCGATGAGGGAGATGGTCTCGGCCTCATCGATGCGTCCGATCGGATTGGCGCGTTCCAGGCCAGAATCATGCATGGGAGCCGATTGCCCGCCGTTCGGCACGCCGATGCCCTCCGACGCATCCGTCTCGCCGTGAGTCTCACGTCGTACCGCATCCGACTCCAATTGCCGGGCCAGCAGCAGGATCGTGGTCAGATCGTTGGCCACCGAATGATGCAGTTGCGTCGCCAATTCCTGATCGGCCAGCTCATGCAGCAGCTCCGCACGTTCCCGTGCCTCGATTTCCTGCCGTTCGCGCCAGCTCATCATCGATCCGAGCCAGAGCGCCACCATCAGGAACGCGGCCGTGGCGCACACGATGGTGAACACCGACGAATCCCACGGATACAGCCATATTCGGGACGCCGTGGCCATCTCGGCAATCACCGCCGCCGCCAATGCCATGCCGGCATGTAGGTAGGTCATGATTGTGACGGCCATCAAGAGACAGAACAGTATCGAAAACGGCGTAGTCTGCGGCACCACGCACCGCGCCGCCCACAGCGCCACGATCGCCCAGCCGCCAACGCTTGGCAGCAGGGCCATGAGCAGACTGCACACGATTGCGAGCAACGCGAACAGCAGCGTGACATCGTTCGCCTCACCAGTCGCGTACAGATATGCGGTCTCGATTGCCGCCGGAATCGCCGCACACGCCAGCAGCAGGCGAGTGCGCGCATCCCAAAGCAAACGTTTGCCCGTGTTCTTGCCGGCTGCGATGTCGGCCGGATTAACGACTCCCATGACTCACATCCTCAGGTATCGGCGGCACAGCGCCACCGCCTCATCGCGGTCGCGCGCATGCAGTTTCTCCCGCACGCGGGCCACCTGCGAGAAGATCGTGCCCTTCGAGATGCCGAGCTCGGAGGCAATCTCCTCGGTGGAACGTCCGTCGGCATATCGCCGCATGATGGCCGATTGCTGTGCGGACAATGCGAACGATCGCGCCGGCTGTCTGTTCGGTTCGTGGGTCGTCCGGAGCTCCGGGCTGGTGGCTTGCGCAGCGGTTTCGGTAAATGGACGACCATTATCCGGAAGGTCGGCGGAGGTGCGTTGGTCAGCTGTTGAATACGATGCAGCATATGTTTCGGGCGATTGCGTTCTCTCCGACTGTGTGCCAACCGGCAGTCCGGCAGCCGAAAGGCCGGCAGTACGTTGGACGGCAAGACGGCGGATGATTCCGGCGATGGTCGTGATGTCGTCTTTGCTGATGACATCGGTCGCACCGGCATCAAGCGCTGCATCCCGGTATACGGCCGGGTCATAGGCGGTCATGCCGATCATCGACAACTCAGGCGCCCAGCGGCGTACAGCCCGGCAAACATCGATGCCGGTCATATCCGTCAACGCCATATCCACCAGCAACACATCCGGCCGATCCTGCGCACGTATGCATCGTTGGATCGCCGCCGCCCCCAATTGCGCGGTCCACAGTATCGCGAACCCCTCGCGGGCGAGCAGCGAACGCAACGCCATCAAGGCCATCGCGTCGTTGTCCACCATCGCGATGGTGATGCGGCCGTTCCTCTGTTCCATAACCCAAGTCTATGGCGCTCGCCGCGCCGCGCCGCAACCCATGTCATGCGGCGCATGTCAGCGGCTATGCTTCTTGGGAAGGCGGGCCATAGTCTGGAACCATCAATCCACCCGATGGTGTCAGACGAACCGATAGGCTTCGTTACCACTAGGCCGGCATGATCCGGCAGGACCCGGCTTCACCGTCGGCCTCCCTGACTGGGATCCGAGGCCGCGGACCGCGCCGATTTTGGCTGAACGGGTCGGCCGGCATCCGGGATGGATTGAATGGCCAAACAACCATCACCCGAGCAAGGAGGCCCGCGATGAACAAGGCAATGCAGGCAATGCAGGCACTGCGCAACCATACGCCCGTGCTCAATGGAAGCCGCGGTCCGGAACGCAATCCGGGGCGTGTAGTCGTCAATCCAAACAATTCGGACAATCCGGATCGCCGCGCCGCGCGCCCGCTCTGGTGGTGGCTGCTGGCGGCGTTCCTGGCGTTCGCGGTGATCGTGACCAGCGCGTTCGTCTGGCAGCGTTCCACGCGCATGACCTCACAGAAGATCTACGACGAACTGGTCGCCCTCGACCCGAACGTCACCGAAGCGCAGCTGGAATCGGACGGCTACGTGTACGGCGGCGAGGCCGTGGCCGGCTGGCACGGATACTCTGACGGTGAGTCGTACCCGTGGTATTTCAATCCGGATCAGAAGCGCATCGACAAGTTCGTCGATGACGTGAAGGCCGGACGCGAATCCGTGCTGAAGCTCGTGGTGCGCGGCACGGGGCCCACGCAGCAGGCCGATGATGCCGCGAACGGCTCCTCGTCCTACGACTCAAGTGGCGTCTCGGTGCGCATCCTCTGGTATGACCCGAACATCAGCGCCGACTGGGCCGAGAAACCAAGCTCCCTCGACCCGGTGACCGTCCATCACGACGGCAAGGGACAGATTCGCGAATGGTGGTGGCGTAAAGGCGAGGTGGTCGTCTCGGATAAGCGGTTCTCGCGCGGCATCGAGCAAACGGACGACCCCAACACCGCCTATGTGCTCAAGCACCAGCCGTCAATCCCGGTCGGCGCTGATGACAAGCAGTCCACCGATACGGGTTCCGGCCAGGCCGGCCAGACCGAGTCCGGCAAGTCGGGCAAATCCGGCAAGTCCGGGCAGGATGACACCATCATCATGGAATACGACGAAGTGCTCTACGCGCTTGGCGGCTGACAATGGCGGAATGACTGTCATATACCCGGATTACCTCGCTGGACATTCCTGAGCGGGGCAATCCGGGTGATCACAACCAGCTATTGCGCCCACTCAGCGCTTGCCGTTGTAGATCTCGCGATCGATCACATCCGCGAACACACGGTTCACGGCCGGGCGCACCACCTTCAGGGACGGCGTCAGGCACTTGTTCTCCTGCGTGAACTGCGTATCTAGCACCACGAACTTGCGCACGGATTCGGCACGGGAGACCGTGGCGTTCGCCTTGTCCACGTACTGCTGGATCTCCTCGCGCACCGCCGCGTTCGTGGCCAGACGGTCCACCGGCGTCTCGACGGACAGGCCGTGCGCGGGCAGCCAGACCGCCAGCGACTCCGGGTCGAGCGTCACGAGCGCGCCGATGAACGGACGCTGGTCGCCCACCACCACGCAGTGCTCCACGATCGGGCACTTGGCGATCTCCTCCTCCAACGGGATGGGGGAGACGTTCTTGCCGCCGGCCGTGATGATGATGTCCTTGATGCGACCGGTGATGGTGATGCGGCCCTCGTCGTCGATTTCCGCAAGGTCACCCGTGCGCAGCCAACCGTCCGCGGTGAACGCCTCCGCGGTCTTCTCCGGCAGGTTGTGGTAGCCACGGAACACGTTCGGGCCCTTGACTTGCAGCTCGCCCTCATCGGAGATGCGGACGGAGGAGCCGGGGGCGGGCTGGCCCACCGTGCCGATCACGTTGTCACTCACGCGCGTGGCGGCGAACGGGGCGGCCGTTTCGGTCATGCCGTAGCCCTGGATCATCGGCAGGCCGATGCCGTTGTAGAAGTGCGCCAGATCAAGCGAAAGTGGGGCGCCGCCGCAGGCCACGTACTTGATGCGCGGGCCCAACGCGCCGCGGACCGTGCGGTAGACCAGCGTCTCGTACTTCGCACGCTCGGCGATCTCCGCGAACGTATGCTTCTCACCGGCCTGCTCCTTGCGGCTCCAGACGCGCGCGGCCTCGGCGGCCTTGAGGAACAGGCGGCCACGGAAGCCCGCACCGGCCTTGTGTGAGGCGGCGTTGTACACTTTCTCGAACACGCGCGGCACGCCCAACAGGTACGTGGGCTCGAAGGAACGCAGGTCCGGCAGCAGCGACTTGGTATCCGGCAGGTAGCCCACCACGCCGTCGTCCGAGGCGATGGAGGCGTACTGGATGAAACGCGCGAAGCAGTGGGCCAGCGGCAGGAACAGCAGCAGACGCGGATGGTCGTCGAGGATCATCTCATGCAGCGCCTGCGAGGCCGCGATGGTGATGGACACGAAGTTCTTGTGCGTCAGTTCCACGCCCTTCGGGGTGCCGGTGGAGCCGGAGGTGTAGACGATGGTGGCCAGGTCGTCGATGTGCACGGTGGCCACGCGCTCGGCCAGCTCCTCGTCGGAGACGGCCACGCCGAAGCCCTCCAGCGCGCCCAGCGCGTTGCCGTCGATCATGAGGATCTGCTTCAGGGACGGGCAGCGGTCCTTCACCGAGTCAAGGCGGTCGAAGCGCTCGCGGTTGTCTGCGATGGCCAGCTTGACCGAGGAATCGTTCATGATGTTCTGGGCTTGGGAGGCAGAGTCGGTGTCGTAGATCGGCACACTCACCGCGCCCACGGCGGCCAGCGCGAAGTCGAGGATGCCCCATTCGAGGCGGGTGGAGGAGAAGATGGTCACCGCGTCACCCTTGGCGATGCCCAGCGCGATCAGGCCTTTGGCCGTGCGGGTCACCAGGTCGTTGAATTCGCCGGTGGTGATGTTCTGCCAGCGTCCGGGGCCGAGTTTCTTGGCGGCGATGACCGTGTCCGCGCCGGTGCGGGCGAGTCGGTCCGTGAGCAGGGAGTAGATGGTCTGGTTGTCGTTGAGGGTGATGGATTCGCCGGGGGTGGTGTATTCGGTGAGCATGGATGCGTGGGTTCCTTAGGGTGTGCGGGGTCGTTCTGTCGTAAGTCTTTCGGGGATGGCTGTTGACGATTTCGGCCATTCTGTCCATGAGGTTACGCGCGCGTAGGGTGGCCGCGCGTTGTGCGTACCGGAGAAGTTGGGGCGCGCGTTTTGTCGGTTGCCTACAAGGATGGCCGGGATGTGGAGGAAGCGGTGCGGATGCGGTGCGGATTCGGGATGGATGCGGCGGGGCCTAGCCCGCGAAGCATACGGAGGGGTAACCCCGAACGGTGTCCCCGATGGTGCCGTGGGTGGCGGCTCTTGATAATGACCCCGAACGATAACGGTTTGGCAACGATTTGCTCTCGGAGTTCATTTTTGGTCATTAAGCCGTCCGATAGGGGGTAGCATATCTTTTCGGCAAGAATCGTGTTAACGCTAACAGCCGGTCGGAAGTAGCTGAATCGTCCGGATGAAACCAAGCGTTGACACCCTTGTAGGCATCGTCGGCGACGCAACGTCACGCCGCGCCACCTGAGAAGAAGAACCCCAGAGAAAACCAAGAAACGCGAGGTCACTGCAGTGAGTCAAGCGACATCGACAAGCGAACCCATCAAGACGGTCGAGGAAGAGGACGAGCACCAGCGCCGCGGTTCCGGCCGTTACATCGTGGGCCTGGCGCTGAGCGCCGGTCTGGCCGGTCTGCTCTACGGATACGACACCGTGTCCATTTCCGGCGCCATCGACTTTCTGCAGTCCAAGTACGCGCTGAGCCCGGCGCTGCAGGGCCTGGTCATCAGCTCCATCATGATCGGTGGCGTAATCGGCGCCGGCTTCTCCGGCTTCCTGTCCGACAAGTACGGCCGCCGCAAGATCCTCATGTTCGGCGGCGCGTTCTTCTTCGTGGCGGCACTGTGGAGCGCCTTCACGTTCAGCCCGTTCACGCTGATCCTGGCTCGCGTGATCGGCGGCATCGGCATCGGCCTGGCAGCCGCGCTCGCCGTGACCTACATCACCGAGTCCGCCCCGACCAACATCCGCGGCGCCCTGACCAGCGCCTACCAGCTGCTGACCATCTCCGGCATCTTCCTGACCAACGTCATCAACTACTTCATTGCCTCCTCCGGCTCCCATGAGTGGGGCATCGACTTCGGCTGGCGCTGGATGCTCGGCATCGGCGCGATTCCGGCCGCCATCTTCGTGGCCGCGCTGTGGTTCTCCCCGGAATCTCCGCGATTCCTGGTTCAGGCCGGCCGCGTGGAGGAAGGTTACAAGGTCCTCGAACGCATCAACGGCTCGGACAAGGCCCGCCGCGACGTGGAGGAGATCCAGCTCCAGATCAAGGCCGAGAAGGAGGCCAACGCCCAGTTCTCCGACCTGTTCAAGCCCGGCCTGCGCAAGGCCCTGCTCATCGGCATCTTCCTGGCCATCTTCAACCAGGCCATCGGCATGAACGCCATCTCCTACTACGGCCCGGTCATGTTCAGCCACATGGGCTTCGGCGGCAACACCGAGTTCTTGGCCTCCTCCCTGGTGGGCGGCATCGAGCTCGTGTTCACCGTGGTGGGCATGTACCTGATCGATACGGCCGGCCGTAAGAAGCTCATGGCCGTGGGTTCCGGCCTCATGGTGCTGTTCGCGCTCGGCATTTCCTTCTCCTACGCGAACAACTACCAGCTGCTCATGCTCATCTTCGTGATGTGCTTCACCTCCTGCTTCGCCTTCTCCATGGGCCCGATTCCGTGGATCATGATCCCGGAGCTGTTCCCCACCTACCTGCGTGGCCGCGCCACCGGTATCTGCACCGTGTTCCTGTGGGCCACCAACTGGGCCATCGGCCAGTTCACCCCGATGATGATCAGCGGCATCGGCGGCATGGGCACCTTCCTGGTGTTCGCCTGCACCAACCTCATCTGCTTCCTCGGCGTGATGACCTTCGTGCCGGAGACCAAGGACAAGACCCTGGAGGAGATCGCCGAGCTGTGGAAGCCGAAGGGCGAGCAGCAGTCCAACGCGCAGCTCGAAGTGGTGCGCGCCACCGCCGACCTCAAGCAGGCCGAGGCGGATATCAAGGCCGCCGAAGCCGAATTGGCTCGCGCCCGCCGTGCCAAGGAACGCGCCATCGCCACTAAGGCCGCCGCGGAGGCGCTTGTCGCCGCGCAGAAGCGCCGGTAGTCGTACGCGATTACCGCTTGGCTGATCGGTTTCAGCTGAGTTGATTGGTTCGGGCCAGAGCCCCCGTTCGGGAGCCCGGCCCGAATTCGTCTGGCGTGTGCCCGCTGTTTCCGCTACGGTGACAAGCAGTCATCGTGTATGCAAGAGGGGGAAACGACAGGCATGTTCGATAAACGATTGTTCGCCATCACGCCGGGGCTCGGCCGTCTGGTGGCCGGCAAAGTGGCGCTCATGTGGGTGAGTCTGCTGGCCAACATCGGCTTCATGCTCTCGCTGGTCATGCTGCTGCAGGGGTTGCTGGCTGCCGCGGCACCGGACATCTCCCACTGCGACGATACCTCGCCGGACGTGATCTGCCCCACGCCGCTCGCCGATGTCTCTGGATCCGCCGTGCTGCCGATGGCCGGCGACCTCGCGATCTACGTCCTGCTTGCGCTGTTGTGCGCCGCCGTACGATACCTCGCCACCACCCACGCCACCAGACTCGGCACCGAAGCCGCCGAACGGGTCAAGCTCGCCCTGCGCTCCAGGCTCTACCGCAAGATGCTGGCCCTCGGCCCGTCCTACAAGTCCCGCGTGACCACCGCGGACGTCATCCAATCCGCCGGCGAGGGCGTCGAGCAGATCCAAAGCTTCTTCGAGCTGTTCCTTCCGCAGCTCTTCTACGCCGTCCTCGCGCCTATCACGCTGTTCGCGGTCATCGCGCCGATAGACATGCCCTCGTCGCTCACCATGCTGCTGTGTGCGCCGCTCATCATCATCGTCACCGGCATGGTCTCCATGACCGCCGCCCGCGCCTTCAAGAAATACTGGGGCCGGTACACGGACATGGGTGCCGCCTTCCTGGACAACCTGCAGGGCCTCGAGACGCTGAAGAACTTCGACGCGGACGACCGAGCCGCCGCCGAAATGGACGAGAAGGCCGAAGGCTTCCGTGTCATGACCATGCGCGTGCTGCAGATCCAGCTGCGTTCGCTCACCGCCATGGACGTGGTGGCGTACGGCGGCGCCGCGGCCGGCATCGGCGTGGCCCTGTGGCGCTTCGCCCACGCGCCCGTGTTCGCGGCCGGCTGGTCCCCGGCGATGATGGCCGACCAGCTGCCCGGGCCGCTCGCGTACGTGGCCTACGGCCTGCAGTACCTGATGCCGTTCGGCGCGGGATTCCCGCTGACTCTGGCCGGACTGCTGTTCATCATCCTGCTATCCGCCGAGTTCTTCATTCCGATGCGTCAGCTTGGCTCGTTCTTCCACGTGGCCATGAACGGCATGACCTCCACCAAGCGCATCTTCGCACTGCTTGACGTACCCGAACCCGCCCGTGGCAGGGCCGCGCTGCCGGCCTCCGACAACGCCCCTGAAGTCCGATTCGACAAGGTGGGCTTCTCCTACGATGACGGTACCGAAGCACTGTCCGACGTGACCTTCACCGCGCAACCGGACCGGTTCACCGCCATCGTCGGCGTCTCCGGATCCGGCAAATCCACGGCCGCCGCGCTCTTGGCCGGCTCGCTCATCGGCTACCGTGGGTCGCTCATGCTGGGCGGCGTGGAGGTCCATGACCTGTCCGGCGAGGCGCTGGCCGGTGCGGTCACGTTGATCGGCGCGCGCAGTCACCTGTTCGCCGGAACGTTGCGCGAGAACCTGATGATGGCGTTGCCGGTGGGGGAGGGGAACGATTCCGCCGGTGCCGTGGCCGCGACGAACGTCGGCGGTGCCGCTTCGGCCAGCCCGACGGGTTCCGCCGACACGACCGGCTCGACTTCCCGGACCGCGGACGACCGGCTGTGGTCCGCGCTCGAGCAGGCCCGCATCGCCGATTTCGTGCGCTCCCAGCCGGCCGGTCTCGACATGGTTATCGAACCGGACGCCGCGAACCTGTCCGGCGGCCAGCGCCAGCGCATCGCCATCGCCCGTGCGCTTCTGCACGACTCCCCGGTGTTCGTCTTCGATGAGGCCACCAGCAGCGTGGACGTGGAATCCGAGGCGATGATCCTCGACACCATCCGCGAACTCGCGGCGGCCCATGGCAAAACGGTCATCATGATCACCCACCGCATGGTCAACGCCGAACATGCCGACCAGGTGGTGGTCCTCGAACACGGCCACTCCATCGAAACCGGCACGCACGCCGAACTCATGGCCGCCGGCGGCCGGTACGCCGAACTTTTCACCACCCAGGCCGACATCGAACGATTTGACGGACAGGTTGCAGGCGCTATCGCGGCAACCGTCACTGTCAAGACGGGTACCAATAACGCCGCTGCTCCCGCTGGTTCAACGCATGCCGGTACGTCGGCCGCGCACGGCAAAACGACGGCCAGCCAGGAGCCTGCGCCGGCCGCCTCCCGACTCACCACCTGGCAGGTCGTCGGCCGCCTCCTCAAGGAAGCCAGCCCGCTGGCGCGGCTCATGGTCGCGGCCTCCGTCTCCGGCTCCATCGGGCATCTCGCGGCCACGTTCCTGCCGGTCTTCGGCATCGTGGCAGGCTTCGCGCTCGCCGGTCATCCGGTATGGGGCATGGGCGTGGGCCCGGCGCTCGCCGGCGTGATCGTATGCGCGCTGCTGCGCGGCGTCACACGCTACGTGGAGCAGTACCTCAACCACAACGTGGCCTTCCACCTGCTCGCGCTCTTCCGCTCCAAGGCCTTCGCCTCGCTGCGCAGGCTCGCCCCGGCCAAGCTCGCCGGCAAGGGTAAGGGCGACCTCATCGCCATGCTCACCACGGACGTGGAGCTGCTGGAGATCTTCTTCGCGCACACCATCAGCCCGGTGGCCATCGCCGTGACCACCACCGTCGTCTACGCGGCCGTCATCGCCACGCTCAACCCGTGGATGGCACTCATGCTCATCGCCGCGCACCTGATCATCGGCGTGATCGTGCCGAAGTTCTTCGCCACCGGCGTGCACAACCTCGGTCCGGCCATCCGCGGTGCCGCAGGCAAACTGGATGACGTGATGCTGGACGACATGCGCGGTCTGGACGAGATCATCCGCTTCGGCCGCGGCGAGGAGCGCGCACGGGCCATCGAGGACCGTACGCGCGCCCTGTGGCGCGATCATGCGAAGCTGAGCAGCGTCAACGGCCGGTTCGCCGGCATCGGCGGGTTGCTGGTGTTCCTGCTGATGGGTGCCGCCACCATACTGGCGATGAAACTCGCCGCCGCGAAGCCGCTTGACATCCCCGCACTGGTGACCGCCTTCGTGCTGCTCGTCAGCTCATTCGGCCCCACGCTCGCCCTGAGTGCCCTGCCCGCGAACCTCACGCAAACGTTCGCCGCCGCCCGCCGACTGTTCGGCATCATGGACGAGACCCCGGCCGTCACCGAAACCGGCACTGCCACCCCTGAATACGATGGCATGCGGTTGGATCATGTGACGTTCGCCTACCCGGCCGCCGCCGGTGCCACCACCGCTGCTCCGATTCTCACCGGTTTCGGCCTCGACATCCCACGCCATGGCATCCTCGGCGTGCAGGGCCCGTCCGGCCGCGGCAAGTCCACGATGCTCAAGCTCCTCATGCGGTATTGGGATCCGCAGTCCGGTGCGATTACGATGTCCGGTACGCCGCTGTCCGCAATCGACGCGCACCATCGCCGCCGCATCCAAGCGATGATGAGTCAGGAAACCCACCTGTTCGACGGCACGATCCGCGACAACCTGCTCATCGCCCTGCCGGAATCGGATATCGAGGCGGCCCAGCCTGACGCTCTCGACGCTAGGCTGCGCGAGGCGCTGTCCAAGGCTTCGGTGCTTGACCTCATCGATTCATTGCCCGATGGCCTCGCCACGCAGGTAGGAGAGCTCGGCGATCGCCTTTCGGAAGGCGAACGCCAGCGCATCGGACTGGCCCGCGTGTTCCTGCGTCAGGCCGACCTCATCCTCTTCGACGAGCCGACCAGCCGCCTCGACGCCCTCAACGAGGCGATCATCCTGCGTTCCATCCGAGGGGCCGCCAGCGAACATGGTACCGCCGTGGTCCTGGTCTCCCACCGCGAATCCGCCATGCGCATCGCGGACGACGTGCTCAGTCTGTAAATATCACGCCTTGATGAGGGCGTCGAGCGAGTCCAGGGCCTCATCGATGGCCCGGGCTTCGCGGGCGTCCTCCGCCTCGTGGTAGGTACGCTCGTCAAAGGGTTCCTCGCGTGCAGAGGGCAGCAGTACGCCGCGCGCCGCATCGGCATCGTGGAAACGTTCCACCGACGATATCGACGTTGGCTTCAGACCCTTCGGCCGGCTTTCGTCGGAACGGTTTGCGGTACCGGAACGGCGTCCGACCAGTTCGGACAGATCGGCGGGCAGCGAGTCGACCAAGGCGTCCACCGCGGCCCGTGCCGCTGCTTCGGCGGCAGCCTCGTCCAGCATCGGCGCGTGGCCTTCATGGGATGCGTCGCCGTCTGCCGTGCTGTCGCCGACCTCCTCGGTACCGTCCGTCTGCGAAGCATGCTGTGCGGCGGCGGAAGCGGTCGCCTGCGCAATCGCCTGCGCGATGCGTTCGGACGCCTCCTGCACGGCACGGGTGACCTCATCCGTGATGACCACGGAGTTGAGCGCCCGCAGCAGCCCGGAATCATGCTGGGTGGACTGGCCTGATTCGTGTTCCCGGCCTTCTCGGGCCTCGGTATCGGCAGCGCCGTTCCGCTTGGCATTTCCGGTGCCCTTATCGGCCCCGGACGACTGCCGCATTGCGGTCTTGCGTGCCTCTTCCGCCGCCTTCTCCGCCGTTTGTTCGGCGGCCAGACGCTCCTCCTCGGCCTTCTCGGCCGCTTCGAGATCGAAGACCTTCTGCTGTGCCTCGACGCGCGCACGCTGGGCCGCGGCCATGATGCCCAGCGCCTGCTGACGCTCGTTCTCCACACGTCGCAACGTGGCTTCGGCATGGCGGATGTTCGCGTTGGCCGAGCTCAGCGTGTACTTCGCGGCCGCCAACTTGGTCTTCGGCTGCCACAGATGCTCGATCTCCTCCAACGTGCGACCCATCGTCTCCGGCACCAACGTGATGATGCCAAGCAGGCAAACCAGGTTCAGGACACCGAACAGCGCGAACGAAACGCCGCCACCCAGTCCATCGATCATCAGCGGCGTGAACTGCGCGATGACCCAATTGGCGAACAGCAGGCACATCACGCACAGGCCGGTCGCACGTCCACGCAGATACGTGGGGAACAGCTCGGGGATGACGATCCACGGAATCGGACCCATCGAGAAGGCGAACGAGACGGTGAACGCCATCACGAACACGAGTGCGAGCAGCGAGCTGTCCAGCATATAGGCGATGGAGATGCACAGTGCGAACACGCACATCATGCCGGTGCCCACTTCCATGAGCCGTTTGCGGCCGAAGGTGTCGATGAGGTACATGCCCACCACGGTGGCCACCAGTTCCACGCCGCCTACGCTTGCGGCCGTGAGGAATTCGGTGTCGCCGCCGAAGCCGAGCTTGGCGAACATGACCGGGCCGTAGTAGGAGATGGCGCTCATGCCGACGAACTGGTTGAACACCGCCAGGAAGATGCCGATGGCCAGCGCGCGACGCAGACCAGGGCGGAACAGGTCGTGGAATTCGCTCGACATCTCGTTTTCCAGCTTGACCGATGCGCGGATGTCGTCGGTACGCAAGCGGGCGCGCTCGGTGCCGAGGATGTGCTCGAGCACCGCGAAGCCCTCGTCGGTCTTACCGACCTGGATGAGGAACCGGGGACTTTCGGGCGCGCGGGTCATCGCCAGCAGGAACGCGGCGGCCGGAATCGCGCCGAGCCCCAGCATCCAACGCCAGCCGGTGCTGATGTCCCAGCTGCTCGATCCGTAGGATGCGATGATGTAGTTGATGACGTTGGTCAGGAAGATGCCGCACACCGCGAGCAGCTGGTAGGAGAAGGACAGCAGTCCGCGGATGCTTGTGGGGGCCGATTCAGTGATGTAGGTGACGGCCAGCGCCGAGGTCAGGCCGATGCCGTAGCCGCCGACCACGCGCGCCACGATGAGGTCGATGGGGCCGAAGGTCAGCGCGCTCCAGATGGCCGCGACGAAGAAGAACGCGCCGCCGATGATGAGGATCCGACGCCGGCCGAACCGATCGGACAGGAAACCGGCGGTCGCCGCGCCGATGACGGCGCCAAGCATGATGGAGGAGATCACGAGTCCCTCCATCAGCGTGCTGAGCCCATACCGGAAACGCAGGAACTCGATGGCACCGGAGATGGACACCGTGTCGTAACCGTACAACAGGCCCGCAAGGCCGGCGCTCAACGCCAGACCGAAGGTATATTTGCCCGACCCTTGGGCACGAATGGTCGTTCCCAAAGGATTCCGCTGTTTTTTGGCAGCTTGAAACAGGCCCGCCATGCGCTCTCTTCCTCTCAACCGCAACAAGGGGGTACCTGACCATCATAGACATCGGGGGAGTGGGAGGCCAGAGGATCGACGTGCCTCACGTTTTTTGAGCGCGTAGGGTGTGGTGGTGCCTCATCGGGAATGAGCGCGAACGGTATCGGTCCT
>NZ_QFFM01000022.1 GCF_003129905.1 Bifidobacterium callitrichidarum
GTGTATCCGCGACAGGCTCGCCTGATTGGTGGTAGCGGGGGAATCGTTCTGACGTTTGCGCTTGGTGCCGGCCGGACGCCAGGTCTGGACGAGCTCGTACCAGATGCCGAACCACCAGACGAAGGCGAAGGCGAACAACGGCGACTTGGTAATCGAAATCGTGGAGAACACCGCCAGCGGGCAGACCAGGAAGAACAAGAGGATCAGGAATCGTGCCCGGCCTCCGGCAAGCTTGGGGGTGGCGGAGGTGCCGGAGATACCGGAGATTGCCGAGGTGGCGACGCTATCGTCGGCAGCATCACGAGCGTCGGCGGCAGTGCTTCCGGAAGCGGGTGTTCCGGGTTTGCGGGTCATGGTTCCGCCGTCGGCGAGTCCGCCGATCCACGGACGGTTGAGGAACCGGTTCGCGGTGGCCGCGCAGCAGAACACGGCGAACAGCATCTGGACGGCGGCGAGGGCCACGATACCAGCGTCGTTCGAACCGGTCAGCGAGCGGGAGAACATCGCGACCGCGCCATAGACCACGGTGAGCACCACGTTATGCTGGTCGGTCAGGTAGGTGGGGTCGTCCGGCCACATGTAATGCGCGGTGGGGTAGATGTCCATCGGCACGAACGAGAAGAAGCCGATGTACGGCTGCTTCAGTCCGGTCCACTGGTTCCACGCCCAGCTGAACTCGCGGATCTGCGAGCGGATGTCCGCGCCGAACGCCGCCAGCAGGGTGGTGGGCGCCCATAGCCAGCCGAGGAAGAGAATCAGCGCAAGCTTCCAGAACCGATCCGTGCCGCGGATGATCCAGCGGTTCAGGAACACGAATCCCGTGGCGATGGCTGTGGTGATTTGCCGCGGGGAGATACGGAGGCGGGGACGGGGGCGGGAATCGGCGGAACGTTGGTGGGCGGTCGATTTGGGGGAGTCCGTTGCCGGGACTGCTTCGGATGTTGAACCGGAGTCGATCGGTGCGGCTGTGCCGGCTGTGGTGACGGTGCTTGCGTCAGTGGGGCCCGTCGATTCGGCGTCGCTGGGTTCGTCGCCGGACATGACAGTCGTCGTTGCTTCGGAATGCTGAGACGAGCGATGACGGGGAGTGAAGTACCGGCCAACGAACCGATGCCAACGTTCGCCAAGCATGGCGGGCAGCACCCGACCGGTGCCGGCGAACCGGACCAGCAGCAGGATGATGCCGAGATAGATGACGAACGAGCCCGCGAAGATGGCGGTGTTCGTCCAGTTCCAGTTGGCGATGGTGCCGTTCTCGAAGTCCCAGTACAACGGGCCGACCGCGGTGCACAGGGCCAGCCACAGGCAGGCCAGCACCGCCAGCGTCCACCGTGCGACTGCTCCCACACGGTGCCACGCGGGGTGCGCGTACGTGCGGGAGTCGGGGTGGTGCGATGCGGCGGCAGGCTTCGAGATGGCTGGTGACGTCATGTCAGTCAATGGTAGCCGCATACGCCAACTGCGATGCCGCGAGTGACTGTTGGGATGCGGGACGATCCGGCGATTGTGGTGTTTTGGGCACATTATCCCGCAGCTTGTCAGGTCACGGGTGCGGACGATATCGCGATAATGGCGGAATTCCGTGGATTTGCCGTTGTCGGGGTGTGAAATGAAACGTGTGGCAATCGTTTGACGTGCTTATGGGGGCAAGCGGATGCGGGACGATGCGCGAAAAATCGCGATATGCATCCATCGTCCCGCGCGGAACCTGCGTTAGCCGCTGAACGGCAAGGCGGGCGGACTCAAGAGGAGAGGGAGGGGAGTCCCCTCGAATCAGTCGTGGGCGTTGATGAAGGTGGGGCGCTCCACCGGGCCCATGCCGCCGTAGCGTTTGAATCCCCACAGGAAGACGAGCGACTTGGCGTAGGCACCCCAGGCGACGCCGAAGATTAGCACCAGCACGCGGATGAACGGAATGAAGTACGCCACCGCGAGCAGCAGCACGTCGATGGCGAGCAGCGCGAGCGTGCAGGGGAAGGCGCGCCAGGGGAACATTGCCGCCAGCTTCCACTGGGTGCCGAGCGGGTTCTCGAAACGGGCCTGCATGGGGAAGAGGTATTCGGCCGTGAGCGTTACGATCACCGCCGCAATAATAAGGACGACGAGCGGAACATATGAGATGTTGGCGTCCCACGCGCTCCAGAACGCGAGACCGAAGATGATGGCCGCCGCCAGCACCATGACGATGAGGCCGGAGATGAGCCCGTGCTTGAACTCGCGCTTGAACCGGCGCAGGTATTCATGGACGAGCCTGATGTCGTCGTGCTCGTCGTAGGCGAACATCGTGCTGTACAGCGCGGCGCGGGCCGGGCCGATGGTGACGACGGGGACCAGCGTGACCAGATAGACCAGGTTCAGTGCGGTGAAACGGACCAGGGTGTCCATGAACCGCCAGAACGGCGCATTGGTATTGAACTTCATCGTTCTCCTCCTGCTTTTGATGACGCTGTGATAAGTACTTCATTGCCGGTGCTCCAGCGGAGCGCGACACGCTTATTTATAAGTATATAAATAAAAATTTGATTGGTCGAATTCCGCGAGTTTCCAACGGTTTTCGGGCTCCTTTGACGTGCGTGAAGGGGGTATCGAGCATCCCCCGAGTTGACAGGGAAAATTCTTATTTATAAACTTATAAACAAGAGAAAAGAAGACGACGGGATGCGAAACGGATCGCACCCACGTGATCTTCGCTGCATTGCTTCAAAGGAGACAAGATGCAGAACGTTGCAACCACGGACGGCGAAGTCGGGCTTGCCGCGGACGGCACTGTGACCGCCGATGCCAAGCCGGCGCGCAACCGTCGTGATCGTCGCGCCGCCAACAAGGCGAAGAAGATGCTTCCCGGCACCGACTACAACAAGCGCCACGGCCTCAAGCTGTTCCTGCTCGTCGCGCCGCTGCTGGTCATGGTGGTGCTCTTCAGCTACCTGCCGCTGTTCGGCTGGATCTACGCCTTCTACGACTACCAGCCGCCGATCCCGCTGTCCGAGAGTGAGTTCGTGGGCCTGCAGTGGTTCCAGCTGCTGGTGCAGAACCCGGCGCAGCTCGCCAAGATCGGCCAGGTGCTCATGAACACCTTCGCCATGTCCGGTCTGAACATCCTGACCTCGTTCTTCCCGGTGATCTTCGCCATCGCTTTGAACGAGATCCGCGCCAAGTGGTTCAAGAACCTCATCCAGACGCTCACCACGCTGCCGAACTTCATCTCCTGGGTGCTCGTCTACTCGATCGCCTTCGCGATGTTCTCCTCCTCCGGCATGATCAACGAGCTGCTGCAGAACCTGCACCTGATCACTGAGCCCATCAAGTTCCTCGACTCCGGCGACCACATCTGGCTCAAGATGCTGCTGTGGAACCTGTGGAAGGGCCTCGGCTGGGGCTCCATCATGTACCTCGCAGGCATCGCCGGCATCGACCAGGAGCTGTACGAGGCCGCGCAGGTGGACGGCGCCAACCGCTTCCAGCAGATCATTCACGTGACCATCCCGCAGCTGCTGCCCACCTACTTCGTGCTGCTGATGCTCTCCATCTCCAACTTCCTCAACAACGGCATGGACCAGTACTACGTCTTCCAGAACAACTTCAACCAGAAGTGGATCGAAGTGCTCGACCTGTACGTGTACAACGTCGGCCTTGGCAACTCCAGCCTCTCCCTGGGTACCGCGATCTCCATCCTGAAGTCGCTGGTCTCCGTGGCGCTGCTGTTCATCGTCAACTGGCTGTCCAAGCGCACCCGCGGCGAGGGCATCGTCTGATCGCCCCAAGCAGAAGTCAACGCGAGATTTGTAAGGAATAATCATGGCAAAGCAGAAGTCAAGCGTCTCGCCGGCGATGCGTCGCACCACGGGTGAGAAGGTCTACAACGTATTCAACATCGTGGTGCTGTCCCTGTTCGCACTGATCTGCACCTACCCGTTCTACTACCTGATCATCAACTCGCTGTCCGACAACAACCTGTCGGCGGCCGGCGAGGTGACCTGGTGGTTCAAGGGCTTCCACCTGCAGAACTATAAGGACGTGCTGGCCCTGTCCGGCCTCGGCCGCGCCGCGTGGATCTCCTTGGCCCGTACCGTGATCGGCACCGCCCTCACCGTGCTCGCCAGCGCCTACCTGGGCTTCATGTTCACGCAGAAGAAGATGTGGGCCCGTTCGTTCTGGTACCGCTTCGTGGTCATCACGATGTACTTCAACGCCGGCCTGATCCCGATGTTCATCACGATGAAGAACCTCGGCCTGACCAACAACTTCTGGGTGTACATCCTGCCCGCCGTCGTTCAGCCGTTCAACATCATCCTGGTCAAGACCTACATCGAGTCCATCCCGAACTCCCTGCAGGAGGCCGCCGAGATGGACGGCGCCGGAACACTGACGATCTTCGGCAAGATCGTGCTGCCGATGTGCACGCCGATCCTGGCCACGGTCGCCATCTTCTCCGCCGTCGGACAGTGGAACTCCTTCCAGGACACGCTGATCTACATGACCGACGACAAGCTCTACTCCCTGCAGTACCTGCTGTACACCTACATCAACCAGGCGAGCGCACTGGCCAACGCGGCCAAGGCGAACGCGGCGAACGTGGCGGCCCTGGCCTCCGCGGCAACCCCGACCTCGATCCGCATGACGGTCTCCGTGATCGTGGTGCTCCCGATCATGTTCGTCTACCCGTTCTTCCAGCGCTTCTTCGTCAAGGGCATGATGCTGGGTGCGGTCAAGGGCTGAGCCGTTAAGCGGACAGTCCAGTGGACTGTCCGTAGGCTCAGCCTGAGCGAGGCGGTAGCCGAGCGAAGGTCGGATTGAGTCCGAGCGAAGCGAGGTCCGTTCTTGCAGGGGCCGAAGGCGATAACACAACGAAGCGGGGAACCCGCTAATACTTCTTAACCAATCGTTACAGGAAACAAAGGAACAAAAGAAACAAGGAGGTTTCCATTATGGAACTCAAGAAGAAGCTCACCTCGGTGCTGGCCGTCGGCCTGGCCGCGGCGATGACGTTCTCGCTGGCCGCCTGCGGCAGCGACACCGCGGCCGATGAGAAGGACGACGGTTCGCTGGTCACCATCGACGTGTTCGATTCGCTGGCCAACCAGCAGGGTGAGCAGAAGGGCTGGTTCGCCAAGATGGTGCAGGACAAGTTCAACCTGAAGCTCAACATCATCGCCCCGAACGTCTCCGGCGGCGACACCGTCTTCGACACCCGCGCCGCCTCCGGCTCCCTGGGCGACCTCATCATCACCAGCACCGGCAACGGCCGTCTGCAGAAGCTCGTCAAGGCCAACCTGGTCACCGACATGACGCCGTACTACAGCAAGATGACCAACGTCAAGAAGTACCAGAACGCGGTCGACTCCGTCACCAAGCAGGCCGGCAAGGATGGCGTGTGGGGCATTCCGCAGGGCGTCTCCTCCTCCGATCCGTCCAGCCCGAGCGAGGGCATGGAGCCCACCTCCGCCCCGTACATCCGCTGGGAGTACTACAAGGAGCTCGGCTACCCGCAGATCAAGGACCTCGACTCCTTCCTCGACGTGCTCAAGGACATGCAGGACCTGGCCCGCAAGGAAACCGGCCAGGATGACATCTACGCCTTCTCCCTGTTCAAGGATTGGGACGGCGACGTGATGAACAACGCCTCCGCCATCGTCAACTGGCTCGGCTACCAGGCCCAGGGCTCCGTGTTCGTGAGCGCCGACGGCAAGGACGTGCAGCCGGCCACCAAGGAGGGCGGCGTCTACGAGCAGGCCCTCGAGTTCCTCAACAAGGCCGAGCAGATGGGTCTCGTGGATCCCGAATCCACCACCCAGGATTGGGACACCATGCAGAACAAGGTGACCAACGGCAAGACCCTCGTCTCCATCTTCAGCTGGCTGGGCAAGCCGCGTATGAACTCCGATGAGAACAAGGCCAAGGGCGTGGGCTTCATGCTCGCCCCGCTGCAGACCATGAAGGTCTACTCCACCGGCTTCACCCCGGACGGTGACGGCTCCACCATCATCGCCATCGGCTCCAAGTCCAAGTACAAGGAGCGCATCGCCAAGTTCATCGACTGGCTGTACTCCTCCGAGGGCGTGTACGCCGCAGCCTCCAACGCCGGCGGTGCCGCCTGCCCGGAGAGCCTCGGCTGCTGGACCAAGGGCGATGACGGCAAGCCGCAGCTCACCGACTTCGGCAAGCAGGCCATGAACGGCGACCACGCGAACCTCAAGATCTCCGACAAGCTCGGCGGCGGCACCTACGACAGCGGCTTCTCCCTGCTGAACTTCAAGGCCGTGCAGCAGAACGACATCGACTCCGAGACCGGCGCCGCGTTCAACCCGCAGCTGTGGGAGTCCGAGGCCGACACCTCCGCTCTGTTCAAGGACTGGTCCGAGCACATGGGCGGCGCCACCAGCGACATCGACTACCTGCAGAAGAACAACCTGCTCGCCGTCGCCCCCGGTGCTTCCTACACCACCCCGCAGGAGGAGTCCACGGTCTCCGCCACCCGCAGCTCCATCAAGACCGAGGTCGTCAACGCCTCCTGGAACGCCCTGGTGGCCAAGTCCGACTCCGAGTTCGCCAAGGTGCTCAAGGACGCCCGCCAGCAGGTCAAGGATCTGGGCTACGACAGCGTGCTCAAGGTCGACGAGCAGAACGCCAAGGACTGGATCAAGGCCCGTCAGGAAGTCGTCAAGCAGTACAAGGCCGACTCCAAGTGATGATCTGATTCGGCTCCTCTAGGGGAGACGGGAACCCGGTTACGGGTTATACCGCAACTCCCCTCAGTCACACTTCGTGTGACAGCTCCCCTCGGGGAGGGGGAGCCGAGTCTGACCCCGCCAAAGACAACTTAGGCCTTTCCGATTGCGCGGTGGCCCCGCTCCTCCCCGGGCCACCGCGCAATTTTCATATCCACTCCTTCCGAATCCCACGATTTCCCGCGATCTCCCTTTCCAAACAACTCCTCTCTTTGGCTGCCCTCATCGAGGGGAGCTGTCACGCCGAACGTGACTGAGGGGAGCCACGAACACGACGCACCGTATCAAAGCGACTTATCATGCTGATCTTCCCGAAACACTCTCGCATCGTCTTCATGGGCGACTCCATCACCGACGCCGGCCGCGACCGCACCGCCTTCCCCGGCGGCTGGGGCTACGGCACCGGCTACGTGAACGCCCTGCACAACCTGCTCACCGCCGTCTACCCGGACCGCGCGCTGTGCACCATCAACTCCGGCGTCAGCGGCGACGACATCGTGGCGTTGGCGGACCGCTGGCAGCAGGACGTCATCGACCTCAAGCCCGACTACGTGTCCGTGATGGTCGGCGTCAACGACGCCTGGCGCTACTTCGACGGTCCGCTGTGGCAGGCCCGCCTCAACACCGTGGAGGACTTCGAGCGGATCTACGACGACCTGCTGACCCGAACCAAGGAGGCCCTGCCGGACCTCAAGGGCATCATCGTGATGCGCCCGTTCATGTTCGAGCCGAACCCGGCCGACCAGATGCGCGCCAAGATCGAGGAATTCGCCGCCGCATCGCAGCGCGTGGCCGAACGCCACGGCGCGATCTTCGTGGACACGCAGGCCGCCGTGGACCACTGGCTCACCCAGCTGCACGGCTGCCTGGCCAGCCAGGACCGCGTGCACCCGTACGAGCGCGGCGCGATGATCATCGCCCGTTCGTGGTGCCAGGCCGTGGGCTTCGATTGGAACAGGAGCACCTTCGATGATTGATCTCGAAACCATTGACCGCGTAATCGCGGAAGGCCCGTACGAGCCCACCTGGGAATCCCTGTCCAAGGTGCGGGTGCCAGGCTGGTTCCCGGACGCCAAATTCGGCATCTTCACCCACTGGGGCCTGTACACCGTGCCCGAATTCCGCAACGAATGGTATTCGCGCAACATGTACATCGAGGGCTATCCGGAATTCGACCATCACCGCGAGACCTTCGGCCCGCAGTCCGAGTTCGGCTACAAGGACTTCATCCCGATGTTCACCGCGTCCGGATTCGACGCCGACGAATGGCTCGACCTGTTCGCCCGCGCCGGCGCGCGCTACTACTTCCCGGTCTCCGAACACCACGACGGCTACCAGATGTACGCCAGCGAGATCTCGCACTGGAACACCGTCGAGACCGGCCCCCACCGCGACATCATCGGCGAACTGCGCGAGGCCACGCTGAAGCACGGCCTGCACTTCGCCACCAGCAACCACCGCGCCGAGCATTGGTGGTTCATGGGCCACGGCCGCGACTTCGACTCCGACGTGCGCGGCGCCGAAGCGGATGCCAAGGGCGGCTTCTACTGGCCCGCCAACCCCGAACCGGACAACCAGGACCTGTTCTCCGTGCCCAAGCCGAACGAGGAGTTCCTCGACGACTGGCTGCTGCGCGTGTGCGAGCTCATCGACAACTACCGTCCGGAGATGCTGTACTTCGACTGGTGGATCCAGCACAACGCCTTCAAGCCGTACATCAAGCGCCTCGCCGCGTTCTACTACAACCGCGGCGCCGAATGGGGCGTGCCGGTCATCATCTGCTACAAGGACGACGGCATGGCCTGGGGCGCCGGCCTGTTCGACGTGGAGCGCGGCGGCCTGTCCACCGCCACCCCGTACGTGTGGCAGACGGACACCGCCATCGCCCGCAACTCGTGGTGCTACACGAACTCGCTCGACTACAAGAACCTCGCCGAACTCATCGTGACCCTCGTGGATACCGTGAGCAAGAACGGCAATCTGCTGCTCAACGTGGGTCCGCGCGCCGACGGCTCCATCGCCCCGCACGACCGCGACCTGCTCGAATCCATCGGACGCTGGATGGACGCCAACGGCGAGGGCATCTACGGCACACGCCCGTGGAGGCTCGCCGAGGAAGGCCCCACGCACGCCGCCGACGGGTCGTTTGCCGACCAGACCGCCCTCGAATACACGGCCGCCGACTGGCGATTCACCGCCAAGGACGGCAGTGTATACGCCTTCTGCCTCAACCCGGCCGGAGCATCCGCGCTCACCAGCGCCACGTTCGCCGCCTACCACGACGGCATCCGCGCGCCGTTCCACGGCATCATCGCTGGCGTCGAACAGCTGGGCGCCGGGCCGGTGGCCTGGGAGCGCACCGCCGACGGGCTCGTCATCACGCCGGCCGAGCGGCCCGGAACCGAGGCGAACGTGCCAATCGGATTCAAGATCACCATCGCGTAAGTCATGAACGGGCGCGCGCCGCAGCGTGCCGCGAACCGAAGAAGGGAACACACATGACCACCATCACCGAAGCCAACAAGACCAAGGCGCGCGCCCTGCTCGCCGAGCTCACGCTGGACGAGAAGATCGACATGATCCACGCCGCCGGCCTCTTCCGCACCGAAGGCGTGCCGCGCCTAGGCATCCCACCGTTCAAGATGGACGACGGTCCGATGGGCCCGCGCGAGGAGCTGCACAACGACAACTGGGCACCGCTGTACAACACCCGCGACCGCGTGACCTACCTGCCCTCCGGCTCCGCCGTGGCCTCCACCTGGAACCGCGACCTGGCGCATGCCGCCGGCCAGGTGCTCGGCGCCGAAGCCCGCGGCCGCGGCAAGGACGTGATCTTGGGCCCCTCCATCAACATCAAGCGCAGCCCGCTGTGCGGCCGCAACTTCGAATACATGAGCGAGGACCCGTACCTGACCGGCGAGCAGGGCGTGGCGTTCATCAAGGGCGTGCAGGAGTCCGACGTTGCCGCCTGCGCCAAGCATTACGCAGCCAACAGCCAGGAGACCGACCGTCTCGAAGTGGACGAGACCATCAGCGAACGCGCGCTGCGTGAGATCTACCTGCCGGCCTTCGAGGATGCGGTCAAGCGCGGCGGCGTGCTCTCCCTGATGGGCGCGTACAACCTGGTCAACGGCGAGCAGTGCTGCGAATCGAAGCGCCTGCTCGACGACATTCTGCGTGACGAGTGGGGCTTCCGTGGCTTCGTGGTCTCCGATTGGAGCGCCGTCAAGCGCACCGTGGCCAGCGCCCGCGTGGGACTGGACGTGGAGATGTCCGTGACGCCGAACTTCGACGAATACTACTTCGCCAACCCGTTGCGCAAGGCCGTGGCCGCCGGTGAGGTGAGCGAGACGGACATCGACATCAAGGTGGAGCGCGTGCTCGCGGTGATGGACGCGCTGCACATGCTGCCCGATTCCGATGGCGATTCCGATGGCAGCCGTCCCGCCCGCAAGGCCGGCTCATACGCCACGCTCGCGCACGCGCAGGCCGCTCTCGACGTGGCCCGCGAATCCATCGTGCTGCTCAAGAACGACGCCGACGAATCCGGCCGCACGCTGCTGCCGCTGGACGAACACGCCCTGCGCCGCGTGCTGGTGGTGGGCGCCAACGCCGACCGCATCCACTCCAATGGCGGCGGCAGTGCCGTCATCAAGGCGCTGCACGAGGTCACGCCGATCCTGGGCCTCAACGGCCAGCTCGGCGGCAACGTGGAGATCGAATACGCGCTCGGCTACGACGCCAAGCAGGTGGTGCAGGACGACTCCTGGCAGGAGGAAAGCCTGGAGAACTCGGTGGGCTCCGCCTCCGACGACGCCGAACGCGCCGCCCACCTGCGCGAGGAGGCCGTGACGTTGGCCCGCGAGTATGCCGCGGCCGGCGACCCGGTGATCTTCGTGGGCGGACTCGACCACGAGCACGACCTCGAAGGCCGCGACCGCGAGAACATCGCCCTGCCGTACGGCCAGGACGAACTCATCTCGGCGCTGTTGGACGCCGCCCCGGACACGATTCTGGTGTTCGTGGCAGGCTCCCCGGTGGCCATGCCGTGGGCCGACCGCGCTCGCGCCATCGTCTGGAACTGGTACAACGGCTGCGAATCCGGCACTGCGCTCGCCGAAACACTGCTCGGCCGCGTCAACCCGAGCGGCCACCTGCCTGAGACGTTCCCGGTCGCCCTGGAGGACAGCCCGGCGCATGCTATCGGCACGTTCGGCCCCGGCCTGCACGTGCGCTACGACGAGGACATCTACGTGGGCTACCGCTACTTCTCCACCCGCGGCGTGCCGGTGCGCTTCCCGTTCGGCCATGGCCTGGGCTACACCACCTTCACCTACGCCGACCTCGACGTGCGCCGCGTGGACGGCGACGTGCGCATCGCGTTCACCGTGGAGAATACGGGCGATCGCGCCGGCAAGGCCGTGCCGCAGGTCTACTTCGGCCTCGAGGGCACCGGCGAGGACCGTCCGGCCAAGGAGCTGCGTGGATTCACCAAGGTCGCGCTGGAGCCGGGCGAGCGCCGTCAGGTGGAACTCGTGCTGCCCGCCGCCAAGGCCCTGCGCTACTGGTCCAACGAGGCGGGGGAGTACGCCCTCGCGCCGACCGCCCGTGTGTTTGTGGGCGAGTCCGTGGCCGATATCCGTCTGACCGGTGTGCTGGGTGCGTGCGATGCCGCTGATGCGGAAGTCACCGAATCGGTGGCGGACGTGGCCATCACCGCCTGACCTTGCGCCGTTGACTGCCGCGTAGGCCTGCTGTGGAATCGCGAAACCGATTCCGCGGCAGGCCTTTTCGTTTGGCTCTGTTAAACCAGACATGCCCTTATTCTTGGCTCCCCTTGTCAGGACATTGCCGCAAAGCAAACAGCGGAGCTGTTTGCAGGCAATGTGCGAGACGACAGTCGAGCCAGCAAAACACGAACGAAGTTCGTCCATAATTACAGGACGAGCTGGCGGCGAAGCCGACTGAGGGGTAATCCGGTGGAATTCATGTCAATCTTGGTTTAACAGAGCCTTTCGTTTCCCGGGCGCGAGTGGCGGGATGGCGGGCGATGCGGTGGGGCGGCGAGGTGGTGGGAAACCGTCACTATGTATGCGGCCGAACGAAGGGCTCGCATACATAGTGAGCCTTTTGCCCCGTGAACCGGCGTTATGTATGCGGGTGCATGGTTGGGCCGCATACATAGTGAGCCTTTTGCTTCATGGGCTGACGTTATGTAGGTGGGGGAAGTGATTGAACCGCATGCATAGCGCCGATTGATCCCCCGCCGATGACGTTGATGGGTGGCGTTTCCCCTTCGCGTGGTCGGTCGCCCCGCCGCGCAGTGCCACGTGCACGGCATCGCCGCCTGACCCGTCCGAAATACACCGCCGCTGGCGTGTCGGAACTTGTTATTTATAAACTTATAAATAAGATTGTTTTCAACAAACGTACTCGCAATGAAGGAGACGCGACAATGAAGTTCCTCAATGGTGGCTGGCTCGTCAAGGACGGCTTCGACGTCAAGTACGCTGCCAACGTATACACCGCGAACGTCGAGCCGAAGAAGCTCACCCTGTTCTGCCCGTTCGGCGTGCCGATCCATCACCCCGGCCAGACGCTCGATGGCGGCATCCTGACCATCGAGGTCACCTCCCCGCGCGAGGACATCATCACCACGCGCCTCATCAACTTCAAGAAGGACCGCAGCCACTGCCCGAAGTTCGCCCTCAACGAGTCCGACCCGGCCGTCGCCATTACCGAGGATGACGAGAAGTGGTCCTTCACTTCCGGCAAGCTGACCCTGGAGATCGCCAAGGGCGAGTCCATCGACTTCACCTACAAGTACGACGGCAAGGTCATCGCCCATTCCGGCTGGCGCGCCAAGGGCCTCGTCACCGATCCGGAAGGCCGTCTGCACGTCTCCGAGCAGCTCGACCTCGGCGTGGGCGAGAAGATTTACGGCCTGGGCGAGCGCTTCACCAACTTCGTCAAGAACGGCCAGACCGTCGACATCTGGAACGAGGACGGCGGCACCGGCACCGAGCAGGCGTACAAGAACATCCCGTTCTACCTGTCCAACAAGGGCTACGGCCTGTTCGTGGACAACCCCGGCAAGGTGAGCTTCGAGGTCGGCTCCGAGAAGGTCTCCCGCGTGCAGTTCTCCGTGCCCGGCGAGGAGATGAGCTACTCCGTCATCGGCGGTAAGGATTTGAAGGGCATCCTCAACACCTACACCGACCTGACCGGCAAGCCGCCGCTGGTGCCGGACTGGAGCTACGGCCTGTGGCTGTCCACCTCCTTCACCACCGACTACGACGAGAAGACCGTCATGGAGTTCGTGGACGGCATGGCCGAGCGCAACATCCCGCTGTCCGTCTTCCACTTCGACTGCCGCTGGATGAAGGAACTCGAGTGGTGCAACTTCGAGTGGGACGAGACCAAGTTCCCCGATCCGGAAGGCCTGCTCGCCAAACTGCATGAGCGCGGCCTCAAGGTGTGCGTGTGGATCAACAGCTACATCGGCCAGAAGTCCCCGCTGTTCGAGGAAGGCGCCAAGAAGGGCTACTTCATCAAGAACACCGACGGCTCCGTCTGGCAGTGGGACAAGTGGCAGGCCGGCATGGCCATCGTCGACTTCACCAACCCCGAGGCCACCAAGTGGTACCAGGACAAGCTCAAGCACCTTGTGGCCCAGGGCGTCGACTGCTTCAAGACCGACTTCGGCGAGCGCATCCCCACCGAGGGCGTCCAGTACTACGACGGCTCCGACCCCGAGCTCATGCACAACTACTACACGTACCTGTACAACAAGGCCGTGTACGACGTGCTCGTGGAGACCAAGGGTGCCGACGAGGCGATTCTGTTCGCCCGCTCCGCCACCGTGGGCGGCCAGCAGTTCCCGGTCCACTGGGGCGGTGACTGCTCCTCCAACTACCCGTCCATGGCCGAGTCCCTGCGCGCCGGCCTGAGCTTCGGCATGTCCGGCTTCGGCTACTGGAGCCATGACATCGCCGGCTTCGAGGACAAGCCCACCCCGGACCTGTTCAAGCGCTGGACCCAGTTCGGCCTGCTCTCCTCCCACTCCCGCTACCACGGCTCCACCGAGTACAAGGTGCCGTGGCTGTACGGCGACGAGGCCGTGGAGGTCTCCCGCGAGTTCACTGAGCTCAAGCTGCGCCTGAAGCCGTACCTGGAGGCGATGGCCAAGGAAACCCACGAGACCGGTGTGCCGATGATGCGTGCAATGGTGCTCGAGTTCCCGACCGACCCGGCCTGCGAGGACATCGACACCCAGTACATGCTGGGCGACGACCTGCTCGTGGCCCCGGTGTTCTCCGAGGACGGCACCGCGCGCTTCTATGTGCCGGACGCCGGCGGCGACCACGCCGGCGAGGCCTGGACCAACCTGCTGACCGGCAAGACCTACGAGCCGGGCAAGTGGTACACCGAGCAGTACGACTACCACACCCTGCCCGTGCTGGTCCGTCCCGGTTCCGACCCGCTCAACGCCTGAGTGCCCGCGCGAGTACCGCGTATACAAACATGGCTCCCCTCTTTGAGGGGAGCTGTCACCGTAGGTGACTGAAGGGAGCCGGCTATTTCTGATGATGGACTCCCCTCAGTCGCTTCGCGACAGCTCCCCTCAAAGAGGGGAGCCAAAAAACTGTATAAAAGGTTAGAATCATGACTCTGTTCAACGTTCAGCCGGCCCGCCGCATCGCCTCCGGCTTCCATCCGGACCCCACCATCTGCGAGACACCGCAGGGCACGTACCTGATGGTCAACAGCTCGTTCGAATACTTCCCCGGACTGCCGGTCTTCGAATCCGAGGACGGCGAACACTGGCATAAGATCGGCGACGCGATGAACCGCCCCGAGCAGTTCCCGTACGAGACGATGGACAACAGCCAGGGCATCTACGCACCCACCCTGCGCTGGCACGACGGCACGTACTACCTCATCGTGACCAACGTGAACAAGGGCAACATGATTCTCACCACCGAGGATCCGCACGCCGGCTGGTCCGACCCGATTTGGGTGGACGGCTGGCCCGGCATCGACCCGAGCCTGTTCTTCGACGACGACGGCACCGCCTACATCTGCGGCAACGAGGGCGGCGAACCGGACGAGAACGGCGAACGCGAACCCGCCGGCATCTACCTGTCGAAGATCGATGTCAACACCGGCACCGTGCTCACCAAGCGCCAGCGCATCTGCGGCGGTATCACCGGCTCCAATCCGGAAGGTCCGCACATGTACAAGCGCGGCGACACCTATTACCTCATGTGGGCCGAAGGCGGCACCGAATCCGGGCACATGGAAAACATCGCGCGTGCGTCGAGCCCGGAAGGCCCGTACGAGATGTACCCCGGCAACCCGCTGATCACCAACCGCTCCACGCACCTGACGCTGCAGGCCATCGGCCACTGCGACTGCGCGCACTTCGGTGACGATCGCACGCTCATGGTGTTCCACGGCACCCGCAACAACGACGAATACCCGGCCCAGGGCTGGATCGGCCGCGAGCCGTACGCCGTCTGGTTCGACTGGAAGGACGGTTGGCCGGAGCTCAAGGACCAGTCGTACGACTGCGAACTCAACGGCCACGGCGATTCGCTGGAGTCCGACGTCGAATGGATCACCCCCGGCATCGACGCGGATCGGCAGTACGTCGTCTCGTCCGGCCGTGCCGTCGCGGCATCCACCACCAACAACGTGACCATCGCCGTGCATGCGGCCGCGCAGTCGTTCGACCTGGCCCACGGAGCGCCGATGATCGGCACCCGTCAGACCGATCTGCGTTTCGAATTCGGTGCGACGCTGGCCGACGCCCGCACGCTGACCCTCGGCGAGGCGGGCGTCGCCGTGTACGCCAACAGCCGCCACTACCTGACCATCGCCGTGCGCGCGTCCGACGCCAACGGATTGATCCGGGTCAAGGCCACGGCCCACAATGCCGGACTCGCCACCGTGGTGGGTACGGTGGCCGTGCCCGCAAGCGCCAAACTGCGCCTGGTCGTGCGCGGTGACGAATCCGGATATGACTTCGCGGTGGCCAACACCAGCGCATTCGCGGGCGGCGAGCAACTGCTCGGCCACGTGCCCGGCAAACTGCTGAGCTTCACCAACGCGGGCGGATTCACCGGCATCCTGCTCGGCGTCTACGCCCACGGCAGCGGCGAAGCCACCTTCACCAACGTCCGTTACACGGTGTGATTGTTTTCTTGGCTCCCCTTGTCAGGGGAGCTGGCGGCGAAGCCGACTGAGGGTAGTTCTACGAGGCAATACTCGCAGTCGGACAAGTTTTCTATTGATTCGGCATCATTGCGCAAGGAGCAAGGCATGAAACCCCTATTCGACACCTTCCTGTTCGGCGGCGACTGGAACCCCGAACAGTGGCCCGAGGAGACGTGGGAACGCGACATCGAGATGCTCGAGGACGCGCACATCAACGAGGCCACCATCAACGTGTTTTCCTGGACGCTCCTGCAGCCCGGCGAGGACACCTACGACTTCACCATGCTGGATAGGATCGTGGCGCTGCTGGTCAAGCACCGTTTCAACATCGTGTTCGCCACCGGCACCGCCGCACTGCCCGCATGGATGGTGCGCGAACACCCCGAGATCATCCGCACCACGTTCGAGGGCAAGCGCCACGTGTTCGGCGGACGCCACAACTTCTGTCCGAACTCCGCCTACTTCCGCACCGTGTCCGGCAAGCTCGCCGGTGCGCTCGCCGAACGATACGCCGGCACCCCGGGACTCGCGGCCTGGCACATCGGCAACGAATACGGCGGCGGTGGCGGCCTGTGCTACTGCGAGGCTTGTGCTGCGGCCTTCCGCGACTGGCTCAAGGCCAAGTACGGTTCCGTCGAGGCGCTCAACAAGGCATGGTGCGCGAACTTCTGGAGCCACACCATCGTCGATTGGGCGGACGTGGTGCCGCCGGTGGGCTATGGCGACGGCATCGGATCCGACTGGGATCCGAGGAAGTGCGTGGTCTCCGGCCTGCTCATCGACTACCGCCGCTTCCAGAACGAATCACAGCTCGCCTGCTTCACGAACGAACGCGACGCCGTGCGCCGGTTCGACGCCGCGACGCCGATCACCACGAACCTCATGGGTACGTTCAAGGACCTCGACTACTTCACGTGGGGTCGCGAGATGGACGTGGTCAGCTGGGACAACTATCCGGGCATGGGTATGCCGGCCAGCCGCGTGGCCATGAACCACGACCTCATGCGCGCCGTGGGTGGTGGCAAGCCGTTCATGCTCATGGAACAGACGCCGAACCAGCAGAACTGGTTCCCGTACTGCAAGGTCAAGCGCCCCGGCGAGGTGGCCGCCTTGAGCTGGCAGGCCGTGGCGCACGGCGCGGACACCGTGCAGTTCTTCCAGATGCGCCAGTCAATCGGTGGGTGCGAACGTTTCCATGGTGCCGTGATTGCACACGATGGCACCGAGGATTCCCGCGTGTTCCGCGAGACCGCCGCGCTTGGCGAGGCGCTGGGCAAGGTGGCGCCGCGCATCATGGGCTCGAAGGTCCGCGCGCGCGTGGCCGTCATGTTCGACTGGGAGAGCTACTGGTCGCTCGAAGGCTGCGTGGGCCCCACCGCCGGGTTCGCCTACCCGGAGGAGGTCCATCGCTTCTACCGCGCGTTCAACCGCCGCAACATCGCCGTGGACATCATTCCCAGCACCACGTCCGCCGCCGAACTCGAGCGGTACTCCGTTGTGGCGGCGCCTGCGCTCATCATGGTCAAGCCTGGTGTGGCCGAAGCCGTCGAGACGTACGTGCGTGGCGGTGGTCGGTTCATCACCGGCTACATGTCCGGCATCCACGACGAACACGATTTGGTGATTCCGGGCGGCTACCCCGGACCGTTCCGCGCGCTCGCCGGCGTCTGGGCCGAGGAGATCGACGCCATCGCGCCGGGGGAGACGATTCCGGTGCGCTTCGGCGGCGCGGTGGACGATAAATCGGCGGTTGCCGGCGACTCTGGTGCCGTGTCCGAGGCTTCGAGCCATTGCTGCGGGAAGTGCGCGACCGGGAATGCCGCCGATACCGCGGACACCAAGAGTGACGCCAGCGGTGAGATCGTCGCCAGCATCATGCACCTGGAGGGCGCCCGCGTGCTCGCCACGTACGGCGGCGACGAGTTCTACGCCGGCACTCCGGCAGTCACTGCGAACGTGTGCGGCGAGGGTGAAACCTACTACGTTGGCACTCCGCTGGACGAAGCCGGCATGGACGTGCTTATCCAGCCGATCGTGGACGCTGCGGGACTGGAGCCGACCACGACCCCGGACGGCGTGGAGATCGCCGAACGGTACGCGGACGACGGGCGCACGTTCACGTTCGTCATCAACCTGACCGATCGCGAACAGCACGTCACGCTTCCCGCCCTGGCCGGTGCCGCCGACCTGCTGGCGAATGGCCGTACGATTGCCGCCGGCAACACCCTGGCCCCCTACCAGGTCATCGTGGCCGAACGATGAGCGTTTTCTGGCTCCCCTCTGAGGAACCGAACCGTAAAGCAGACAATCCGGCAGGCCATCCGCGGTTGTGGGCGGGTCACGACTATTCTCTGGCTCCCCTCTCTGAGGGGAGCTGTCGAACGGAGTGAGACTGAGGGGAGCCTGCCGGATAGTACTTCCCTCAGTCAGCTTCACTGACAGCTCACCTTCAGAGAAGCCGAACCAGAAAAGCGCAGTCGCGGACTGTCCGCAATTGCGGATGAGCCAGAAAAGGACCAATAATTTCAATCTTGTTAAACCGTCGATCAATAAGGGTTGGCAAGAACCGCTAAGCTACTGAGCAGAACGTTGCGTTCACGTTGTTGTGGATATCGCAGACGCAGCGGACGATACTCGGCGGCGAGTTAAGGAGGACACATGGACAGCAAGCGCGTGCTGACATTCGACGTGGGATACCGTTTCATCCGTCACGCCGTGGTGACCGACGGCATGCAGGACGTGCCCTCCGCCTTCGCCACACCCTCCGAGGATTCCGAAGCGCTGTTCGACGGCATCGCGAACGTGGTCCGCCAACAGGGCGAATCGTTGGACGGCATCTCGCTGAGTCTGCCCGGATTCGTGGATGTGAAGCGTCAACGCACCATCACCGGCGGGCCGGTCATCGCGCTGTACAAGCAGAACGTCGGCAAGGAACTGCGCCGCCGACTGGGCGACGACCTGCCCATCTGGGTGGAGAACGACGCGAACTGCGCCGCCATCGCTGAACGATACGCCGGCAACGCACGCAAGATGGACGACTTCGTGGTCTTCACCATCACCGATGCCGGCGTGGGCGGCGCACTGTTCCTGGACGGTCACATCCGCCGCGGACGCGACTGGCGTGCCGGCGAACTCGGCATGATGATCACCAACTACCAGACGGAAGGCGCGCGCTCGCTGCACGAATACTCGTCTACGGACACGCTCAACAAGCGGTACGCCGCGAAATTCGGAGGCCCGTCCGAGATCGTGGTGCCCTCCAGTCTGTTGCGCCGCATGGATGATCCGGAAGTACGCGGCATCGTGGAGGAATGGGCTCAGTACATCGCCGTGGGCATCTACAACGTGGTGGTCTCGCTGGACCCGGAATGCGTGCTGCTCGGCGGCGCCATCTGTCAGGAGACCGCGTTCCTGCCGCTCGTGCAGCGCTCACTGGAGGAGATCCCGTACTGGAAGGACTTCGCCACGCCCATCAAGCGCTGCCGCAACGTGAGCTATGCGGGCCTCTTGGGCGCGTACTACGCCTTTGTGAATGAAGTGAAGTGATTGGGGCGGCATCGGCCTGTGGCCGATAGATTCTCCCGCAGCCTGTGGCTGCTCCGCTGCTCTCCCTCCGGCGCTTCGCGCCACCTCCCTCGCCAGAGGGAGGCAAGACTTATATCAGATAGAATTTGGCTCACTTTGAAGGGGCATTGCCGTAAAGCAACATGGCGGAGCTGGAGGCGAAGCTACTGAAGGCGAAGGCTGCGGAAAATACGGTATCGGAAATACGGTATTGGCGTAAGACCGATTCGATTCGGCCGATTCGTTTAGTTTTCGCGGGCTGCGAGGGTGAGCGGCAGGAGGCATTGCTTGCTGGCCGGATCGTATTCGGATGGGTCACGGAAGCCCTTCCACACGTTCTCCGGGAAGATTTCGTCGGAGAACGCCATCCACTCCTCCAGCAGGTTCACGGAATGGTCGGCGAGCCAGCGGTACTGCAGGCCGTCCATCGCGGACATCGCGAGCGTATAGAGGTGGTAGAACCGCTCCTCGTCGTATGCGTCCGGCAGAATCCAGTTCATCGATCCGATCTGCTCCCAATTGCGCAGGTGACGGCCGATGAAGAAGCGGTGTGCGGGATGCGCCGGATTCAGCGCCTCGCCGTTGAGCATCGAAAACAGCTGCACCATTTCCGGGCGCTGCAGGTTGTAGAGCACCACGTTGATGCAGTAGCGGGGGAAGCAATAGCAGTAGTGGCCGTCGAAATCGGTCACGGTGGAGGTGATGGCGTTGTACTCGTCCGCCTCGGGGGTGTCGTAGCCCTCGGCGAGCACCATGTTGAGCAGCTCGTTCTTCGAGCGGATGTAATGGTAGAGCGCCGCCTCGGTGATGCCGATTTCGTCGGCGATATCCTGCAGGGACATGCCCCAGAAGCCCTTGGATGCGATGACCTTGACCGCGGCCTGCATGATCTGCAGATGTCGCTCCTCGGGGCTCATGCGCTTGCGCTTTTCGAAGGTGGTACCGGCCGTGGTATCCCTCACCATGGCCTGGTGGGTGGTCCGTGAAGCCGCGGGCCAGCTGCTCTGGTCCTTCAGGAACTGTTCCCATGCTGCGACAGGCATTGGTGACCTCCCTCCTTCGTGGGGATGTGTGCGCTCACATTGTGCAATAGTCTACCGCGCGCGGTAGCGGTGGTTTTGGCGGTGATGGCTGAGATCAGTGTCAAATGATCTGGCTCCCTTTCTGAGGACATTGCCGTGAAGCGAGCAGCGGAGCTGTTTGTAGGCAATGTGCGAGACGACAGTCGGGCCAATACACCGCGAACGAAGTTCGTCGTTAATTGCAGGACGAACTGGCGGCGAAGCCGACTGAGGGGAACCAGATCATATCTATCAATCAGCCGAAGAGACGGCCGAGCCAGTCGATGGCGAGCTCGGGCCAGACCTGGATGCAGGGGAAGATGTTGCCCTTGCCGCCCCATGCGGTCTCGGCGGTGCCGAGTGCGAGGCCGTGGCCGCCTTCGGGGAAGAGATGGGCCTCGACCGGCACACCGGCAGCCTTGCAGGCGGAGATGAGCATCAGGGTGTTCTCCATCGGCACGCAGTCGTCGGGCACGGTGTGCCAGGCGAACACGGGCGGGGTCTTGGCGTCGATGTGCTTTTCGATGGAGAGCTTGTCGAGCCAGTCCTGGTCGTCCTTGCGATCCGGGCCGAGCAGCGAATCGAAGCTGCCGCGGTGGGCGAGCGGACCGGAGGTGACCACGGGGTAGCCGAGCATGAGCGCGTTCGGACGCACCTCGTCCGGGTCGTAGCCGTGCGCCCGCTCGTCCTCGTCGCCCGCGGTGGTGGCAAGGTTCGCGGCGAGATGGCCGCCGGCGGAGAATCCGATCACGGCGATGCGCTCGGGATCGGTGTGCCATTCGTCGGCGTGCGTGCGGATGAGTCGCATGGCCTCTGCGGCCTCGAGCAGGGCGGTGGGGTAGAGGCTGGGCTTGCAGGAGTAGCGCAGCACGAATGCGTTGTAGCCCGCGCCCACGAACTTGAGGGCGATCGGCTCGGCCTCGCGGTCGGAGGTCATTTCGTAGCCGCCGCCGGGGATGACAAGCACGGCCGGGCGCTGGCGGTTCGGGTCGACCTCGGGGCTGTTGTCGATGACGTAGCCGGTGAAGTGGGCCGGGGTGCCGTCGATGCCGGTGATGGTCTGGTCGATGTATTGCATGGGTTTCCTTTGGGATATGTTGTGACTCCCCTCAAAGAGGGGAGCCACGAACGGACGAATCAGAACGTGACGCTGACGTCCACGGTAGTCGTGCCGGCGGCCGGGACGGGCACCACGGTGCCGTTGACGGGCTGACCATCGACCGTGAGCGTGCGCTGGCCGGTGCGCTTGAGGGTGATGTGGTAGGTCGTGCCACGGTAGACGCGGGTGACGGTCAGATCGGTGTACTCGGCGGGCAGGTGGGGTTCGATGGCAAGGCCGTCCAGGGTCGGGCGGATGCCGAGGAGGTACTGGGAGACGTCCACGAACGTCCATGCGGCGGTGCCGGTGAGCCAGGAGTTCTTGCCCTCGCCCGGGATCGCGGCCTCGGGACCGGCGACCATCTGGCAGTACACGTAGGGCTCCACCTTGCGGATGTCGGACTTGTCCTCGAGCCATGCGGGGCAGTTGCGGCGGTACACGTTGAAGGCTTCCTCGTCGTTGCCGGCGAGGGCGTTGGCGATGGAGACCCACGGGTTGTTGTGGCAGAAGATGCCGCCGTTCTCCTTGTAGCCGCGCGGATAGGTGGAGATCTCGCCAAGCTCGATGCGGTAGGTGGAGTACGCGGGCGCGAGGATCGCGGTGCCCCACTCGCAGGTCAGGCGGTCACGCACGGACTTGAGCGCGGCCTGTGCCTTGCCGTCGTCCAGGCCGATGCCGGCCATGACGCACATGCCCTGCGGCTCGATGTAGATCTGGCCCTCGGTGTCGGTGTGCGAGCCGACCGGGCGGGAGTAGGCATCGTAGGCGCGTACGAACCATTCGCCGTCCCAACCGGCGGTCTTAACGGCCTCGGTCATGTCGTCGATGGCGGTGCGAACGTTCGCGGCCTCGGCGGCCACTTCGTCGGCGCTCATGCCGGTCGCCTCGCCGTAGTGCTCGAGGATGTCGGCGTACTGGCCGCCGTAGAGCACGAACATGCCGCCGATGAACACGGATTCGGCCACGCCGGTGTCGTTGTTCTCCACGGTCTGGAAGTTCTCGCCCGGGGTGGCGGAGAAGCAGTTGAGGTTGAGGCAGTCGTTCCAGTCGGCGCGGCCGATGAGCGGCAGCTTGTGCGGGCCGAGGTGGGTCATCGTGAAGTTCGCGGAACGGCGCAGGTGTTCGAGCAGCGGGACCTCGGATCCCTCGACGTTGTTGAACGGGACCGGTTCGGTGAGAATCGAGGCGTCGCCGGTCTCGGCCAGGTAGGCGTTCACGCCGGCGATGAGCCACAGCGGGTCGTCGTTGAAGCCGCCGCCGATGTCCGCATTGCCCTTCTTGGTCAGGGGCTGGTACTGGTGCCAGGCGGAGCCGTCCTCCATCTGGGTGGAGGCGATGTCGATGATGCGCTCGCGGGCGCGTTCGGGCACGAGGTGCACGAAGCCGAGCAGGTCCTGGTTGGAGTCGCGGAAGCCCATGCCGCGGCCCATGCCGGACTCGTAGTAGGACGCGGAGCGGGACATGTTGAACGTGACCATGCACTGGTACTGGTGCCAGATGTTGACCATGCGGTCCAGGCGTTCGTCGCCGGACTCGACGCTGTAGATGCTCAGCAGGCCGTTCCAGTAGTCCTTGAGCTCGGCGAGCGCGGCCTCGACCTTATCGGTCGTGTCGAAGCGGGCGAACAGTTCGTGCGCGGGCTTCTTGTTGATGATGCCGACCTTGGCCGGGTCGTTCGGGTCCTCCCACTTCTGGTCGTTCGGCACCTCGATGTAGCCGAGAGTGAACACCAGCGACTTGGTCTCGCCGGGGGCGATTGTGACGCGCACGCGGTTCGCGGCGATCGGGTACCAGCCGTGGGCCACGGAATCGTGGGCCTTGCCCTCGGCGATGACCTGCGGGGTGTCCCAGCCGTTGAACTGGCCCAGGAACTCGTCGCGGCTCGTGTCGAAGCCGACGACCGGCGCGTTCACGCCGAAGAATGCGTAATGGTTGCGGCGCTCCTTGAATTCGGTCTTGTGGTAGAGCAGGGTGGAGTCCTCGCGGCGCTCGACCTCGACTTCGCCGGTGGACAGATTGCGCTGGAAGTTGCTGGAGTCGTCCACCGCGTTCCACAGGCACCATTCGACCAGGCCGGTCACGTCCACGGTCTTCGGGGCGCCGTTGATGTTGGTGATGTCGAGGCGGTTGATTTCGGCCGCGGTGTGCAGCGGCACGAACGCGGTCAGCTCGGTGCGGATGCCGGACTTGGTGGCCTCGAAGACGGTGTAGCCGATGCCGTGACGGCACTTGTAGCTGTCAAGCGGGGTCTTGACGGGCAGGAAGGTGGGGGAGAAGGTCTCGACCGGCGTCGCGTCCGCGCCCTCGCCGCTCATGATGCTCACGTAGTAGTTGCGTGCGCCGTTGTCGAACGGGACGTTGTTGTAGCGGTAGCGGGTGATGCGGCGCAGCTTGGCGTCCTTGTAGAACGAGTAGCCGCCGCCGGTGTTGGAGATCAGCGAGAAGAAGTCCTCGTTGCCCAGGTAGTTGATCCACGGCAGGGGGGTGGCGGGGGTCTCGATTACGTACTCGCGGTTCGCATCATCAAAATGACCGTATCGCATGGGTTTCCTTTCGGCTGCTTCGTTGCTGCTGTGGCGCCGTCGGAGCCTTGCCGCGGTGCCGTGCATCTGTGCGTACGTCATCAGCATAGCACTTATTTATAAGGTTATAAATAAGGCGTGTGTGAGGAGTGCTTGTGATTGATGGATATGCATAGGTGACGGGCTGGGCCGGGTTGCTGGCGGTGGGCTGAGCTGGGGCGCTGGCGGTGGTTGCGGTGTCGGCGGGCCGCGGGTGGCGCGAGGTTGAGGCGGCGTGTGCCCTGCTTGCGGTCTTTTCGATACAGAAGGGAGCGTCTTCTATGGCGAAAGGACCGTCAATCGCGGCGTCCGCGGTCTTTTCAGTACAGCAGACCCTCGTTCCTGTACTGAAAGGACCGCGAATACCTGGATTTGAGGTCCTTTCAGTACAGGAACCAGCCGTTGCTATGCGGAAAAGACCTCTGGAAGACGGATTCGCGCCCGGAGCCTGACGGCTCGGCGGCCCTGGCTGGTGGGGTTCGTGCGGCCCCGCCGGCTTGATGTGACGAAAATGTGATTTGCGTCACTTTGCGCGGTGGTTGTGAGCGCTAACAACGAACCGTTGTCGGAAAATGGTTGGAATTGTGCGGTTCTTCGTGGGATGACGGGGTCATCTTGGTCGGTATCGGGGGTATGGTGTCACCCATGATTATTGCTTTGAAGGCTGCAGTGCCGCAGCTGCCGAGAACCAACGATGCCACCGAACAGGTGGTGGCAGTGGCCGAGACCGACTCGACCAACGCGCTTGCCGCGCGCATGATCGCCGACGGCACGATGCCGCTCGCCCCGGCGCAGGACGGCACCCCCGCCATCGCCGTGGTGGCCGCCGACCGCCAGACCGCCGGCCGCGGGCGCAACGGGCACACGTGGGTGAGCCAGCCGGGCCGATCCTCCACGATCTCCTATGCCGTGAGATTGCCGCGCGCGATCGCCACCGACGAAACGCTCAACGGGTGGCTGCAGATGATCGCCGGACTGGTCACGCTGGACGCGCTCAACGGTGCGATGAAGGAATTCGGTGCCGAGCCAGACCATCCGGATTCGCTGCTGGAACTCAAGTGGCCTAACGACATCTTCTGCCACGGCCTTAAGCTGGGCGGACTGCTGTCCGAGCTGGTGCTGCTGCCCGAGACGGCGGATGCGGACGTCGATGTCGCCGTCGTGTTCGGCGTCGGCCTGAACCTCATGCTCGGCGCATGCCGACTGCCCACGCCGCAGTCCACGTCGCTGCAGCTGCATGTGCACGACCTGCCGGCGTTCGGCGAACTGCGCGACGCCGTGGCCGCCCGCGAAGTAGCTGGCTTCCGTGAGCGACTGGCCCAATTCGTGGCCGACCCACACGGCCAGGCCGAACTGCTGCGCGAGGAGATGAAAACCGTGTGCTGGGCGCGCGGCCGTCAGGTCGAGGCGCACTTCACGGACGGATCCACGCTGACCGGCGAGGCGATCGGTCTCAATGAGGACGCCTCGCTGATTCTGCGCACCCCCGACGGGGTCGACCACACCGTGCACACCGCGGACGTGGGCGTGCTGTAACAGACGTCGTCGGCGTCACGGTTGCCGCCGACGATCAGAGGAAAGAAAGAGAGATGGTTCGGGCCGCCCGCATATGCTGCAGGGCGGCCCGAACCATATGATGACGCGATTTCGGCGCGGCTCAGTGCGATTTCAGCGGACAAGCCGGCTCAGTCCGGAGGTGGCCAGCGCGGCCACCACGGCCTTGATGATGTCGCCGGCGATGAAGGCCATGGAAGCCAGCGCGACCGTGGTCAGCGGCACGCCCGTGAGCGTGGACTGCACGGTGATGCCGAAGAAGTACACCACCGCGACGCCGCCGACGAGGGCCGCCAGCAGATAGCGGCCGGCGGTGAACGCCGCACGCGCGGCGGAGGAAAGATCAGCCTTGCCGCGCAGCAGCGCGATGACGATGATGCCCGGGATAAGACCGAACAGGAAACCGGCACTCGGGCCGACCAACGCCATCGTGGAGGCGCCGCCCGCGAACACCGGCAGGCCCAGCGCGCCGGCGGCCAGATACAGCGCCGCGGCGGAGGTGGCCTGACGCCATGGCAGCATGAGACCGGCCAGCATCACCACGAAAGTCTGCAGCGTGATGGGCACCGGCGTGCCGGGAACCGGAATCTCGCCGGCCGCGGCCGCCAGCCACAGCAATGCGGCGAACAGCACCGGCTTCCAGGATGCGGCCGCGATGCGGCGGGTGAGCGAGATTGCGGAGGCGGCGGGTGTTGCGGTGTGTGAAGTCTGCATGATGTGTGATTCCCCCTTGTGATGTGGCGTGATGTGCTGGGTTTGTGATGTGGCGTGATGTGCTGGGTGCTTGTGGTTTTGCGGGCGTAGCGGTCACGGGCCACCCTTCGTTGGCTTTGCCGCCGGCTCCCCTGACAGGGATCCGGAAAAGACTCCTGCCGCGTGTGGTCCGTGAAGGGCCGCGATGGCTGTTCGCGAGGCTTCGTTGCCGGCCTCTCCCAAGAAGCCGGCAACGGCGGAACCTTCCCCCAACGATTGCCATCGTAGGAATGTTCGTTTTCGTGCGGTTTCGTGCCAAGTTACAAAAATGTTGATTTCGATTTGTCGCAAGTTGACGAATAGTTCTTCATTGTCAACTTTGCGACAGCGAGTGTAGGTGGGTTAAAAACGGCGGAACCGCAACGCTTTTGGCTGTTGGTCGCTTACGGTTACGTCGGCGAAACCTACGCGCTCGTTTGTCGGTAGCCTACAAAAGCCCTTGAAACGTTTTGTGTGAACGGGTCTTGCCGTGGCCGCCGAAGCGCGCAAAAATTTGACGATATGGCTCAATCTGTCAATAAACTGCTGATCGCGAATCGCGGCGAGATCGCGCTGCGCGTGGTGCGCACGGCCAAGGAGATGGGGATTAAGACCGTGTCCGTCTACGCCGAACAGGACCGCGACGGCCGCTATGTGGACATGGCCGACGAGGCGTACCTGCTCTCCGGCGACACCTACAAGGACACGTATCTCAACGAGGATTTGCTCATCGACATCCTGCACCGCACCGGTGCGGACGCCGTGCATCCCGGCTACGGGTTCCTTTCCGAGGTGCCGAGCTTCGCGCAGAAGGTCGAGGACGCCGGCGCCATCTGGGTGGGGCCGCACCACACCGCACTCGTGGACCTCGGCGACAAGATCACCGCCCGCCGTGTGGCCCTGCGCGCCAAGGTGCCGCCCGTGCCCGGCCTGTCCGAACCGGTCGAGGACATGCGCACACTGCTCGACTTCGCGCACACCCACGGCTATCCGATCATGATGAAACGCACCGACGGCGGTGGCGGCCACGGCATCACCGTGGTCCACGACGACGAGGAGCTGCGCCGCTTCTACACCAACCACGACGCGCTCCAGGGCGGCGATCTCAAGGAATACTTCATCGAGAAGTTCATCGACAAGGCCCGTCACGTCGAGACCCAGTCCGGCCGCGACTCCCACGGCAACTTCACCGTCTACTCCACGCGCGACTGCTCGCTGCAGCGCCGCAACCAGAAGCTCGTGGAGGAGGCCCCCGCCCCCTTCCTGCCCCAGGAGATCACCGACACGCTCGTGGAGTACTCCCGCCGCCTGTTCACCACCGTGGACTACGTGGGCCTGGGCACCTGCGAGTTCATGGTGACGCCCAACGGCAAGGTCTACTTCCTCGAGGTGAACCCGCGACTGCAGGTCGAGCACACCGTCTCCGAGGAGGTCAGCGGACTCGACCTGGTGCGCGAGCAGCTCGTCATCGCCTCCGGTGGCACGCTCACACCGGCCCCCGAACCGCGCGGCCACAGCTTCGAACTGCGCATCACCAGCGAGGACCCGGCCAAAAACCTCACGCCCGGCGCCGGCACACTGGAGCGCATCCAATGGCCGGCCGGCCCCGGTGTGCGCATCGACACCGGCGTGGAACAGGGCGACACCATCTCACCGAAATTCGATTCGATGATGGGCAAGGTGATCGTCACCGCGCAGGACCGCGCCGCCGCCGTGTCCCGCGTGCGCCGCGTACTCGACGAACTCGTGATCGAGGGCGTGCCCACGCCGATCCCGCTGTTCAAGGAGATCTTCCGCAACGACGACTTCACTGCGGAAGGCGGCCATCCGTTCGCCGTGTCCACCAAATGGCTGGAACGCACGTACCTCAACCGCGAGCCGGATTCCGCCCGTGCCGGGCAGCCCGCGTCCCTCGCCGGAGCCGGCACGGCCCAGGGAGCCGCGGAAGCCGAGAAGGACCGCACCGAGACGTTCGTCATCGAAATGAACGACCGCCGCGTCAAGCTCACCGTGCCGCTCGACATCGTGGAGAACATCACCGGTTCCGCCCGCGCCCGCGGCGCCAAGCGGCCCACCCAGCCGTTGCGCGGCGCCGGTCTGCACAACGTGGCCGCCGCAGGGCAGAGCGCGAACGACGGCGTCCAGTCCGGCGTCATCGCCTCACCGATGCAGGCCGTGGTCACCCGCATCAACGTGTCCGAAGGCCAGCAGGTGGCCAAGGGCGACCTGCTCGTGGTGCTCGAATCCATGAAGATGGAGAACTACGTGTACGCGCCCGCCGCCGGCGAAGTGACCAAGATCTTCGTCGGGCCCGCGGACGGCGTGGAGGCCGGCGACACCCTCGTGACCCTGGACGTGACCAAGAAGGAGGCGGCCAAATGACCGACATCATGGACTCCCCGGCCGTCAAGGCGGCGGTGCGCTCCGCGGCGGCGGGCGCGGGGACGGGGACGACGGGCGCTGAGGATGCGCGTGGTTCCGCCGATTCCGCCGCGCGCGGCTCCGCCAACCCGTCGCAGCCCTCGGCCCACCAGCCTTTGAGGGCCGCCGTGGTCCGTGCCGCCGAACTGGCCCGCGCCGCCGAGGAGCGCGCCCGCGACAAGCAGCACGCCAAAGGCAAGAAGACCGCCCGCGAACGCCTCGACATGCTCTTCGACACCGGCACCTTCGAGGAGATCGGCCGCTTCCAGGGCGGCAACATCGCCGCCGGCAACGCGGGCGCGGCCGTCATCACCGGCTTCGGCCTGATCTACGGGCGCAAGGTGGCTGTCTACGCGCAGGACTTCTCCGTCAAGGGCGGCACCCTCGGCACCGCGGAAGGCGAGAAGATCTGCCGCCTCATGGACATGGCCATCGACCTCAAGGTACCGATCGTGGCCATCGTGGACTCCGGCGGCGCGCGCATCCAGGAAGGCGTGGCCGCGCTCACCCAATACGGCCGCATCTTCCGCAAGACCTGCGAGGCCAGCGGCTTCGTACCGCAGCTGAGCCTGATCCTGGGACCCTGCGCCGGCGGCGCGGTCTACTGTCCGGCCCTGACTGACCTCATCATCATGACCCGCGAGAACTCGAACATGTTCGTTACCGGCCCGGATGTGGTCAAGGCGGCCACCGGCGAGACCATCTCCATGGCCGACCTCGGCGGCGGCGAGGTGCACAACCGCGTCTCCGGCGTGGCCCACTACCTCGGCGAGGACGAGTCGGACGCCATCGACTACGCGCGCACCGTGCTCGCCTACCTGCCGTCCAACGCCGAGAGCCAGCCGCCGGTCTACGCCTACGCCGCCACCCGCGCCGAGCGGGACACCGCCAAACGGCTCGCCCAGATCGTGCCCGCCAACGAACGCCAGCCCTACGACATGCTCGACGTGATCCGCTGCATCGTGGACTACGGCGAATTCGTGCAGGTCCAGGAACTCTTCGGCGCCTCCGCGCTCGTGGGATTCGCCTGCATCGACGGGCATCCGGTGGGCGTCGTGGCCAACCAGCCGAACGTCAGGGCCGGCATCTTGGACGTCGACTCGTCCGAGAAAGTGGCCCGGTTCGTACGCCTGTGCGACGCCTTCAACCTGCCCGTCGTCACGCTCGTGGACGTGCCCGGATACAAGCCCGGCTCCGACCAGGAGCATGCCGGCATTATCCGCCGCGGCGCCAAAGTGATCTACGCCTACGCCAACGCGCAGGTGCCGCTCGTGACCGTGGTGCTGCGCAAGGCGTTCGGCGGCGCGTACATCGTGATGGGCTCCAAGGCCATCGGCGCGGACCTCAACTTCGCATGGCCCAGCTCGCAGATCGCCGTGCTTGGCGCGGCCGGTGCGGTGAACATCATTCACCGGCACGACCTGGCCAAGGCCAAGGCCGCCGGACAGGACGTGGAAGCGCTCAGAGCCCGGTACATCAAGGAATACGAGACCAGCACGGTCAACGCGAACCTCTCGCTCGAAATCGGGCAGATCGACGCGATGATCGACCCGGAGCAGACCCGCGAGGTGATCGCCGAATCCCTCGCCACGCTCGCCACCAAACGCCGCGTGAGACGGACCACCAAGCATCACGGCAACCAACCGCTGTAGCGCGGGTCGTATCTTGGCCCCCTCTGGCGAGGGGGCTCCCGCGAAGCGGGTGGGGGAGAGCAGCCGGCGCAAGCCGCATTGGTAACGAATCGGCCTGCGGGCCGATGCTGTTTCTTTCGCGATTGACATCGCGGCTTCTCTCCCTCAGTCTCGCTGCGCTCGACAGCTCGACCAGCAATGATGGAGCCTTCGGCCGAGTCATTAGCTCGACTGTCGTCTCGCACCTTGCCTGCGGAGAGTCCACCGGACTCTCCGCCTAACGGCAAGGTCCCGTCAGAGGGAGCCAAAGCTCATGTCTCATCAACTTTTTCCTAATCCGTCAACCAATCCACCAACCCAAGGAACACCAATGACCACCTTCTTCCTCAACCGCCTGGCCGCCGAGCCGCACGCGCTCGCCTTTGCCGGACAGTCCACCCCGTGGCCGGTCGCGCTCGCCGACCAGACCACCGATCCCAGCCTCGACGAGGCCCTGCACGCCCACGTCGAGGCCGCAAGCCGACTGCTCACCCCGGTGGCCGCCGACCTGCTCGCCACCACCGGCCGCCCGGTGGACCTGTTCGGCTTCGCCCCGAACCCGGCCCGCCTCGGCGCCGCGGCCGACGCCACCGCCTCCGTGGAAGGCGTGGCCCTGACCCAGCTCGGCGCCCTGCTCGACCTCGAACACCTGGGATACACGCTCGCCACGGCCAAGCCGGCCGCCGTGCTCGGCCACTCCCAGGGCGTGCTCGCGGTCCACATGGCCCGCGCCATCGAATCCGCCGGCTCGATCGAGGCCGCGGCCCCCACGCTCGACGAGATCCTGGCCGTCGCCTCGCTGATCGGCGCCGCCGGCACCCGTCGCGTGCGCGAACTGGGACTGGCCACCAAGTACGGTGAGGCCAGCCCGATGCTCTCCGTCAAGGGTGCCACCCTGGCCCAGGTCAAGGCGCTCATCGCCCGCGTGGCCGGCTCGAACCACGCCCGCGGCCCGATCTCCATCGCCGTGACCAACTCGGGCAACCACCACGTGCTCTCAGGCTACCCAGAGGACCTGTCCGCATTCGCCATCGAAACCGAGCGCGAGCACAAGCACCAGACCAAGCTGCGCGAGGAGAAGCTGCACGGCGGCGCCGTGTTCAACCCCACCCTCGAATACCTCGAGGTCACCCTGCCGTTCCACTCCCCGCTCATGGCCGAGGCCGTGGAACAGACCGTCTCCTGGGCCGCCGCCTGCGGCTTCGACCAGGACCGCACCCGCGCGCTCGCCGAGGAGGTACTGCTCAACCACGTGGACTGGAATGCCCGCGTCAAGGCCCTGCTTGACCAGGTGGACGACCCGGCCAAGCTGTGGATCGTGGATCTGGGCCCGGGCAACACCCTGGGCAAGCTCGTGGGCAACGTCGTGCAGGGCACCGGCGTGGGAGTGGTGGAGGCCACGACCCTCGCCGAACGCGCCGCCCTGTCCACGCTGGAGGGCGAACCCGAACGCACCCAGAACTGGAAGGCCTTCGCGCCGCGCGTGATCGCCACCCCGGCCGGCGACAAGCTCGTCACCAAGTTCTCCCGTCTCACCGGCAAGCCGCCGGTGCTGCTGCCCGGCATGACCCCCACCACCGTGGATCCGGAGATCGTGGCCGCGGCCGCCAACGCCGGCTACTGGGCCGCGCTCGCCGGCGGTGGCCACGTGGCCGCGCTGGAGGAGCAGCTGGAGGAAGGCCGCACGGTCGAATTCAACGCCATGTTCATGGACCGCTACCTGTGGAACCTGCAGTTCGGTTCCTCCCGCATCGTACCCAAGAAGCGCGCGTCCGGCGCGCCCATCGACGGCGTGGTGGTCTCCGCCGGCATTCCTGAGCTTGACGAGGCCGTCTCCCTCATCAAGTCCCTGCAGGCGGACGGCCTGCCGTACGTGAGCTTCAAGCCCGGCACCGTGGACCAGATCCGTCAGGTGGTCGCGATCGCCAAGGCCGTGGCCCCCACTGTCATCATGATCCAGGTGGAGGGCGGCGAGGCCGGCGGTCACCACAGCTGGGAGGCTCTCGACGACCTGCTGGCCGCCACCTACGCCGACGTGCGCGCCTGCGAGAATCTGGTGCTCGTGGCCGGCGGCGGCATCGGCACCCCCGAACGTGCCGCCGACTACATCTCCGGCCAGTGGGCCCGCGCCTACGGCCTGCCCGACATGCCGGTGGACGGCGTGCTCGTGGGCACCGCTGTGATGACCGCCAAGGAGGCGCACACCAGCCCCGAAGTCAAGCAGCTGCTCGTCAAGACGCCCGGCATCCCGGCCCCTTCCGCCGGTGCCGGCGATGACGCCGCCGATCCGTTCGCCCCGCAGGCCGCCCACTGGGTGCCCTCCGGCAAGTCCGCGGGCGGCGTCTCCTCCGGCCTGAGCCATCTGCACGCGGACATCTACGAACTCGAGAACTCCTCCGCCGCCTGCGGCCGCCTGCTCGTGCGCGTCATGAAGCACCCCGAAGAACTCGAGTCCCGCCGCGGCGAGATCATCGAGGCCCTGAACAAGACCGCCAAGCCCTACTTCGGCGACCTCGACTCCATGACCTACCTCGATTGGGCCAAGCGCTTCGCCGCGCTCGCCTACCCGTGGGTCGACCCCACCTATGCCGACCGCTTCCAGCACCTACTGCAGCGCATCGAGGCCCGCGTCAACGCCAAGGACTCCGGCAAGTTCGCCTCCCGACTGTTCGCCGCGGACGGCACTTCCGCCGAAGCCGCCGCCGCAGCGGGACTCCTGACCCGCGACGACATCCTCAAGGACTCGACCCCGGCGCTCGCCAAGCTCGCCGAAACCTACTCCGAAACCGCCGAGCTCACAGTGGTCCCGGCCGACGTGGCCTGGTTCCCGGTGCTCGTGCGCGAATACCCCAAGCCCATGCCGTTCGTGCCGGTCATCGACCACGACCTGCTGCGTTGGTGGGGCCAGGATCAGCTCTGGCAGTCCGAGGACCCACGCTATTCCGCCGATTCCGTGCGTGCCATCCCCGGCCCGATCTCCGTGGCCGGCATCACCAGCGTGGACGAGCCGGTGGCCGATATCCTCGGCCGCTTCGAACACGCCGCCATTGAGCGTGTCAAGACCGCCGAAACCGAGGAGCCGCAGGCGTTCGCCGCGCTGGGCGACGCCACCGATGCCGAGGACTTCATCCGCAAGTCCCCGAACATCTCCTGGGTGGGCCACATCACCGACAACCCCGCCTACGGCACCGCACTGGGCGACGAGCACTACGAGATCCGCGCGTTTGACGCCACTGCCGGCAAGTACGACCTTGACATCCATCTCGACACCTACTGGGACAACGATCTGGATGGTGGCTTCTCCAAGCACGCCGTGCGCGACATCGTCATCCCGCTCATCGTGGGCGGCACCGAACCCGGCCGCGTGCCGGTCGTGGACCGCGAGCGCCTGATCCCGGACGTCTACGCGATGCTCGCCGCCACCGCCGGCATCGGCAACACCGCCATCACCGGCGACAAGCTCGCCGCCATGCCCGAGATCACGCCCGCCGAAGGTCGCGTGTTCGGCGAGGCGCATGCCACCTACACGCTCTCCGCCAACCTCGGCTTCGACCACGAGGCGGCCACCGGCGGTGCCCTGCCCGCCACCCTGCAGCCCAGCCGCATCGCCCCCGACGCGCTGGTCGGCCCCGCCTGGCCGGCGATCTACGCGGCGCTCGGCTCCGTCTCCGTCAACGGCTACCCGGTCATCGAAGGCCTGCTCAACGCCGTCCACCTCGACCACCTCATCGAACTCGAGGTGAACGAGGAGGAACTGCTCAAGCACACCGGCGAGACCATCGCCCTCACCTCCTGGGCCGAGGACTACTTCGAATCCGCATCCGGCCGCGTGGTGACCATCCACGTGACCCACACCGCCGCCGACGGCACGTTGCTGGCCCGCGAAACCGAGCGCTTCGCCATCCGCGGCCGTGTCTACTCCGACGCGCTGCCCGCGGACGCCCCCGAATTCGGCGACGCCTCGCATGACGAGATTGAGCCCACGCCGCGTCGTCTGCTGCGCCGCGTGAAGGTCACCGCCCCCGGCGACATGACCGCCTTCGCCCGCACCTCCGGCGACTTCAACCCGATCCACACCTCCACGCGCGGCGCCCGCATCTCCGGGCTCAAGGCCCCGCTCGTGCACGGCATGTGGCTGTCCGCCACCGCCCAGCACGCCGTGCAGGCCACCGATGAGAAGGGTGCGCACTATGAGATCGCCGGCTGGACCTACAACATGTACGGCATGGTCCAGCTGAACGACCAGGTGGAGATTTCTGTGGAGCGCGTGGGCAAGGTGCGCCACGGCGGCATGACCCTGGAGGTCACCTGCCGTATCGGCGGACAGCTCGTCTCCCGTGGCACCGCACTGGTCCGTGCCCCGCGCGCCGCCTTCGTCTACCCCGGCCAGGGCATCCAGAAGCAGGGCATGGTCCTGGACGAGCGCGCCAAGTCCGCCGCCGCCCGCGACGTGTGGGAGCGCGCCGACAAGCTGACACGCTCCAAGCTCGGCTTCTCGATCATCGGCCTCGTGCGCGATAACCCCAAGGAGCTCACCGCCAACGGCGTGACCTACCGTCACCCCGAAGGCCTGCTCAACCTGACGCAGTTCACACAGGTGGCGCTCGCCACCGTGGCCTTCGCCCAAACCGCCCGCCTGCGCGAGGCCGGCGCGGACATCTGGCCCGCCTACTTCGCCGGCCACTCGCTCGGCGAGTACAACGCGCTGTCCGCATTCGCCGGTGTGATCCCGCTGGAGACCGTGCTGGAGCTCGTGTTCCACCGCGGCTCGACCATGCACCACCTCATCGACCGCGACGCCCAGGGCCGCTCCAACTACCGCATGGGCGCGCTGCGTCCGAACCAGTTCGGCGTGGACGACGCGCACGTCAAGGAATACGTGGAGTCCGTGGCCAAGAAGAGCGGCGAGTTCCTGCAGATCGTCAACTACAACCTCGCCGGCCAGCAGTACGCCATCGCCGGCACCATCGCGGGCCTCAAGGCCCTGAAGGCCGACGCCGCCCGCCGCGTGGCCGAATACGGCGGCAAGCCGGCGTTCATGCTGGTGCCCGGCATCGACGTGCCGTTCCACTCCACGCTGCTTCGCAAGGGCGTGCCGGAGTTCCGCGACAAGCTCGACGCGCTGCTGCCTCAGTACATCGACTACCGCGGCCGTCTGGTGGGCCGCTACATCCCGAACCTGGTGGCCGTGCCGTTCGAGATGACCCGCGAGTTCGCCGCCAAGATTCTCGACGTGGTGCCCTCTGAGCGCATCCGCGAGGCCCTGGAGAACCCGGAGGTGTGGGATTCCTACGCCGCGGACGACCAGAAGCTCGGCCGACTGCTCCTGACCGAACTGCTCTCCTGGCAGTTCGCCTCCCCGGTGCGCTGGATCGAGACCCAAGCGCTGCTGTTCGGCAGGCGCGAGCAGGGTGGCCTCGGCGTCGAGGAATACGTGGAGGTCGGTCTCGGCAACGCGCCGACCCTGGCGAACCTCGGTGCCAAGACCCTGCGTCTGCCCGAGTTCGCCGGCAGCGACACCGTGGTCTACAACGTGGGCCGCGACGAAGGCCGCGTGTACATGACCGATTCCGATTCCCTCGTGCCCGAGGATGATGCTGATTCTGCAGCTGCAGCCTTGGCCCCCTCTGACGAGGGGGCTGGCAGCCGCAGGCTGACTGGGGGAGAGACTACGGCGGCTGCCGCTCAGAATAAGGCATTGGCCTCCGGCCAATCCGATGTTTTTACGGCTACGCCTGCTTCTCTCCCTCAGCCTGCGGTGCAGGCAGCTCCCTCATCAGAGGGAGCCGAGGATGATGCCGCAACACAACTGGGCGCCCCAACCGGCCCGGTCGCCGACCTGCCCTTCAAGGCCTCCGACGCCATCGGCGTGCTCATGGCCTACTCCGCCAAGGTGCGCCTTGACCAGATCGGCAGCAACGACACCACCGACACCCTGACCAACGGCGTCTCCTCGCGCCGCAACCAGCTGCTCATGGACATCAGCTCCGAACTGGGAGTCGCCAGCGTGGACGGTGCCGCCGAAGCCACGCTCGTGCAGCTCGCGCAGATCGTGAACAAGGCCGCCCCGAACTACAAGCCGTTCGGCGCCGTGCTGTCCGAAGCCCTGCGTGACCGTCTGCGCGCGCTCTTCGGCGCCGCCGGCGTCAAGCAGCAGTACATCCGCGACCGTGTGGCCAACGTCTGGCAGCTCGGCGAAGGCTGGGTGGCCAGCGTGCTTGCCGCGCTCCTGCTCGACACCCGCGAGGGCTCCAGCTCCCGCGGCGGCGACCTCGCCAAACTGCCGACCGCGGCCGTGCAGTCCAAGGCCGAGGCGGACAAGCTCATCGACGCCGCCGTCCAGACCGTCGCCCAGCTGAAGGGCGTCACCGTCGCATTGCCCACCGCGGGTGGTGCGGCCGGCGGCGCGGTGGTCGATTCCGCCGCGCTGGACGCCTTCGCCGAGAAGGTCACCGGCTCCAACGGCGTGCTCGCCGCCACCGCCCGCTTCGTGCTGGGTGAACTCGGCGTGGCCGCCCCGGCCCCCGCCGAGGAAGAGGACGAGAATGCCGCCGTGGTGGCCGCGGTCGAGGCCGAACTCGGCTCCGACTGGCCCAAGCAGGTCGAGCCGCGCTTCGACGCCAACAAGGCCATCCTGTTCGACGACCGCTGGGCCTCCGCCCGCGAGGACCTCGCCCGCGCCTACTACGACAATGACCCAGCCGCCCTGAACGGCAGCTTCATTGGCCTCGGCAAGACCATCGCCGACGAAGCCAACTGGTTCGCTAATCAGCCCTCCGTCGAGGAGACCGCTATTTCGGCTCCCCTCTCTGAGGGGAGCTCCCGCGCGGCGGGTGAGGGGAGCGGCACCGCCGACCTCAAGACCGCCTTCCAGAAGGTAGCCTCCGAAGCCCTCGAACCCGTCACCTCTGATCACCAGGCATCCCGCTTCGCGAACGACATCGCCATCGTGACTGGTGTGAGCCCGAACTCCATCGCCGCGCAGGTGGTCGAAGGCCTGCTCGCGGGCGGCGCCACCGTGGTGGCCACCTCGCACAGCTTCAAGCCGTCCATCAAGGCCTGGGCTCGCAAGGCCTACCGCGAGCATGCCACCGGCGACGCCAAGCTGTGGCTGGTCCCGGCCAACCTCTCCAGCTACCGCGACGTGGACGCGCTGGTCGATTGGGTGGGCCACGAGCAGAAGAAGACTTCCGGTGCCACCACCACCGTGCTCAAGCCCGCCTACGAGCCGACCCTGTTCTTCCCGTTCGCGGCCCCGCCGGTGCACGGCACCCTGGCCGACGCCGGCGACCTGTTCGAATCGCAGGCCCGACTCATGCTGTGGGGCGTGGAACGCGCCATCGCCGGATTCTCGAAGATCGGCGCGGACACCAACGTGCAGCACAAGCTCCACGTGGTGCTGCCCGGCTCCCCGAACCGCGGCGTGTTCGGCGGCGACGGCGCCTACGGCGAAGTCAAGAGCGCCTTCGATGCCATCGTCAACCGCGCCCGTGCCGAGCGTGACGCCTGGTCCGACCGCGTCACCTTCGCCCACCCGAAGATCGGCTGGGTGCGCGGCACCGGTCTCATGGGCGGCAACGACCCGCTGGTCGACGTGGTGGAGCGTCACGGCATCCACACCTATTCCACCGCCCAGATCGCGGCCAAGCTGCTCGACCTGTGCACCGCGGAATCGCGTGCGGAAGCCGTCAAGCACCCGCTTGACGTGGACCTGACCGGCGGCCTCGGCTCCGAGCTCATCGACATCAAGGCCCTCCGTGCCGAAGCTGCCGCAGACTTGGCCCCCTCTGACGGGACCTTGCCGTTGGGCGGAGAGTCCGGTGGACTTTCCGTAGGCAAGGTGCGAGACGATAGTCGAGCTGATGTTTTGGCCGTAGGCTCCATAATTACCGGTCAGGCTGGCAGCCAAAGGCTGACTGGGGGAGAGAAGGACGATAAGGACAGTGCCGAAGGTTCCGTTGACGGTCTGGAATTGAAGGCCCTGCCCACCCCCATCGTCACCAAGCAGGCCCCGGTCGACCTCGCCGACTGGCAGAACGTCACCGCCCGCCCGGAGGACGAAATCGTCATCGTGTCCGTCGGCGAACTGGGTCCGTGGGGCTCCGGCCGTACGCGCGCCGAGGCCGAACTCGGCATCCATTCGGACGGCGAGGTTGACCTGAGCGCCGGCGCCGTGCTCGAACTGGCCTGGAACATGGGCCTGCTGACCTGGCAGGACAGCCCCAAGCCCGGCTGGTACGACGCCGACGGCAACCTGGTGCCCGAGGAAGACATCGCCGAACGCTACCACGACGAGGTCGTGGCCCGCTCCGGCATCCGCCCGTTCGAGACCGGCATGGGCTCCGACTACAAGGACGGCGCCGACGAGGAGGAGGCCGAGGTCTTCCTGGACCACGACGTCACCTTCTCCGTGCCGAGCGAGGACGTCGCCCGCGAATACGTCAAGCTGGACGCCAAGCGCACCACCATCGCCCCTGACGCCGAATCCGGCGAATGGAACGTGACCCGCCACGCCGGTTCGATGATCCGCGTGCCGCGCCGTGCCACCATGACCCGCACGGTCGGCGGTCAGTTCCCGACCGGCTTCGACCCGACCCGCTGGGGCATCCCGGCCTCGATGGTCGGCGACGTGGACGAGATCGCGCTGTGGAACATCGTCACCACCGTGGACGCCTACCTCTCCGCCGGCTTCACCCCGGCCGAGATCCTGCAGGCCATCCACCCCTCGCTGGTGGCCTCCACGCAGGGCACCGGCTTCGGCGGCATGCGTTCCATGCGCAAGCTCTACCTTGACCGCTTCCTCAACCACGAGATCCCGACCGACATCCTGCAGGAGGCACTGCCGAACGTGGTGGCCGCACACGTGATGCAGTCGTACATCGGCGGCTACGGCAACATGATCCAGCCCGTCTCCGCCTGCGCCACCGCCGCGGTTTCCCTGGAGGAGGGCGTCGACAAGATCGCCTTGGGCAAGGCCGACTTCGTGGTCACCGGCGCGATCGACGACATCGGCGTGGAATCGGTGATCGGCTTCGGCAACATGAACGCCACCGCCAACTCCGCCGAAATGTACGGCAAGGGCATCGACGCGCGGTTCTTCTCCCGTGCGAACGATCGCAGGCGCGGCGGCTTCCTGGAATCCCAGGGCGGCGGCACGATCCTCGTGACCCGCGGCGACATCGCCCTGAAGCTCGGCCTGCCGGTCGCGGCAGTGGTCGGTTTCATCCACAGCTACGCCGACGGTGCGCACACCTCGATTCCGGCCCCCGGTCTCGGTGCTCTGGCGGCAGGCCTCGGCGGCCGCAAGTCGAAGCTCGTGCGTGACCTGGCCGCGCTCGGCGTCACGGCGGACGACATCGCCGTGGTCTCCAAGCACGACACGTCCACCAACGCCAACGACCCGAACGAATCCGAGCTGCACAACACGCTGGCCCACGCCATCGGCCGCACGGACGGCAACCTGCTGTTCGTGATCTCGCAGAAGACGCTCACCGGCCACGCCAAGGGCGGTGCCTGCATCTTCCAGGTCAACGGCCTGACGCAGCTGTTCAAGTCCGGCGTGATCCCGGCCAACGCGGCCCTCGACTGCGTGGACCCGAAGCTGGAGCGCGACGACCACATGGTCTGGGTCAGGAAGCCCCTGCGCATCGGCGGAGGCGAGGATTCGTACGGTCGCGTGACGCCGGGCCGTCCGGTCAAGGCCGGACTTGCCACGTCGCTCGGCTTCGGACACGTGTCCGGATTCGTGGCGCTGGTGCACCCTGGTGCCTTCGAGGCCGCCGTGGCCAAGGCCGACGGCGAGGCTGCGCTTGCCGAATGGCGCGAACGTGCCAACGCACGCCTGGCCGCCGGTCAGCGTCACCTCGAGGAAGGCATGATGGGTCGTGCCGCGCTGTACGAGCCGATCGAGAACCGTCGCTTCCATGACGACCACCGCGGCTACGACCACCACGAGGTCGAAAAGGCGATGCTGCTGGATCCGAACGCTCGTCTCGGCGAATCCGGCTTCTACGAAGCCTGATGTGCACTTGGCTCCCCTTATCTGAGGGGAGCTGTGCCCATGGTGTAGGGATTTTCGCATGGTGTAGGGAACGTCCCATGGTGTAGGGAATCAGAATGGCGGAATTCCGCCATTTTTGAGGTTTATGGCAGATTTGTATCCCTACAACATGGGAAATTCCCTACACCATGGGCGTGATCGGGGCGGGGGAAATTCATACCGTCGAGGCCTTGAATCCATACTGTCAAGTCCTTGAGCCGCGTGGTTATATGGGATCAGACCATACGCGGCGGCGGATGACGGCCATATTCGGACAATTCGGCCGCGTACATTCAGCCGCATGAATACGGGAGGAATCATGGGTGTGCTCGGACTGGGCCATGATGTGGTGGACGTGGCGGCATTCGCCGAGCAGCTGTCCGAGCCGGGCTCCCGCATACGCAACCTGTTCTCCGTACGCGAATTGCGGCAGGCCTCTGAACGCGCGCGCGTCAAAAACGATGGCGAGGCCGTGCATCTGGCTGCCAAGTGGGCCGGCAAGGAGGCGTTCCTCAAGGCGTGGTGCGAGGCGTTGGGGGAGCGGCCATACCCGTTCACGTTGGATGACTTTCCATGGCGTGAAGTCGAGATTCTGGACGATTCGCGCGGGGTGCCGCATATGATGCTCACCGGTAAGATCTCGCAGGCGTTTCGGGATGTGTCTGGCGGGTCAGTGATCGGCGCTGGCCGTAGGGGTGGAGCCTCAGTCTTCCAAACTGATTACGCGGGTTCATCTCGCATTGCTTTGGCCGATGCCGGTCGTGATAACAGCCCGTATGCCGTCATGCATGGGCGGCGATACGGCGACGTGCCGGTTGCGGTTGTGAGCGCAGCCGAATCACCGGTCGTGCACATCTCCCTCAGTCACGATGGCCCTATCGCCTCCGCCGTGGTCATAATCTCCTCCGACTGACGTCCCGATCAGGACGGGTCGGCGGGGAAGTCGACCGAAAGACGGCCCGGCTGGATGAGTGTTCAACTCCCCGGGGCGACCCGGCTGAAAATCCTGATTTTTCCACGCGTGTCGGCGTGCCTCGATTTGCCTATATCGAACCGGTTTGATATGCTATATCCCAACGTCAAACGATTGACGCGGGCGGAATTTAGGCGACGAAGGAGTTCCCGATGGCTCGGAACAATCAGGAGAATGGCAACCAGTCGGCACAGTCGAAGCCGAAGGCGACCAAGGCAGCGGCAAAATCCACGAAATCAACGGCAGCGCGCGCCCGCAACACGGCGTCGCGTCCGGCAGCCGTCAGCCCTATCTTCAAGGCCAGGCTTGACGCTCACCGCGAGGAACTGGAACAGCTGTTCATGAGCCTGTACGACGACCAGGCCGCCTTCCAGTCGCTCCTCGATTCCATGGCCGCGGCGTACGCGGACCGTCCCGCCGACCTGAAGCGTCTCGACAAGGCCCGCGAGGCTGACCCCGAATGGTACAAGCGCGGCGACATGTTCGGCATGACCATGTACACCGACCTCTTCGCCGGCGACCTCAAGAAGCTTGCGGACAAGATTCCGTACCTCAAGGAACAGAAGCTCACCTACCTGCACCTCATGCCGCTGCTGCAGATGCCGCACCCGAACAACGACGGCGGTTACGCGGTCGAGGACTTCGACAACGTAGATCCCTCCCTCGGCACCAACGAGGATCTGGCCGCGCTCACCAAGAAACTGCGTCGCGCCGGCATCAGCCTGTGCCTTGACTTCGTGATGAACCACACCGCCTCCACCCACCGCTGGGCCAAGGCCGCCCAGGCCGGTGATCCGGAATACCAGGACTACTACTTCTGCTACGACGACCGCACCATCCCGGACGAGTACGACGCGCACGTGCCGCAGGTCTTCCCGAACACCGCCCCCGGCAACTTCACGTGGAACGAGCAGATGTGCAAGTGGGTCATGACCCAGTTCTACCCGTTCCAGTGGGATCTCAACTACCGCAACCCCAAGGTCCTCGTGGCCATGATGGGTTCCGTGATGCACCTGGCCAACCTCGGCGTGGAGGTCTTCCGCATCGACGCCGTGCCGTACATCTGGAAGGAACTCGGCACCAACTGCCGCAACCTGCCCACCGTGCACACCATCGTGCGCATCCTGCGCATCATCCTCGAATGCGTCTGCCCGGCCGTGGTCCTGAAGGGCGAGGTGGTCATGGCCCCCAAGGAGCTCGCCGCCTACTTCGGCACCCCGGAGGCCCCCGAGTGCCACATGCTGTACAACGTGTCCATCATGGTGAACCTGTGGAGCGCGTTGGCCAGCCGCGACGTGCGCCTGCTCAAGGCCCAGATCGACAAGCTCGACGCCCTGCCTGAGAACTGCTGGTTTGTCAACTACCTGCGCTGCCATGACGACATCGGCTGGGGTCTGGACGAGGACGTGGAACGCGCAATCGGCATTGACCCGCTCAAGCACAAGGAATTCCTGTACCACTTCTACGAGGGCGCGGTGCCCGGCAGCTGGTCGATGGGCGAGCTGTACAACTACGACGAGGCGACCCGCGACGCCCGCAGCTGCGGCACCACCGCATCCCTGACCGGCATCGAGAAGGCGCTCATCACGCATGACAAGCCCCTGCTTGAGATGTCCGTCAAGCGTGACCTGCTCATGCATCAGGCGATGGCGTTCCTGCGTGGCTTCCCGATGCTCAACTGCGGCGACGAGATCGCGCAGCTCAACGGCTGGGATTACAAGGAGGATCCCGATCGCGTGGAGGACAGCCGCAACCTGCACCGCTCCAAGTTCGACTGGGACAAGGCTGCGCTGCGCAAGAAGTCCGGCACCCTTCAGAACGAGCTGTGGAAGGGTATGGAAGGCCTGCGCGAGGAGCGCCACGACCCGTGCTTCGCGCCCGACGCCTGGGTGTCCACGTGGGATACGTTCAACGACGCGGTGCTCGCCGTGGTCCGCAAGGTGGAAGGCTCCGTGCTGGTCGGCCTGTTCAACTTCTCCGAACTGGAGCAGCATGCGCACCTTAACGCCAGCGAGGGCATCATCGACTCCCCGGTCGAGGCCGACCTCGCCCCGTACGAGGCCCGGTTCATCCACCTGTGATGAGTCGCGGGGTGGTGCCGGAGCCCAGCGGCTGACACGACGTTTACGAGATGCCGCTTACCATTGCCGGACTCCGCGCACCCCTGCGTATCCCGTGCATATTGACTTGCCTGTAACCGGCTTGCGATCGGTCCTTACTGTCTGAATCCCTGACCGATCGCGACCGGCGGCAGGCCTTGTTCGGCCGCGATGTCCCTGGCCAACAACGACGAAAATGCCGGGTAAGGTGTAACGCCTTGCCCGGCATTTTCATTTGGCTTTGTTTCCCGCTGCCCGTCAGACTAGTCGGCGTAGAAAACGTAGGACGGACGGCGCAGGAACAAAAGTCCCTTTTGCTTGGTGTCCCCGACGAATCGTGTTGATTGCCTCCTCGTTCAGGAGGCCGGCCCGGCGGCGACGAAGCCGTCGGACTCAATGCCTTACGGCACGGTCTCGGGACATCTGGCGTATTAAGTTATCTGCCGTTCGGGAGCGAACCTAATCAGCCCTCAATGGCGATCTGGTGCTTGGCCTCGACCTGCGGCTGGGCCTGCATCTTCGGAACTTGGATGCACAGCGTGCCGTTCTGGTAGCTGGCGTGAATATCGGATTCCTTCACATCGTCGCCAACGTAGAAGCTACGAGAGCAAGAGCCCATGTAGCGTTCGCGACGCAGCCACTTGCCGGAATCGGAAGCGCATGCGCACTTCGCATCCGACGAACCCGTGGCCTCGCCGGACTCAGGGGCCTTGTCCTCATGCTCGCTGCTGCGAGATGCGGACACGGTCAGGTAGCCGTTGTTGAGCTCGAGCTTGATATCGTCCTTCTTGAAGCCAGGCATGTCGATGTCGACGTCGTAGCCGTTGGCGGTCTCACGCACATCCGTGTTCATCATGTTCGCCGGCATGGCCGCAGCCACCTGGTTGTCCATGTTGCGCCAACCCTCGAAGAACGGATCGTCGAACAAATCAGAGAACATCGTGTCATTCATCAAAGCCGGAAACATTGCCATAATCGGTACTCCTTGAATAGGAGGGAAGCGGTTTGGCTACCGTCCGCTTCCTGCCTTGCCGCGGGCGGGAAGCGAAGCGGATATCGTGGCCGGTTCCGGAACCCCTTCCGGGGCTCTCACCTTCGCCTTTCACTTCACCCAACTTCCCGCGCCCCCAATCATTCCGGGGTTTTACCCACAGTGAAATCCGGGGTGGAATAGGCGGGATCCTACTGCGGCAGATATCGCGTAATGCTTGCAATACCGCGGTTTTCGCAGGATTCGGATGTTGGAGGCAAAAAACCCGGTTCCGAGGAACCGGGCCGGAGAAGAGAGAGGGAAGAAGAAGGAGTTTCAGTTATCGCGACCTTGCGGCCGTGACTCCCATATAACAGCCTCAAGCTCATCGCAGCCCAGACGTCGCCTGAAAGTTGCATGACAATCCGCGGTTTTCTGTGCGGGGCCTAGGTGATCGATTGTATGCATATGATATTTGAACCGGCCGAAACTGCCGTGAAACGCGAAGGACCGTTGGAATTCCAACGGTCCTCGAGTGGAGCGGATGACGGGAATCGAACCCGGCTCACGTCAGTCTGCAAATCTCGTTTCGTTGATTTTTCAACGCTTCATGCATGAGCGGGACTTGCTGGAATCATGTGTTTTGAATGGAATTGTTGTCATGTCGTTGTCACGGCGCATTCGATTTTCCTGTTGACGTTCTCCGCGACCGCATCAAGATCACTGTCGAACAGGTCGGCGTAAAGGTCGAGCGTCATGGTCGCCGTTTTATGACCGAGCATCCTTTGCACGGCCTTGACGTTCGCACCGCTGTGAATCGCAATCGACGCCGCCGTGTGACGCAGATCGTGAATCGTGAGACTCGGGGTATCGGAAGCCGCAAGGGCCCGTGAATACCAGCCGTAGGAGCCGCGCCGGTATTCGCCCAGATACCCGTCATGGGCGCGCCCGTTGAATACAAGCGCGCTGCTGTCCTTGCCCTTGCATTGTTCCCTCAACGCCTGCATGACGAATTCAGGCACGGGAACCTCGCGCGTCTCCCACGTTTTCGGCTTGCTCGCCACATATTCGCGGTTCACTCTCGTGACGCTCTCCAATACCCGGATACGGTTGTTCTCCATATCGACGGCAGCGACTTTCAAGCCCCTCGCCTCACCCATGCGCAGGCCGCAGAAACCCAATACGAGTATCAGCGTCCGATATTTGCCACTCGCATCAGCCAGGGCGAGCACCTGCGCTTCATCGAGATAGGTTCTTTCCTTGCGGGTCTTGCGCGGAAGACTGATGTCAACACAGGGCGTCTTGCGTATAAGCCTGTCGGCCACGGCCATGTCCAGAATCTGCTTAAGCAGATCGTAGGCGCGTATGACCACGCTCGCGCTTCTACCGGGCATCCCGTGTTTTTCGTCGCCCGTGGCCAGGCGGCTCACCCAAGTCTGTATCTCGGAACGTCGTATCGTGTTGACGGCACGATTACCCCACTTGGGTTGCACGTGGACGCGCCACGCGCTTTCCAGGTCACGCTTGTAGCTGGGCTTGACCGCGCCTTCCTTGCCTTCAAGATACGTTCTGGCCAAAACGCCTATCGTGACTTCACCGGACGCCGGGTCTATGAAGTCGTTGTCATTGAGACTGATCTCGATTCTCGCCGCCCAGTCCTTGGCGTCCTTGGAGCGTTTGAAACCGCGCTTCGTGCCTTGGCTGTGGTCGGGCTTGCGATAGGCGATACGATAACGCTTCTCGCCATTCTTCAGATAGTACGGCAGCGGATTAGACGCCATCAGTCACCAGATGATTCCAAAGGGTTAGGTCCCAACGATACATAATCAGGCCCATGAGAGGCTTTTTGCGGACGCCAACATGACGGTAATTGTCCTTCCAGCTTTTCTTTGACGTATAAGAGTATCCGCTGATCGCTAACATCCTTAAGAACTTTGTGAGCGTAGTCCAGTTTTTCTTCAGAGATGGGACCCGTAGGGTCGTTAATACTCATGGTCAAGCCTCTAATGGAGGCTTGCAGCCCTTCAATATCTTTAAAAATCTTCAGCAACGACTTCCATACGTTGTCTTGAGCTATATCTAGCTCAACCTCTGGTGCCGTCATAGAAAATTCATTGAGATAACCCGGGTTTAGATTAAGACACCACAAGACGTCGTTAGCTTCTGTGTACTTAAGAGCACGCTCACCGCGTTCAATGTTGTACACAGTAGCTTTTGTCCATTTGTACCCCACGTCGCGCATTTTTGCCGCCAGCATTTCCATGCTCATTCCGGCAGCCTCTCGCAAACGAGTGAGATTCGAGCCAACTTCTTTATCGCTGTATCCGTTGCTGCTTTCAACCATGTATTTAATTTAAATCACAGAATGACGACACGCCGTATATATTTCGTATTGACGCATTCCTATACGCAACGTATATATTTAGTCAACGGATTCTATACGACGTGTGTAGATAATAAAAAAGCAGGAGAATCACATGACTCAGGAATCTCGGTCAATATCAGCCGCCGTTATCGACCTTGACCCGCCTTCGGAGAGTGAAACCGTCTATAAGCGGCTTATGGCGCGTATTGCTGCCAGTCTTGACCCGCGTGAAGTCCGCATGAAACCGGAAGAGGCCGCCGTCTACATCCCAATGGACAAAGGCCAGCTAGCCCAGCTCCGCTATACCGGCAACGGTCCCAAGTTCCTCAAACCGTCAGGCCGCACCGTTCTTTACCGGAAAGGCGATATAGACGACTGGCTGAACGGCAGTGAACAGAACACCACACACGAGGTGAACGCATGACCGTCGCGCATATCGTGTTCAGCGCTCGCCAGCTTGAACAGGCGCAGGCATTGCCCAGGCGTTGCATGGATACCGTGATCGCCAGCGCGACGGATACGCCGGTCTCGTATTGGCGGACGTTGCGCGCGGAGGGCGTGGGCCCGGATTACCTGACCACAGTCAACGGCCGCGTGTTCTACAAGCGTGAAAGCGTATTGAACTATATCCACGCGCACCTGTGGAGGCCGGAATCATGAGTCACATAGTCGCTTTGCTGTTGGCGCTCGCCGCGTTGGAACTGACCGGCCTTGACCAATGGGCGTGGGTGTACGCGCTCGGACTGGCCGGGCTTCTCGTCGAAATATTCGCATATAGGGCCGGCGTCCGCCCCTCAGGAGAAAGAGCGAACGCCGATGATACCGAATCCCGAAAGCAAGGAGGAAAGAGTGAAAGACCTTGCGGTTTCCAATCTACCGGTAAAACACGTGAACGTGTCCGACGTATCCGCCCAGGTGCTCGCCGCCTTCCGCAAGTATCTGGACGCCGTAGCGAATTACCGGCGTTACCTCAACGAACTTGTCTATATGCAGACCTACCGGATACCGCCCGTAATCGAGTACCAGGGCGACGGGATACCCCGCACCCTGTCCGGGGAGCCGTTCGAGCCGTTGGAATGGAAGCAAGGTGAATAGATCATGAGCGCAGTGAGTGTCAGAACGAAAAGAAAAACCATGCCCGGCGTCGATGACATGCGCACGAACAAGATCGTGGGTGCCGCCTTGGGGCTGGATAACCTCGATAGGAAGACCGAAACGGCCGCGCCCGGTTCAGACTTTTCAGACTTTTTTCAGGCTTTACGTCCCGAAACCGTTGGAAACACTCAGACTTCACAGACTTTGCAGACTTTTCAGTCTTCCGGGGAAAACCAGACTTCACGACAGGACGACGAACCCGTGGTGCTGCACGGCAGCGAGTACACGGCGGAGAGTCTGGACGACGTGCCCATGCATGACGTGGACTATGTGCCCGGCTGGAAGCCCGAACTGCCCAAGCAGGCAGTGACAGCCCTCGTGGGCCCCAAACGCTCGGGCAAGTCCACCCTCGCGCTCAAGATCGCCGCCGACGTGTCCCATACCGGCCGTGTCCTCATCGTCCAGCGCGAGGACCCGTTGTTCATCGTCAAGTCACGTCTCAAGGCCATGGACGCCGACATGGGTAACGTGCGCGTCTTCACCAAGAGGACCAACCGGCGCGGGGCGGAGGTACGCGAGAACTTCACCGCCCGGGACCTCGACGCCATCATCCAGGTGGCCGAAACCGTCAGGCCGCTGCTTGTGACGGTGGACCCGCTGCACGCCCTCGCCAAGGGCGACTGGAACCGGCAGGACGCCGCCGACTGTCTCGTGGACCTCACCGCCATGGCCCAGAACCTCGATTGCGCCGTGCTCGGCGTGCTGCACGACGGCAAGAACCCGAACGCCGACGTGGACGTGAGCGCGTCCGGCTCCGATCAGTGGATAGCCAAATGCCGCTCGCATCTCGCGCTCGGCACGCCCCCGGACGACGACATGCACGCCGTCCTCCAGCAGGTGTCCGCATCCTACGCCGAGGGACGCAACCGGTATATCACTTTCGCGGTCAAGCCGATGACCGGCGACGACGGAAAACCCTACACCGTGCGTGTCGTGGAGGATATGCAGCCCACCGACCAGACCGTAGCCGAGCTCAAAAAGCTCAAGGCCGCGCTCAACGCCGAACCCGTGGACCCCGACCAATTGCCCGAGATGGCCAGGTGGGTTTACGACACCATCAAGATCAGGGGTACCCACGTGTTCGCCATCGACCTTCAGACATGGGCCAAGGCCAAGGACTACAGCCCCAACCAGCTCCGTCTCGCCTACCGTCAGGCCGGCGTGCGCCAGACCAAGCAGAAGTGCGTGCGCCCCCGCTCGATTCTCTATCTCAAGGACCTATGCAGCGAGGAGGACGCCCGCACTTGGGGCACCAACAACGAACCCGCGAACGGCGAAAAACCCGTAAAGACTGAAAAGTCTAGAAAGTCTGTGAAGTCTCAATGATTCCAATGGTTTCCGAAACCACAAGTCTGAAAAAAGTCTGAAAAGTCTGAAACCAAGAAAGGAAAAATCATGAACGATACCGACAACACTACCGTCCGGCCTATCGTCATGACCCAGCACACGCCCGCCCGGTGGCTGTCCGGCAACACGGCCGTGACCCTATGCGGAAAGACCGTCACCGTTACCCCGCAACTCGAAACCATGTGCGGACAGGCCCGGCGGGCCGGCGTGTACACCGAAGTCTCATGCCCGCTGTGCGAGGCCGCCAAGATCGTCAACGCCCTGCGCGTCGGCTGGACGCAACCACCATTGGAGGGATTCCGGTTATGACCATGCCCGCAGGGCCGCGCCCCTCGACCCGCGAACTTACAGCCATGTACCGGCTGGACGTGGACAAGCCGAGACGTGACGCGAGGGCGCTCGCCGGCGACCTGTTGCGTGCGGCCGCCTATGCCATGCAGGGCGGCGCGGAGTCGGTCACGTTCCGCGTCCCCGGCAGCCCCGAGACGGCCGCCGTCCAGGCCGCGTCCATGCTGCGCATAGCGCAGGAACTTCACCCGATACCCGCAGACGTCACCCACAGGTGGGATAGACCAAGCCGCGCCGACAGGTGAGGGAAAAAATTTACCGCCGCCGTCCACTGCCACACGCCACTAGGGGCGCGGGACGGCGACGGCATGGAATCCAGCAAGGGAAACCACGAGGAAAGGAACCCACAATGACCACCACCGACACCATGGGAGGCAACGCCACCGTGCATACGAATATCCGCCATCCACCCACGACCGAAACCATGGAGGCGGAAACACATGACCCCAACGGCCGCATCGTCTACCACAGGGTGCGCACGCGGGAACTCCAAGAGATCGGAGTGACCGTCACATTATGCGGCCGCCTGTTCTTCCGTACGCCGGACGTGGTGGCGTGGAAGCGCTCGCAAGACCCCGGCCGGCCCGGCTCGACCATATGCCCCATGTGCGAGCACGCATGGACCGAAATGCACGCCCTTACGCCACGCACCCGTGAGGATACCCACCACCGATAGCTCCAGACACAACGACCACACAGGAAGGGGCCGGCCATGCCGAGAAGAAACCGAAAAACCGCAAGGAACACCGAAACGGACCTGAGACACATCATCAGACGACTGAAAAGGGAACGGGAACGCGAAGGGCCCGCAAAGACGCAATCCGACACCACGACGAACCAACCGACAAAGCAAACCTCAAACAGTCGGTAAACCCCTAAACGCCGTGTGCGCTCGCCGGCATGCACGGAGAGCGCATGAGGCGCGATACAAGCCCGGTAACTGCCGTTTTATTCGACATGTTGCCGGGTTTTTCGTATAATGAGAGCAAGAAAGGTAATAGTAACGGTTATCAATATCAAAATAGGGAGGAATAGCGAATGAGCGACCTCATGAACGCACTACGCCGACGAATCCGCAGGTGGCGACGCCGCCGCGAGCTGCCGCAGCTCGAACGCATCGCCGAATACATCAACAAACTCGACATCTGACAACGAGGGGAACCAGCCGACATGAACATCTTGGAACAACTGGAAGCGGAGAAGGCCGCAGCCGGCAAGCTCGTGGAGAAGGGCGGGCCCGACGGCTCCAATCTCACGGAAAAGGAAATGAAGGAACTCAGGAACCATTACGAGAAGGCCAAGAGCCTCAAGGAGCGCGTGGAGCTGTTCAAGGGCGTCAATGATCTGAACTTCGACGGCGCGAACCCCGCCGCGCGGCGCGGCGGCGCATCCGCCCACCTGTCACTCCGCTCGCTCGCAAACGAGATCCCGAAGGAAATCATCAGCTACAGCGGCCGTTTTGGAGTGAAAGGCCTGTTGCAGTCGGGCCGGACGCTGCTCCCCGTGCCCATCATCAACAACGCCGAGCCCATCCCGACCATCGACGCGGAGATTCCGCCGCGTCTCGTGGACTATCTGCCCGCCGTCGGCCGCAAAGAGCCCGTTTACGACATCCTTTTTGAGACCACCCCCGAAGAAGACTCAGGCGGCGCGGCCGTTGTCCCCGAAGGCGCAGAGAAGCCCGTCAAGAGGCTTGGCCTGAAATTCAAGACGCAGAACCTTAAAGTCGTGGCCGTTCTCTCGGACGAACTGGACAAGTTCGTCCTACAGGACTTTTCGGCAATCAGGACATGGCTCGGCAATCGCCTCACCTTGGAGGTAATCAACGCCGTGGAAGACGAAATCCTTCACGGAGACGGCAGCGATAAGCATTTGCTGGGACTCGACCACATCGAGGGCGTCCAGACCCAGGAATGGGGAGGAAACATCCTCGATACCGTCATGCTGGGCGTGAACAAGGTGGAAAGCGTCGGCGTGGCCGCGCAACTCATCGCATTGAGCACGACGGACTGGATGAACGCGCAACGATGGAAGGACGCCGAAGGACGCTATTACATGTCCCCCAGCATCATCGACCCAGTGGGCCGAACCATGTTCGGCTACCAGGTCGTGCAGGTCCCCGGCCTTGAAGCCGGCACCGGCTGGGTTATCGGCGCCGGTTCCGTCGCCCTCAGCTTCGGTGAGGAAATGCACATCGAGTGGAACCCCTACAGCGGATTCACCCGCAACACCATCCGTGCCCGAGTCGAGAACCGTTACGCACTCGACGTGTTCCGCGCCCACGGTCTCGTCAAGCTCGATTTGTCGGGCCAGACCGACACCACCGGCATAGCCAAGACGCTGCGGGTGGACGCAGCCAAGTAAAGAATGTCTTCCGGCCGTGTTTCCTTCTCGCGGCCGGGACACACAGGGCGGCGGTGGAGGAAGCGCCGCCGCCCATCACGCGGAGGTTCCCCATGCAACGCGAACGCATAGCCGAATGGGTCGGCGAGATCGCAGGCCGACAGCACACGCCGGCCGTGCAGCTGCTCGCCCTCATAGCCCGCCAGCTGCTCGACATCGACGCCAGACTGGAACGCATCACCGACACGCTCGACCCCGAGGGATAAGGGGCGGTAGAAAACCGAAAACCACCCCGGCCGGGACACTGCCCGCGTGGCCGCTCTTCCTCCCCCTCCGCCGATTTTTCACCCAACTCGAAAGACGCCAGACCATGAGCCAGACGCACATCAGGGCCGTGAACAGGACCATAAAAGCGCTCGGACTCGACGCGGACGACCGATACAACGCCATAGTGGAAGTCTCCCGCACCCTCGCCCGCCAGATGGACACGGCCGGCACCGAACCGTCAACACGCCTAGTGGCGGCATACCTGAGCGCCCTGAAAGACATCAACCGCGCCCGTCCCTTGCAAGCCGCCCCGGGAACGGCGAGAGAACCCGACGATCTTGACGCATACCTCAGCCAATGCGGACTAGACGACTGACCACAACCCTCACCGAGAAAAAGCGCCCGACACATGCCGGGCGCTTTTTCATACCCGCACCGTGCCGACCCGTGATTAACCGTTATCACTCGTTGCTCTCTCTGGAGAGTGAAATCTGCTCCCTTTGCTCCCTTTGGGTCATTCCGCCATTCTCGCGTGCTCCCTTTGCGCTCCCTTTGTGCGCTGTATGCTCCCTTTGGGAAATTCCAACGTTTTGAGGTCATTGGGGAGTCTGGGAAGCGAAAAATAATCCTCTGGACCTGCTCTTCCGGGATTGTGGCATTGGAAAGCTCTCAATCAGTGGAATTATAGTGTTTGTTGTCACGTCGTTGTCATGGACGACGACACTATGGTTATGAAACGCAAAGGACCGTTGGAATTCCAACGGTCCTTGAGTGGAGCGGATGACGGGAATCGAACCCGCGTAATCAGTTTGGAAGACTGAGGCTCTACCATTGAGCTACATCCGCGTTAGGTCGTCGCTTTTGGCGACTTGAGACATTATACATAGGAATGCGACGCAAGCAACCCCCGACGTGCCTCACGTTTTTTGAGCGCGTAGGGTGTGGTGGTGCCTCATCGGGAATGAGCGCGAACGGTATCGGTCCT
>NZ_QFFM01000023.1 GCF_003129905.1 Bifidobacterium callitrichidarum
CCTAGTGATGCTGGCGCAGGAGCCGACCATCATCATCACCGCGGTCGTCACGGCCCTGGTGGCCTCCGCCATCGCCATCCTGACCGGCCTGCACATCCGTTCGAGGGCCCGTCTGCGCACGGCGAACGCGGTGGCGAGCGCGGCCACCGACCATGCAGCCACGTTGCAGTCCGACCTCAACAACCAGCAGCTGGCGGACGCCATCGCCGCCGAGGCGCATGACACGCTCGCCCATTCGCTGTCGCTGATGGCGCTCAACGCCAGCGCGCTCAAGGCGGAGGCTGACAAACTCGGGGACTCCCCTGAGGCGCGCGCTTTGGCCGGCAAGGCGGAGGATATCCGCAGGCAGTCGGCGGGCGCTCTGGATGAGGCGCACGCGATCATCGACATGTTGCGCAACCCGCAGCAGGCGTGGGAGCAGCTGGCTCCGAGCGACGACACCTCACTGACGCGCGAGTCGCTGGACGCACTCATCGCCGACGCCCGCAATTCCGGCACACAGCTCAACACATGGATCGACATCCAACAGCTGAGCGGATTGGACGAGACCATCGGCAAGGTGGCGTACCGGGCCGTGCAGGAGGGGCTGACCAACGCGCGCCGCCATGCACCGGGAGCACCGGTTTCGCTGGAGATCACAGCCGGTCCGGCCACGGGCGTGCATCTGCACATCAGCAATCCGATGACGCAGACGGGTTCCACGCATGGTGCCGGTCTGCCGGGGCTTGCGGCGCGCGCGCAGTCGGTGGGTGGCCAATGCCGGTACGGCGTGGACGAGCGGCACCTGTTCCATGTGGACGTGAGGCTGCCCTGGCGTGGCTAAGATGGCTAGCGTGAGTGAGCAGAGCGAGGCATCGAAGACGGTTGAGGATTCGGCACAGACCACGGACAGCGGGGCTGCGCCCGGTTCCGGAGGTCGTCCGACAGGTTCCGGGCACGACTCCGATCATGCGGATACGACCGGTGAGTCCGGGGCTACAAGACCGATCCGCGTGAGCGTCATCGATGACGATCCGATGATCTGCCAGGCGATGAGCCTGATTCTTACCGACTATTCGGACGGGCGGTTGGCCGTGGCCTCCACGTCCACGGACGGTGAGACGTGCGTGCGCCGGGCGGCCGAGGAACGGCCGGATGTGGTGTTGATGGACATCGCCATGCCGGGCGTGGACGGCATCGAGGCCACGCGGCGGCTGCGGGCGCTCCCCCATGCGCCGCATGTGCTGATTCTGACGTCGCTGAGTCCTTCGGGGACTGTGGAGCGGGCCATCGAGGCGGGTGCCGAGGGATTCGTCTCGAAGACGGATGCGCCGGACGAGATCATCCGCCGCATCATCGGGGTCACGTCAGGCGCGCCGCAGTTCAACACCGCGAGCCAGCGCCAGCTCATCGACGAACTGAGCCGGACGCGCTCGCGCATGCGTCGCGATGAGGCGCGGACCCTGCTCGATTCGCTGCCGGAACGCGAACGGGAGGCGGTGATGCTGGCCGCCGAAGGCTATACGAACGCGGAGATCGCCTCGCGGATGTTCATTTCCGAACGGACCGCGAAGGCGCACCTGTCCTCGGCGGCGGACCGGCTCAATATGGGTCGTGTGCAGATGGCGCGCCTCGTGGAGCGGGCCGACCTGCCGGCACGGCTGTAGCGACGATAAGACCGCCCCGCAGCCGGCTTCGCCAAAAGCCCGTCGGCAAAAGACAGCCGTCTGACCCAGCCATTGGCTGAGTCGGGCCGACTTCACTCGAGTCACTGGGTCTTCAGGCGGAACTGCTTCCAGATGTCGCTGAGTTTCTGGCCGTTGGAGGCGCGCTTCCACACATCCAGTCCCCCGCCGCGACGTCCGCCGGCTGCGGCACGGGCCGCGGCGGTGGGCGTGGGGTATTCGGAGCCGTCGTCCAGACGCAGACGCCCGTTCTCGGTGACGGTGGCATACCAGCGTTCGCCCTTGCGCGGACGATCCCAGACCAGGCGCTCGCCCGGCGTCAGCAGCCCGGCCTGAATCACCTGGCGGATGGTCACGCGACGCGAGCCGCGGGAGGCCTTGGTCGCGCCCTGCTGCAGCTCGGCGAGCGGCTGTGCGGTCAGGTCCTTGTTGTTGGCGTCGTACCGGATGCCCCAGTATTCGACGATGAGCCGGATGGTCTCCTCCTGCCGCCTCTCCAGCATGGTGGGCGTGCAGGCGTCGAAATGCTCGAGCTCCTTGGTGAGCGGGAAACGCTGGGAGTCAGCACGCAGCAGCATGCGGTCACGGCGCGGCAGGTACTCGCCGAGCTTGTCCAACTGGTCGCCTGGTCCTTGGACGAGCGCCATGTTGCCGAGACGGTACATCCAGAAATCATGGTTGTCCTGCGTCCAATCGGCGAACGACACGGCGCGTTCGATGTCCAACGGCATGATCGGCAGCGCGCTGAACCGGCGAGGGCGCGGCAGCGGGGCTCCGGCCAGCTGTTCGTTGGCGCGGATGAGCAGCAGACGGATCAGATCGCCGTCACCCTGCATCTCGCCGTGGAGGCGGACCAGCGCGCCTTCGCGGTCGGCGTCGCCTACGCGCAGGCCGTTGATGCGCTCCACCAGATAGCCCTTATCCAGGTCGCGCACGGCGGCGTTCGCGAAGCCGCGGCGCTCCAGCGTGCCGGTGCGGTTCAGCGTGCGGATGCCGGTCACCTGTTCCAAGGCCTTGAGAATGTCCAGCAGGCGTTGGCCGTCATGCGCGCCAAGCGCCTCGAGCGTCATGGTACGGCGGGCCGAACGGGCACCGCGCTGCACGAACGGCGAGACGTCCGGGTTGCCGAGTTCGCGGTACGAGTGGACCAGCGCCCACATGGCCACGGGCTTCCATTCGTGGATGCGGTAGTCGTTGAGCGCTTCCAGACCGTGACGTACCTCGGGCGGCAGGATGGTCTCGCCCGGCCGGTCGATGATGCGCCAAGCCATGGCGTACGGGGCCAGCACGTCGTTGATGAACGAGGCGGTGGTGCCGGTGTTGAGGTACGGCTGGAGCACCTCGGACAGGAAGTCCTCGATGAGCTTGTCCGTGGCGGGCTGGTGGGTGAGGATGAGGTGCAGGTAGGAGAAGAACTCCTCGATGGTCTGCGGGTCGTCGCCGAGCGGGTCCACGATGTCGTCCCAGCGGGCGGCGTAGGCGTCGAGTTCGGCGGCGGCGAGGCCGGAGGTGGCGCGCGCCTTGAACACGTCCGACGGGGTGAGCGGCAGACCACGCATGTTCATCACATCGAAGATGCGGTGCGCGCCGTCCAGGTCATCCGTGGTGACGATGACGAGCGTGACCTCGTTGACCAGGTATTGGGCGAAGCGCTGGCGTTCGGACGGACGCCAGTTGGAGATCTCGTCGTACGTCTTCTTGATGTTGTGCACGATGTTGCGCTGGGCCGCCGTGGCCAGGTCGTCGTCGTTCATGTCGAACACGGATTCGAGGTTGTCCTCCTGCACGTGTTCGCGGAAGAACGCGGCGTCGCGCTCGCGTAGGGTGAGGCGGGGCTCGTTGATGATGCCGCGCAGCTTGTCGCCGGGTTCGACCAGCAGCGCATCCAGCTGACGCATGAGGTCCGGGTCCTGCTCCAGATCGCGCAGCACGGCGATGATGATGGACAGGGAGACCAGTCGCTGTTGGCCGTCGATGACCATATACCGGTTCTCCGATTCGCGCACCAGGATCAGCGAGCCGAGGAAGTACGGCGTGCCGGGCGTGGCGGAGGCGTCCTTGAGATCGCCCACCAGCTGCAGGATATTCTCCGGCTTCCAGATGTACGCCCTCTGGAAGGACGGGATGGTGAACCGGAAATCGGGGGTGAACACCTTCCCCAGCGGCAGTTCGTTCGCTTTGATCGCCATATTGATCGCCCCTTCGTCGCCGGGTGTCTTGCTTGTCCGTTCGTCCTTGCCCCGGCTTCTCCAGCCTACCAGCGTTCGGTGTGACGCGACGGATGTGGCGGGCAAAGCCAGGCAAGAACTTGTTCCGGGCTCCCCCTCAGTCGTTTTCGGCGACGGCTCCCCTCAGAGAGGGAAGCCGGAACAGTCAATCCCGGATTGGATTGGTTGGACGAACCTTATGCCCGGCCTTCGTAGAGGTAGAAGGATTCGATGGCCGGCTCGCCGTTTGCCGGGCTGTTTCGGCGGCGTGTGATCTCGGCCGCACGGGTGAGGCCGCGGTGCTCGTAGAAGCCGAAGTCGCAGGTATCGTCGGTGTACAGGAAGTAGTCATGGGCATGCTGCTCGCGGAAGGACTCCAGCAGGGTGTCGAACAGGCGAGAGCCGAGGCCAAAGCCGCGGGACTGCGGCGCGGTGACGAACAGGACCACCTCGGCTGGCAGATGATGTCCGGACATGCGGATGAGACGGCGTTCGATGGCGTGGATGGCCAGCAGATAGGCCACGTTCTCGCGTCCGTCGGCGGACAGGAGCTGAGCCGGCAGCAGGCTCAGATACCGTCGGTAATGCGCGTTCCACGGGCCGCGGGTGTCGCGCGCGGCCACTCGTCCGAGGATCATGCCCACCGGTTCGCCGTCCGCTTCGGCCACGAATGCGGTGGTGGTGCGGGACAGGCAGTATTCCCAGTCGGCCTGAGCGCCGAGCCGGCCGGCACGCTCGCCCTCATCGGCGTACCAGGCGTGCCGCACCATTTCGACGAGCGCCGGGTAATCGTCACGACGCAAGGTGCGAATAGTAATGGAATCGTAGGGTTGAGTTGATTGTGCTGCGATATTCGTAGTACTCGAAGTCATGATACTCAATTATGAGCATCAGCACCCGACATCGGCATATCGCGCAATGATTCTGCGTGGCGGCGATGACACTCCAAGCAGGGCACGCTCGCTCGATGTTCTCTCGGCCGCGCACCTCAATTGTCGATGGCCGGATAAGGACCCCCACTCGCCGAAAAGACCTTGCCCGCTGCCCCGGTGGACGTTTTTCACTCATAATCCACGCCTTGGGGCAGCACCATTGGCGGGAGCAAATTCGTCGGTTTTTCAAAACGTTGAAATGACGCGGTTTATCCGGGTCCGGCAATTGCCCCGGCAAGGCTTTTCCATCCCGAAACAGGCTTGCGTGGCAATCCCGCTGCCCCACCGCGTCATATCGCCACGAAAAGTTGCCGCTGTGGTAAGCTATCGTGCCACGATACCCCTCGAATCGGCACAATCCCTTCATCGGGGCAGAACAACCGTGATGCATAAGCCCGATAATCACCGCAGACACGCCGTTGATGGAGCCAATGGCGACTGTAAAGCCCAATTCGTTATTCCCCGACCGCCGATTCGGACCCTTCGGATTCGCAACGACGCCCAATCACCTTTTCCAAGGGCATGGGGACGACCGAGAAAACGAACCGCGCACCGGCCAGCGTTAGATGCCGCGCAACGTTGAAAGCGTATTCCGCCTTGGATACCTCATCGGCGAGGTTGGTCCCGGTGAGCGTGATGACGACCCATCCACGGTTGCGCAGCCATTCCCGCTTCTCCTGGTCGCGTCTCCACTGTGCCTTGTCGGTGCGATGCTGGTCGCCATCGTATTCAACGCCAATCCGGTATTGCGGCCATGCCAGATCAAGCGTCATCGCCGCGCCCGAAGCAAACCGCGCATCGGGAACCGCATATCCCGTATCAGGCATCGGTATGCCGTGCCGCAACAGGACAAGTCTGCTTTCGCTTTCCTTGGGCGACGCCACACGTTCCTTGAGCATCGCCATCGCCCGTAGGCATCGGGGCTTCCCCTTGAACGGCGGCAATCCGGTGATGGTCTCAAAGAAATTATGTCTAATCTCCGATTCATCGCGCCCGCGAGACAATGCCGGCTGGCTCGCGATGGCATGCAGCATCGAATCACCGAGCACGATCAGCGATTCCAACGTCAGGTAGGGGGCAAGCTGAGCCCACGTATGCGCCAGTTCAAGCGCGTATACACGAGATCCGATACGCACATTGCAGGCTGAAGGCAACGGCTTCCATGCATGCGCGCGTAGATTCGAATGATTGACCCGTATCCGGCGTTCCTTGCTGCTGGATGTGACGTGCAGTTCATCGGCATCGAGGCCGCACCCCGTCGGGACCGGCACGGATTGGAGGATCAGGGATGTGGTCATGCCGAACAGCAATGTCCGGCTGCATCGCCGGGCCGCTTCCGAGCAGCGAGACAACATTGCGGACTTTCGTTGGGCAAGACCGTCCTTCATGGACGGGGACGGGATGGGTGTTCCACCCGTGGCAGGTGTCTTGCCATCGGATTGCGAGGTCGGATATGGTCCGAATGAGGATACATTGACGTTCATGGAGGCAACGGTAGCCACAGCGCGCGGGAATCCGAACGAATTACGGACTATGTGACTCCATCTTGCGACACGATTGGCATAGGGATTGCAATGACGCCGATACGAGCGAGGAAATCACGTCTCCCCAGCCCCATATCGGCGTCATAAGGTGCGGCCATCTCCGCATACACCCTGGTGGGTTCGAACGGATGTCCGAGCCCACCAGGCCGTCAGCATGTCACGCTCACGCCACGTAGAGGGAGGCGGGGTAGGTGAGGTAGGAGATCTCGTCGAGCTGGTCGGCGGTCACGTAGCCGGCGGGGGCGTTGAGCACGTCGGGGATGCGGTTGACGATGGTGGCGCAGGTGTGCTCCACGGTGGCGGGCTTGACCACGTGGAACTCCACGTCGGGCTCGCCGGCGATGGTCCAGTCGCACATGTCGCCGTCATCCGGTCCGTAGACTTTGCCGATGCAGGCGGTCTCCAGCGTGATGCCCTGGTTGGTCTCCGTGGTCACCACGGCGGACATGCCCACGCACTTGCCGGCCGGGATCGTCTCGCCCATCGTGGCCGAATAGACGTCCTCGTCCAGGATGTAGGGCACGGACTTCTGGCTCTGGGAGCGGATGGTCAGGCCGAGCTTCTGTGCCAGGGACTCGTTGGAGTTCCACACGTAGGACGGCACCACGGTCTCCGGGTGGGCCAGTTCGGCCTCGAACTCCTCCGGGGTCAGGCCGCAGCCGTGCGCCTTGGCGAGCGCCAGGCCGTAGTCCTCGACGTTGTAGCTCACCGCACCGGTGATCTTCTTGATGGTGTGGCAGCCGGCGGCGACCTGCGCCACCATGTTCACCCAGAAGATGTCCTGCATGCCGGAGCCGAGCATGGTGGCGCCGGTTTCCTTGGCGATACGATCCAGACGGTTGGTGACGGCGGGGCTGGTGGTCCACGGGTAGATGCATTCCTCACAGGTGGTGATCACGCTGATGCCGCGGGACAGACACTGCTCGCACATCTTGGCGATCTCGTCCTCGAAGCTGAAGAGCGTGACGACCGCGATGTCCGCGTCGCACTCGTCCAACACGGCCTCGGCGTCGGAGCGGATCGGCACGTTGATCGGGCCGATGCCGGCCCATTCGCCGGCGTCCATGCCCACGACCGCCGGGTTCACGTCGATGGCGCCGACGATCTGGATGCCCTTCTCATGCATGTAACGAATCGTGTACTTCGACATCTTGCCGCAGCCGTACTGAATGGCCTTGATTGGTTGCATACCGCATACTCCTTTGCGTCGTTGCTGGAACAGTTGCGCTGGCCCCATCGTTGCGGGCCGGCCAACGGTTCTTTACTGTAGTGCGGTTTTGTTGCGAAATCGATGGAAATGTTACGTCGGAGTGTCGGAAAACGGATTGAATTGGATGTTTTGTTGCGAAATACGGGTTTTCGAGGTGATTCGGAAAGGAACAGCAGATGCTCCACGGATACGGCGAAGGCCGGCACCCGAAACGAATCGGATGCCGGCCTTCGTGCGGTCTCACTCTCGGTGAGCCTACTTCATGAGGTTGCGCAGGACGTACTGGAGGATGCCGCCGTTGCGGTAGTAGTCGGCCTCACCGGGGGTGTCGATGCGGACCACCGCGTCGAACTCGGTCTTGGAACCGTCCGCGTGCGTGGCGGTGACGTGGACCGTCTTCGGGGTCACGCCGTTGTTGAGCTCGTCCACGCCGGCGATGTCGTAGGTCTCGGTGCCGTCGAGGCCCAGGGACTTGTAGGACTCGCCTTCGGGGAACTGCAGCGGCAGCACGCCCATGCCGATGAGGTTGGAACGGTGGATGCGCTCGAAGCTCTCGGTGATCACGGCCTTGACGCCGAGCATCAGCGTGCCCTTGGCGGCCCAGTCGCGCGAGGATCCGGTGCCGTATTCCTTGCCGGCCAACACCACGAGCGGCGTGCCCGCGGCCTTGTAGTTCAGGGATGCGTCGAAAATCGTGGACGGCTTACCGGTGGTGAAGTCGTAGGTGTAGCCGCCGGGCGTGACCTCGTTGCCGGTGGAGGCGAGCAGCTGGTTGCGCAGGCGGATGTTACCGAACGTGCCGCGCACCATGACCTCGTGGTTGCCTCGACGGGAGCCGTAGGAGTTGAAGTTCTTCGGCTCCACGCCGCGCTCGGTCAGGTACTTGCCGGCCGGGCTGGACGCCTTGAACGCGCCGGCCGGGGAGATGTGGTCGGTGGTCACGGAGTCGCCGAGCAGGGCGAGCACGCGGGCGCCGTGAATGTCCGCGACCGGATCGGGCGTGGCCTTCATACCGTCGAAGAACGTCTGCTTGCGCACGTAGGTGGACTTCGGATCCCAGGCGAACAGCTCGCCTTCAGGCACGTCGAGGCCCTTCCAGCGGCGGTCGCCCTCGAACACGGAGGCGTAGTCCTTGAGGAACATCTCGCGGCTGACGGTGCCGTCCACCACGGCGGCGACCTCCTCGTTGGTGGGCCAGATGTCCTTGAGGTACACGTCGTTGCCGTCCGGGTCCTGGCCCAGCGGCTGCGTGGCGAAGTCGAAGTCCATGGTGCCCGCGAGCGCGTACGCGATGACGAGCGGCGGGGAGGCCAGATAGTTCATCTTGACGTCCGGGCTGATGCGGCCTTCGAAGTTGCGGTTGCCGCTCAGCACGGCGGTGACGGTCAGGTCGTTGGTGTTGATGGCCTCGCTGATCTCCGGCAGCAGCGGGCCGGAGTTGCCGATGCAGGTGGCGCAGCCGAAGCCGACAAGCTGATAGCCGAGCGCGTCGAGGTCGTCCTGGAGGCCGGCGGCCTTGAGGTAGTCGGCCACCACCTGGGAGCCCGGCGCAAGCGAGGTCTTGACCCACGGCTTGGGTTTAAGGCCCTTGGCGTGCGCGTTGCGGGCGATGAGGCCGGCGGCGATCATGACGGACGGGTTGGAGGTGTTGGTGCAGGAGGTGATCGAGGCGATAGCCACGTCGCCGTTGGTCAGGTCGAAGTCGCCGCGGAAGTCGGTGGACACGGCCACCGGTTCCTTGACGGTCTTCTCCGTCTCGTAGGCGGGCAGCGTGTCCTCGAACGTCTGCTTGGATTCGGAGAGGATGATGCGGTCCTGCGGACGCTTCGGGCCGGCGATGGACGGCACCACGGTGGACAGGTCGAGCTCCATGTATTCGGAGTATTCGGGCTCCACGTAGTTCGGGTCCTTGGCATCGCCCCACAGCTTGTTGGCCTTGGCGTACGCCTCGACCAGCGCGACCTGCTCGTCGGAGCGGCCGGTCAGGCGCAGGTAGTCGAGCGTGACGTCGTCGATCGGGAAGATGCCGCAGGTGGAGCCGAATTCGGGGCTCATGTTGCCGATGGTGGCGCGGTTGGCGAGCGGCACGGAAGCGATGCCCTCGCCGTAGAACTCCACGAACTTGCCGACCACGCCGTGCTTGCGCAGCATGTCGGTGATGGTCAGGACCACGTCCGTGGCGGTGACGCCCTCGGGGATGGAGCCGGTGAGCTTGAAGCCGACCACGCGCGGCACGAGCATGGAGATGGGCTGGCCGAGCATTGCGGCCTCGGCCTCGATGCCGCCGACGCCCCAGCCGAGCACGCCCAGGCCGTTTTCGGTGGTGGTGTGCGAGTCGGTGCCGACGCACGAGTCGAGGTAGGCAAGCTGGCGGCCGCGCTCCCCCGCCTTGATCATGATGACCTTGGCCAGGTACTCGATGTTGACCTGGTGGATGATGCCGGTTCCCGGCGGCACCACGCGGAAGTTGCGGAACGCCTGCTGGCCCCAGCGCAGGAACTGATAGCGTTCGCCGTTGCGCTGGTATTCGATGTCCATGTTGCGTTCGACGGCGTCCGCGATGCCGTACTTGTCGATCTGCACGGAGTGGTCGATGACCATGTCCGACTGGACCTGCGGGTTGATGACCTCCGGATCGCCGCCGAGGTCCTTGACCGCGTCACGCATGGTGGCGAGGTCCACGATGCATGGCACGCCGGTGAAGTCCTGCATGACCACGCGACTCGGGGTGAACTGGATCTCATGGCTGGGCTGTGCGGTGGGATCCCAACCGAGCAGCGCCTTGACGTGCTCGTCGGTGATGTTCGCGCCGTCGATGTTGCGTACCAGGTTCTCGACGAGGACCTTGAGCGAATAAGGCAGATGGTCGATGCCGTCGAGATTGGCGATGTTGTAGTAATCGAAGTCCTTGCCGGCCGCGGTGAGGGTGGCCAGTTGATCGTCGCGTAAGGACATGCTTCCTCCGAAATCATGAATCGGCTGTTGGTGCCGTTGATTATCCGCTTCAAATGGTACGGGTACGTTACTTTGCCTCTGGCGTGTCGGCTTGAAACGTGAGACAATATGCGGCTTGTTTCAGCCGGCTGCGGAGGAACGGCGGCTGCCAGCAGAAGGAAAGCGTGGGGAGCCGAGAAAGGCCCACGGAAGGACTCCCCTCAGTCGGCTACGCCGCCAGCTCCCTTCGGAGAGGGAAACCAAGTTTAGATACCGAGGCCTTGTTGGCGCCGGAAGCGCGTCAGTACGCGGCCAGCCAGCGGCACAAGCCACAGGCACAACACGAAGATCACGGCAGAGCCGGCGAGCGCGATGAGCGTGGCGGCCAGCATAGGTCCGGTGGGCAGGATCAGCGCGAAGAACCGGGCCACGAACGGGATGAACATGCCGATCACACCGGCGGCCGCGAACACGGCGACCAGCACGCCCCTCCAGCCGTTGAGGGGACGGGCCACACGGGCGAGCACGAATACGCCCATCACGAACAGGATGATGGCGCTGGTGGCGCGCAGGGTGGACAGGTCGGCCGGGGAATCGACCACATCCCAGCCCATGATGCCGGGCAGGAACCAGGAAGCGAGCAGCACGGAGAGCGCGGTGGCCACGCCGCCGGGCAGCGCGAAGCTCACCACTCGTTTGAGGAAGCCGGGGATGTAGCGGCGTGTGTTCGGCGCGAGCGCCAGGATGAAGGCGGGCATGCCGATGGTGAGCGCACCGATGTACGTGATGTGGCGTGGCAGGTACGGGTACGGGATCTGCGTGAGGACCACGCCGAGCGAGATCAGCGCGGAATACACGGTTTTGACGAGGAACAGGCTGGCGACGCGCTCCATGTTGGCCATGACCTGACGGCCCCGGGCCACCACGTCCGGCAGGTGGGAGAACTTCGAGTCGACAAGCACCACTTGGGCCACGGCCTTGGTGGCGGGGGCCGCGTTGCCCATCGCGATGCCGAGATCCGCCTCCTTCAAGGCCAGTGCGTCGTTGACGCCGTCACCGGTCATGGCCACCACGTGATGCCGTGTGTGCAGGGCCTGGACGATGGCCTTCTTCTGGTCGGGCAGTACGCGGCCGAGCACGTCCACGTGTTCGAGGACCTGGGCGAGCTCGTCGATGTCGGCTGGCAGCTCGCGTGCGTCCATTGCCACCGGTTCGCGGTCGCCGGTAAGCCTCACCTTGCGGGCGATGGCACCAACCGTGACCGGATTGTCGCCGGAGATGACACGGCAGCGCACGCCCTGCTCGCGGAACCAGGCGAGGGTGGCTTCGGCGTCGGAGCGGATGCGTTCGGCGCACAGGACCAGGGCGACCGGGGTCGCGGACGGGTCGAGTTGCGAGGTGTCGGGGCTGTCGGGTGCTGTCGATGGGGAGACCGCTGGTACGGTCGGCTGGGGGGATGTCGCCGTCGCGTCTGTCTCTCCGGTCGCTCCCCTCAGTCGCCTTTGGCGACAGCTCCCCTCGGAGAGGGGAGCCGGATTTTGCTTGGTTGCGTCGGCGGATTCGTCAACTGATTTCAGTCCGCCATGCGCCGAGCGCTGGCCTGCCGCGCTATAGGCAAGCAGGAGCACGCGGTTGCCATCGTTGGCATAGGCGTTGACCTCACGCAGGATGTCCGCGTAATCACCGTCCAATGCGGACAGGATGACTTCCGGGGCACCCATGATCCATACACCATCCGGTTTGACAACCGAACTCCATTTGCGGGAGGACGAGAACGGCACGCGCGAGTTTACTTCGCCGGGCGCATAGCCTCGCTCCCCCAGTCCGGCGAGCACGGCCTGGCCGGTGCCGTTGGGCTGTTCCTCGTCGCAGCAGTCGTAGAGCGCCTGGGCAATGGCCGGCTCGGATGCCGTCGTATCTGGCTCTTGGTCTGCGTCATTCTCGCGGCCCGCAGCAGCGGACAATGACGATATCGAATCGACGGACGATGGGCCAACAGACGGATGCAGGCCATACGCGGTCAACGGGATGATGCGGTCGAAGGCGATGCCGCCGTCGGTGATGGTGCCGGTCTTGTCGAGGTTGAGCGCGTCCACGCGGGCCAGGGTCTCCACGGATTCGAGCTCCTGGACCAGCGTGTTCTTCCGGGCGAGCCTGATCGCAGCGAGCGCGAAGTTCAGGGAGGTGAGCAGCACGAGGCCCTCGGGAATCATGCCCACCACACCGGCCACGGCGGAGACCACGGCCTGCCGCCATTCGCCGGTGGCCAAGGCCGCATGCCATCCGCCCACCGTGTGGATCTGTGAGAGGATGAGCAGCACGCACAGGGGCACCACGAGGAAGGTCATGAATTTCAGGATCGTGTTGATGCCCTTGTTGAGGTCGGAGACGGTCTTCTTGTAGACCTTGGCCTGTGCGGTCAGCGTGGCGGCGTACGAGTGCGCGCCGACCGCGTTGACCCTGACCAGCGCCATGCCGGAGACGGCGGTGGCCCCAGAGTAGATCTGCTCGCCCACGTCATGGCGCACGGTGCGCGATTCGCCGGTGAGCATGGATTCGTCCAGTTCCAGTCCCCATGTGCGCACGATCAGGCCGTCCGCGGGCACCTGTTCGCCCGAACGGATCCAGAGCAGGTCATCCATGACGATGCCGCTGTGCGGGACGGCCACGTCCTCGCCGCAGCGGCGCACCAGGAAGTCGGAAGCAACCAGGATGGAGAGCCTGTCCAATGTGCGCTTGGCTCTGAGTTCGGTGATGATGCCGATGCCGGTGTTGATGATGATGACGAATCCGAATACCGAATCCTTCCACGAGCCGGTGATGAGCACCAGCACCATAGCGGCAAAGATGATGCCGTTGAAGAGCGTGAATACGTTGGCGCGCACGATGTCCGCGAGCGAACGGGACGTGGAGGTCTTCACCGCGTTCGACTGGCCGCTGCCGACCCGTCGGGCCACTTCCGCGTCGGTCAGGCCCTGCTCGGGCACGTGGGGCATATGGACGGTTGCTGCTGCGCTCATGGTCTCCAGCCTACCGCGGGTCCGTTCGCATTGGGCCAAACCTCGGAGGTAAATACGATCGACTTCGTCGATACGGTATTTTCCGCGGCCTGCCGGCCGCTCTCCCACTACCCCTCAGTCGGCTTCGCCGCCAGCTCCCCTGACAAGGGGAGCCGAGGAATGTTAATTGCCGGTGTTGGTGGTGACGGCGATGGTGCGGTCGTGGGGCTCGTCGCGGATGATGGTCAAGGCGACGTCACTGATGGGCGTGGCTTCGGCGTCGCGGTCGTTGACGGCGAGGGTGGCCGCGTAAAGCAGATCGTTCTCCGGCAGGGCCACGGGGTTGAGCAGGGCCACGGGAATGCCGGCGTTGCGCGCATTGGTGAGGGCTTCATCCCAGCCTTGGCTGTTGGCGTCGGTCACGTTGATGCCGCTGATCACCACGAGTTTGACCGCACGCGCCACGAAGTCGTCCACGGCCTGCTGGGCGGTGACGGCGGCGGAATCCACCGTCACCGATGGCTCCGAGTCGGATTCGGCCGCGGTTCCCCCGGTTGTATTGGCGGCATCGTCGGTGCTCTTCCCCGTCGTATCGGACTTGGGACTGGTCTGTCCGGCGAGCGAAGCGTAGAAGACGTTCATGCCGGAGTCGGAGATGGCGTTGATGGCGAGCTTGTCCGCGGCGGGGTCCTCGGAGCCCACGAATCCCACGGTGGCGTCCGTGATGTGGACCGAATCGTGGGCGACCGCGGGCATGCTATCCTGCGTGTCGCCGACGGCCCGGCCGGCTGGCGCGCACGCCGTCAGCGACAGCACGGCGGCTGCCGCGGCCACGGCGGCGATCAGGGTTGGGATACGCGGTTTCATGGGTTCGCTTTCGGTTACGTTCGGTCTCTGCTCAAACTCAATCAACACGAATGGTGATGGGCTGCCCTCAGTCGGCTCTGCCGACAGCTCTCCTCCGAGAGAGGAACCAAGCAAGAAACCGACTCGGGACAGGCCCGATACACAACGTAATCGCGCACGGTCAGCGGACGAACAGGGCGACGGTTTCGACGTGATGGGTCATCGGGTAGATGTCGAAGGCGCGGATGCCCTTGAGCTGGTAGCCCTCACCGATCAGGGTGGCGGTGTCACGGGCCAGGGACGTGGGGTCGCAGGCGATGTACACCACCGACTTGGCTCCGGCCGCGGCGATCTGGCGGCATACCTTGGCACGGGCTCCGGCACGCGGCGGGTCGAGGACCACCACATCCGGTTTGGCCAGATGGGCCGGCACGTGGGCCAGTGTCTGGGAGACATCGCCGGCGCGGGCGTCCACGTCGTTGAGGTTCATGGCTCGCAGGTTGCGCTGCGCGTTGCGCACGGCCACGCGCGCGCCCTCCACGCTGAGCATGCGGGTGCGTTCGCCGGTCAGCGTGGCCAACGGCAGCGTGAACAGGCCGGAACCGGAGTAGAGGTCCCAGATGACGGGGGCCACGGCTCCCTGCAACTGTCCGTTGACGAGGTCGATCACATGCGTGCCCAAGGCGATGGGGGCCTGGCGGTGCACCTGCCAGAAGCCGTTGGCATCCACCCGGTAGGTGAATGTGGTGCCGTTGATGGCCACCTGCTCGGTAAGCAGCTGTTCGCCGGCGGTCAGTTCGCCGTCCACAAGCACGGCGTAGTTATCCTGCGCGCTTTCGGCATCGCCGCGCGGTTCGGGCACGGATAGGCGGATCTGCGAGCCGGGCTCGTAACCGCCGTCCCAGACGTGCTCGCGTTCGGCCACATCCAGCAGGGTGCGGGTGGCGAGCGGCATGGTGTCGATGGCCACGCGGTTGTGGGTGCCGCGCCGGCGCATGGAGGGGCGGCCCTCCTCGTCGGCGATCATCTCGATGCGGGTGCGCCAGTTGAGCCCGCCGAACTCCTCATCGCCGGGCATGCGGTCGATGGGCACGGCCACGTCGATATGGCCGAGGCGACTCATCTGTTCGGAAACGGTGACGGCCTTCCACCTGAGCTGGCCGGCGAGCGAGACGTGCACGAGGTCGGCGCCGCCCACTCCCCCGCCCATGGCCAGAGGTCCGGCGAGCGGCCATGCCGGCGTCACGCGGTCCTCGGACGGTTCGATGACCTCGACCACCTCGCCGGTCCAGAACCGGTCGTCGCGGTCGTGCGGCTCGTCCAGTTCGATCCGGTCGAGTTCGCCGGGCAGGGCGAATCGAACGAACACCACGCGGCCGTCGATATGGGCCACACAACGGCCCTGGTCGGCGTAACGTTCGATGCGGACCTCAGCTTGCATCGTTGTCCTTTCGGTAAGTGGCCTTGTGCCGGTGGAGCGGGGTGGCGATGATGAGATAGCTCACCCAGATCGCCAGCGCCCAGAACGGGATGCCCATGAGCAGGCGGGCCACGCCGAGCGCGGCCACGTGGTCGGTCAGGTACAGCGGCACCTGCACCAGCAGGCGCAGACCGAACAGGCCCACCCACAGCGCGGTGACGATCATGTACGCGCGCTTGAGCTCGGGGTCGTCCATCCAATCATGGAACCATGCCTTGAACCGTTCGGTGGGCATCTGGCGGATGAACTCCACCACGAATCCCAGTCCGGGCACGCGGATCAGCAGCGTGACGGACAGCAGCACGGCGTAGATGGCGTTGGTCAGGAAGCCCAGCATGTAGTAGTTGCGGGCCTCATGGCTCTTCCATGCCCAGATCAGGCAGATGCCCACGGCCACCAGGCCGGAGAGCGCGCCCATCAGCGACTGGCGCTGGATGAGGCGTGCGACCACCTGCACGATGGCGAGCACGGCGGACACGCCGATGGTGAGGTTCAGGTTGTTCGTGGCCACGAAGAGGACCACGAACACCACGCCCGGGAGCATGGACTCCACCACGCCGCGGGGGCCGCCGATGGCGTCGATGATCGAGAAGTCGTCGCCCTCGCCGGCGTCCGCCAAGGCCCCCAGGCCGGTGCGTTTCTTGTCTGCCTTGTCTGCCATGGACGCTTAGCGGACCTCGGAAAACATCGGGCCGCGCGACAGGGTGGTCTTGACCTCGGTGGTCTGGTCCTGGCTCAGCGGGCCCTTGGGCTTGTTGTCCGGGATGTCCTTGAAGTGTTCCTTGCCGTTCTCCTCCGCTTCGGCGGCGGCCTTGGCGGCCTTGCGCTCGGCCGGGGCGACCGGCGGGTGCATCGGGATGAGGTCGCGCGGGGCCAGCGGCTCCTCGCCGCGCTCCACCACGATGTCCGCGAAGAACTTGTTGAGGGCCTCGGTCTCCGGATTGTCCGGATCGGTGGCAGCCTTGCCGGAGAAGATGCCGCGCAGCATCCAGCGCGGGCCGTCCACGCCCACGATGCGGGTCTCGACGGTCTTGCCGCCCTTGACGTTCACCGGCAGCTTGAGCTCGGTGCCGAAGACGCCCTCGGCCTCGGAAGCGGCCTTGTTGGCTTCCAGCAGGTCGGCGCGCACGTCATCCCACAGGCCCATGGTCTTGGGGGCAGCAAAGGCCTCGATCTCCAGGCTGGAGGCACCGTAGGTGATGGTGGAGCCCAGGATCTGCTGGGTGGCGCGGTTGGCCTTGATGCGCAGTTCGATGCCGCGCAGGAACGGCAGGTAGTAGGCGCCGAGATCCAGGTAGTCGTCGTAGTCGGGCACATCCTCGTCATTGACGTCCCACGGGCCGCGCTCCTCGCCGCGGCCGGCGTATTCGTTCGACGGCTCGGCCAGTACGCTTTCCGCGCTTTCCGCCTTGGCGGCGGCGTTGGCGGCCTCGGCGGCCACCTTATCCTCGTCGATTGGCTCCGCTGCCTCTTCGGCTTCCTTCTTGGCCTTCTTCTTGCCGAATCCGAACAGTCCCATGATTCCTCATTTCGTATGACGGTTGCAACCTTGCTAACACTAGCACCCATGCTTAGAGAAAGCTGATTGCATGCTTCGTTCGCGCCGGGGTTTCGTAGGGAGGCCACCATACTATGGCCGCATGATCACCATTACCACTTCCAACGTCAATGGATTGCGGGCGGCCGACCGCAAGGGCATCACCACATGGGCGGGCAGGAATACGCCGAACGTCTGGTGTATGCAGGAGGTACGCGCACCTCAGCCGGACATCGATGCGATCTTCGGCAAATTCGCCTTTGAATATGCGCAGGCCGGTGCCATCGATTCGGCCGAGGATTTCACGCTGACCAATGAGGTCTGTCGTGTGAAGGGACGTGCCGGCGTGGCCTTGCTCAGTGACCTGCCGGTGGTCGGGCAACGGTATGGCTTGCCGGGACTCACCGAAGACGTGGATTCCGGACGTTGGATCGAAACCGATGTCCGTACGCCGCAGAGCTATGTGATCACCGTGGTCTGCGTCTACGTGCATGCCGGCAACACCGACGATCCGCTGAAGATGGAGCAGAAGTACCGTTTCCTCGACGCGATGCTGGTGCGTATGGGCGAGCTGCGCGACGAGGCGGCCCATGGCGGCAGGCAGGCCGTGCTGTGTGGCGACTTCAACATCGCACACACGCCGCTGGATATCAAGAACGCCAAGGCCAACGAGAAGCACGCGGGTTTCCTGCCTGAGGAGCGCGCCTATGTGGACCGGTGGCTGGATGAATACGAGTTCGTGGATGTGATGCGCGATCTGGCCGGGGACATCCAGGGCCCGTACACGTGGTGGAGCCAGCGCGGGCGCGCGTTCGACAACAACGTGGGCTGGAGGATCGACTACCAGTTCGCGACGCCCGAACTGGCGGAGACCGCGCGCGGCTTCGTGATCGACAAGGCACCGACGTACGAGATGCGTTGGTCCGATCACGCCCCGCTGACCATCACATATGACGTGTGATTCCTGGATGCAGCGGCCGGTTGGGTCGGCGGACATAGTGAGCGGCCATGCCGCAAAAGGCTCCCCTCTCTGAGGGGAGCTGTCGTCGCAGACGACTGAGGGGAGCTACAGTCCGCAGCTGGACCGATGCTCCCCTCAGTCAGCTTCGCTGACAGCTCCCCTCAGAGAGGGGAGCCAGAATATGGTTGAGGCCTCTTCCCGTTGCCGGGAAGAGGCCTCAACCACTATGAGTTAATCACGCAATCAGTCCAGGCCGAGCTTGAGCTTGCCGCCGGGGATGGCGTCGAGCAGGTCGCGCGTGTACTGCTTCTGCGGGTGGTCGAACACCTCGTCGGTGGTGGCGTGCTCCACGAGCTTGCCGTGCTGCATCACCACGACCTCGTCGGCGATCTGACGAACCACGGCCAGATCGTGGGTGATGAACAGGTAGCTCAGGCCCTTTTCGGCCTGCAGGTCGTTGAGCAGGTGCAGCACCTGGTCCTGGACCAGCACGTCGAGGGCGGAGACGGCCTCATCGCACACGATGACGTCCGGGTCGAGGGCCATGGCTCGCGCGATGGCGATGCGCTGGCGCTGGCCGCCGGACAGCTCGTTCGGGTAGCGGCCCATGACCGACTGCGGCATCTCCACCATGTCAAGGAGCTCCTTGACACGGTTGGCGCGCCACTTGGAATCGCCGATCTTGTGGATGCGCAGCGGCTCCTCGATGGAACGGTAGATGGAGTACATCGGATCCAACGAGCCGTACGGGTTCTGGAACACCGGCTGCACGTGGCGGCGGAAGTCCAGCAGATCCTTGGACTTGAACGTGGAGGTGTCGCGGCCCTCATAGAAGACCTTGCCGGAGGTGGGCTCGAGCAGGTGGAGCACCATGTTCGCCACGGTGGACTTGCCGGAGCCGGATTCGCCCACGATGGCCAGCGTGGTGCCGCGCTTGACGGAGAAGGACACGTCGTCGACGGCCTTGAACATCTCCTTCTTGCGCGGGAGCTTGAACTCCTTGGTCAGGTGGTCCACGGTGATGATGTGCTCGCTCTTCTCGAGCTCGTTCTCATCGGCCACCTTGTGATCCAGCAGGGCGTCGGCGTTCTCGCCGCGCTCCTTGGCGGAGATGATGCGCTGGGAGGCCAGGGACGGGGCCGCGGCCACCAGTCGCTTGGTGTACGGGTGCTGCGGGTGCTGGAGCACCTCGAGGCTCGGGCCGGATTCGACGACCTGGCCCTTGTACATCACCACGATGTGCTGGGCGCGCTCGGCGGCGAGACCCAGATCGTGGGTGATGAACAGCACGGCGGTGCCCAGCGAATCGGTGAGCATGTGCAGGTGGTCGAGGATCTTCTTCTGCACGGTCACGTCAAGGGCGGAGGTCGGCTCGTCGGCGATCAGCAGATCAGGACGGCAGGCCAGGCCGATGGCGATGAGCGCGCGCTGGCGCATGCCACCGGAGAACTCGTGCGGGAACTGGCGGGCACGGGTCGCGGCGTCCGGCAGACCGGCCTCGGAGAGCAGGCCGGCGATGCGGTCCTCCATGGTGGAGCCGGTCACGTACTTCTTGGCCAGGTACCAGGCCTGATCGTCGGCCACGCCGGCCTTGATGAGGTCGTCGGCCACACGCCAGCGGGTCTCGGAGCCCGGCACCCACTCGCTTTCGAAGCGGGCCACGGCCTTGTCGAACGCCTCGCCGGACACGCCTGCGGCGGTGAGGGCCTTCTTGGCCTCGTCCATCAGGGCGGGCAGGTCCTTGGAGCCGAGGAAGGTCTCGTCGTCGTTGCCCTTGAGCTCGACCGCGGCGTCCTCGCCGGCCAGGGCCTTGGCGAGGGCGGAACGCTTCTCGTGGGCCACGTCCATGTTGTTGGCCTTGAGGGCCTCCTTGACCTGGGTGCCGATGCGCCACACCGGGTTGAGGTTGCTCATCGGATCCTGGGGCACGAGGCCCATCTTGGTGCCGCGCAGCTTGTCGAACTCGGACTGCTTGGCACCGGCGATCTCCTCGCCGTCGAGCTTGATGGAACCGCCCACCACATGGCCGGTTCCGGGCAGCAGGCCCAGCACGGCCATGGCGGAGGTGGACTTGCCGGAGCCGGATTCGCCCACGATGGCCACCCACTGGCCGGGGTAGACGGTGAAGGAGGAGCTGCGCACGGCGTGCACCGGCTTGCCGGTGTCCGTGGTGAAGTCGACGGCGAGGTCCTTGACCTCGAGCAGCGGGCCGTGCTCCTTCTGCATGGCCAGCATCTGTGCCTTGGAGTTGTCAGTCATAATGTTTCCTCTACTCCCTTGCTCAGGCCGTACGGCTCTTCGGGTCAAGGGCGTCCTTGACGGCGTCGCCCATCATGATGAACGCGAGCACGGTGATGGCCAGTGCGGCGGACGGGTAGAACAGCACGAGCGGGTCGGTCTGCAGGTTGGTCTGGGCGCTGGAGATATCGCCGCCCCAGCTCACGGTGGTGGTGGGCAGGCCCACGCCAAGGAAGCTCAGCGTGGCCTCGGCCACGATGTAGGAGGCGAGCGACGTGGTGCCGATCACGATGATCGGGGCCAGCGAGTTCGGCAGGATGTGGCGGAACAGGTTGCGCATCGGGGTGGAGCCGAGGGCCGTGGAGGCCGTGTTGAACTCGAGGTTCTTGGCCTCGAGCACGGCGCTTCGCGCGATGCGGCAGACGCCCACCCAGCCGAAGAGGGCCAGCACGAGCACGATCTTCCAGATGGACTTGGAGGACTTGAACATCTGGAGGACCACGATGGCGCCGAGCAGCATCGGCAGGGCGAAGAAGATGTCGGTGACGCGGCTCAGGACCGCGTCGATCCATCCGCCGCAGAAGCCGGCGATGGCGCCGATCAGGGTGCCGATGAGCACGACCATCAGCGTGGAGAGCACGCCGACGGACAGGGAGGTGCGGGTGCCGTAGACCACGCGGGTGTACACGTCGCAGCCCTGCAGGTCGAAGCCGAAGGGGTGTCCGGGCTCGGACGGGCTCAGCGAGTTTGCCAGATCGCAGGCGTTCGGGTCCTGCTTGGTGAACAGGCCGGGGGCGAGGGCCACGATGATGATGAAGACGATGACCAGGCCGGAGATGATGAACAGCGGGTTGCGGCGCAGGGTTCGCCATGCGTCGGCCCACATGCTGGTGGCCGGGGCGGATTCGTCCACGGAGTCGACGTCCTGAAGCGGGGTCTCCTCGATGGGGGCCACGTAACGGTCCTGGCCGGGCAGGGTTTCCATGAAGTACTCGGTGCCGGGCTCGCCGGACTCGTTGAGTTCGTTTTCGGTGGTGTTGTTTGCCATTTCGTTCACTCCTCCCCTTCTCATGCGTAACGGATACGCGGATCGAGGGCCGCGTACAGCAGGTCGACGACGAGGTTGCACACCACGAAGATCAGCATGAGCAGCGTGACGATGGACACCACCAGGTTGGCCTCGCCCTTCAGGATGGACTGGTAGGTCAGGAAGCCGATGCCGTGGATGTTGAAGATCTGCTCGGTGATCATGGCGCCGCCCATCAGGCCGCCGATGTCCTGGCCCAGGTAGGTGACGACCGGGATCAAGGAGTTGCGCAGCACGTGGCGCAGCATGACCTGTCCGTTGGACATGCCCTTGGCGCGGGCGGTGCGCACGTAGTCCTCGGCGATGTTGGAGGAGATCTCGGCGCGGGTCAGTCGGATGATGTACGCCATCGAGACCGAGCCGAGCACCATGGCCGGCATGAGCAGGTCGAGGACCGTGGGGTCGGCGCCGGCGGTCACCGGCAGGATGGACCACTGGATGCCGAGCAGGTACTGCAGGACGAAGCCGGTGACGAAGGTCGGCACGGAGATGAGGAGCAGGGAGACGATCAGGATGACCGTGTCGTACCACTTGCCCTTCTTGAGGCCCGAGATGATGCCGAAGGTCACGCCGAAGATGGCCTCGAACACGAACGCCATCAGGCCGAGCTTGATGGTGACCGGGAAGGCGCGGGTGATCTCGTCGATGACGGGCTGGCCGGCGAAGGTGTTGCCGAAGTCGAGGGTCAGCGCGTTCTTCAGATAGATGAGGTACTGAATGATGAACGGCTGATCGAGGTGGTACTCTGCGCGGATCTGGGCCGCGACGGCTTCGTTGACGGGCTTGTCTCCGAACATGGCCTTGACGGGGTCGCCAGGCAGCAGGAAGACAAGCGCATACACCAGAAGCGTCGTGCCGAGAACCACGGGGATCATCTGCAGAATGCGTCGCAGAAGATACTTACCCATAACGGTTGCTCCTTATTTCATGAACCGGCCGTCAGGACACAGTGCACCCTTGCCGGTCGACAAATACTCCGATAGTCTACCCCATGCCCTGACGGAGGTGTGTAAACTCCCGTTAACTCGGCCGATTATTAGGCGTAAGCGACGTTGTTTGGCTGGTTTCGGCAGAGCATACGAAGCATACGAAAAGGCTCTGTTAAACCAAGATTGACATGAATTCCGCCGGACTACCCCTCAGTCGGCTTCGCCGACAGCTCCCCTGACAAGGGGAGCCAAGAATACTTGGTTTATAACAGAGCCTATGAAAAAGGGACGGGGATCATATGATCCTCGCCCCTTGGAATTACCGAACTACCGTCCGATGCTCAGATGAGTATCGACTCACTTCTTGGACATCTCGGTGTAGGTCGGGAGGTTCTGCCAGTCGAAGCCGAAGCCGGACTTGACGGACAGGGAAGCCACGCCGTTGGCGTTGGAGTAGTACAGCGGGATGGCCGGCAGATCCTTGAGGAGGATCTCCTGGGCCTGCTGGTACAGCTTGTTGGCCTCGTCGGTGGTCTTGGCGGCGGCGGCCTGCAGGCACAGCTGGTCGAAGGCGGAGTTCTTGTAGTCGCCATCGTTGGAGCCCTTGCCGTCGGCGGCGGCGGTGGAGTACAGCTGCCACACGTAGTTCTCGGCGGACGGGTAATCAGGCTGCCAGCCGGTACGGAAGGCGCCGGTCATCTGACGGTTGGTCACCGCGTCGCGGAACTCCTGGAAGGTCGGGATCGGGTTGGTGGCGGCGTCGATGCCCAGGTTCTTCTTGAGCTGGTTCACGACGGCGTCGTAGATCGGCTTGGCGCCACCATCGGCGTTGTAGGAGAAGGTGAGGGTGCCGGTGTACTTGGAGATGGCGTCGGCCTTGGCCCACAGTTCCTTGGCCTTCTTGGCGTTGAACTTCAGGTTGTCGGAGCCGGTCAGGGAGTCGGAGTAGCCAGGGGTCTTCGGGGAGGTGAAGTCCTTGGCGGCGGTGGCGTTGCCGTTGAGCACCTTGTCGATGATCTGGTCGCGGTCGATGGCCATGGAGATGGCCTCGCGGCGCAGCTGGCCTTCCTCGTCGTTCTTGAAGTGGTCAAGGGTGGACGGGATGGTGAAGGTCTGGATCACGGAGCCGGCCTCGGAGTACGGCTGGATCTTCTTGTCGGTCTTGAAGGTCTTGGTGAAGGCGGCCGGGACGGACTCCATCACGTCGAGGGAGCCGTTGTTGGACTGGATGTCACGGTAGGCGGCGGTGTCATCGGTGTAGACCTTGAAGGTCACGCCGTCGTTCTTGACATCCTCGTTGCCCTTGTAATCGGTGTTCTTGACGAGCTCGATCTGCTTGTTGTGGTCCCAGGACTTGAACTTGTACGGACCGTTGCCGACCGGGGCCTCGCCGAAGGCCTTCGGATCCTTGTAGAAGGACTCCGGCAGCGGGGCGAAGGCCAGGTAGCCGACCTTGATCGGGAACACGGAATCGGACTGGTTCAGATCCACGGTGAAGGTGGTGTCGTCCACGACCTTGAGGCCGGAGAGCTGCTCGTCACCCTTCAGGCCATCCTTCTGCAGGTCGTCGTAACCCTTGATGGTGGAGAAGAAGGAGGAGCACTTCTGGGCGTTCTTGGCGTTGGCCGTGTAGGACCAGGACTTGGTGAAGGACTCGGCGGTCACCGGGGTGCCGTCCGTGAACTTCCAGCCGGACTTCAGCTTGATGGTGTACTGGGTGGCGTCATCGTTCGGGGTGATGGACTCGGCCACTTCGTTGGAGGCGTTGCCGTCCTTGTCGAAGGAAACCAGACGGGAGAACAGCAGGTCGCCCGGCTTGCCGCCGCCGGTCTCGTTGGTGTTGCCCGGGATCAGCGGGTTCTGCGGCTCGGAGTTGTAGGCGTAGATGATGTTGGAGCCAGCGGTATTGCCGGAGGCGGTGTTGCTGTTGGAGCCGCCGCAGGCGCTCAGCAGCATTGCCATGGAGCAGGCCATGGCGGCGAAAGCAAGAGCTTTCTTCTTCATTGATTTCTCCTATTTTCCTTGACGTGCGGAACGTTATGCCCCGCCTCATGCGAACGGGGTCGGTTCCCCACGGCCGCATCCACTGCGGCACGCAGGAGGACCAACCCCGTTGCTGATTACTTGTATTGTCGCTCAATTTGCAGACAAGGAGGAAACTTTTTGTTACGTCCATGTAAAATCCATGCCGGCTTTTCGGCTTCATACAGCGTTTACGCAGCCACGTCGGGTAGTGTCCGCATGTTGGTCAGGCCCGGGGAAACGCCTGCATGTAGCGGGTTTTGAGCTGTTCGACGGAGACGTGCGTATAGCGTTGTGTAGTTTTCAAGGAGGAATGCCCCAGCATCTCCTGGACCTCCCTCAGATCGGCGCCGCCGTCGAGCATATGCGTGGCCGCGGAATGGCGCAGGGCGTGCGGGCTGATGTCCGGCACGCCGGCCGCGCGGGACTCTCGATGGACCACCTCGCGGGCGATGCGCTGGTTGAGCCGCCCTCCCCTGGCCCCGAGGAACAGGGCGCTGCCCGAACCGGCATTCGCGAGACGGGGCCTGCCCTGCGCAAGCCAGGCGTCAAGCGCGCGCATGGCCGGCGCCCCAAAAGGGACGACACGTTGTTTATTTCCCTTGCCGATGACCCTGATGGTGCGATTGAGCGCATCAATATCGGCGACGTCCAATGCGACCAGCTCGGCCACGCGAATGCCGGTGGCGTACAGCAGCTCGAGTATCGCGGCGTCACGCAGGGCTTCGGCCCGCCTGTCCGCCGTTGCTCTGGATTCTCCGTCGCACCCGGAATCATGCGTAGCGGAATCGGCGGGCGCAGAGCGAGCATCGGCATCGGCCCGTCGCATCAGCTGTTCGGTCTGCGCTTCGGTGAGCACGGCGGGCAGCGAATCGGGGATGGAGGGCGTCATCAGCGTGGCGGCGGGATCGGTGCGCGTCACCCCGTGGTCATGCGCCCATGAGAAGAACGCGCGGACGGCGACGGTCTTGCGGGCCATGCTGCTTCTGGCGTGGTTCCTGGATTCGACGGCCATCCAGGAGCGCAGATCGTCGAGCGTGATCTCATTCAGGTCCCCCACCCCGCGCCGTCCGAACAACGCCAGGCAGGATTCGAGGTCGGATCGATACGCTTTCAGCGTATTTTCGGACAGTCCGCGATTGGCTTTGAGATAGGCGACGAACGCGCCGATCGTCTCCTCGAACCGCATATCGCACCGCCTTTCCATCCGACCGTCCCGCACCTGCCCTCCGATAGACTATAGGCACGCATTCGATGGGATTGGGGCAGTATGGCACGGCACAACGCACAGCATAACGTACGGCACGGCGGACGGAATACGGAGACGGTCGGGAACGAGACCGAGCGCGAGGAACGTGATCATGTGGTGGCCCGCGCCGTGGATCTGGTCAAGACTTACGGGGATGCGGACAATCTCGTCACCGCGCTGGACCATGTGAATGTGGAGTTCGAGCGCGGCAGGATGACGGCGATCATGGGACCGTCCGGCTCGGGCAAGTCCACGCTGATGCACTGCATGGCCGGTCTTGACCAGCCCACTTCGGGTCAGGTGTTCGTGGAGGGGCTGGAGGTCTCGGCCATGAACCAGCGGCAGCTGACCCGGTTGCGCCGCCAGCAGATCGGCTTCATCTTCCAATCGTTCAATCTGGTGCCCACGCTTTCGGCCGAGGAGAACATCCTGTTGCCGCTGCAGATAGCCAGAAAGCCCATCGACCGCGACTGGTTCGATCAGGTGGTCAGGGTGGTGGGTTTGGAACAGCGGCTCACGCACCGGCCAAGCCAGCTTTCGGGCGGACAGCAGCAGCGCGTGGCCTGCGCGCGTGCGATGATGGCGCGTCCTTCGGTGATCTTCGCGGACGAACCCACCGGCAATCTCGACTCCCGTTCCAGCCGTGAGGTGCTGGGCTTCCTCAAGCGGTCCGTGGCGGATTACGGCCAGTCGATCGTGATGGTCACGCACGATCCGCGTGCCGCCTCTTACGCCGACCGCGTGCTGGTGCTGGCGGACGGGCACATCACGCAGGATCTCGACCACCCCACCTACGAGCGGATTCTCGAGGTGTTCGCGGATGGCAACGGCGACGGAGCGGCCGCATGATCCGTATTGGTCTGCGCGACGCCCGCGCGCATCTCGGGCGATTCGTCATGTCCATCATCGCCATCGCATTGGGCGTGAGTTTCGTGGTCGGCTCGTTCTGCTTCCGCGAGATGATGAACAACCAAGTGGACCAGATGATGGCCTCGAACTCGGACGCCGACGTGTACGTGCGCGGCAGCAAGGAACAGAAGGGCGCCTCGACGATGGGCGCCATGGGCTCCTCGTCCGATTCCGGTTCCGGTGGTTCCTCCTCTGATTCCTCCGAATCGAAGACCTATAACCGCATCGATATCTCCCTGACGGACGACATCGCCAAGGTCGAGGGCGTGAAGCGCGCCGAGGCCGTCTATCAGGTCTCGGGCCTGGTACTGGTGGACAAGAGCGGCAACGCCGTCTCCACAATGGGCGGCGCGACCAGCGCTCTGGGACTCAAGGACGGCACCTGGCGGTCGGCCACGCTGGTCAAGGGCCGGTGGGCGAAAACCAAGCACGAGATCGCGTTGCATACGTTCGCCGCCGAAACCGCGGGGCTCAAGGTCGGCGACACCACCAAGCTCGTGTATCCGGACGGCGCGGTGGATGTGAAGGTCGTCGGGTTGTTCTCCACCACGTCGTCGCAGGCGGGCGCGATCATCATCGGGCTCGCGCCGGAGGTGGCCAAGGACTACTTCCAGCAGCAGTCCGGGCAGGTCGGCACCGCTCGCTATCTCACCGTGTACGGTTCGGCGAACGGCGGACAGCCGCTCACCGAGGCACAGCAGCAGGAGCTCGCGGACCGTATCAACAAGGCGCTGCCGGCCGGGTCGAAGGCCGTGGCCATCACCGGGCAGCATGTGCGTGACAGCAACGCCGAGACCACCAAGAAGGCGCTCGGCTTCGTGCAGCCACTGATTCTGATCTTCGCGGTGATCGCGTTGTTCGTGGGTTCGTTCATCATCGCGAACACGTTCTCGATGATCGTGCGTGAATCGATGCGCGGCTACGCGCTGCTGCGGTCGATCGGGGCCTCCCCCGCCCAGGTGTTCGTGACGGTGGTGGTGCAGGCGATCGTGCTGGGACTCATGGGTTCGCTGATCGGCATCGGGCTTGGCTGGATCATGGTCAAGGGCATCGTGGCACTGATGGCGCATATGGGCACGCCAATGACCGGTTCCTCGAACCCGAGCGTCACGGATATGCTCGTGGGCCTGGTGGTGGGCGTGCTGGTCACGCTCATCGGCGCCTCCCTGCCGGCGCGGCGCGCGGCGATGGCCCCGCCGATCCAGGCGATGAACGAGACGGTGAACCCGGAGAAGCCCGTGTGGCCGCGCGGCGTGGCCGGCACGGCGATGATCGTGTTCGGCGCGGCCTCGTGGATGCTGTGCTGGCGTATCGCCGCCGCGAACAACGATGGTGGGTCCGTCTCGCCCTGGAGCTGGCTCAATGACGCGGCTTCCTCGATGGGCACCGGCTGGCCGCTTGGCGTGGGTGCCGGGCTGGTGGTCATCGGCGTGATCGTGCTCGCTCCGGCGCTGGTGGGTCCCACGAGTGTGGTGTTGGGCTGGATTCCGGCGCATGTGTTCCCGGTGACGGGCCGTCTCGCCACCCGGAACCTGGCGCGAGGCAAGCGCAGGACCGCGAATACGGCGGCCGCCCTGTTCGTGGGCGTGGCGATTGTGAGCTGTCTGGGCGTGGTGGCCTCCTCGGCGAAGGCATCCGTGGCCGGCATCGTGGATTCCGGACTGAAATCCGATTTCTCGGCCATGTCCGCATCCGACGGCCGCATTCCGGACGATGCCATCGAGGCGATCCGCAAGACCGACGGCGTGGGCTCGGTCTCGCAGTCGCGCATGCTCATGGGCGTCACCTACGGTTCGGGCGACGGCCAGACGCAGGCCATGACGTTCGCCGAGCAGCCGTCGCTGTTCACCAAGGTGTTCGCGCCGGTCACCCATGCGGGGGACGCGGACAAGGCGCTGCGTAACGGCGAGCTCGTGGTGGGCATCGCCGTGGCGAAGGACAACGGCTGGAAGGTCGGCGATACGGTGCGGGTCAACGGCCGGCAGGTGGTGGTCGACAAGGAGGCCACCGCCAAGGCGCAGGCCGAGTATCAGGCGCAGGTGGAGGCGAAGGTCTCCGGGTTGCAGGCCGAGGCCCAGCAGCTGCTCGCCTCCGGGGACGCGGCCGGCGCACAGGCCAAGGCTGCGGAGGCGCAGCAGTCCGCCGAGGATGCGAGGAACGTGGATCCAAGCACGCTGGTGAAGACGAAGACCACGGTCACGCATGTGAAGGTGCGGATCGGCGCGATCATCGAGAATTCGGTGTACCGGTCGATGGTGCTCATGAACGACGAGACGGCCGGCAAGGTCGCCAACGAGTACACGATGTTCACCATCATGCTGTTCGTCAACGCGGCGCGCGGCGAGGATCTGGGCGCGTTGAAGGCGCGGCTCATCAAGGCGGTCAAGCCGTATTACGTGGTGAACGTGCAGGACCGCGAGGAGTTCAAGTCCACGATGAGCACGATGGTCGACCAGATCCTGCTGGTGCTCTATGCACTGCTGGCTCTGTCCATCGTGATCGCGGTTTTCGGCATCGTGAACACGTTGGCGTTGTCCGTGTCCGAGCGCACCAAGGAGATCGGCCTGCTGCGGGCGATCGGCACCTCGCGCGCCCAGGTACGTGGCATGCTCGGCATCGAGGCGGCCATCATCGCCGTGTTCGGCACGGTGATGGGCATGGTGACGGGCGTCGCGGCCGGCGTCGTGATTCGCGCGGTGTACGAGGCGAACGGGTTGAGTTCGCTGAGCGTGCCGTGGGGGCAGTTGGGCGTGTTCCTGGCGCTTTCGATCGTGGTGGGATTGGTGGCCTCGGTCTCCCCCGCATCACGCGCGTTGAGGCAGCCGGTGCTCGATGCGGTGGCGGCGGAATGATTGCCGGTTCCGTGCGTCGCAATGCGTTCGGAGTAAGGTGGAACTACCGATATCGGGGTGTCAGGGCCGATACCCCGCGTGATTCATAAGGGGGATGATTCCGATGACCTTGCCGAGACAGATTCCGGTGGGCGCACGCATTGTGGTGCGTATCACCGATGGTGTGGACCCCACGGACGGGCGTATGAAGTTCCGTGATTTCGTGGGGCACGTGGTGTCTTGGGACGGCTACACGTTGGAGATGGTGCGCGATGCGGCCGCCAACGGCTCCCGCCCGGCCCAGAACGTGACCATCCACCAGGAGCAGATCGCCACGCTGAAACCCGTGCCGGAGCGGCCGCACGTGAAGCCGCGTCCGTAAGGAATCGGCCTACGGCCGATGCAGTGTTTCCCGCGTCCTTGAAAGGACGCTCTCCTACTACCCCTCAGTCAACCTGCGGTTGACAGCTCCCCTGACAAGGGGAGCCAAGGACTACATACAAATCTTGGCTCCCCTTGTCAGGACATCGCCGTGAGATAAACAGTCGGACTGTTTGTAGGCGATGTGCGAGACGACAGTCGAGCCAACAATCCGCGAACGAAGTTCGTCCGTAATTGCTGGTGAGCTGACTCGCGAAGCGAGTCTGAGGGGTAGTAGGGAGCAGCCAATGGCTGCGGAAGAATCCATCGGCCGCAGGCCGATTCCTATATCGCCGGGCGAATCTGGATCACGGCCTGATGGGGGTGGATGAAGCTGGTGATCGCTTCTCCCCTACGGGCGGAGAACAGGAGCGTCTGCTGCCAGCCGGCTTCGGGAATCTCCAATTCACGTGCGGGGAAGTCGCCCGCGGAACTTGTCTGGGCCTTGTATCTGCGGAACGGGTCGCCCGCGGCGAAGAACTTCCTGATGTGCGCGGCGGCATCGCCCTTCAGCGAACCGCCGCGCACGATACTGCCCTGATCCTGCTCGGCATGCAGCTGGTCGGCCATATCGGTCAGGCGCGAGGCCATGCGTCGCAGCAGCACCTCGACGTTGAGCGCGTCCTCCTCGACCATCGCACGGGTGCGGTCGGGGTCGGTCAAGGCCACGCGGGTCATGTCGCGCCAGCAGCCCGCCGCCAGCGCGGCCGCCACGTTCCGGTCCGGATTGGCGGTCAGCTCGTTGATGAGCGCGGTGGAGACCACATGCGGCATATGGGAGATCATGGCGGCGGCCTTGTCGTGGGTCTCGTCGTCCAGCACGATGATGCGGTTGCCCACACCCTCCGTGATCAACGAGGCCACGGCGAAGAACCGGCGGTAGTCGGTCGGCTCGTCCACGGTCACGGCCCACAGGGCGTCGTCGTACAGGCCGGGATCGGCAGCCTGCCAGCCCGACAGTTCGTTGCCGGCCATCGGATGCGCGCCCACGTACTTGTCCGCGAGTCCCGCAGCCTTGACCTGATTACGGACCATGCCTTTGACCGAACCGACGTCGGTGAGCGTGGTGGCGGGGTGTTCGTCGAGCAGGGGCTTCAGTTCGGCCAGAATCGCGGGCATGGCCTTGAGCGGGTTGCACAGCACCAGCACGTCCGGCTCGGCGGTCATGAGTTCGGCGAGTGTGCTCTTGCAGAAGATGCCGTCGGCTTCGGCCTGCGCATACGGGTGCGGACGATGATTCCAAGCCACGACGCGAATGCCGCGCTGGGCCAATCGCCTGGCCAGCGAGCCGCCGATGAGGCCAAGTCCTACAATGCCGACCGTATCTACCACAACAGTTCCTTTCGTACGCTTTCGGTGTGCTGCCATCCTTCCGGCATCCGCTCCGAATCGATGTGGATGCCTCCCTGGGGCAGCATCCACGCATCGACCGGAGGGTTGGGCCGTTCACGGCGCGGATAGACGGCCAACGTCTTCATCCAGATGCCCTTCATGGCCAGTATTTCCAGCACCTTCTGGAATCGCGGCTCCCAGGGCGCGGCATCTAACGTATCGATGAAGCTGTAGGTGCCGTCATGTCCCTTGATGGGGCGGGAGATGAAACTGGTCATGTTCAGTCCCGCGACGCGCAGGATGTCGAGGATGTTCGCCACGACGCCCGGACCGGTGGCAAGGGGAATGAACGTGATGATCGTCTCGAAATCGCTGGCATCGCCATGCTGGGCGCGGGCGTTCAGCTCCTGGACGACGTCACGTGGCGCGATGACCAGGAAATCGGTTCTGGCACCGTCGAAATCCTGCACGTGCTCGCCGAGCACATCGAGATCGTAGAGCGTGCCGCAGATGCTGGGACCGAGCGCCACCTGGCCGGGCTTCAGATCACGGCAGGCGGCGGCGTTCGAGGATGCTGGTTTGGGTTTGAGACGGTACTCGGCGATGAACTTCGTGCACTGAGCAAGTCCATGCGGATGCGCGCTCACCGGTTCGCCGGTGCAGTCGTAGATGCCGTGGCCACGCACGGTGAACGCATTGAATGCCACATCCACGCTGACCCGTGCGAATCCGGCCACATCGGTGGAATCAATCAACGCATCCAGGTTCGGGACCACGTAGCCTTCGACGTTGTTCTCCCATGCGATGACGCCCCAGCCTTGGCGTGATTGCACTGCGTTCATGATCGCCGGCACATCGGGAAGCGGTATGAGATCGAAATCTCCCATGGGGGCGAACTGCTCGGCGGCCGTCATCGCCGCCTGATGGGTGAAGGTGCCTTCAGGGCCCAGATAGAAGAGTTTCATGCGTGCCATAACGTTCTATGGTAGCGGGGCTTGAGCCGGTTGCGCGCGAGATGCCCACGACACGCGCGGCTGCGGCCGTGCGGACCCGTGGTTTACGCCTGTGACGTGTTGTCGCGGGACGGGATCGTGAACCAGCGGGCGGGCAGGACGAGCATGATCACCTGCACGAGCACGATGCCGTAGAGCCAGATGTATCCGGCGTGCTGGGAGAAGAACGGCATATCGCCTTGGAATCCGGCCACGATCAGCGCGTTGCCGGAGGTGGTGGCGAGGGCCAGCCCCCATGCCGTGGCGGATGAGGCGATGAGGTGCAGGGCGAGGCCCACCGCGCCGAGTCGCGCACGGGCGCACCATGTGGACAGGATGATGAGCAGGAACGCCAACGCCAGTCCGTACGGGATGTTGGCCGAGGCGCCCATGCGGTGCGCGAACGTGCCGATGAAAGCGGCGAACGCGCCGGCCAGAATCGTAATCAACGATCTGACCAGCGCGTTCTGTCGATGCGACCAAGGCAGCATAATGCCGCTTACTTAGTCTGGTTGTTCTGACGACGCTGCTTGGCGCGCCACTTGTACCAGTCCTCACGGCCGAGGATGATCTTGCGCACGCGGATGGACTCGGGGGTCACCTCCACGCACTCGTCCTCGTTGGCGAAGTCCAGGGACTCCTCGAGGCTCATCTTGATCGGCGGGGTCAGGGTCTCCAGCACGTCGGCGGTGGAGGAACGCATGTTGGTCATGTGCTTGGCCAGCGTGATGTTCACATCCAGCTCGTCGGGCTTGTTGTTCACGCCCACGACCTGGCCCTCGTACACCGGGGACTGCGGCTCGACGAAGAAGTTGCCACGGGCCTGCAGGCGCTGCATGGCGTACGGGGTGGCCACGCCCTGACGGTCGGAGACCATGGAGCCGTTCTGGCGGATGGTGATTTCGCCGGCCCACGGTGCGTAGCCCGCGGAGATGGAGGAGGAGATACCGGTGCCGCGGGTGGCGGACAGCAGGGCGGTACGGAAGCCGATCAGGCCGCGGGACGGCACGGTGAACTGCAGACGCACCCAGCCGGAGCCGTGGTTGGTCATGCCGTCCATGCGGCCCTTGCGGTCGGCCATGAGCTGGGTGACGGTGCCCATGTACTCTTCCGGCACGTCGATGGTGGTGTTCTCCATCGGCTCGTTGATCACGCCGTCGATCTTCTTGGTGACCACCTGCGGGCGGCCGACGGTCAGCTCGTAGCCTTCGCGACGCATCTGCTCGGCCAGCACGGCCAGAGCCAGCTCGCCACGGCCCTGGACCTCCCAGGCGTCCGGACGGTCGGTGGGCAGCACCTTGATGGACACGTTGCCGATGAGCTCGCGATCCAGACGGTCCTTGATCATGCGGGCGGTGAGCTTGTGGTCCTTGCCCTCGGTGCCGGCCAGCGGGGAGTCGTTGACGCCGAAGGTCATGGAGATGGCCGGCTCGTCCACGTGGATGAGCGGCAGCGGCTTCGGGTCGTTCGGGTCGACGATGGTCTCGCCGATCATGATGTCGTTCACGCCGGCGACGGCCACGATGTCGCCGGGGCCCGCGGAGGCGACCGGGATGCGGTCGAGGCCCTGGGTACGCAGCAGCTCGGAGACGCGGAAGTTCTCCAGGGAGCCGTCCACACGGGACAGGCCGTAGGTCTTGCCCTTCTCCAGGGTGCCGTTGTAGATGCGGACCAGACCGAGTCGACCGAGGAAGTCGGAGGAGTCGATGTTGGCCACGTGGGCCTGCAGCGGGGCGCCCTCCTCGTATTCGGGGGCGGGGATGTTGGAGATGATGGCCTCGAACAGCGGCTCGAGGTTGTCGTTGTCCGGCATGCCGCCGTCCGCCGGCTGGTTCACGGAGGCGTAACCGGCCTTGGCGGCGCAGTAGATGACCGGCATTTCCAGCAGCTGGTCGAGGTTCAGGTCGATGCCCTCGTGCTGCACGTCGTCGGCCAGACCGAGCAGCAGGTCGGAGGTCTCGCCCACGACCTCGGAGATACGGGCGTCCGGACGATCCACCTTGTTCACGCACAGGATGACCGGCAGCTTGGCCTCAAGGGCCTTGCGCAGCACGAAGCGGGTCTGCGGCAGCGGGCCTTCGGAGGCGTCCACGAGCAGGACGACGCCGTCGACCATGGAGATGCCGCGCTCAACCTCGCCGCCGAAGTCGGCGTGGCCGGGGGTGTCGATGATGTTGAGGGTGATGCCCTCCGGGTGGCCGTACTTGGCGGCCAGCGGGCCGGTGTACTCCACGGCCGTGTTCTTGGCGAGGATGGTGATGCCCTTCTCGCGCTCCAGATCGTTGGAGTCCATCACACGATCCGGGACTTCCTCGCGCTCGGAAAACACGTGGGACTGCTGAAGCATGGCATTGACCAGCGTGGTCTTGCCGTGATCGACGTGAGCCACAATCGCCACATTACGGATATCTCCACGAACCGCCATCGAAACCTCTCTTAATACTGATTCTTTTGCGTAATCGTTCGGTACTTGCGTACTTATGTACTTATCTGTTGGGTTTTGCTTCCCTGTACTTACACACAAACCGTCACGAGTGTACCGGCACGGCTTGACCAGCGCGTGATACGCGAATGGCCCGCACTCGTTCGAATGCGGGCCATGGAATGCGGGAAACCGGTCAGCCGAGGACGGCGGCGGAATCGGTGATGGTGATGAGCGGGGTGAACAGGGCCATCGTGTCGAGGGCACGCTGATGGTTCTCGGGGCTGGAGGCGGCGCAGGCGTCGGCGATCACGGGCAAGGGGGCGCCGGTGGTGTGGAAGGAACCGGCCGGGCAGGCCCAGTCGGACCAGTCGGATTCGGCGAACACCTTCTGGCGGTCGATGACGACCAGCCATTCGTCTGATGGGATGCTCATGTTGTCTCCTTTATGAATCTGTGCAATCCGTGCGGTTCATGCACCCAATGCGATTGCCGCACGGCCGGTTTTCAGTCCTGCTCCTGCTTGGCGATGTCGCCGCGCTGGAAGATGAGCGCGCCGAGCAGGCCGACGAGCAGGGCCACGATCACACCGAGGTTGGCGGACGCCCATGCGCCGTCCTTGCCGCCGAAGAAGCCGAGGAAGTAGCCCTGCCATTCAAGCCAGCTGGCGGAGGTGTTGACCACGAGCCCCCAGCCGAGCAGGGTGCCGACCACGAGGATCACGAGGGACTTGACGTTCCAGGCGCCGTAGCGGCCGGACGGCTTGTAGAGGTCGTCGGTGGCGTAGTCCTTGCGGCGCAGGAGCACGTCGGCGATGAACAGGCCGGTCCATACGGCCATCGGCACGCCAAGGGTGATGAGGAAGCCCTGGAACGGGCCGATGAAGGTGTCGGAGAAGAAGGTGACGTACACCACGCCGAGCACGGTCAGGGCGGCGGTCAGTCCGGCGGCGGCCACGCGCGGCAGTTTGATGCCGAAGCTCAGCAGGGCCAGACCGTTGGAGTAGTTGTCCATGATGGCGCCGGACATAAGGCCGAGCACGGCCACGATGGTGAACGGCACGAGGTACCAGGTGGGCAGGATGGAGGCCATGGCGCCGATCGGGTCGTTGCCCACGGCGTCGGCGAGGTCCTTGTTGGATACGGCAAGCAGGCCGCCGTAGATGACGAGCAGCACGGGGGCGAGCGAGGCTCCGAACGTGGACCAGAACACGATGCCGGCGTTGGAGGACTTGCGCGGCAGGTAACGCGAGTAGTCGGCGGCGACGTTCACCCAGCCCAGGCCGAAGCCGGTCATGACGAACAGGCAGGCGCCGAGCACGGCCGGTGCCGAGCCGCCCTGGGAGGCGCCCACGGCGGCGAAGTCGATGTGCGACCAGCCGAGGATCAGGAAGCCGATGGTCACCACGCCGCTGATGACGGTGATGGCCTGCTGGGCCTTCATGATGAGGTCGTAGCCGAAGATGCCGGCGACCACCACGAGTCCCACCACGATGATGGTGGAGATGATCTTCGGTGCGGCGCCGGATCCCCAGCCGAGGCGCTGGAAGGTGGAGGCGAGGGCGAGCACGGCGGTGGTGGTCAGCGAGATCTCCCAGCCGAGCGTGGCGATCCAGCTCAGCACGGACGGCACCTTGGCGCCTTCGACGCCGAAGGTGGCACGGGTGATGACCATAGTCGGCGCGTTGGCGCGCTTGCCGGCGATGGAGACGACGCCCACGAGCAGGAACGAGACGACGATGCCGATGATGGAGGCGAGGGTCGCCTGCCAGAACGAGATGCCGAATCCGAGCGACCAGGCGCCGTAGGACATGGCAAGCACGGAGATGTTGGCGGCGAACCAGGGCCAGAACAGGTCCTTCGGGCTGCCGTGGCGGTCGGACTCGGCGATGGTGTCGATGCCCTGTTCCTCCACGGAGAGCGCTGAGCTCTTCTCCTTGGCGTCACTCATAGTGAACCTTCTTCTCTTGTATTGGTGGTGTTTGTTCTATTGAACGGATTGCGTTGGTCTTGGCTCCCGGAGAGGGGAGCTGGCTGCGAAGAGGACTGAGAGGAGTACCGGGCTGACCGTGGCTCTCCCCTCAGTCTCACTACGTAGCCCGGCTCCCCGCGTAGAGGGGAGCCGGCGCGGGTGGAACTCACCCGTGGGCAGAGGGGATCAGCGGGGAGAGCGCATCATCGGTACGGGTTGATGTCCGGTCGGGATCGGGGCCGGTCCCTCGCGCTAACTCCGTCGTCCCCGGAGCATCCGAAGAGCCTTTGACGGCGGACGGCCCGCCGCTCCCCCACCCCGGTACGGCCATGTTCCCGGAATCCGGGGGCACATACCGGTAGACGGCTGCAGGCCGCTGGCGGCCTTCACGCACCTTCTCGCCGGTGTCCTCAAGGTCGCCGGAGGCGAGCATCTTGCGACGGAAGTTCGCCAGATCGAGGCTTTGGCCGGCGATGGCCTCGTACACGCCGTGCAGCTGGCGCAGCGTGAAGGTGGGACCGAGCAGCCGGGTGGCCACGTCCGAATATTCGATTTTGGAGCGCAGCCGGGCCAGCGCGTAGTCGATGATCTCACGGTGGTCGAAGGCCAGTGGCGGCAGGTCGTCCTCCGGGAACCAGCGAACGTTGTCGCCGTCCTCGAAATCCGCGGCATCACGCTGCTCGACCAGCGCCCAGTAGACGATGGAGACCATCGGCAGTCCGCCGCGCGAACGGGCCGGGTCGCCGAAGGTGTAAAGCTGTTCGAGATAGCGTGGATGCAGGGACGTGGTCGATTCAAGCGCCGAGTACGCCGACTGTTCCAGCGAACGGTCGGCCCTCAAATCGCCTCCCGGCAGCGCCCAATACCCCAGGAAGGGCTGTCGGATGCGTCTGACCAACGGCAGCCAGAGTCTCGAATGGGAGGCTGAAGCGCCGTGGGCCGCACCCCTTGCGGGAGCCCCCGGCGCTCCGGCCTCGGAGGCATGGCCCGAACCGTCGGCGTTGAGACCGCGGGCGGCATCGTTCGCATCGCGGGTGCCGCCCGAACGCGGCCCGAGCGTCAGAATCACCACGGATACGCCGACTTGCGGCGGCGCGCTGCGGCGCTCGGATACGTTGCCGAATCCCATGCCATACCTCTTTCCCTATGCGGAGCGTCCCCTTGGGCTCACAGCATAGCACTAGTTATAGTCACTGTGACTATAACTGTTCGAGGCGTGGATCAATCGGCGACCTCACTGGTCACATCGTCCACCGGCGGCAGGAACGGGGCCAGCGAGGGCAGGTCGTCAAGGGAGTCGAGTCCCATCTTGTCCAGGAACAGGGCGGATGTGACGAGCAGCGCCGCGCGCGAATCGGGATCGACGCCTTCCTCGCGCACCAAGCCACGCACGGTGAGCGATCGGATCACGCCGTCCGAGTTGACGCCGCGGATGGCGGCCACCTGAGCGCGCGTGACGGGCTGGCGATACGCCACGATGGCGAGCGCCTCCAGCGCGGCCTGGCTCAGCCGTGCGGTCTGTCCGTCGGTCACGAACGCGGACACGACCGGCTCGTAGACGGCTCGGCTCGCGAACTGCCAGCCGCCGGCGGTCTCACGCAGCTCGAAGCCGCGGGGCCGGACACCCGCGTCCGGGTCGCCTTCGTATTCCTCGCGCAGGGATTCCAATGCCAGTTCCACGGTCCGCTCTCCGCAGCCGAGCACGCGGGCCAGGTCGGCGGGGGTTTGCGGCTGGTCGGCGGCCATCAGCACGGCTTCCAGACAGGCAGGCAGGCCACCGGGATAGTCGGCTGAAGGACCGGACACGGCGAACGCCATCGGACGGCCCGCTTGCGGTGGCGTGTATGCGGTTTCTCCGCCGCCCAACGTCACGGCATCATTGGCGGACCGCGCACCGGAGCCAGCTTGCGTTTCCCGAATTCCCGTCATGCAAAGTCACCTTCCGAAATCGTCACATCGTCGCCGTTGCCGTCCGCCGCGGTGGCGTCGTCGTCCGCACCGGGGACCCAGCGCAGATGCAGATCCTCGAACGGCCCGTCCTGCCGGTATTGCAGCGAACCCTGCTTGAAGAACATGAGAATGGCCATGAACCGGGCCACCACTTCGATGCGGGTGGCGCAGTCGGAGGTGAGTTCCCGGAAGGACAGCGACCCGGCATCGTCGCCTCCGCCGCTCCCCCGCGTTAGCGCGGCACGCAGCCGGTCGCGCACCAGCAGGGATTGGGCCCGCAGGTCCACCAGCGGCACATGCAGCTGACGGACGGACACTTCCGAGGCGGGAGCGTTGGCGATCACTCGCGCGGCAAGACGGGCCAGGTCGTCCGGCGTCAGGGTCCAGACGAGTTCGGGCAGGAGCGAGGCGACCGCCTCGTCCACCATGGCGGGGTGCGGGAATCGTCCGGCGTTGAGCGTCATGCGCGCACGGAAGTCGGCGGCGGCCTGCTTATAGGCCCGGTATTGCAGGAGGCGCGCGAACAGCAAATCGCGTTCGCGCAGGGCCGCGAGGCTTTGCTCGTCGCGCTGGCCCTCCTCGTCGGCAGGCAGCAGAGCGGCGCTTTTGGCCTCCACCAGAATCGAGGCCACGTCGAGGAAGGCGCTGGCCTCGTCCATGTTGCGCGCGAAGTCCAGCCCGCGCACGTAGGCGAGGAATTCCTCGGTGATCGAGGAAAGCGAGACCTCCGTCAGTTCGAGGCGATTGTTGGCGATCATGCCGAGCAGCACGTCGAACGGGCCAGAGTAGACCTCGAGATTGACCCGGAAGCCGGTGCCGGACTGGGGCTCCGGCCCGTCCGGGCGGGAATCGGACACGCCGGTCACGCCACGATGCCGCGGGCGATGAGCTCGCGAGCCACGGCCCGGTACTCCTTGGCGGTCTTGTGTTCGGGGGCGTACACCGTCACGGGTGCGGCGGCCACGCTGGAATCCGGCAATTTGATGGAGCGGGAGATCACGGTGTGGAAGACCTTGTCCTGGAACGCCTCGTAGATGCGCTGGCAGACCTCCTCGCAGTGGAGGGTCTTGGTGTACATGGTCACCAGCACGCCGCTGACCTCCAGCGCTGGGTTGATGCGGGACTGCACCTTCTCGATGGATTGCATGAGCAACGCCACGCCACGCAGGGCGAAGAATTCGGCGGCCACGGGGATAATCACACCGTCCGCGGCGGTCAGCGCGTTCACCGTGAGTAGGCCGAGGGAAGGCTGGCAGTCGACGATGATGAGGTCGTATTCGTTCTTGACCTTGCGCAGCACGCCGTTGAGGATCTGTTCGCGGCCCACTTCGGTCACGAGCTGCACTTCGGCGGCGGACAGGTCGATGTTCGCGGGGATGATGTCGATGTTTTCGAACGCGGTGTGCTGGACCACGTCATGCGGGTCCACGGAGATATCGAACAGCGCGGTGTAGATGGTGTTCTCCACGGTGTTCGCGTTGATGCCCAGGCCTACGGTGGCGGCGCCCTGCGGGTCGAAGTCCACGATGAGCACGCGGCGTCCGTACTGGGCCAGCGCGCCGGCGATGTTGATGGAACTGGTGGTTTTGCCTACGCCGCCCTTCTGGTTGCACATGGCGATGACCCTGGCCGGGCCATGCTGCTGCAACGGTTCGGGGGCGGGGAAGGTTTCGTATTCGCGTCCAAGCAGATCGGTAGGCATACCGTCCACCTTATCAATATCCTCCTCGTCTTGCCCGGCAACGACATACGTTCCCGCCATAGGCAAAGTTCCCTGACGGAAATCCTCGCCCCGATCGTCGCGCCAATCGCCCATGTCAGCCTCCGTGTGTTCTTCCTCCTCCCAGCCTACTCGCGGGGCTCGGCCAGTGCGATGGTGCGGCAACGGAGCCGAACGTCGCCGCTCCGGGCCGGTCCCATGGTTCCCGATACCTTCTTGGCGGGGTTCTCGCCGCCAACCGGTTTTTCGTCCGGAACAATGACCGCGGGTGCCCGTCGGACGTTCATTTCGCCCGTGGATGCGCCATGAGGTAGGCCTCGATGAGGTGCTCGGGGCTCACGTGCGTGTAGATCTGCGTGGTGGTCACGCTGGCGTGGCCGAGCAGTTCCTGCACGGTGCGTACATCGGCGCCGCCCTGGATGAGGTGGGTGGCGAATGAGTGGCGCAGGGTATGCGGGTGGAGCGGACGGGTGATGCCGGCCTTCTCCCCCGCCTGCCGGACAATCTCCCAGATGGATTGGCGGGAGATGCGCCGGCCGCGCTTGTTGAGGAATACGGCACGGCGTTCGGGCGTTTTGGCGGTGGTTCGCCGTTCCAATTCGCCGCGGCCAATGTTGAGGTATCGGGTCAGGGCCTCGCAGGCGTAGCCACCAATGGGTACGAGACGCTGCTTGGAACCTTTGCCCATGAGCCGGGCGACGTGTCCATCAAGGTCGATGTCGTCGAGGTTCGCACCGGCGGCTTCGGAGACACGGCAACCGGTGGCGTACATGAATTCGAGGAGCGCCTTGTCACGCAGCTGGATCGGATCCGCGGCGGTTTCGGGCGGGGTGACCGCGTCCAGCAGACGCGCCACTTCATCGACGTTCAGCACGTCGGGCAATGTGGAGGCTCCTTTGGGCGCTTTGACGGAGGCGGAGACGTCGTCGGAGACCACGTGCTGGGCGAGGGCGAAACGATGGAATTCGTGCAGCGACGCGAGCCTGCGGGCTTTGGAGCGCGCGGACTCCCCTGCCGCATCCAATGCGGCGATGTAATCCTCCACGTCCTGGGTGCCGATGGCGGCGGGGTCCTCGATGCCCCGTGATTCCAGCCAGTCCACGTATTTGGCGATGTCCGACTCGTACGCCTTGACCGTGGCCGCGGCAAGGCCCCTCTCCACCCCGATGTGGGCGAGGAATTGTTCGGTGAGTCTGGCGAATGAGTCGGTCATGGTGTCTTATGGTAATCGGAATTGTCATTTTTTCTGGCTCCCCTCTCTGAGCGAGGCCAGAAAGTCCACATACGACGAAACCCCGCTCGATGAGCGGGGTTTCTGTCAAACAATCACATCAGTCCGTAGGACTGGCAATCACTCAGGCCTGACGCGCTTGACGCGCGTCCTTCGCAGCACAGCTGCTCACCTCGGCTACAGACAGTCCACTGGACTGTCTGTTTCACGCCTCGGCGGGAGCGTTGACGTCCTCAGGCAGAGCGGCCTTGGCGGCGTCGACGATGGTCTTGAAGGTCTCCGGGTCGGAGACGGCCAGCTCGGCGAGAGCGCGGCGGTCCAGCTCGATGCCGGCCAGCTTCAGGCCCTGGATGAAGCGGTTGTAAGTGATGCCCTCAGCGCGGACGGCAGCGTTGATGCGCTGGATCCACAGCTTGCGGAAGTCACCCTTGCGAGCCTTGCGGTCGCGGAAGTTGTAGTTAAAGGAGTGCAGCAGCTGTTCCTTGGCCTTGCGGTACAGGCGGGAGCGCTGGCCGCGGTAGCCGGAAGCCCTCTCGAGAACGACGCGACGCTTCTTGTGGGCGTTCACTGCGCGCTTGACACGTGCCATAATCTATTTCCTCAGCTTTCTAAAGTCTTGTTATTTCCGGGTGGGCCCTAAGCTCACTTCACCAGAAGCTGCTTGATCTTCTTGGCCTGGCCGCCGCGCAGGACATCGTCGGCGGACAGGGCGCGACGCTTGCGAGCGGACTTGTGCTCGAGGTTGTGGCGCATGGCGGAACCGACGTGCTTCACCTTGCCGGAGCCGGTGATCTTGGCGCGCTTGGAAGCGGCGGAATTAGTTTTCATCTTCGGCATTGCTGCCCTCCTTGCTGGTTTGCTTCTTCATATCGGAAGTCTGCGGGGAAACCGAGGCCTTGGCTTCGGCCACGGCCTGGGCCTGCGCCTCCTGCTTGGCGGCCAGGCGAGCGGCCTGGCGGGCCTGGCGTTCGGCGCGGGATTCCGCACCGCGACGGCGCTGCTCGGACTGGGTGTGCACCTTCTTGCCCTTCGGAGCGAGGGTCATGATGATGTTGCGACCCTCCTGCTTCGGCTTGGACTCGATGGTGCCGTATTCCGCCACGTCGTCGGCCAGACGCTGCAGCAGTTCCACACCGCCGATCGGGCGGGAGATCTCGCGGCCACGCAGCATGATGGTGACCTTGACCTTGTCGCCGCCGTTGAGGAAGCGGGTCACATGACCCTTCTTCACGTCGAAATCATGGTCGTCGATCTTGAGGCGGAAACGAATCTCCTTGATTTCCGCGGTGCTCTGGTTGCGGCGGGCTTCACGAGCCTTGATCTTCTCGTTGTACTTGAACTTGCCGTAATCGATGAGCTTGGCGACCGGAGGCTTCGCGTTCGGGGCCACCTCGACGAGATCGAGGTTTGCCTCCTTGGCCAGGTTCAACGCGACGGAGGTCGCGATGACGCCCACCTGCTCGCCCTTCGGGCCGATCAGGCGTACCTGCGGGACGCGAATCTCGTCGTTAATGCGTGGTTCGTCGCTGATGATGACTCCAATCCTCTGCTGTTCCTCGCGAGGCTCATCTGACAGTCAATTCAACGCGACAGGTTCATGGCAAGCCAAAGCCGACGCAATGCGCGCTTCGCAATCCGCGATATGCATTCACGAATCATCATGATTACCGTGCATGAAACAAACGGCAATCTGAAGGCTTATACCTTGAACCCGAGGCCTTGAAAGGCTTCCAGGTGGGGTTGCCCCGCTTTCTTGATTTCTCAAGCCAAATGGAAAGTCTACCACATGGCAGGACATCGCCGCCCCGCGTGTCGGAACATCACTGCACGGCGCGCAGCAGACCGCCGATGCCCTCGGTTTTCAGGATCTCACGGTACGGCCCGGCCTCCTCGGCGATGAGCTGGTCGATGGCGCGCATGCCGAGCACCTCCACCGGAGCCTTGTCGTCGGTCAGGATCAGCGAGGAATCGGTGGAGCCGGCCACCGGATCCGCCACCGGCGTCATGCGGCCGGCGACATCGCTCATGTACGCCGCGAGCTCGCCGTCGTGCGTGCGGTCCCATGTGGCGGCCCGCAACGCCTCGGCCTTGACGGCCTTCGCCATGCCGCTGGTGATCGGCTCCGAGACGGTGCCGATTTCGCCGGTCCTGCGCCGGGAGTCGCTGCATCCGTCGTACCGTGACAGCTCGTCCTTGGTGGGGGCCTTGGCGAACAGCTCCCGGTTGGTGGTGTTCGGCACGTCCGCCGTGAAGGTCGTGCCGAGACGGCATGACCCGTCGAACGTGTTGGCGATGGTGGTCTGCAGCGCCTCGTTGATGGAGCCGGCGCCGTCCGAGACCATGTTCATGTTGACCACCATCATGCCGCCGGGGTTGAGGTGCTCTCGCACCATGGAGAAGAATTCGTCCGAACTCATCTGGAAGGGGATGGTGATGTCCTGGTACGCATCGACCATGATCACGTCGTACGTGTCGTGCGCGGCGGCCAGCCATGCGCGACCGTCATAGGTGGAGACGGGCACGTCGGCCGGCTCGTCGAAGTAGGTGCCGGCCAGATCGGTGATCTTCCGGTCGATCTCCACGCCGGTGATCGCCATGTCCGGGTAGTACTGCCTGAGCTGGCGGGCGTACGTGCCGGTGCCCATGCCCAGGATCAGCGCGGATTCCGCCTTGTCGGCGAGCGCGGGCGCGGCGAGGGCGGTGTCGTAGTACATGCCGGTCAGCCCCTTGTCCTTCATCGTGACGGACTGGACGCCGAAGAGCACGTTGGTGGACAGGATCGTGCGGTCGGACAAGTTCTTGACCTGCAGGTAGTTGTATATGGACTCGCCCTCGTAGGCGAGGTTGGTCTCCCAGAACGCGAAGCCGGTGAGCGGCGAGACGCAGCTGGTGATCACGAAGATCACTGCGGAGACCACGCAGGCCACACGTTTGGCCTTGATGGAGATGAAGTAGGCCAGCGGGATGAGCAGCAGCACGCCGGAGAAGATGAGGAAGCTCACGAACGTGCCCACGGCCGGGATCGTGACGAACGTGGGCAGGAAGGTGCCCAGGATCGAGCCGACGGTGTTGCACGCGGACAGCCGGCCCACCACGGAGGCGTTGTCCTCCAGGGAGGTGGTGGCGAACTTGTTGAGTCCGGCGGTCACGGTGCCCAGCAGGAACAGCGGCGGCACGAAGATGATGGCGCAGCAGATGAACGCCGCGATGACGAGGAAGTTCGTGGAGACGGTGACGATGAGCAGGCCGGAGATGATGAGGATGAGGTACTTGCCGACCAGCGGAATGAGCGCGATCCACACGGCGGCCACCATGATGCGCAGGTACAGCTTGTCCGGGTTCGGGTCCTTGTCCGCCCAACGGCCGCCGAACACGGCACCCAGGGCGAGGGCGATCATGATGGTGCCGATGATGATGGTCCACACGATCTGCGAACTGGAGAAATAGGGAGCCAGCAGTCGGGACGCGCCCAGTTCGGCGGCCATCACGGACATGCCGGAGAAGAATTCGGTGACGTAGAGGAACACCTTCGATTTGAGGATGGGCCTTTCGCTCGCTTCGGTGATGTGCGCCATGCCGCTCCCCTGTTCTCTCCATCCGAATGATGTTCCGTCTCGCCCAGACTAGCAGCGATGGGCGGCGGCGAGCGGCACGGAGGGTTAGAGTTGGACGCATGAGCAAGGTGTGCGTGATTTTCGGTGCCGGCGAATACTACGCCGGCGATCCCGTGGTGCCGTCGGGCGCATATGTGGTGGCGGCCGACGGCGGACTTGACCATACGCGCGAGTTGGACGTCGCCCCGGACGTGGTGGTGGGCGATTTCGATTCGCTGGAGGGGCGTCGTCCCGCGGCCGGCACGCATACGATCGCGTTGCCGCCGCTGAAGGACGATCCGGACATGCTGTCCGCCCTGAAGGTCGGCTGGGCGGCTGGCTGCCGTGAGTTCCGCGTCTACGGCGGACTCGGCGGACGCATCGACCATTCCATCTCCTGCATCCAGCTCATGGCGTTGCTGTCCCGCCATGGCGCGAGTGGATACCTGTATGGCGACGGGCTGATCGTCACGGCCATCACCGACGGCAGGCTCTCCTTCCCCGCGCATCCGGTGCCCGAGGACGGACGCATGGTGTCGGTGTTCTCCCACTCCGACGTTTCGCTTGGCGTGAACGAGCCGGGGCTCAAGTACGAGCTGAGGGACGGCACGTTGACCAACACGGTGGTGCAGGGGGTCAGCAACGAGTTCCGCGACCAGGTCGACGCGGCCGTCAGCGTGGAGCACGGCACGCTGATCGTCACCTTCCCCATCGAGGTGGCGCTGCCCGAGGTGAGCCGGTTCCGCGCGTTCGACGGCGGCATCGGCGAGCTGGACACCGAAGTGTCCAAGCTGCTGGTCCGCTGAACCGCCCGCGAATCGCTTTTCCTCCCCTGCTCCCTACCGGCATATGGTCATGCGGAGAACGGAATGTGAACGCTCACAAAAAAACGTGCGATTTTGCCCAAAACGCATACTGCAACGTTGCCTTGTGTACAGACAAGGCATTAAAGTAACAAGCGTTGGTAAACAATGGCCCGGTGTGCGCATGCCCACCACGGCCACCCTACAAGGGAGAATTACATGACAGTTAAGATTGGTATCAACGGCTTCGGTCGCATTGGTCGTCTCGCCTTCCGTCGTATCTTCGAGCTGCAGGCTCGCGGCGGCCAGGCTGGTGACATCGAAGTTGCCGCCATCAACGATCTGACCACCCCGGCCACCTTGGCTTACCTGCTGAAGTACGATTCCACCCACGGCACCTTCCGTCACGACGACGGCACCCCGGTCGACGTCAAGGCCACCGAGGACTCCATCGTGGTGGACGGCAAGGAGTACAAGGTCTACGCCGAGAAGGACGCCAACAACATTCCGTGGGTCAAGAACGACGGTGTCGAGTACGTGCTCGAGTGCACCGGCTTCTACACCTCCGCCGAGAAGTCCCAGGCCCACATCAACGCCGGCGCCAAGAAGGTCCTGATCTCCGCCCCGGCCAAGGATGACGTCACCCCGACCGTCGTGTTCGGCGTGAACCACGACATCCTCAAGGCTTCCGACGTGATTGTCTCCGCCGGTTCCTGCACCACCAACTCCATGGCCGCCATGGTCAAGCTGCTGGACGAGAAGTTCGGCATCCGCGCCGGCTTCATGACCACCATCCACGCCTACACCGGCACCCAGATGCTGCTGGATGGCCCGCGTGGCACCAAGACCGGCCGCAACCTGCGCGCCGCCGCCATCAACACCATCGCCCACTCCACCGGCGCCGCCAAGGCCATCGGCAAGGTCGTTCCGTCCGTGAACGGCAAGCTGCAGGGCCACGCCCAGCGCGTCCAGGTCCCGGACGGCTCCGTCACCGAGCTGACCACCGTCCTGAACAAGGAGACCACCGCCGACGAGATCAACGCCGCCTTCAAGGAAGCCTTCGAGAACTGCGAGTACTACGGCTACAACGATGAGGGCATCGTCTCCTCCGATATCCTCGGCGACACCCACGGTGGCGTGTTCGACCCGACTCAGACCGACGTGAACAACATCGACGGCCTGACCCTGGCCCGCACCGTCTCCTTCTACGACAACGAGTACGGCTTCACCTCCAACATGATCCGCACCCTGCTGTACTTCGCCGAGATCTCCGAGTGAGTCTCGCCTGAGGTCGGCCCGGCCGCAAGACCGGTAGACGGATGGGTTCGCGGTTGCGTGAACCCATAGGTGTTTGATGAAACCCCCGCCCCGTGCGGGGGTTTCTTCGTAGTAGAACGGAAACCATGGCTAAGAAAAGCAAACATGACAAAGGTGCGGGATCCACGCCGGCGACCGTCCAATTGGAGAAGGCCGGCGTTGAGTTCCACGTGTACGAATACGAGCATTCGAACGATCATATGGACGACGGATACGGCGTGGAGGCGGCCACCAAACTCGGGCTTGACGAGCATCAGGTGTTCAAGACACTCATGGCGGACACCGGCTCGGAGCGCGTGGTGGGCGTGGTGCCGGTCAGCGGGCACATGGATCTGAAGGCCCTGGCCGCCGCCGTGGGAGCCAAGAAGGCCGCCATGGCCGATCCGAAGGTGGCCATGCGCGAATCCGGCTACGTGGTGGGCGGCATCTCGCCGCTCGGCCAGAAGACCCGCCACAAGACCGTGCTGGACGAAAGCGCGCTCCAGTTCGACGAGATCCTGGTCTCGGGCGGCAAGCGCGGCCTGTCCGTGGGCGTCAACCCGAACGACCTGTTGAAGGTGCTGGACGCCGTGGCCGCGCCGATCGGCACGTGGTGACGGCTACTCGAAGCTGATGGGCATGCAGTCGTTCTGGCCGAAGCCGTTGGAGCTGCACCAATCCCAGCCGGCATCGATGCTGCCGAAGGTCTCGCCGGAGAGCATCACGTAATATTCGGTGGTGCCGCTGCGCTGGTACTTCGGCCAGTCGCCCGACCACAGCAGTACCGTGTTCGGCCAGTCGTTCTTGAGATCGACGTACTGCTGCCAGATGTCCTGATAGGTCCAGGTCTTGCCGTCCGCCTGCATGTTGAGCTGCTTGCTGGACAGCTGCGTGGTGTAATCGCCGGTCAGGCCGCTCACCGCGGACTTGTCATGGCTGATCTGCCTGTCGATGGCGGCCTTGGCGACCTTTTCGCGGCCGTCCTTGTCGAGCGCGTCCGCGCCGGCGAAGTCCTTGGAATTATCCAGCTTGGCCTTGTCCCCCTGGGCGTCGGCACCGAGCTCGCCCGTGACCTCAAGGTTGTCCCAATCGGCCTCGCCGGGCACGAACCAGTACTGGGATTGCGCGAACGCCACGGAGGTCTCGGCGTCCTCGCCGGCCTTGGCGGTGAGCGGGTCGTCGGAGAAATCGTAGACGGCGTCGGCGAGCGTGTCGCTGCCGTCCTTGAGGGTGATGCGCACGGCGCTGTCATCGAGGTTCAGGGTGCTGCCGCTGCCGCAGGAGGCCGTGACCTTCAGACGCACCACCAAATCCTTGCCATGCATGTCATGGGAGTCGATGTTGAAATCCGGGGCATCGGTGCAGGCCTTGGCCTTGGTGTCGCCGGACTTGCCGGAACCGGATTTGCCGGACGTTCCGGCGCTTTGGGAGGACGCGGCCCGATTCTGCGACGTGCCGGACACCCTCGGATGGATCACCAGCACCCACAGCAACGCGCCGACCAACGCCACGGCCACCACCGCGGCCACGATGATGGCGGCGATCAGGCCTTTGTTCTGTTTGGGCTTGGGCTGCGATTGGGGCCGGGATTCGGCCGGCGTACCCGGCACCGGAACCGTGGCGGCACCGGTCGCAGGCTGGGTCGCGTACGGCAACGGCACGGACGGCGCGGGAACGGCGGACTGCACCGGCTGCGGCGCCTGCATCGAGGCGGGCTGCTGCATGGACGGGTCGATCATCGTGGGCTGTGACGCCAAATCGGCGGACGGTCCGGACTGCGCAGGGGCGGACTGCACGGAGTCGGACGGCGTGGTATCCGGCTGTGCGGTGCCCTGCACGGGCCAGTCATCACGCTCCTGACCACATTGCACACAGAATCGATCGTTCTCGCCGAGCTTTGCGCCGCAATTGGTGCAGAACCGCATGGCCCCTCCCTGTTTTAGGACTTCTCTCTACACCGTCATAGTAGAACCATCACCGCATCGGCACGTTTCGGCGGTCATGTTTTACGGGATTTCGCCTGCATCGATGGCATGAATAAGGGATGCCGGGACGATGCAGGACGATCGATTCCGCCGGACACCGGCTTATCGGACGAGCGCGCGTACCTGCGGCGGCAACACGAAATGCATGTTCTCCTTGATGGTCTCCACCGACCTGATGCCGGTGAACCCCCATCCGCGCAACGCCTCGATCACACCGGAAACCAGCTCGTCGGGCACGGAGGCGCCGGAGGACACGCCCACCGATTCCACGTCCTCGAACCATGAGGGGTCGAGCTCGCCGGCGTCGTCCACGCGATAGGCGCGACCGCGCTCCCCCAGACCTTCCTGGGCCACTTCCATGAGCCGCACGGAGTTCGAGGAGTTCGCCGAACCCACGATGACCACGCAGTCGGACTGCCGCGCCACCAGTTTGACCGCGGCCTGACGGTTCGACGTGGCATAGCAGATGTCGGAGCTCGGCGGCTCCTCGATCCACGGGAACCGGGCCTTGAGCGCGGCGATGGTGCCGGCCGTCTCGTCCACGCTCAACGTGGTCTGCGAGAGCAGCACGAGCTTCACGTCCGGGGTGAAGTCCAGCGATTCCACGTCCGACTCGTGTTCGATGAGGTGCACGTGCTCGGGGCTCTCCCCCACCACGCCGACCGCCTCATCATGCCCTTTGTGGCCGATGTAGACGATCTCGTAGCCCTCGCGCACGAACCGCAGCACCTCACGGTGCACCTTGCCCACGAGCGGGCAGGTGGCGTCCACCACGTGCATGCCGCGGCGCTCGGCCTCGTGCTTGACCTCGGGAGAGACGCCGTGGGCCGAGAACACCACGGGAATGCCAGCGGCGGCGGCCTCGTCGGGGATTTCGGCGAGTTCCTGGACGAACACCGCGCCCTGCGATGCCAGCTCCTCCACCACATGTCTGTTGTGCACGATCTGGCGGCGCACGTACACCGGCGGCAGCCCGTCCGCCCGGGAATCCCCGGACGATTCCGCGGCCTTGAGAATCGTCTGCACAGTCAGGATCGCACGGTCCACGCCCGCGCAGAATCCACGCGGATCGGCCAGCACCACGCTTTTGGTCATCGGAACCTCCTTGGCTTGCATATCGACCTCCAGTGTAGGGCATGGGCGAGGGCATCGCGATTGTTGCCGAAACGGAATGAACGCGCCGCCCGGTCATGCCGCGGACACGCTAGACTTGTCCGTTAGCGGTAACAATCGGTTACCGGTTCACACACATCTCACTACGGGAGTGATTCTATGACGAACAAGACGCCGCGCACCGGTCAGCAGTACAGCATTTCCTATGGTGATTACGCCGCCGTGATCACCGAACTGGGCGCCACCATGCGCAAGGTGACCTACCAGGGCAAGAACGTGATCGTGCCGCTGGGCCCGGACGATCCGGTGACCTGCTGCCACGGCCAGCTGCTGGTGCCGTTCCCGAACCGCATCGCCGGCGGCACCTATGAGTTCGAGGGCAAGACCTACACGCTGCCCATCGACGAGCATGACCGCAACACCGCCATCCACGGTTACGGCTACCGCGCCTTCTGGAAGCTGGAATCTCTGACCGAGACCTCCGTGACGCAGTCCTGGCGCGCCCCGTTCCTGCTGGGCTACCCGTTCGACGTGACCGTGACCGCCACCCATGAGCTGGATGCGGACGGCCTGCACATCACCGTGACCGCGCAGAACGACGGCGACGTGGACGCCCCGTGGGCCCTGGCCATCCACCCGTGGCTTGACAACGGCTTCAACGGTTACGGCGACGAGATCGACGGCCACAACGCCCAGTGCCACCTGACCGTGCCCGCCGATACGCATGTGACCGTGGACGAGAACCTCATCCCCACCGGCACCGAACCGGTGGCCGGCACCAAGTATGACCTCAACGACGACCCGCTGCTGGTCAACCAGCCGTTCGATGACGCCTGGACCGACCTGAAGCGCGCCGAGGACGGCACCGTGACCGCCACGTTCACGCGCCCCGACGGCCTGGTCATCAAGGTCGGCGGCGACGAGACCGTCACCTCCTTCCAGGTGTGCACCGGCACCGGCTTCCCGGCATTCCAGCACCCGGCCGGCACCGCCGTAGAGCCGCAGACCGCGTACGCCAACGCCTTCAACACCGGCAACGACCTCATCGTGTTGAAGCCCGGCACTTCCAGCACCACGAAGCTGTTCATCAAGGCCGAGCAGCACTGAGCCCATCTCTCCGACTCCACCATCTTGATGGAGCCGGCCTTCGACGGCGGACGAATCGCCGGTCAAACCGGCTTTCCGTCTGCCGTGTTGTGTCGTGTTGCATCCGGTCCGGAGAATGTGGCATAATTCCGAAGGCTTATTTTTTACTTAGCAAAGGAGTCCATCATGGGCATGCGCGGACGTAAGCGCAAGGATCGTCGTAAGAAGGCCGCCAACCACGGCAAGCGCCCGAACGCCTGATCCTGGCAGCGTTTAAAAACGTGAAAACCCACCTGAGCAATCAGGTGGGTTTCTTCGTATTCGGCCCGCTTCACAACATCGACTTCTACAAACCGATGCACAAATGAAACTATCCAACGGAACGGAGGTGGCCGGCCGGGGTATGCGGTTCCAGACCGTAGGCTTGGCCGAACGGCCTTGAGTGTGTCGGGGACC
>NZ_QFFM01000024.1 GCF_003129905.1 Bifidobacterium callitrichidarum
GCCGGGCTGGAGAGCACCTGCTTCAGGGTCACGTCGAAGGGCACGGAGTCCTTGAAGCCCACGGTGGTGTCGTCCTTGGCGGTCACGGACTCGATGTTGGCCAGCAGCGAGCTCGGGCCGTTCGGGTCGTTGATCTTCTTGATGCGGTCGAAGGAGAACTTGACGTCGGATGCGGTCAGGTCATTGCCGTTGGCGAACTTCAGGCCGTCCTTGAGCTTGACGGTGAACTCGCTGCCGTCGTCGTTCCAGGTGCCGTCATCGGCGGCGATGTCCGGGCTCAGCTCGGAGGTGTTGTAGTCCTGGGCGTACAGGAACGGGAAGATGTTGATCTGCACGGCGTAGGAGCCGTTGTCGTAGGAGCCGGCGGGGTCGACGCTGGTGATCTTGTCGGTGGTGCCGACGGTGATGGCGTTGGAGCCGGAAGCGGTGGTGCCGCCATCGTCCTTCACGCCGCCGCAGGCGGTCAGCGAGACGACGGCCGCCGCGGAAGCGACCACGGCCAGAATCTTCTTGGAATTCACGAGAATCCTCTCTCTATGCTGTTCCATGCCATTGCGTGGTATGGATTACCGCTGACTATGGTGCCGGTTTGTTACCCATGCGTTTCCATATGCACCGGCCGGATGATGCTTGTGGCGGGGAAGGCCTGTGTTTATGCGGTGTTGAGCAGTATCGCGGATACGTGAACGGCTTTGACTCATATGACCGAATGGTGAGATAAACGGGTCTGTGTTTCACTATGCGGACATTGGTGCGATGTCACTCTACCGAGCTGTTCGATATTCACGCATACCCGCCCAACAATGATTGTTAATGTTGGTTACATAAATCAAAATGGCTATTTTGCAACGCTCTGAGGTTTCTATTGTGACCGTTTTCATCTATACTGAAAACAGTATTGATAAATAGGACGTCAACGACGACGGTTGAGCGAAGGATTCGTCGCCAGCGAAGGCGTACAGGGAAGGCATTATGTCATCAGGTTTCGAACACGGGGGCACCGCCACCGGCCGGCAGGGCAAGGCCAGTCCGGCGGACATCCGGCGCACCAACCGGGCGCTGATCTTCAATCTGCTGTTCCCCGCGCAGCGCCGTTCCCGCGCCGATCTGGGCCGACTGACCGGGCTGAGCCGCGTGGCCATCTCCGACGTGATTTCCGACATGCTGGACGAGGGTCTGCTGTGCGAGACCGGATACGCGGCCAATCCCACCGGCAAGGGCAAGCGCGGCGCGCTGCTCGGCATCGACACCTCGCGTCTCAAGATCATCAGCATCGACCTGTCGCATCCCCAGCTCATCCAAGGCGCCGTGACCGATCTGCTCGGCATTCCCCAGGACTGCATGGAGGTCGCGCTGGGCCCGGACAATCACGTCGAGACCGACGCCATCGTGCAGCTGATCGACCAGCTGCGCTCCGATCTGGATTTCGGCGACGTGCTGGGCATCGGCATCGTGGTCTCCGGCGTGGTGCAGGAGGGTACCGTGCGCGATTCCACGATGCTCGGCTGGCATAACGTGGAATTGGGTCCGCTGCTCGAACGCCAGTTCGACCTTCCGGTGGTCATCGTCAACGACGCCATCGCGGCGATGCTCACCGAACGGTTCTTCGGCCAGGCCGGCCCCGATCTGATCTTCACCACGTTCGGCCAGGGCGTGGGCACGGCCACGCTAATCCATGACATGCCGGTCATCGGCGACCATCACGCCGCAGGCGAGATCGGCCACATCGCCATCGATCCGAACGGCCCCGAATGCCCGTGCGGCAAGCGCGGATGCCTGGAGATGCTGATCTCCGCCCATGCGTTGCGCGAACGGATGCGCCACCATGACGCGCGGGGCCGCGCGGACGTGATCCGCCAGGCCGGCGATTTGTTCGCATCGGCGCTGGCCATGCCCGTGGGATTGCTGGACATCGCGGACGTGTGCGTGGCCGGCCCCGCGGACATCATCAACAACACGTTCCTGGAGGCGGCCCAGCAGCGGTTCGACGCCGCCACCGGCTCCTCGTTCCATGTGCGCACCATCATCCGCCGCTGCCAGGTCGGCGGCGACCTCACCCTGCGCGGCGGCGCCATCGCCGTGATCCGCCGCTATATCAACGGGTAGTTATATCAAGTAGTGAATTTCCGGCTCCCCTGTCCGAAGGGAATTGACAGCGAAGACGACTGAGGGGAGCAATCCACACAAAAGGATGCTCCCCTCAGTCGTCTCCGACGACAGCTCCCCTCAGAGAGGGGAGCCAGGTAAAAAGCGTCTTCACACCGCCAGTGCGGCGCCGAGCGCGCCGATGGGCTGGTCCACGGGGGCGAGCCTCAGGCGGTCGGCCAGATGCAGGCCCTTGAGGAACGGGCAGTCGGCCTCGCGGCGGAACAGCTCGTCGCTCATCACATCCAATAGCGGCTCGCCGGTCTTGGCCATGCCTCCGCCCACGATAATCACGCGCGGGTCGAACGCCTGGCCCACGATCTGCAGCGCATCGCCCATCGCGTGCGAGACGATGCCGAGCACCCGCACGGCGTCGGCCTGTTCGCAGTGCGCGCGTTCGATGAGGTCCGGCATGGCGGGCCTGCCGTCCGCGGGCCACAGCCGTTGCACCGAAGCCCCGGAGCACACGGTCTCCAGGCAGCCTCGCTGACCGCACGGGCATGCGAACCGGTTCGGATCGATCGGGATGTGGCCGACCTCCCCCGCCGCTCCGCTGAAGCCATGCTGCAGCACGCCGTCCACGATGACCCCGGCGGCCAGACCGGTGCCGAAGTTCAGGAACACCACGGTTCCCTCGCCCCTGGCACCCGGCACCAACTGCGCCGCACCGAGCGCGGCGGCGTTGACGTCGTTCTCCACGCGGACGGGAATCCCGCCCAGCCGCTCCCCCACTTCAGGACCAAGGGCGAGCGTGTCGATGTCGAGATTGACCACATGGGACACGGTGCCGGCCTCGGAATCGACCTGACCGGGCGTGCCGATGCCCACGCCGGCGAGTTCGCCGAGATGCTCGCCGGCCACCGTGCGTACCAGTGCCGTCACATCCTCGACCACGTTGCCGGCGCCGCGGCGGGCCGGCACACGATGGCTTGCCGCGACGCTGCCGGCGGCGTCCACCAGCACGGCCTCGATTTTGGTGCCGCCGATATCCACGCCGACCCGATATGTTCCCTCATGTACGTTGTTCCGCGTTGGTTCACCCATGCTTCCTTGCCTTTCCGAAGTTCCCAACCGTGTTCCCCGGCCGTCGTTGGCCGGATACGCATGCACTCCCGCTCAGTCCGGCCCGCGCCCGACATGCTCCGACGGGCGACGAACCGGCACACATACAAAGCCGGCCTGCGGGAGGAGTAGGTACCGCAGGCCGGACGTTCATGGCGTGATCCGCAATCTGTCGTCGATTTACAGTTCGCGCCAGGCGATGCCGCTGGGGCCGAGATCGAAGTGCTCGATCTCGCCGGAGGGCAGCGCCACATCGGTGGACTGCGCACGATCGGTGTTGTTGATCACGCAGTACCAGTGCTGTTCGGGGAATCGCGCCACCTCGCACTCGGGGTTGGTGGAGCTGAACGCCGCGTACTTGCCTTCGTTGTGGGAGGCGTAGAACAGGATGCGTTCGAGCAGGCGGGCGTTGGCCGCGGAGTACGGCAGGCCGGAGACGTACACGCCACGTCCCTTGCCGTATTCGTTGACCGCGAGCTGCACCTCGCCGCCGTCGGCCCTCAGCAGGGTCACGTTCTCGTTGATCGGGAACGTGTTGGCGATCGCCTCGCCGAAGTCGATGCCGCTGAGCGGAGCCTTGCCCTGGCCGCCGCCGCAGCCGGACAGCGGGATGCGGTAGCCGGCCTCGCTCCAGGCCTCGCGCGCCGCCGGATCGACGTGCACGTCCTCGGTGATGAAGTGGTCCGGGGTGACCGGCGGGAAGTACTTGTCCACCGACAGGGTCTGGAAGCGCTCCTCGTCCACGCCGAGCACGTCGGCCAGCTGGAAGAAGCGGCCCTGGAACCACTGGGAGCTCGGCTCACCCACGCCCACGAGGGCGCCGCCGCCGCGCACCCAGGCGCGCAACGTCTCGGCCAGCTTGGGCTCCCTGGTCCACACGTCGCCGCCGGAGTAGGCGGTGTCCACCGGGCCTCCGGTGATCACCACGTCGATGTCCGGATCCACGCCGTGGTCCAGCACGTCGTCGAAGCTGATGAACCGCACGTTGACGCGCATGCCGGAGAGGGCTTCGAGGATGCCGTAGTACGAGTAGGTCTGCTTGTTGGGCAGGGCGTGGGCCACCGTGTATGCCATCCAGGAGCGCATCTTGCCCCAGGAGTTCAGGATGGCCACGTTGAGCTCGCCTTCGGCCGCCGCTCCCCCGGTGCGCTCGTGGATGTCGCGGAATTCGTCGGCGATGTGCGTCACCGCGTCCACGAACTTGGGGAACTTGGCCGCGAGCGAGAGGTAGCCGCCGTAGCCCATGCGGGCGATCGGCGAACGCAGGATGGCACGGCGGGCCTTGCGCCAGTTGTCCCATGCCTCGATGCTCGGGTCGTTGCCCTCGTAGAAGGTGTCCGGGAAGAAGTACGGCAGGAAGCGGCCTTCGGTGTACTTGACGCCCTTGATGTCCGCGATCATGCGGGTGGTGGTGCCGTCGCCGATGGAGCCGACCACGGCGTCCAGGCCGAGGTCGCCGAAGCCGTCCTTGTAGGGTTCGGTGCCGATCCACTGGTCGCCGAGGAACATCATGGCTTCCTTGCCGGCGGCGTGGGACATGTCCGCGAGCTTCTTGACGTTCTCACGCACGAAGCCGGAGAGGAAGTCGATCCAGTCGCGCTGGGCCTTGCGCGGCACGCGCCATGCGGAGTTGTAGCAGCCGCCGTCCACGAAGTCCTCCGGACGCAGACGGTAGCCGTACTGCTTCTCGAAGTCGTCCAGGGCCTGCGGGCTGACGGTGCAGGAGCAGCCGAACCAGTCGACGATCTTCTCACGGTGCTTCTGGTCGAACAGGAGCGTGAACTGGTAGAAGAAGGTGGTGAAGCGCACCACGTCGGTGGTGGGGTTCTCCGCAAGCCATTTCTCGAACGTGTCGAACACGAACTTGCGGGTGGCGGGATGGTAGATGTCGAACGGGATCTCGTGTTCCTTGTCGCCCCAGTCGTTGGTGAGATGGTTGTACATCTCGACCGGGTCCCAGATGATGTAGGCGAGGAACGAGGCCGTGTACTCGTGCATCGGGGTCGCGCCGGTCACGGTCACGCTGTGGGAGTCCTTGTCCACGGACCAGTTCGCCGGGTCCACGACCTCGCCGGTGGTGCGGTCGATGACCTCCCAGTACTTGGCCGGGTCGGCGTCATAGTTCGGGGTCAGCTGCTCCTCGTAGAACGTGGCCATGAGGTCGATGGAGACGGTGTCCGTCTCGGCGAGCACGCGCTGGGTCAGCAGGTAGACCTGCGGCGTCTCGTCCATGTGGAGGGTGATCCACTCGTTGTGCGCGCGGGTCGGGAAGTAGGCGCTGTAGATCTTCTTGCCCAGCGCCAGGACGGCGTCGTCCAGATGGGTGCCGTCCGAGTTGCGGATGGCGTCGGCGCCCCACAGTTCGGCCAGTTCCTTGGTCTTCTCGGCGAAGTTCTCCTCGCTGGGAAGCGTGAAACGTCCAGTGGTGGTCATGAAAGTGTTACTCCTTGTAATTTCGGTAAGAGGTGGCTCCCCTGATTGAGGGGAGCCACCGAGACAATCGGTTCGGCACCGGGCTGTCCGCTTCACGGCATCGCCTCCGGCCCCCGCAAGAACGGACTCGCCTTCGGCGAGGCTCAATCCGACCTTCGCTCGGCTGTCGCCTCGCTCAGGCTGAGCCTACGGACAGTCCACTGGACTGTCCGCTTAACGGCTCAGCCCTTGACCGCACCGGCCGCCAGACCGGCCTGCCAGTAGCGCTGGAGGCCGAGGAACAGGACGATCACGGGCAGGACGCCGAGCAGGGCACCCATCATCAGGGCACCACGATCGGTGAACGTGGCCAGCGAGACCATGCCGTACAGGCCGAGGGTCACGGGCTTCAGGGTGTCGGACGAGACCATCATCAACGGCAGCAGGAAGTTGTTCCAGGTGGCCACGAACAGGAACAGGAAGATCGTGACCATGGCCGGGGCGAGGATCCTCAGCACGATGGTGAAGAAGATGCGCGCCTCGCTGGCGCCGTCGATGCGGGCCGCCTCCAGCAGTTCGTTCGGCACCGAGGTCTGCGCGTACACGCGGCCCAGGAAGAAGCCGAACGGGGAGACGCAGCACGGGATGATGATCGAGAGCATGGTGTTGGTCAGGTGCACGGCGTGGAAGATCGAGTACTGCGGGATGGTCAGCAGCGCGGCGGGCATGAGCATGCAGCCCATGATCACGCCGATGGCGATGTTCTTGCCGCGGAAGTTGAACTTGGCGGTGGCGTAGCCGGCCATGACGGCCACGAGCGTGCCGATCAGGGCGGAGACACCGGAGTAGATCAGCGAGTTGAGCACCCAGCGCCAGAACTGGCCTCGGGTCCAGCCCAGCAGCGTGGAGTAGTTCTTGGCGATGGCGCCCGGCAGGTCGGTGATGCCGACCGCGAACCACAGGCCGTTGCTGCCGGTCATCTCGCTCGGGGTCTTCGTGGAGGCGATGATGGCCCAGTAGATCGGGAACAGGAAGTAGATCAGCGCGGCGACCAGCACCACGACGGTGACGGTCTTGACCAGCGCGGAGGGCTGCATGGAACGGGGCAGGTCGTTGGCATGCTGGTCACGGATCTTGTCGGCCTTCTTGCGGGCACGCGCGGCGGCGCGGGCCTCCTTGCTATCGACGTTCACGGTGCTCATTCCGCGTTCACCTTCCTTTCAACCAGCGTGTACGCCACGGCGAGCACGCCTGCGATCAATGCCATGACGATGGCCACGGCGGATGCGGGTCCGTCGCCGCCCGGCGTCAGGGTGCCCTGCGAGGTGTTGAGGGCCATCATCATCGGGGTGTACGACTTGGAGATGCTCGGGTCGGAGATGGTCATGACCTGCGGCTCGTTGAACAGCTGGATGGTGCCCACGATGGACAGCAGCATGGCGAGCAGGGCCGCGGCACGCACATTCGGCAGCTTGATCTTCATGGCGATCTGGAAACCGTTGGCGCCGTCGATGCGGGCCGCCTCGTACAGGTCGTGCGGGATGGCCTGGAGGGCCGCGAGGAAGATCAGCATGTTGTAGCCGGTGAAGGTCCAGGTGGTGATGTTGGCCATCGAGCCGAGGACCACGTTGTCGGCGAAGAAGTTCACCTTGATGCCCAGGGCGGCAAGGCCCTTGACGATCGGCGAGATCTGGCCGTTGTACAGGTAGACCCAGATGATGGAGGCCACCACGCCGGGGATGGCGTACGGCAGGAAGTAGCCGAGACGGAAGGCGGTGATGTGCTTGACGATGTACGAGTCGACGAGCATGGCCAGCGCCAGCGCGGCGATGATCATGATCGGCACCTGGATCAGGGTGTAGATGACCACCCTGCCCACGCCGGCCCAGAACGCGCCGGACGTGATCACGTACTGGAAGTTCTGCAGTCCGACGAACTTGTTGACCAGTTCGCCGCCGCCGTAAGCGCCACCGCCCACGGTGACCTGGCGGAAGAAGCTGGAATAGATGGCCCAGACGATGGGCAGGATGAACACCAGGGCGAACAGGATGGCGAAGGGCGCCATGAAGGCCCAGCCGGTGCGGTTCTCACGCCGTGCGGCATCCGACCGCTTCGGCTTGGCGGCACGCTTGGCGACCCCCGTCTTCGCCGGTTGCGTTGTTGCAGTCATAGGAAACCTGTCTTTCAAAGAACAGTGCGGGATACAAAAAGATTCGTTGCGGGCGGCGGCGACGCCTCGAACGGCCGCCGGGCCGCCCTTCATAAAGAAAGGCCGGAGCGATGAACTCCGGCCTTTCGGTGTGTGGAACAGTCAGTCTCTTTCCGGTAAAGGCCCCGGCGGACCGACCGTTACTCGGCTACGGACAGGCCCAGGTTCTTCAGCGTGTCGACGGACGTGGTCTGTGCCTCGGAGAAGATGTCCGCGACCTTGCCGGAGCCGTCGGAGGCCTTGGCGGCGGTCTCGTTCATCTTCGCGGCGACGGCGGAGAAGCCGGGCATGTAGGTGAAGTCGCCCATGTTGTTGTTCGCGGTCTTGAACTCGGACATGATGTCCTGGCCGCCGAAGAAGGTCGACCAGTCATCCGGGGTCTTGGCGTCCTCGGTGGTGGCGGCCGGGACCAGGCCCTGGGAAACCAGGTCGGAGATCTGGGTGTTGAACCAATCCAGGAACTCCATGGCTTCCTTCGGGTGCTTCGAGTTCTTCAGCACGGCCACGGCGGAGCCACCGTCGGGGCCGGTCTTGCCGGCGTTGCCGAACCAGTCGCCGAGCTGTGCGACCTGCCATTCGCCGGAGCCGGTGCCGCCGGAGGAGGTCATGAACAGCGGGGCCTCCCAGGCGGCGGCCACGGTGCCGATCAGCTCGCCGTTCTTGATGGAGGCGTCGAAGGTCGGATCCCAACGCGGGTTGGTGGTCACGGCCTTGGCGTCGAGCAGCTGCTGGTAGAAGTCGGCCACGGCCTTGGAGCCGTCCGTCTCGGTGTTGACCACCCAGGCGTTGTCCTTGACCTTGTACCAGCCGCCGGAGGCGCCGGCCAGGCCGGAGATCATGTTGCCGGCCTCATCGGGCTGGTAGGACATGATGTACTTGCCGGCGGCGGCGGCCTTCTTGGCCGCGGCGATGAAGTCGCTGGCGCTCTGCGGGACCTCGGTGATGCCGAGCTTCTCGAACTCGGCCTTGTTGTAGAAGTAGACCAGCGGGCCGGTGTCCTGCGGCAGGCCGTAGGCCTTGCCATCCACCTGCACCAGGGAGTACGGGCCGGAGGCGAAGTCGTTCTTGTACTGCTCGGCGTACTGGGTCACGTCCTGCAGCATGCCCTTGGTGAAGACCTCGGGCAGCTCGGCGTAGCCGACCTGGGCCAGATCGGGGGCCTCGCCGGACTTGACGTCGGTCTCGAGCTTCTTGATCATCTCGGAGGCCTTGCCGTCGAACTTGGTGGCCTTGACCTGGATGTCCGGGTGCTCCTTGTTCCACTTGGCCACGATGTCGTTGACCAGCACCATGCCGTCGTTATCGGGCAGACGATGCATGTAGGTGATGTTCACGACGCCGCCGTCGGACGAATCACCCTCGCTGGTTCCGGTGTTCGACTGGGAACCGCATCCGGCCAGTCCCATGGACAGAGCGGCCACCGCGGCCAGACCGGCCATAAGTCGCTTGTTGAATGAAACCATGTTCCTACTCCTCTTCGAGCTTGGTTCGTTGCCGTTCTTCCTTGGCAACTACGTTCAGGGTACGGCGCGAAAGCGTCAATGTCAACTACCTTTACATTAACCGCGTGTCCACTTCCCCGGCCTTGCCGTGTAAACGGTGACATTTCGCGATACTCCGCGAAATCGGCCTATTTGTCAACATTCTTTACATCAAACGGAAACACTCGTAAAACATGTGATACACCGCTGGACCCCAGTCCCCGCGGGCGCACACGCGACACGCCGCCACATCGCTTCGTTGCGTTAATACATTAACCGCGTTAACATCTTAACCAAGTTTAGATTCAATGCTGAGTGTGAACCACTCGCGACGACGCACGGCAAGGAGGACACATGACCATCATGGCGATCGAAGCCAACCCGGCCAAGTCCCGTGCCACCGTCTCCGAATCGAACCGTTCCCGCATCCTCAAGCACCTGTACCACAACGGCATCAGCTCCCGCGCCCAGATCGCCAAGGCCCTGGACCTGACCCCCGCCGCCATCACCAAGATCACCGCCCGCCTCATCGAGGCCGGCGTCATCGAGGAGACCGGCGACATCGAAGGCTCCAAGAACCGCCGTTCCATCGGGCTGGAGCTCGACACCGCCCGATTCCGCATCATCGGCATCAAGTTCGCGCGCTCGCTCGTCCAGATCGGCGTGTTCGACCTGTGCGGCAACGCCCTGAGCCTTGAGAACCTGCCCACCGTCTACGACGACACCATCGACGACACCATCGCCATCATCCACGAGCGCATCACGCAGCTGCTGGCGGATGACCCGTCCATCGTCGCCGTCGGCATGGCCGTGCCGGGCCCCTACCTGCGCAACGAAGGCCGCACCGCCGTGGTCTCCAGCATGCAGGGCTGGCGCAGGATCAACTTCATCAAGGAATTCTCCACCGCCTTCCGCGTGCCGGTGTTCACCGAACAGGACGCCCGCGCCGGTGCCCTGGCCCACTACCTGTTCGACCCGGCCGTCCACACGGAGGCCAACCTCTCCTACTATCTGCTCGGCGAGGGCGTCGGCCTCGGCGTCATCGACAACGGCCGTCTCATCAACGGCTACCTCGGCGCCGCCACCGAAATCGGCCACATCTCCATCGACGTCAACGGCCGCTCGTGCGACTGCGGCAACGTCGGCTGCCTCGAGCGCTACTGCTCCACCCCCGCCATCCATGACATGCTCATCGAGGACGGCGAGGTGGTGCCGGGAGCCGCGGCCATGACCCACACCGATGCGGTGCGCGCGCTGTTCGCCAAGGCCCGCGAGGGCGACGAACGCGCCCGCGAGATGATCCGCGAGATCGGACGCTACGTCGGCTACGGTTGCGTGACCATCTTCAACGGCTTCAATCCCCGGCACATCATCATCGGCGACATCGTGGCCGAAGCGGGCCCGCTGCTGCTCGACGAGGTGCGCCGCACGGTGGACGAACGGTCCATCCCCGAACTCAACGAAACGACTTCCATCACCCTGTCCACACTGTCGGCGGACGCGGCCGTCTCCGGCGCCGCGGCCGTGGCGGTCACACAATTCCTGGAACATCCCTCGATGTTCTTCGACGTCTCGTGACGACGCGGGACGCGGATAAAACAAAGATTTTCCTACGGAAGAAACCAAACAAAGGAAAGGAAACAACCATGTCTAACCCGATCGTTCTGAGCCTGGGTGAGCTGCTGTGGGATATGCTGCCGGGCGGCAAGCGCGCCGGCGGCGCTCCGGTGAACTTCGCCTACCACGCGATGAAGAACGGTGCCGAGGGCTGGTCCGTCAGCGCGGTCGGCGAGGATGAGCTCGGCGACGAACTGGTGGCCAAGGCCGAGGAAGCCGGCATCAACACCATCATCCAGCGCAACGCCTGGCCGACCTCCACCGTCGAGGTGGCCCTGAAGAACGGCATCCCGGAGTACACCATCGTCAAGGGCGTGGCCTGGGATCACATCGCCTACACCCGCCAGCTCATCGACGTGGTCTCCAAGGCGGACGCCGTCTGCTTCGGCACCCTGGCCCTGCGCTCCCCCGAGTCCCACGCCACCATCACCGAGCTGCTCAAGCAGACCAAGCCGGGCGCGATGAAGTTCTTCGACATCAACCTGCGCGGCGACCACTACTCCAAGGAGCTCATCGAGGAGCTGCTGGGCTACTCCACCGTCTTCAAGATCAACGACGAGGAGCTGCTGCTCCTGCGCGACATGTTCGACATCCGCGGCACCTCCGGTGAGGACGCCTGCCGTTGGTTCCTGGACGAGTTCAACCTGGACTACGTGATCCTGACCGCCGGTTCCGCCTACTCCACCATCATCTCCCGCAAGGGCGAGTCCTCCACCGTGGACACCCCGCACGTCGAGGTCGTGGACACCGTCGGCGCTGGCGACTCCTTCTCCGGCACCTTCACCGCCCGCACCCTGCTGGGCGACTCCCTCTCCGAGGCTCACCGCAAGGCCGTCAACACTGCCGCCTTCGTGTGCACCCAGGCCGGCGCCTGGCCGGACTACCCGGAGCAGATGCCCGACTACCTCGCCGAAGCCGGCAAGTGAGTCGACCCCTTCCATCCCATCCCGCGGGTCGTTAGCACCCGCCCGATAACCTCCTTTCCTCCCCGCTTTCGGGTATGGCTCACGCCGAGGCAACGCCGCTTCGGATGCACAACCAAAACACGCTTCCCCAGCGTGAGCCATACCCGATTGACGCGGAAAACCCGGCCGACGCAGGCCGGATCATAACTGAATATCGAAACAGATTCATTGCCTCATTGCAGTTAAGAAAAAGGGATTCATAATGAGCAACGAAACCACCAAGACCGGCAACGCCGGATTCGCCAAGATCCTGCCGGTGATGTTCGCCTTCTTCGTCATGGGCTTCGTCGACCTGGTCGGCACCGCGACGAACTACGTCAAGGGCGAGTTCGCACTGGCCGACGGCACCGCGAACCTGTTCACCACGATGGTGTTCTTCTGGTTCCTCATCTTCTCCGTGCCCACCGGCATGCTGATGAACAAGATCGGCCGCCGCAAGACCGTGCTGTGGTCCATCCTCGTGACCCTCGTGGCCATGGCCCTGCCGATCATCGCCTACGTGGCGCTCTCCGGCACCGCCCGCCTCGTCCTGATCGTCATCTCCTTCGCCTTCCTCGGCATCGGCAACACCCTTATGCAGGTGTCCCTGAACCCGCTGCTGACCGTGTTCGTCAAGGGTGACAAGCTCGCCTCCACGCTGACCACCGGCCAGTTCGTCAAGGCCTTCGCCTCCCTGTTCGCCCCGTACATCGCCATCTGGGGCGCCACCAAGCTCGGCATGTGGTGGATCCTGTTCGTGATCTACTTCGTCATCGGCATCATCGGCTACATCCTGCTGGCCTTCGACAAGATCGAGGAGCCCGCTCCGGACGCCGGCACCACCACCATCGGCCGCTGCTTCAAGCTCCTGTTCTCCGACGCCATCGTGTTCCTGTGCTTCCTCGGCATCGTCGCCCACGTGGGTGTGGACGTCGGCATCAACGCCCAGGCCCCGCGTATCCTGACCGAGCACACCGGCGACCAGTTCACCGAGATCGCCGCCACCGCCACCATGGTCTACTTCATCGCCCGTATGATCGGCTGCTTCACCGGCGGCATCGTGCTCCAGAAGATCTCCAACAAGGTCGGCCTGCGTATCTGCGGCGTCATCATGACCCTGTCCGCCGTCTGCTTCGCGATCTTCGCCCTCGTGCAGGACAACCCGCCGGTCTGGCTGTTCTGGGTCGCCGTGGCCCTGGTCGGCTTCGGTAACTCCAACGTGTTCTCCCTGTTCCTGTCCCACGCCCTGATGTACCGTCCGGATCGTCAGAACGAGATCTCCGGCCTCATGCTCATGGGTCTGATCGGTGGCGCCATCTTCCCGCCGATCATGGGTGTGGCCGCCGACGCGGCCGGCCAGTTCGGTGGCATCCTCGTGATGGCCGTCGGCTGCCTCTACGTGCTGGTCATGGGCTTCGGCTACAAGATCCTCGAAGGCAAGAAGGCCTGATCGCCTTCACCGGTTCCCGGTCGGTCCGCGCTGACTGACCTCGGACTTTGAAAAACCGCCGCTCCCCATCGGGACGGCGGTTTTTTCGTAGGTTCTGTTAGACCAAGATTGACATGAACCCATGTCTGGCTACCCCTCAGTCGGCTTCACCGACAGCTCCCCTGACAAGGGGAGCCAAAATGAGGGCCATGTCAATCTTGTCTTAACAGAGCCTTTAACGTATGTCCCGACCGTGCCGCCAAGATCGGGCCCGGTCGGGACAATGTTTCAATACGAAAAGGCGCCGCTCCCCTTTCGGGGAACGACGCCTTTCATGGTGGAGTCGCGGGGAATTGAACCCCGGTCCGATGACCGAGCCCGCAGTCTTCTACGTGCGTAGTCTGCTGGCCGTGCGGCGGTTTTTCTGCCCCCATCTGTGTCGCAGACAACCGATGGCGAGCATATCCGCAGTACAAGTCCCGATGCAGCCCTGAGGCTCAGCTACATCAGCAAGTCTTCTTAACGACGCTCAGCATCCCCCCAAAGACGAGAGAGAGTGAACGGAGCGGCTGCTCACTGGTTAATCCTGGCGCGAAGCTCAGGCAGCGAGAGCGAACTCAGTGCGGTTAGATTTAGCACTTATTCTTTTGCCGGGGTCATCCACGAGCGGACCCGGCGTTCTCGGCACGCTTCCCTGCAGCGAACAGGTCACCGTCGAAACCGATCGACCCCAATCTTGAATTATCAAGCATCCGACTTTTCGGCCGGACTTTTCAAGATACACCCGTTCGTCCGGCCGCGCAAGCCGTACGCGCTGGACGAAATCATTTGATGATCGGTTTGAGCGGCGCGGAGACATCCACCTGATGCCGCTCCCCTATCACGTTCGGATCGTTGATGATCTTGTCCACCACAGCCATCTTGAGCTTGAGCTGGGAGGAGTCTCCCCAGACGATCACCCGTTCGCCGCCGTCCAGCGTGGTGGTCACGGAGTCCTGCGTCTCGGCGGTCACCTTGGTGATCTGCTGGCGCATCGATTCGGGCAGGGCCCCGAGGATGGTCAGCGCCTCCTTGACCGAGCGGTTCTTCAGGCTCGTCTCCACGTCCTTGACCTCGATGACCGGAATGCCGTCCACGTCCTTGGACGAGACCGAATTGAGCACGCGGGCCTCGGCATCCACCGCGGTCAGCGTATCGCCGCTTTTGAGCATGGCGGCGGGTTTCTGCGCGGTGATCTCGACGCTCATGGCCTTCGGGAATCGCCGTGAGACCTTGGCTTCGGACACTCCGGGAATGTCCTTGAGCTGGTTCGCCACGTCGTTCGTGGAGACCAGGAACAGCGACTTGCCGGCCTGCTTGTCCGCGATGGCGTGGATGGTCTGGGCGCTCACCCATTCGTTGGCGCCGGTCACGCTGATCGCCCCGGTTTCCAGGCGGAACACGGTGGAGAAGAACAGCAACCAGGTCAGCCCGGCCAGCACCGCGATGCCGGCAAGGGCCGCGAGCACACGGACGGCGATCACACGGGCGCTGGCGCGCTTGCGTTCCTTGGCACGCTCGGTGAAGTCCACCACCTTCGGACGCGATGCGATGCCGAGCATGCCGGTGGTCTGGTGCAGGGTCTCGGTCACGTAGTCCTCGCTGCGCAGGCGGCGGGCATCCACGAATGCGCCGGCCTGTCCCTTGGCCACCGTCACGTCGGTGGATGAGGGGCGCTCGACCGGGGCAGCGCCACGCCCCCGGACACTCGCCGACTCCCCGTCATGATGCGAGGCCACCGCACGTGGCTTGCCGGCACGGGACGTCGCGGGCTTGGACACGGTCCTTGCGAAGGGATTGAACGAGCGGGACGCATTGCGTGAAGGTGACTTGGCGCCCTGGTGCGTCCCGGACGAAGCCGAAGCGGCGGCACCGACCTGTCCCGAAGGCTTCGAGACGAACCGCGCGCCGGACTGGGCGGTGGACCGCGTCACGCCTCGCGCAACGGACTTGGTCGGCGATTTCGTGGCGGACTTGCCCGCCACACGCGCCGCGGCACGCACGTTCTGCCGGGTCACGGCGCTGGCGGCCGGTTGTGCGGGGAACGACGAGGACGGCATGGAGACCGAACCGGTCTGACGGACGGTCCTGCCTGCGCGCCCCGTCTGTTCCTCGCCCTTCAGGGGCTTCTCGTTCACATGCGAGGCCACCGTGCGCGGACGTCTGGCGCCACCGGAGCCGCCGGCGGAGCGTACGGTACGTCCCGCCATCACTCGCAGCTTTCGCGATGCGCCTCGAGCGCGGTCAGCAGCACCTCGTCCATATCCGTGATGTCGCCCGCGCCCACAGTGAACACCACGTCGCCGTGATGGGCGCGCATGGCCATCATCTTGGCGGCCAGGCACATGTCCCCCACCGCCTGGATCCAGGTGCCGGCGGAGGCGTCCTTGAGCCCCGCGGCGGCGTCCACGATGGTCTGCGGGCCGACGTCAGGGAAATCCTCCTGCTTTTCACGGGCAGGGAAAATGCCGGTGACGATCACGTCGTCCGCCTTGGCCAGCGCCTCGGCGAATTCGCGGGCGAAGAACCTCGTGCGGGAGAACAGATGCGGCTGGAAGATCACGCGGATGACGGATTCCGGATAACGGCGTCGTGCGGCGTCGAGCAGCGCGGCGATCTCCGTGGGATGGTGGGCGTAGTCGTCCACCACGGTGACCTGCTTGACCGTGCCGCGCACCTGGAACCGGCGGGATGCGCCCAGGAAGCCGGCGATGGCCTGTGCGGCGGCCTCGGGGGCCACGCCGAGCAGCACGGCGGCGGTGATGGCGGCCGCGGCGTTGCGCGCGTTGTGGATGCCGGGCACCTTGAGCACCACGTTCTGGGACACGGATTGGTCCCCGGTCACCGCGGCGGGCAACTCCAGCGTGAACCGTTCGCTGCCGCTGCCGGCGGCCTCGGTCTCGGAGACGATGCGCACGTAGGCGGCGATGGCCGAGAAGTCCAGATCGGAGGCCAGTTCGCCGGCCGGCGCGGTGCCGTAGGCGATGACGCGGGCCTTGACGTCGGCGGGCATGGCGGCGATCACGCCGAGATTGTCCTTGTCGTCGGCGCAGATCACCACATGGTCGGCGGCGTGGCCGGCATGGTTCACGAACGCGGCCTGGTAGTGAGCCTCGTCGCCGTAATGGTCAAGATGGTCGGCTTCGGTGTTGGTGATGACGGCGATGGTGGGATGGTATTTGGCGAAGCTGCCGTCGGATTCGTCCGCCTCGGCCACGAGCACCCGGCCGGCTCCGGCATGGCCGCCGTCCAGCGTGGTGCCGTCCGGCCCCTGGATGGAGCCGCCGATGGCGTAGCTCGGGTCTTCGCCCGTGTTCACGAGGATGTGCGCGAGCATGGAACTGGTGGTGGTCTTGCCGTGCGCGCCCGCCACGGTGACGGCCTGCTTGCCGTTCATGAGCAGGGCGAGGATGTCGCTGCGGTGCACGATGCGCGCGCCGGCCTCGGCGGCGGCAACGATTTCGGGGTTGTCCGGCTTGATGGCGCTGGAATAGACCACGGTGGACGCTCCGGCCACGTTCTCGGCGCGCTGGCCGAATTCCACGGTGATGCCGAGTGCGGCGAGACGGTCGGTCTTGGCGCTGCGTTCGCGGTCGGAGCCGTCCACGGCGACCCCTTGGGCGTGCAGCATCTCGGCGAGCACGCTCATGCCGGCGCCGCCGATGCCGATGAAGTGGGTGGGACCGAGGTCCGCCGGCCTCGCCGATGCGTCGAACGCGGCATGGGTGGGGTCAAGCACGATGGGTTGAGTCAATTTCTGACGCTCCTTACACAGATGTTCCGGAACATATCTTAGGTCGCCCTCGCCGTCCGTCCGGCGGGATGCGTATCAGCGGCGACCGGCGAGGGCGAGCACATGGCGGGCCATGACTTCGGCCGCGTCACGGATGCCGTATTCCCAGGCCTTGCGGCCGAATCCCGCGAGTCGTTCCCGGTCGGCGAGCAGGGCGGGCACATGGCCTTTGACCCAGTCGGGGGTCAGATCCCTGTCCACCACCATAAGGCCGCCGCCCGCGTTCACCACGGGCTCGGCGTTGAAGCGCTGCTCACCGTTGCCGATGGGCAGGGGCACGTAGATGGCGGGCAGGCCCAGCGCGGCCAGTTCGGAGACGGATCCGGCGCCCGCGCGGCAGATCACCAGATCGGCGCAGGCGAAGGCCAGGTCGATGCGCTCCAGGTATTCGGCCGTGTGGTAGTCGCCGGAACCGGCCGATTCGGGGCCGAGTCCGGTCAATACGTCCGCTCCCGCGGATTCGGTGGCCAGCGTGCGGACCTCGTCGATCTTGCCGCGGCCGGTCAGATGGATGATCTGGGCGTGTTCCAGCAGCTCACGGGCCGAGGATGCGATGGCGCGGTTGAGGCTTTGCGCGCCGAGGGAGCCGCCGGTGACCAGCACCAGCGGACGGGCGGGATCCACGCCAAGCTGTGCGGCGGCTTCGCGGCGCAGACCGTCGCGGTCCTCGCCGATGCGCTTGGCCAGCCGGGCGATGGCGGGGCGCAGCGGCAGTCCGACGCGCTCGATGTCCGCTCCCTGGCGTGGTTTGAGGCCGGTGCCCTCGTAGACGGTGCCGATGAAATCGGCCCAGCGGGCGCCGAGCTTGTTGGCCATGCCGGCACGGGCGTTCTGCTCGTGGATGGCGATCGGGATACCCATCCTGTGTGCAGTGGCGTAGACGGGCGCCGAGGCGTATCCGCCGAATCCGGCCACCACGTCGGCCTCGCGGCTTTCGAGGATGGAGCGGACCTTGGCGGTCTCGCGCTTCCATTTGGCCGGGAACCTGAGCATGTACAGGTTGGGCCGGCGAGGGAACGGCACTTTTTCGATGGTGTCGAGTTCGTAGCCCGCCTGCGGCACGAGATCCTTTTCGAGGCCCACGGCGGTGCCGATGACGGTGACCTGGGCCGCCGGCTCGATCTCACGGATCGCGCCGGCCACGGCGAGCAGAGGATTGACGTGACCGGCGGTTCCGCCGCCGGCCAACACGATATGGGGTGTGCCTTGAGTCATGGTTATCGAGTGTACTCTACACCGTCTGTCGGGCCTGTTTGATCTGCGGCTGCGCGCGCATAAGCCCCACAACGAGGCCCGCCGCGGACAGGCACATGATCATGGACGAGCCGCCGGCGGAGACGAACGGCATGGGCACGCCGAGCACGGGGAACACGCCCACCACCACGCCGATGTTGACGAGTGCCTGGCCCACGATCCAGATGGTCACGCACATGAGCACCATGGACACGTAGCGGTCCGGCACCTGCAGCGCCACGGCGATCATGCACCAGCCGAGGATCACGAAGAACAGGATCACGATGGCGCAGCCCACGAATCCGGTCTCCTCGCCGATGATGGCGTAGATGAAGTCGTTGTGTGCGGCGGGCAGGTAGTTCCATTTCTCGCGCGAATTGCCGATGCCGAGACCCAGCAGGCCTCCGGAGGCGATGGCGTATTTGGCGTGAATCGACTGATAGCACACCTGCTGCGCGTCCGCGGCCGAACAGTCGCCGTAGGTGGCCAGGATTCGTTTCATGCGGTTGGGGCTGGAGACGGCCAGGACGATCACCATGGCGACCGCCAATCCCGCGCCCACCGCCATCCATTTGCCGGGGAAGCCGGAGACCAGGAACGCCACGCCGCCGATGAAGATGAGGATCATGGCGGTGCCGAGGTCCTTGCCGCCCACCACGAGCGCGAGTCCGATGCCGTAGACGAGCAGCGGGAAGCGGTACGCCTTGATGCCCTCCTTGCGGTAGAACCTGCCGCAGGCGTGCAGCGATGACGGCAGCCAGACGCACATGGCGAACTTCATGAACTCGGCCGGCTGGATGGTGGTGAAGCCCAGGTTCAGCCAGCCCCTGTTGCCGTAGACGTCGATGCCCAGGGGCGTGAAGGTCAGCAGCTGCAGGATCTGGGCGGCCAGCACGATGCCGATGCCGGCCCTGCGCCAGAACGACACCGGCATCATCATGGCCATGAAGCCCAGGATCAGGCCGATCACGCAGAAGCCGCCCTGGCTGATGAGCTGGACGAACGGTGACTTGCCCTGCGCGGCCATGGTGACCGTGGAGCTGGAGAAGACCATAATCAGGCCGAAGACGGTCAGGCCCACCACGGCCATGCGGAAGCCGTGGTAGCACCACAGGGGGTTGAGCAGGCTGCGCCAGCCGGTGTAGTCGCTGATGACCAGAGCCGGCTGGTCCGAAGTCTTATGCAGGGCGCGCAGGCGGGGATCAGTGGAGGCCATGCACCTCGCTCCAGGTGCGGGCGGCGGCTGCGAAACGGTTGCCACGGTCCGCGTAGGACACGAACTGGTCCATGGACGCGCAGGCGGGTGCCATGAGCACGATGTCTCCGCCGGAGGCGTACTTGCCGCACGCCTCGACGGCACGGTCCATCACGGTGTCGTTGTCTGCGGGATCGATGACGGTGAGCGGGATGTCCGGTGCCTGGCTGGCGAAGGCGTCCAGCATGGGCTGCTGGTCCTTGCCGATGATGACGGCGGCCTTGATGGTGTGCGCCTGGTCCTTGATCAGATCCTCGAAGCGGCTGCCCTTGGCGAGTCCGCCGGCGATCCACACCACGGACTTGGCGGGGAAGCTGGAGAGCGAGGCGCGTGCCGCATGGCCGTTGGTGGCCTTGGAGTCGTCCACGAAACGCACCACCCCATCGGCGAGCCTGGCCTCTGCCACGGTCTCGATGCGGTGGCCGCCCGGCTTGAACGCCTTCAGCGCGTCCAGCGCGGTCGCGAGGTCCGCGCCATAACCCAGCACGAGCGCGAGGGCGGTCAGGGCGTCGGCCACGAGATGCGGGTAGAGCGAGCCGTCCGGTTCCATCAGGTGCTTGAAGTCGGTGATGGGCGCGATGCGCCTCGTCTCGCCTTCGGCCCCGCCGGCCACGCCGCTCCTATCGACGATCCAGCCGTCCTCGATGCCAATCTGCCCGGCTTCGGGGGCCGCGAGCGTGAAGCCCACCTTGCGGCAGCCTTCGGCGACGTTCGCCTCGGCGGCCAGGGCGCTCACTTTGGCATCCTGCGCGTTGTAGACGATGACGCGCCTGGCGCCCCGGAACACCTTGGACTTGTCCGCGGCGTAGTTCTCGCGGCCGCCGTGCCAGTCGAGGTGATCGTCGGCGATGTTGGTGATCGCGGCGCAGTCGAGGGCCAGCGAATCGGTGAAATGCAGCTGGAAGGAGCTCAGTTCCACGCACAGTACGTCGTGCGCTGGATTGGTGGCGCAGCGAGACAGGCTCATGGACATGTCCCCGGAGGCGATGTTGCCGGCGGTGGGCGCGTCCAGGCCGCAGGCCTTGAGCATCTCGGAGGTCATTTCGGTGGTGGAGGTCTTGCCGTTGGTGCCGGTGATGCCGATCCACGGCGCCGGATGGCCGGTGCGCGCGTTGTCCACGCGCAGTCGCCAGGCGAACTCGACCTCGCTCATTACCGGGATACCCCGGCGCTGGGCTTCGAGGATGAACGGCGTGCGCGGGTTGAACACCGGCGAGGACATGACGTAGTCGACCTTGTCCCAGTCCACGTCGTCGAACGAACGCAGGTCGACTTCGGGCTTGCGCTCATCCACGCCGATCACATGGGCGCCGCGTTCCTTCAATACCTCCGCCAGCGAGGTGCCGGACACGCCCAGTCCGGCGATCACCACCGTCTTGTTCTCGATTTGCATCGTTCCTCCCTAGAAATCACTGCCGCGGACGAGCGTAGGCCGTCCGCGTTTCCGCTAGCTGAACAGCAGCCCGGAGCGGGTCACCCAGTCGCCGTAGAAGATGGTAAGCGCCAGCAGCACGAAGAGCAGCTCGATCATCCAGAATCGGACCACCACCTTGGTTTCGGTCCAGCCGAGCAGCTCGAAATGATGATGGATGGGCGCCATCTTGAATACGCGCTTGTGCGTCATCTTGAAATAACCCACCTGGATCACGTCGCTCATGGCTTCCATGACGTACAGGCCTCCCATGATCACCGCCAGGAATTCGGTGTGCGTTGCGATGGACAGGGCCGCGAACAGGCCGCCCAAGGCCAGCGAGCCGGTGTCGCCCATGAAGATGGAGGCGGGGTTCGAGTTGTACCACAGGAATCCGAAGCAGGCCACGGCCGCGCACACGGCGATGATGGTCAGATCCAGCGGGTCGGACACAGCGTACGAGTAGCCGCCGTGGTCACCGCCCTTGATGTGGTAGCTCTCCCAGAAGGCGATGATGCCGAAGCCGGTGAAGGAGATCATCGAGGAGCCAGCGGCAAGGCCGTCGAGGCCGTCGGTGAGGTTCACGGCGTTGGTCCAGGCAGTCATCAGGAAGTTCACCCAGATCACGAACAGGATGATGGCCACGGCGCGGCCGGCGAAGTCGAAGCTGAAGAACGGCTTCTCGATGAAGCTCATGCCGGGCTGCGCGCTGGGCAGGCCCGTCTTGGTGGGGATGATGAGCGCCAGCACGGCGTAGATGGTGGCGAAGATGAACTGGCCGATGAACTTGCCGCCCACGGTCAGGCCCTCGTTCTGCTTCTTGCGCACCTTGGCGAAGTCGTCGATGAAGCCGAGCACGCCCATCGAAAGCATGGCGAAGAGCACCAGCACCGCGGACCAGGAGGGCACGTCGCCCGAATGCAGGTAGCGGTAGAGCGCGGAGGCCGCCCAGCCGAACAGGATGGCGAAGTTGATGACCACGCCGCCAAGCGTGGGGGTGCCGCGCTTGACCAGATGTGACTGCGGTCCGTCCTGGCGGATGTACTGGCCGTAGTGCAGTTTGTGCACCAGCCGAATCAGCAGCGGCGTGCCGGCCAATGTTACGATCAGCGACACCAGCATTCCAATGATCAGAGCAATCACGTGGATCTTCCCTTTATCTCGTTATCTCGTTGTTCCGTTGGTTCAGTTCCTGGCCCAGCGTTCGGCCAGCGCGCTCAGTCCCGAGGCGTGGGAGCCCTTGAGGAGCACCACCATGTCCGGGTGCTCGGCAGCGAGGTCCAGCACGATGCGTTCGGCCTGATCGATGTCGTGCGCGCAGTCGACCGGAATCACGGGGTCCGTTCCAGCGACTGCCTCACGGGCGCCGGCGGCCAGCGCTTCGGCCAGCGAGTCCAGATGCGGGTCCTTGGCCGAACCGACGGCGATGATGGCGTCCAGTCCGAGTCCCGCCGCGTATGCGCCCACCTGGGCGTGCAGGTTCGTCTCATCCGGGCCGAGTTCCAGCATGGCACCCAGCAGGACGACGCGGAAGGGCGTGCGGCCGTCCGCCGGCCTCCACGCCTTGAGTCCGTCAAGGCCGGCTTTCATGGAATCGGGGTTGGCGTTGAAGGAGTCATCGATGAGGGTGAAGGAGGCGTCGCCGCGGGTCACGGTGCTCAGCGCCATGCGGTGCGGGCTGATGGTGTGCTGCGCGGCCAGGGTCTCGGCCACGGCCTTGGGCGTCATGCCGTAGCGCAGCGCCACGGTCGCGGCGGCCAGCGCGTTCATCACGTTGTGGCGGCCGGGGATGCCTAGATGCACCGGCACGCTGTTGCCGGAGGCGGTCACCAGCGTGAATTCGGCATGGTCGGACTCGTCGGACGTGATGTCGCGGGCCACGACCTCGTGCTCGCAGCCGCCTGCCAGACCGAACCAAGCCACCTCGCCGGGAGCCAGGGCTGCCATCGGCGCCACGTGGTCGTCGTCCGCGTTGAGCACGGCCACGCCACCGGGCAACAGGCCTTGCACGATCTCGCTCTTGGCCTGGGCGATGCGTTCACGGGAACCGAATTCGCCAAGGTGCGCCACGCCCACCTTGAGCACGATCGCCAGGTTCGGCGGGGCGATACGGGTCAGGCGCGCGATCTCGCCGATATGGCTCGCGCCCATCTCGGCCACGAAGAATCGGGTTTCGGGACCGACCTTCAGCGCGGTCAGCGGCAGGCCGATCTCGTTGTTGAACGAGCCGACCGGGGCCACGGTGGGGCCCACGGTGGACAGCAGCGCGGACAGGAGGTCCTTGGTGGTGGTCTTGCCCACCGAGCCGGTCAGACCGATCAGGTCGAAGTCGCCCGGCAGCTCACGACGGCGAGCGATGTTGTGACGGGCCAGTTCGCCCAACGCATCGACGGTGTCGGTCACCACGATCTGGGGCAGGCCGGCGGATTCGACCTCATGGTCCACGATTGCGGCCACCGCGCCCTGGGCGGCCACCTTGGCCACGAAGTCATGGCCGTCCACATGTTCGCCCTTGATGGCCACGAACACCGATCCGGCCTTGGCCTGACGCGAATCACTCACGGCACCGGTGGCCGTTCCGAAAGGTCCCTCCCCCGCGATCACACGGCCGGAGACGGCCTGGGCGATCTCCTCCACACTCATCGGCACCATAATGTCATCTGCTCCTTTTCGTTCTTCCTGCTCATGTCCGTTCATGCCGTTCATGCCGGCCACGTCATCCGCACCCTTTCATCGGCGGCATGGACGGCATCCATACGTTCGGCACTATTTCAGGTTGTTGGCCACCCTGAGCGCACTGCGCACGTTGTTCCTGCGCACGCCGGCCGCCAGCACCATGGCGATGGCGAGCGACATGTGCCGCATGCGCATGATGTTCGAGCCGACCGGCGATTCGGCGGCCATATCATCCGATTCCCTGGTGGGGTGGATCATCACGAGATCCTCATCCGCCACGAAGGCGTACTTGCTTTTGAGGGATGCCAGATCGCCGATGTTGGCCGAACGCTGAGATCCCAGCACGTCCACGTTCACCGACTCCAGGGCGTGAGGCTGCAGCGTCTCGTCATCCATGGCGATGATCACCGCCGCGACGCCGTCCTCGGCGCACACCGCAAGCGTGCGCTGCATGTCCAGGATGCCCAGCGGATAGGTGAGGCTCAGGGGCCGGGTCATCGAGGTGGATCCGGAGGAACTGATGATGGCCACGGGATTGCCCAGCATGTGCAGGAAATCCGCGAGTTGGCTGGCGCCCGCATCGACCTCGCCCTTGTCGGTGCCGGCCACCACGAACACGGCCATCGTGCTGGAGGGAGAGCCGGCGAATCCCGCCGCCAAATCGCCCAGCAGCGACGTATCGAGAGTTCCGAACAGCCTCGGGATGCCGATCTCCGGGCACTTGCTTTTGAGGCTGTACGGCAACAGGGCGGCATAGGCACCGGCCTGCTCCGCCTGCGTCAGATCGGCGGTATCCTTGCCGCAGATGAACAGGGAGCCGGGCACCACGGTGTCCACGCTGTCGCTGAGGGAGGTGACGGTGACGTTGACCGCGAACGGCGGATCGATCTCAAGACCGTACCGTTGGGACAGCATGCCCAAGGTCATCCGCTGGGCGATGGATTCGCTCACTGCACTCATGGATTGTCGCCTTTCTACCGCGCCATTCACCACGTGACCGGGATAGCATTTTTACGCGGTGATGAGACAGGAACCTCGTATTTCTGCATAAGGAACTCACAGATCTGGGCGGAGACCGGGCCGGCCGTCAGACCGCCGTAGACGCCGCTCGGATCCTTGAGCACCACGGTCACCGCGTACCGTGGGTTGTCGGCCGGAATCACCACCGAGTAGTCGGAGATGATCGAGGAAAGCGTGCCATCCGCGCCCTGCACCTCGGCGGTGCCGGACTTGGAGGCCATACGGTAGCCATCGACCTTGACGAACTTGCTGTAGCTTTCCGCCACGGATTCCATAGCGTTCATCATATCGGCCGCCACATCCTCGTCGATCACCCTCGTGGCCGTGTCCTTGCCGGTCTTGGACGCGGCACCGCCGGACGAGGTGGTGGACTTGATGATGGATTGCTGCTGCTTGACGCCCTTGTTGGCGATGGTGGCCACCACGTTGTTAAGCTGCAGGACGTTGACGGTGTAGCCCTGGCCGAACAGGATGGTGTTGCGAGTGCGCAAATCCCAGGAGGACGGGCTGGTGAGCATGCCCGATGACTCTCCGGGCAGTCCCAGACCGGTAGGCTGGCCAATGCCGAACTTGGTCAGGAACTCGTAGCGCTGCTCGTCGGTGAAACCGAGTCCGGCGAGCACCATGCCCACGTTGGAGGAGTTCTGCAGGATGCCGGCGAGCGTCCAGCGTTCGCTGCCATGGTCGAACGAATCCTTGATGGTCTGGCCGTCCTGGGTGGTGTGATCGGGCACCGTGAGCTGGTCGCTCATCTTGTGCAGACCGGTCTGCAGGTAACCGGACATGGAGATGACCTTGCCCACCGAGCCGGGTTCGAAGGTCTCGGAGACGGCGCGCGAGGTGCTCATCTTGGCCTCGTCGCTGCCGGCCTCCACCTCGTCACTGTCGGCGAGCGCCAGGATCTGGGCGTTCTGGATGTCCTGAACCACGGCGATGCCCCACGGCGAGCCGTACTTGGATTTGGCTTCCTTGAGGACCTTCTTGACGTACCACTGCACGTCGCGGTCGATGGTGAGCGTCACATCGGAGCCGTCCTTCGCGGCCACGGATTCGGTCATCGTGCCGGGGATCTCCTCGCCGCCGTTGCCGCGCTGGTAGGTCTGGTGGCCGTCGGTGCCGGTGAGTTCCTTGTTCTCCATCTGTTCGATGCCGGCCACGCCGGTACCGTCGTCGTTGACGCCGCCGAGCAGGGAGCCCAGGATCTCGCCGTCCGCGTAGAGGCGTTCGCTGCTGAGCTCGCCCCAGACGATGCCGCCGAGGTTCAGCGCGTCGATGCTGCGCTTGACCTGCGGGGTCACGTCCTTCTTGAGGACCACGTACTGGCCCGTGCCGGACATCTTGGCGCCCAGTTCCATGGCGTTCATATCCAATGCCTTGGCCAGGAGACGGCCTACGGCCGCGGCACCGGTGGCACCCACGGGTTTGCCGTCGATCTCGTCGCAGTAGTCGCGGGTGGTGTCGTTGCAGGTGATGGGCACGAACTCCTGTGCGGCCTCGGGGTTGGCCACGATGGTGTAGCGTTCCACGCTTTGGGCGAGCACGTTGCCGTTGGTGTCCAGGATACGTCCGCGCTTGGCGCTCAGGGTCACGGTCAGCGTACGGCTGGCGGTGGCCGCTTGCGCGGTCTGGCGTCCGCCGATGAGCTGGGTGGAGGCCAGCTGGGCCACGCATGCGGTGGCCACCAGGGCGAGTGCTGCGCCCACGGCGATGCACTTGAACGCGAAGGTCTTCACCTTGGCGAACCGGATGATGCGCTGGATGGTCTTCACTTACTTCCCGCTTTCGTTGGACTTGTATCCGTTGAGGTCGATGGACACGGATCCCTGCTGCGGCACCATGCCCATGTCGCTGGCCTTGTCGGGCAGGGAGGCCACGAGCTGGTCGAGCTTGGCCTGGTCGTCCTCCACGTCCTGGGTGAGCACGTTGATGTGCGCCTCGATCTGCGCCGCCTCGAACGAGTTCTGGACCATCTGGGTGCGCAGCATGAGCGCGCCGAAGAGCGTGGCCATCAGGAAAGCCACGGCCACGACCACGTGGACGAGCGGCGCGCTGCGGGTGCGCGTCCATTCGATGACGCGGGCGACCATATTGCCCTGTGCCTCGGAGCGCTGTCCGGAGATCAGACGCAGCTGCGGCCTGGAGGAGGTCTGCGTCTTGGATTCGGGTCGGCTGGACGAGGCGGCGTTCGACCGGACGCTGCGTGCGCTGGCTGCCATCAGCCCCTCCTAGTGCGGCGTTCGCCGCGATTGGATCGTGTATTGGAACGTGTTGCGTGGTGTGCGCCGGACTTGCGCGCCGACGGATTCGGGTGTTCGGCGGTTTCGGCGAAGCGGGAGCGCCATCGTGCGGGGATCTCGCGACTGACCTCCACGGCCCGCAATCGCACGGATGCCGATCTGGGGTTGGATGCGATCTCCTGCTCGTCCGCCTTGATGGCGCCTCGGGTCAGTTCCTTGAAGAATGGCTGGGCGTCGGGCGGCACGATGGGCAGGTCGGCGGGGGCGTCGATTCTCAATCCCTGCGCCATGAACGATTTGACGGCCTTGTCCTCCAGTGAATGGTAGGACTCCACCACGAGGCGACCTCCCACGTTGAGGCGGTTGGCGGCCTGCGGCAGCGTCGAGGCAAGTTTGTCCAGCTCGCCGTTGACCTCGATGCGCAGCGCCTGGAACACGCGCTTGGCCGGGTTGCCTGCGGGACGATGAGCCTGCGGCACCACTTCGTCCACCAGCGCGTTGAGCTGGCTGGTGGTGGTGAACGGCTGCCTGTCGCGGCGGGCCACGATCTCGCGGGCGATCTGGCGGGAGAAGCGCTCCTCGCCGTATTCCTTGAAGATATGGGTCAGCCGGTCGGCATCGTAGGTGGCGAGGATGCGTGCGGCGGTCAGTTCCTGGCTCACGTCCATGCGCATGTCCAGCGGCGCGTCGTGGGAGTAGGAGAAGCCTCGGTCCGCCTCGTCGATCTGCAGGCTGGACAGGCCCAGATCCATGAACACGGCGTCCACGCGATCGATGCCCTGATCCTCGAGCACCTGGTCGAGCTTGTCGAAGGCGGCATGCACGGGTGTGAACCGGTCGGCGAGGCCTTCCTGACGCATACGCTCGGTGGCGAGCGCCAATGCCTCGCTGTCACGGTCGATGCCGATGAGACGGGCCTGGGGTGCGGCCTTGAGGAATGCGGTGGAATGGCCGGCCAGGCCGAGCGTGCAGTCCACCGCCACGGCGCCTTCGCGCTGCAGCGCGGGCGCCATCAGCGCCACGCAGTCGGCGAGCAGCACCGGCTGGTGGATGGCCGTCACATCAATCATCAGAATTCAACCTCCGGCAGAACATCATCGGCAATATCGGCGTATCCCTCTTCCTTCTCGGCCAGATAGGCCTCCCAGGCGTCCTTGTTCCACAGTTCGGCGCGGGTGCCCACGCCGATGACCACCACTTCGGAGCCGAGGTGGGCGTAGTCGCGCAGCATCTGCGGCACGAGCACGCGGCCCTGCTTGTCCGGTTCCTGGTCCACGGCGCCGGACAGGAACACACGCAGGTATTCGCGCGCCGCCTTGTTGCCCACCGAGACGCGCTGGATCTGCGAGGCAATGCGGCGGAACTCCTCGAAGGGCAGCAGATAGACGCAACGCTCCTGTCCGCGTGCCATCACCAGCCCCTTGCCCAGCTGTGCTCGAAATTTTGCGGGCAGGGCCATACGGCCCTTCGCGTCGATCTTGGGAGTGTAGGTGCCCAGCAGCAGCGGTGGCATGCCGTTCATGAGATCGGCGAACGACGAGGACCCCTCGGTCTTGGCTTCGGCGTCCTGCGCCGGCCGCTCGTCGACCATGGTTCCACCTCCTTTGCCGCGCCTGATGGATACACTTCACCCAACTGGCTCACCACTTTACCCCACGCTTCCCCATTCTTCCCCACTTGCACACGATTTGCTCACACTTTTGGATGATTTTCCCTGTAAATCGCGCGTGTCGGGGACTTCCGGGCCGATTGCGGACCGGCCCCGATCCGCGATGCCGGCAAATTCACCCGAATTTCATCTGCGGGCCCCTGATCGCGGGCGGCCGACGTAGGGGCCGTGCGGTAGATTTGAATGCCTTGAAGTTTTGACCCCACGGATTGGAATCGAAGAAAAGCATGTCGAGTTATGCCTCACAGCTGCATGAGGAACAGCAGGCGGTGGATCGCGCCTACGGACGTCTGGACGACCTGCGTGCCGAGATGTGGCAGCGTCTGGACACCGTGCGCGCGGCGGGATCGCACGGCTCCCCCACCCAGCGCAGCGAGCGGGACTCCTTCGCCACGATGTACGAGAACCGCCTCACCCAGTTGCGCAGCGTGGAGGACCGCCTGGTGTTCGGCCGTCTGGACGCCAAGGACGGCAGGCGCCACTACATCGGGCGCATCGGCCTGTCCAGTCCGGATCATGAGCCGATTTTGACCGACTGGCGAGCGGAGGCGGCGCGTCCCTTCTATGAGGCGACGCCCTCCAATCACGGCGACATCGTGATGCGACGCCATATCACCTTGAGCTTCCGTGAGGTGGTGGGCGTCGAGGACGAGGTGCTGGACGTGCACTCCGACCAGGTGGGCCAGGCATCCTCCGCCGGCACGCTGACCGGCGAGGGTGCGTTGCTGGCATCGCTCAGCTCGCGCCGTACCGGCAAGATGACCGATATCGTGGCCACCATCCAGGCCGAGCAGGACCGCATCATCCGTTCCGCCCTGAATCGCGTGGTGGTGGTCCAGGGCGGTCCCGGCACCGGCAAGACCGCGGTGGCTCTGCATCGTGCGGCGTACCTGCTGTACACCCATCGCCGCACGCTGGAGCGTTCCGGCGTGCTCGTGGTGGGCCCCAGCTCCACGTTCCTGCACTATATCGACCAGGTGCTGCCCTCGCTGGGTGAGACCGGCGTGGTCTCCCGCACCATCGCCGATCTGATTCCTGGCGTCAGTGCCACGGCGGTGGACTCGCCGCGCGCCGCCAAGCTCAAGGGAGACCGCCGCATGGCCCAGGTCGTGGCGAACGCCATCGCGGCCCGTATCCGCGTACCCGCCAACCTGCCGGTCGTGACCATCAGCGGCATTCAGGTGCCGATGCTCGCGGCGGACATCGAGCAGGCCCAGACGGACGCCAAGCGCACCCGCCAGTCGCATAACAAGGCCCGCGAGACCTTCATCCGTTCGATGCTCTCCAGCATGCAGGCCCGCTACGCCGAACAGCTCGACTACACGCCCGACCAGGCGGAGCTCAACCGCGCGATGTCACTGCTGCGCATGAACGACCAGGTGCGCAAGACGCTGAACCTCTGCTGGCTGCCGATGACCGGCCCTTGGCTCATCGACCAGCTGTTCGCCCATCCCGAACGCCTGAAGTCCCTGGCCGGCTGGCTCACCGACGAGGACGTGGCCGCGCTGGCCCGGCCGAAAGGCTCCCCGCTGACCCGTTCCGACATCCCTCTGCTGGACGAGGCGATGGATCTGCTGGGCCCCGACCCGAAGATGGTGGCCAAGCAGTCCGCCGCCGATGCGCGCCGCGCCGCCGAGGAACAGTACGCCAAGGACACGCTGGCGTCCACCGGTCTCGGCCAGGGCATCGTGTCCAGCCAGATGCTGCTCGACCAGATGAACGGTGACGATTCCGAGCTCACCTCGCAGCGCGCGGCCGCCGACCGTGAATGGACGTACGGCCATATCGTCGTGGACGAGGCACAGGAGCTGACGGCCATGGATTGGCGCATGCTCATCCGACGCTGCCCTTCCCGCTCCTTCACCATCGTGGGCGACGTGGCGCAGACCTCGGCGCTGGGCGGCACCCGCCGTTGGGACAAGACCATGAACCGTCTGTTCGGTCCTTCGCATTGGGATCTCAATGAGCTGACCATCAACTACCGCAATCCCAAGGAGGTCTCCGACCTGGCCTCCCACTTCGCCGAGGACGAAGGCCTGTACATCTCCACCGTCAACGCGGTGCGCAGCGTCCCCGAATCGGTGGCCAAGCATGTGGTGGCCGACGAACACGCACTGCTGGACGCCACGGCCGATCAGGCTGTGACCCTGGTCGGACAGTTCGTCTCCTCGGATGGCACGGGCCGTATCGCCGTGATCTGTCCGGACGATCTCATCGCCCCGGTGCGCGCCGCCGTGCGCGAGCGTCTCTCCGCCAAGCTCGACCCGGCCGAGTTCCGCCGTCTGGCCGACCAGCCAGAGTGGGACGAGCAGATCAGCGTCTGCGGCACGGAGACGGTCAAGGGTCTTGAGTTCGACGCCGTGGTGGTGGTAGAGCCCGGCCGTATCGAGGATGACGCGCCAAGCCGTCTGGTGGCGGCCTCGGACCTGTATGTGGCGATGACCAGGCCCACCCAGCGTCTGGTTATAGTTCGGACAAACGCGGACGAGACGTCCCTGAACATCTAAGGTGAGGAAACATGCCCAAAGCATTGTTATTGGAAAACATTCATCCCGACGCAGCCTCCTCGTTGCGCGACCACGGATTCGAAGTCGAGACCATGAAGGGCGCGCTGAGCGAGGATGAGCTCATCGACGCGCTGGACGGCGTGGATCTGGTCGGCGTGCGTTCGAAGACCAGCGTCACGGCCCGTGTGTTGGACGCCCGCCCGAATCTGAGCGCCGTGGGATGCTTCTGCATCGGCACCAACCAGGTGGATCTGACGCATGCCGGCAAGCGCGGCATCGCCGTGTTCAACGCCCCTTATTCCAACACCCGCTCCGTGGTGGAGCTGGTGATCTGCGACATCATCTGCCTGCTGCGCCGTGTGCCCGCGCACACGCATCACATCAAGCATGGCGTATGGGACAAGTCCGCCTCCGGCTCGCATGAGGTGCGTGGCAAGACGCTCGGTATCATCGGCTACGGCAACATCGGCTCCCAGCTGTCCGTGCTGGCCGAAGCGCTCGGCATGCATGTGGTGTTCTATGACATCGAGGAGAAGCTGGCCCTAGGCAATGCCCAGCGCTGCAACACCCTGAACGAGCTGCTGGAGCAGTCCGACGTAGTCACGCTCCATGTGGACGGTCGCAAGTCGAACACCGGTTTCTTCGGCGAAGACCAGTTCGAGCACATGAAGCAGGACACGATCTTCATCAACCTCTCGCGTGGCTTCGTGGCCGATCTCGACGCGCTCAAGCGTCATCTCGATTCCGGCCACCTGTCCGGCGCGGCCGTGGACGTATTCCCCGTGGAGCCGAAGAAGAGCGGCGACCCGTTCATGACCCCGCTGGCCGACGAGGACAACATGATCCTGACCCCGCACATCGGCGGTTCCACGCTGGAGGCCCAGGAATCCATCGGCCACTTCGTGTCCCAGCGTCTTGAGGACTACTGGTTCAAGGGTTCCACCTCCCTGTCCGTGAACATGCCGCAGATCAACCTCGGCGACTGCAAGGGCGTGTGCCGCATCGCCCACCTGCACGACAACCTGCCCGGCGTGCTGGCCCGCGTGAACCGCGTGCTCGGCGAGGAGAACATCAACATCTCCTTCCAGTCGCTGGCCACTGAGGGAGAGCTCGGCTATGTGGTGACCGACGTCGCCCAGAAGCCCAGCGCGGCCACGTTGGAAGCCCTGCGCAACATCGAGGGAACCATCCGCATGCGCGTCATCGGCTGACGCCTGCATGGTTCCTCCCTCGCATCAACAACGGGTGGGCATCGCAACCTTGCGATGCCCACCCGTTTTCGTTTCGATCGGCTCGGACGTGGAGATCCATGGACCGTTCAGCCGGCATCCATGAACTGCACGGCCATAAGCGCACACCTACTTATTGTTGCCGTACTCGCGCAGCGCATCGATGGCCTTCTGGAAATCCTCCAGTCCGGAGAAGTTCTGGTACACGCTGGCGAATCGCAGATACGCCACTTCATCCAAGTCGCGCAAAGGTTTCAGAATGGCCCGGCCTACCTCGTCCGAGCTCACCTCGGCGAGTCCCCTGGAGCGCAGGTCCTCTTCCACTTTCTGTCCCAGCTTTTTGAGGTCCTCTTCTCTGACCGGCCTTCCCTGGCAGGCCTTGCGCACGCCGGTGATCACCTTGTCCCTGCTGAACGGTTCGGCACCACCCGAACGTTTGGTGACCAGCAGCATGCTGGTCTCCACCGTGGTGAAACGACGGTTGCAGACCGGGCACACTCGGCGGCGGCGAATGGAATGGCCATCATCGCTGATACGGGTGTCGATGACCTTGGTGTCTGGATTCTGGCAAAAAGGACAATGCATGCCATCCACAATAACGTGACCTGCTGGAAAAACGATATCACGGGGTTTCGCTCACTCGGCCGGCACAATGATCCGCTGCCCCGCGCGCAGTGAACTGGACTCCAAACCATTAAGCGCCATGAGCCGATCCACGGTTTGGGAGACATCCTGCCCCGCAGGGGTGATCCGCGATGCGTACAACCACAATGTATCCCCCGGACGCACTATGTAGCTGGTCACCCGCATGGCACCTGGCTCGGACTGCGCGGGCTGTACCGTCCATGCGGCGAGTCCGGCACAAGCCATCACCAACGCCAACAGCCCCGCGATCAGCCTGCCGCACAGCCGACCGCCCTTCCCACCTTCGACGGACGCCGATGCGATGGCATTCCTTCTTTCCGCACGGCGCACGGCAACGACCCGCATGGACGCGCGACGCACACCGATGGCTCGTCCACCATGACCTTGGCTCATCATCGAACAAAACATAACCACACCCTCCTCGAACAACCGTTCTATCGAACAGTTGTTCTTATGATGGCACATCTGTTCGAATACGTCAAGACGACACTCGAACAGATGTTTGATTTTACCTGGTGTTCACGGTATGCTGGTTTCAGAACGAAAGGAACCGACGTGAGCACCATCCCCTTCTCCCCCAAGCAGCCGGACGAATCCCTGCTGACCGAGCGCCAACGCAAGGTGCTGGACGCCATCCGTTCCCATATCAACGAACAGGGGTTCGCCCCCTCCTTCCGCGAAATCGGTGAGGCGGCAGGTCTCAAAAGCCCCTCCTCCGTCAAGCACCAGCTGCAGACCTTGGAGGAGAAGGGCTTCATTCGCATGAACGCCAACAAGGGCCGCGCCATCGAGGTGGTGGCCGGCGCCATGGCCCCGGCCGAGAACCCACGCGCCAATACGACGGTTCCGGGCATCACCAACGTCGAAGGCAGCGCGGAGATCTATCAGTTCCCCAGCGCCTCGATCAGCCAATCGCGGGATGTGCCTCTGGTGGGCCGGATCGCGGCCGGCGTTCCGATCACCGCCGAACAACATGTGGATGACGTCATGCGGCTGCCCGAACGGCTCACCGGCACCGGCAAGTTGTTCATGTTGGAGGTGCATGGCGATTCCATGGTGGACGCCGCCATCTGCGACGGTGATTTCGTGGTGGTGCGCGAACAGCAGTCCGCCGTCAACGGGGATATCGTGGCCGCGTTGCTGGATGACGAAGCCACCGTCAAGACCTTCCGCGAAGACAACGGCCATGTCTGGCTGATGCCCCACAACCCCGCGTATTCCCCCATTGACGGCACGCATGCCACCATCATGGGCAAGGTGGTCACCGTGTTGCGCAAACTGTGACGATCATTGAATTCGAAACGGTGCTACACTGGCACCCAGCACATGGAACCCCGGTCCGACGACCGGGGTTCCGTCGTATCGGCATCAAAACGCAAATGGTATTGAGAAGCGATTTCATTCAATACCCTTGGTAAGGAGTCAATCGCGATCATGGCCCATACGCATTCAACTACGGCATCACCGTCCACACCGGCCACGAAAGCCCATCAGCATAGGCTCATGGCCACCCTGGCGGTCACCGGCACGGTGTTCCTTGTCGAAGTGGTGGCGGCTTTCCTCACCGATTCCCTGGCGTTGCTGGTGGACGCCGGCCATATGCTCACCGATATGTCGGTGCTCATCGCCTCGACGGTCACGGCGATGCTCATGCGCCGCAAGCCGAACAGCACCCGCACTTGGGGCTGGGCCCGTCTCGAGGTGCTTACGGCGGCCGCGGGCGCGGTGGTGCTGCTCATCGTGGGCATCTATGCCCTGGTGGAGGCCGCCATGCGTCTGTTCGGCGGATCGCACACGGAGATAGCGGATGTGGATCTGCTGCTGTTCGTCGGCATTCTGGGCTTGGCCGCGAACGTCGTTTCCATATTCATTCTCGCCTCGCAGCGTGAGGACAACATGAACATGAAGGCCGCGTTCCTGGAGGTCATGAACGACGCACTCGGTTCGGTGGCGGTCGTGGTCTCGGCCCTAGTGATGCTCTCGACCGGCTGGAGCGGCTTCGATGCCGTGGCCGGCGCGGCGATCGCCCTGCTGATGATTCCTCGCGCCATCAAACTGCTGCACAATGCGGTGCGCGTGCTGTTGGAGGAGACGCCGGAAGGTCTGGACTTGGACCAAGTCCGCAAGCATATGGAAAACGTGCCGCACGTGGTGGCCGTCCACGACCTGCACGCCAGCACCGTGTCCACCGGCATGCCGATCCTCATGGCGCATGTAGTGGTGGAACGTGGTCTCACCATGGATCAGGCCGGGCAGATCCTCACCCAGCTGCAGGACTGTCTGCGCGAGCACTTCCCCGTCTCGGTTCCCCACACTACCTTCCAGCTCGAGCCCGAAGGTTACACCACCCCTTCCGCTCCCAACCTCCATAAGTAGTACGCCATCACATACGACAAAGGGGCTGATTCGCAATCGAATCAGCCCCTCATCACGGTATAAAGAATCGCTCTGCGCGTGCGACCTCCAACTACAGCAGACGAAAGCGTACGGAGGTACGTCAAGTCTGCCGCAATAACGAGGACGCTCCGCAGAGCGTTTTCAGAAATAAATATTTGATTGATGCGTGCGTCCTCTAGGAGCGTGAGCGAAGGCGTACGAAGGTACGTCGAGCGAACAGCGACAACGAGGACGCTCCATCAATCAAATATTTATCAGAAGCCGAACTGGGCGGCGGTTTCCTTCAGCGTCTCAGCGGAGCGCTTCAGGGCGGCGAGCTCCTTGTCGGAGACCGGGGTGTTGATGGCGGTGTTGACGCCCTGGCGGTTGAGGAGGGTCGGCACGGACATGCAGATGTCGGAGATGCCGTGGAAGTCCTTGAGCATGGAGGACACCGGCAGGATGCGGTTGGTGTCGTGCAGGACGGCCTCGACGATGTCGACGCCGGACATGCCGATGGCGTAGTTGGTGGCGCCCTTGCCGTTGATGATCTTGTAGGCGGCGTTCTTGACTTCCTGGTGGATCTCCTCGCGCTTGGCGGCATCCAGCGGCTCGTGGCCCGGCAGCGGGGTCCAGTCGCACATCGGGACGCCACCGATGGTGGCGGAGGCCCACAGCGGGACTTCGGAGTCGCCGTGCTCGCCGGCGATGTAGGCGTGGACGTTCTTGACGTTGACACCAGTCTGCTGGGCGATCAGGAAGCGCAGGCGGGCGGAGTCCAGGTTGGTGCCGGAACCGAAGACCTGGTTCTCGGGCAGGCCGGTGAGCTTCTGGGCCACGTGGGTGGCGATGTCGACCGGGTTGGTGATGAGCATGTAGATGGCGTTCGGGGCGACCTTGACGAGGCCCGGCATGATGGCCTTGAGGATGTTGACGGTGGCGCCGACGAGCTCCAGACGGGACTGGCCGGGCTTCTGACGCGGACCGGCGGTGATGACGATCATGTCGGCGTCACGGCAGATCTCGGGATCGTCGGAGCCGTCGATGGAGACGGTCGGGTAGAAGCTGGAGCCGTGCTGCATATCGAGCACCTCGGCCTCCACGCGCTCCTTGGCGATGTCCTCGAGCACGATCTCACGGGCGACGCCACGCTGGGCGGCAGCGAAAGCAAGGGTGGAACCAACGGCACCGGCACCGATAATAGCAAGCTTCGTGGGCTTAACGGTAGTTTCCGCCATGATAGGTAAACCTCTCTTCAAAGGCGGTCTGCATCAAGGGCAGGCCTGATCTATTACGCCTTTACTCTATAAGCCCAGTGAGACGTTTTTCTTACGGCACGCACGCCCTTTTTATCACGAAACTGCATATTTTCCAACGATTGTTAGCGCTCACAAACAAACTGTGATTTACGTCACTCTCCGATGGATTCCCCGACCACCTGCGCGGCAAGATGCGCGTCCACGTCCGCCTCGAGCAGCACGCCGTCGTCGCGGTATTCCACCTTGGACACCATGCCGTATTCGCGCACGCGCGAGAGCAGCGCGCCGGCCGTGTAGGGCAGCAGCGCATGCACGTGCACGTGCGGCACCGGCAGCAGTCCCTCCACCGCATAACGCAGTTCATCCAATCCCTCGCCGCTGAACGCCGAGACGATATGCGCGTCCGGCTGCAGCGCGGCGAGACGTTCGCGCGCGGCCTGATCGATCTGGTCGGCCTTGTTGAACACCAGCACGCGGGGAATCGAGGCGGTTCCCTCGATGTCCGCCAGCACGTCGTTGACGGCGTCGATCTGGGAGAACGGATCGGGGTGCGAGCCGTCCACCACATGCAGGATCACGTCGGCCTCGGCCACCTCCTCCAACGTGGATTTGAACGCCTCGACCAGCTGGGTGGGCAGACGGCGCACGAAGCCCACGGTATCCACGTAGGCGTAGGCGCGCCCGTCGCGCGTCTTGGCCCGGCGCACCGCCGTGTCCAACGTGGCGAACAGCGCGTTCTCCACGAGCTCGCGCGAACCGGTCAACCGGTTGGTCAGGGACGATTTGCCGGCGTTCGTATAGCCCACCACGGCCACGGTGGGCAGGCCGAACCGACGGCGTGAACCGCGCTTGATCTCACGCGCCGGCGCCATTTCGCGGATCTGCCGCTTGAGACGGGCGATGCGCGTACGGATCACACGGCGGTCCATCTCGATCTTGGTCTCACCGGGGCCTCGGGATCCGATGCCGGCATCCGCACCGGCCGCACGGCCACCGGCCTGGCGGGACAGCGAGCCACCCCAGCCACGAAGCCTGGGCAGCATGTATTGCAGCTGCGCCAGCTCCACCTGCGCCTTACCTTCGCGCGAGGTGGCGTGCTGCGCGAAGATGTCCAGAATCACGGCCGTGCGGTCCACCACCTTGACCTTCGCCGCATCCTCCAGGGCACGGCGCTGGGACGGCGCCAGATCGTCGTCCACGATGATGGTGTCGGCCTCCTCGCGGGCCACGATGTCCGCGATCTCGCGGGCCTTTCCGCTGCCCACATAGGTGGCCGCATCCGGGCGGGCGCGGTGCTGCAGCAGACCGTCGCACACCACGGCACCGGCGGTCTCGGCGAGCGCGGCCAGCTCCCTCAACGATTCCTCGGCCTTGGCCTGCGTGGTTTCATACGAGGACCACACGCCCACGAGCACCACCCGTTCAAGCCTGACCTTGCGGTATTCGACTTCGGTGACATCCTGCAGCTCACCCAGGCCCGCCACATGCTTGAGCTGGTTGCGGGCCTCGCGCTCCTCCCATTCCTGGTTGGAGTCCTCATGCCAGCCCGCCACGCGCCGGCTGTCGTCCAGCAGGACCTCGGATTGGTCCGCCAATACGCCGGACGGCGTGGCGTCGGTGTCGCTGCGGGTGATGTCGGTGTACTGGCTGTGGTCGGTCAAGGGCGCCTCTCGGGTCGTGATTTCGCGGTTTTCTCTGGCTCCTTATTATCATCAGGTGAGGTGACATGCCGGCATTGCCCGGCATGCGACGTGATACGGCGACCAGTGGAAGGCCATGGAAGGCGCTTGCATGGGGCCGTGCAGGACGAATCAGGGCCGGCCCGGACCATGGGCCGCGGATCGCGGACGAACCGCCGCGGGAATGGAGCAGCAGACATGGCCGAACAGTATTTCGCCGCGGACCCCGCGTCCAAGGACGTGCGCCGCACCCTCAATGTGACGTTGCGCGGCCGCGAAACCGCCGTGCAGGTCTCGAACGGCGTCTTCTCCGCCTCGCGCGTGGATCTGGGCACCTCCGTGCTGCTGAAGCATGCCCCGGAGCCGCCGGCCGAAGGCGATTTCCTGGATCTGGGCTGCGGATGGGGACCGATTACCCTGTCCCTCGCCTTCGAGTCCCCTGAGGCGCGGGTGTGGGCCGTGGACGTGAACGAGCGCGCGCTGGATCTGACCCATGCGAACGCCCAGTCCAACGGCTGCATGAACGTCCATACCGTACAGGTGGACGAATCCAGTACCCCTCTGCCCGCGACGGACCAGCCTCAGTTCTGCGAAGGCGTGCCCGACGATCTCGCGTTCGATGTGATCTGGTCGAACCCGCCGATCCGTATCGGCAAGGAGGCGCTGCACACGCTGCTCATGGCCTGGCTGCCGCGGCTCAAGCCGAATGGTGCCGCCTATCTGGTGGTGCAGAAGAACCTCGGCTCCGATTCGCTGATCCCCTGGCTGGACGAGGCGCTGGGCGAGGACTTCACGGTGGGCAAATACGCGAGCTCCAAGGGCTTCCGTATCATTGAAGTCCGTCATGAAATTTGAGTATCCCGCTGAACTTCCGGTTTCCTCCGCGCGCGATGAGATAGCGGACGCGGTCAAACATTCCCAGGTCGTCATCGTTTCGGGCCAGACCGGCTCGGGCAAAACCACGCAGCTGCCGAAGATCCTGCTCGAGCTGGGCCGCGGCACGCACGGCCGTCAGATCGTGCACACGCAGCCGAGGCGCATCGCCGCCCGCACGGTGGCCGAGCGCATCGCCTCGGAGATGGGTGTGCGTCTGGGCGACGAGGTGGGCTATCAGGTGCGTTTCACGGATGAAAGCTCGCCGAAGACCCGCCTGCGCGTGGTCACGGACGGCATCCTGCTGGCCCAGATCCAGCGTGACCCCCAGCTGAGCCAGTACGACACGATCATCATCGACGAGGCGCATGAGCGCAGCCTCAACATCGACTTCCTGCTCGGCTACCTCACGGCCCTGCTGCCCCGCCGTCGCGATCTGAAGCTCGTGATCACCTCCGCCACCATCGATTCGGTGAAGTTCAAGGAGCACTTCGAGCACGCGCTGCATGAGAAGGTGCCGGTCATCGAGGTGTCCGGCCGCACGTTCCCCGTACAGGTGGTGTACGAGCCGCTCGGCACCGCGCCTGCGCTCATGCGTGAGGTGCCGGGGTTCGCCGTGGGCGCCCGCCCCGGCGACGCCGATTACGAGGAGCTTGCGAACGCCATCGCCGAATCCGATGCGGACCGTCCGCGTGGCTCGCGTGGTTCGTCCTATGCCGACGACGGCATCACGGACATGCCTACGGCCGTGGCCCGCGCCTGCGCCGAACTGGTCATCCACTCCTCGCACGAGCGGGGCCCCCGCGACATCCTGGTCTTCGCCTCCGGCGAGCGCGACATCCACGAGTTCGAGGCCGCGCTGCGCCACCATTACGGCCCCCGCGCCGACGATATGCGTCGCCCGGACGCCATCGAAATCATGCCGCTGTTCGCCCGCCTGTCCGCCGCGGACCAGCACAAGGTGTTCGAATCGCACTCCCACCAGCGTATCGTCATCGCCACGAACGTGGCCGAGACCTCACTGACCGTGCCCGGCATCCGCTACGTGGTCGACCCCGGCACCGCGCGCATCTCCCGGTATTCGAAGACCGCCAAGGTACAGCGTCTGCCCATCGAGCCGATCAGCCAGGCCAGCGCCGACCAGAGGAGCGGACGATGCGGCCGTGTGGCGGACGGCATCGCGATCCGCCTGTATTCGCGCGAGGATTACGAGACCCGCCCGCGCTTCACCGAGCCGGAGATCCTGAGAACCTCGCTGGGCGCGGTGGTGCTGCACATGCTGTCGGTGGGCGTGGCCCGCACGGCCGAGGACGTCACGAACTTCGGCTTCATCGACCCTCCGGACATGAAGGCCGTCTCGGACGGTTTCAACGAGCTGACCGAGCTCAAGGCCATCGGCCGCAAGCGCGGCGAGGTGACGCTCACGCATATCGGCCGACAGCTGGCCCGCATCCCCATCGACGTCAGGCTCGGCCGCATGGTCATCGAGGCCGCGAAGACCGCCTCCCCCAATACTTTGGCGGCCGTGCTCGTGGTCGTCTCCTTCCTGAGCCTGCAGGATCCGCGCGAACGTCCGGACGACAAGCGCGAGGAGGCCGACCGCATCCACAACCGGTACGCGGACGAGACTTCCGACTTTCTGACGGCCCTGAACATCTGGGACCGCGTGTTCCAGGCGGACGGCGACCCGAGCAACAACGCGCTGCGCCGCATCTGCAAGACCGAATACTTCAGCTGGCTGAGGATGCGTCAGTGGAAGGATCTGGTCTCCCAGCTAAGGCAGATGTGCAAGGAGCTCAAGTTCACCGTGGGCGATCCCTTGCCTTCCACACGCCCGGGTCTGGAGATCCGCCAGTTGCCGTTGAACCAGCAGCCGGCGCATTCGTTGTGCTGCGCGTGGGATGCGGACGGCATCCATAAGTCCATGCTTGCGGGCCTGTTGTCCATGATGGGCATGCAGGTGGTGCGCGAGCCCAAGGCCTCCGATTTCGCGGGACTGACCGGGGCCGCGCGAGCCCGTGCCATGAAGCGTGCGCAGAAGCAGTCGAAGAACGAGTATCAGGGTGCGCGCGGCACGCATTTCGCGCTGTTCCCGGCCTCCGCCGTGGCCAAGAAGACGCCCTCGTGGGTGATGAGCACCGAGCTGGTGGAGACCTCGCGCCTGTGGGCCCGGTATTCCGCGGCCATCGATCCGGCGTGGGCCGAACCGCTGGCCGGCCAGCTCACGCGCACCACGTACGCGGAACCTCACTGGTCCGGTTCACGGGGCTCCGCGGTGGCCACCGCCCGCGTGCTGCTGTACGGTCTGCCGATCGTGCAGGACCGCACGGTGCAATGGGGACGTATCAATCCGCTTGAGGCCCGTGATTTCCTCATCCGTCAGGGTCTGGTCGAAGGCGACATCCAGCAGCGCTTCAGCTACGACGAGTTCGTGGCCGGCAACCGCGACATCCTCGAGGACGCCGCCGACGACGCGAGCCGCACCCGCCAGTTGGCGGACACCGTCTCGGACGAGGACCTGTTCGACTTCTACAATGCGGTGATCCCCGTGGATGTGACGTCCGTGGCCGATTTGGCGAAATGGTGGAAGCGGGAGCACGACGAACATCCGAACCTGCTCACCTTCGACCCCGCCAAGGTGGAGCGACTGGCGTCCAGCGAGTCGGTGAGCCTGGACGACTACCCGGACCACTGGCATACGCTCGGCTCGGACAGCCAACCCATCGACCTGCGGCTGAGCTACGTGTACGATCCGGCCGATCCGGCCGACGGCGTTACCGTGCATGTGCCGTTGAAGGCGCTTTCGCGCATCAGCCCGGAGCAGTTCACGTGGAATGTGCCGGGTCTGTTGGACGAGTTGATCCTGTCGATGATCAAGGCGCTGCCCAAGCAGCTGCGCGTGCAGTTCGTGCCCGCCCCGGACGCCGCCCGCAAGATCCGCGACTGGATCGACGAGCAGTACCCGGACCTGCCCGGTTCCGGTTCGCAGCAGAAACCGAACCTGCCGCCCGAGCGCGAGGACGGCGAGGCCGCGGGCGTCTGGCCCGATCTGGCGCATGTGTTCACGAAGGCGGCCATTGCCACCGTGGGCGCGCAGATTCATCCGGAGGTACTGGGACAGGAACTCATCGACCGGCTCTCCCCCTATCTCAGGGTCACGTTCGCGGTGGAGCAGCAGTTGCCGGCCGGACGCAACCAGCGCGGCCGCAGACATGCGCGCGGCCCGGTCAAGGTGTTGGGCACGTCCAAGGATCTGAAGGCCCTGCAACGCAAGTTCGCCGAACAGGCGGAGGCCTCCGCCCGCCAGATGGTCAAAAAGCAGGCCGAGCAGGCCGGCGAACAGGGCAAGCTTGTACAGAAGGCCAATCTGCTGCACAAGGCCGGCGCCACCACGGAGTCCCGTGCGGCGATGCTGTGGCGTGGCGCGTTGGACGCCCTGCGTCTGCCGGCCGAACGCATCTCCTCGCGTTGGCTGGGCACCGAGGCGCTCATGCTGGCCTCCGCGCCATACAAGTCCACCAAGGACCTGGTCGAGGACCTGCAGTTGGCCGCGGTCAAGCGTCTGCTGCCCAAGGTGGACAGGCTCACGGACGACGAGGCCCTGGCGAACGCCGTGCTGGACGTGCGCGAGGTGTATGAGGACACCGTCTACCAGGTGGCCCATGACGTCATCGCCATCCTCAAGACGTACGCCGAAGTGGACAAGGCCACGTCCGGCAAGGCCGACCTGCCGATGCTTTCGGTGCTCCAGTCAATCCGCGAGCACATCGCCACGCTGGTCTATCCCGGATTCGTGGGCCGCACTCCCCCGGATGCGCTCACGTCGATCAGCCGCTATCTCAAGGCGGATCTGAGCCGCCTCAACAAGGCGAAGTCGGACAAGAACCGTGACGTGAAGTGGGCGTGGCAGGCCGACGAGGCCAGGCAATTGGTCGACAAGGCCATGGTCCACGCCAAGGCCGAGCCCGCGGGCCCCAAGCACGAGGCGCTGATGCATCAGGCCGAACAGGCCCGCTGGATGCTGGAGGAGTTCTACGTGAGCCTGTGGGCGCAGGAGATCGGTACCAAGGGGCCGGTCTCCCTGAACCGCATCAAGAAAGCACTGGCGTGAGCGAACGGAAGGCTCCGAAGACCTCACGAGGCACCGGCAGCCGAGGACGCGGCACATCGGCATCCTCCGGAAAGACCGCGACCGGCCACGGGAAAGCGAGCACGATCCGCAGTGCCAAGCCGCGAAACGCATCCGTGTCCCGCAAGAAGGCCGCGAAAACGTCACCTTCCCGGAATCGGCGCCGGACAAGCGGCACGCGCCGGCGCAAGGCGGGACCGCTGAAGCGCGCCTGGCGTCGCGCGAACTGGTTCGGCAAGCTGAAGATGGTACTGATTCCCACGGTCGCGATCATCGTCATCGTGGCGCTTATCATCGCCGCCGTACGGTTCGTGCGCTGGCGCGGGGCGGTCATCGCGGCCGAGAAAGCCCAGCTGGAGCTGGCACAGACCTATGATTTCAACCCCGGCGACATCATCTCGGACGGCCAGTTCTTCAACGGTTCGGCCATGAGCGCAGCCGAGGTCCAGTCGTTCCTCGACCAGCAGGGCGGCTCGCTGGCATCCATGACGTTCGACACCACGAACGAATCAGGAGACGGCCTGTGTGAGGATTACGCGGGCGGCAAGGGACAGAGCGCCGCGACCATCATCGCGGCCGCGGGCGCGGCGTGCGGCGTGAGTCAGAAGGTGTTGCTCACCGTGTTACAGAAGGAGCAGCATCTGGTGACGGCCGTGAACCCAAGCGCGTTCCAGCTGCGGTCCGCGATGGGCCTGAGCTGTCCGGACACCGCCGACTGCGACCCCGCGTACGACGGGTTCGCCAAGCAGATGTACGGCGCGGCGAAACGCTACCGCTATTACCTGGAGCATGAGGAGCAGTATGGCTACCGTGCCGGCGACCTCAATTACATCCAATACCATCCGAACAAGGCGTGCGGCGGCACTCAGGTGTACATCGAGAACAAGGCCACAGCGCTGCTGTACATCTATACGCCGTATCAGCCGAACGTGGCGGCGCTCGCGGCTGGCACGGGCAGCGGGGACGCCTGCTCGAGCTACGGCAACCGCAATTTCTCGCTCATCTACACCGGCTGGTTCGGGTCGGCACGCACATAATGACATGATGGGAAATCCGATACTCCCATCCACAATAGTGGAATGGATAGAAGCACCACCATAACCGTGGTCTTCAATCAGTTCTCTCCTGCAGTCACTGGAATCCATGGCTCAGGAACGAGCTCATGGGTCTCATCAGCATTCAAATACACACTATAGGTCTCTTGCTTCACTTCATAAATCGGCTTGAGGCGCAAGGGGCGACGGTCGCCATTCCGGTGCAATGTGAATCGCAGCTCCGAATCATTCTCTCGAACAAGCAGGCTCCGGAGACCCTCAGCATTGCGGCATGCTTGTGATACATTTGCGTCGCTTCCTTCTGCGGCCAATACGATTCCCCCGTAGAGCACTGCAACGCGATTATCGTTCCCCGGCAATGGTTCAGCGGCAATATCCAAGCCTAGGTCAAGATCGAAAACATCTCCATCATGGAAAACACCTTCCACAGCAACGAACTCACCCATGTCATGCACCGTTACTCGATCGCGCATACCCGGAACCGTATCAAAACGAACCCTTTGAACACGATCCGAGCGCAACAGCAATCGCAGTCGATTCGTCCCGGCCTGATGAACAATCACGGTCGCATGATCGTCATATGGATAATTGGCGTGAAGTTCAAGATCCAATCTACAATCCACCCAATGGAGTCTCGAGGGAATAAACATTCCCAGCAGGATTTCTATCATTTCCTCTGAAGCAAGTGATCGGTACCAAATACCCTGCTGCAAGCTTGCGGCGGCTTCGATGCCCGTACCTGTGCAACACCAGAAGGAGTCATATGCCGTGCTGTAAAGACGTCTAACTCCTGCCCCTAACGGCTGGTGGTAGGCAGACAATCCATTATCCGGGTTGAGACAGGCAAGCACGGCATTGAATTTAAGACGCTCCACATGAGCGAGTTTGGCAGGGTCTCCATCCAACTCGAATAGTTCGCGTACAACCCGTTCGGTATTGTGCGCGCAGCATGATTCACATTCGCCACCTGTTAGCGACCGGCTCAAATCCCCGTATGTCCCCCAATGCTCCGCCCGATCGGAGACACCGTATCGTTTGGTGTAATGCTCAGCACGAGAACTATTGGAACCGTTGGCGAAGGTGCGGCCAAGCAAAAAAACATAACCATATTCAACAGCAGAACGATATCGTATGTCCTCGGTAATCCTGTATCGATGAAGTGCCGCAGCCAGCACCGGCAAATGTGTGTTGGCATGCAAATCCTCAAGTACATCGATTCCATGCATCAGGTTGCCGACAAAGTAGTCACGATCGAATAGTTGTGCGGTTTTGAGGATCGACTGGTCACCGGTCAGTTCATAGAGTGAATACAGCGAATCGCCGATACCGCCATATTCGTTCAGCGGGTTCAAACGTACCGGGCGAAGAATGTTGTCTATGTTCCAACGTCCGAGCCGTTCAAAGCGATGTGCGATGTAATGGGCCATGCCGATTGCCAGCTCCAATGCCTTATCGTTGTCGGCCAATCGATACGCATCCACCAGGCCCTGCATTATTTTATGTAGCGTGTAGTAGGGAGCCCACGCCCCATGAAACTCTTTAGTTTCCAGAACATCCAATTGTGAATCCGGAAACGCACTGAGATATCCATCTGGACGAGCACATTCGGATAGGTTTTCCACAATCCGATCAACGATGTGCATCATTTGCCCGTCTGAATCATCGCCTGCATGGTATTTTGCGGCGGCAGAAAGAAAATGGCCGACGAAATGTCCACGGATTCCCCCATCTTCACTTTCCCACCCTCCTAGTGGCTGTGCTCCGCTTGGAAGTCCAGCATTGCGCCTGAAAGTATGCATCAGACGATCAAGATTGAAGGAAAGCAGATAATCACGAACCAAGCGCTGCCGTCGGAGCCACTCTCCCCCAGTCAGCTCCACTTGTCCTAAAGCGAATGATTGGTATCGATCAGCCGTCATGATTACAACCCTTACGTGTAACGTATTCAACATCGTCTGATGGTTCATTAGGGAAAGGGGCGGAACACGAAGCAATCGCGTTTCCGCCCCAGGGTCACCATATCGGCGGGATTCAAACCGATATGGCTAGGTATTCACTTATTTCAGCGCTATGGTTACAGTGCGCCGATCAGTCCGTGATCGTGTCCATTCCGAGCGAATACAGGGAACGTGTCCAGCGGGGTCGAAGCAGAAATCGTCTGCCCACCGGTATACACGGTGCCATCACGCAAATCCGTCCATGTCGTGTTCTCGTCGCCCGGCAGGTACACGTCACGGACACGGGCGCCTTCCTCCACTACCGGGGCAACCAATAAGTCCGAACCGAGCATATACTCATCTGCGATGTCGGCGGCAGCGGAATCTTCGGGGAATTCGTAGAACAGGCCACGCATCAGCGGATGACCGGTCTCATGTGCCTCATTGAACAGCTCCCGCATGTAATCACGCAGCAGTTCACGAATCTGAATGAATTTGACCATGATCCGTTCGACATCCTCGCCATAGCTCCAAGGCTCATTATCGGCACCAGAGGGAGAACGGTGCTCACCAGCGGCGTTGGTAATGATCTCTTTCATCGTGCCATCAGCCTGGATTGCGGAACGATCGCCATGATTGCGCATCACCGGAGAGAAGCAGGAGAATTGGCACCAACGCAGGAGTAGCTCCTTGAACGATTCGCTGTTGATGTCTCCATCATGGAAACCACCCATATCGGTGGTGAACCAGGGGATGCCGGCCATACCCATATGGATACCGCAGGTGATCTGTGCCTTGAGATCGGAGAACGTGGATCCCACATCGCCGGACCAGACCAAAGCACCGTAGCGTTGGGAGCCTGCCCATGCGCATCGGGTCAGATTGACAATCTCACCTTCGCGCCCATAGTTAGTCTGCCCCTCGAAGAAACCACGGTTATACTCACGCGGATACACGTTGGCAACCTGTTGGTTAGGACCTGCATAGTAACGGTAGTTCTCGAAATCGTAAGTGCCGTATTCTGGTTCGGCCTCATCCAGCCAGAATGCATCAACACCATAATCGGCATAATTCTTCTGGCACTTGGTCCACACGTAGTTACGAGCGGCAGGATTGGTCGCATCATAGAACTGGCTCGGGCCCTCGAACATCATGCCGATGTCCTCACCTCGATCAGCACGGACCAGAAGGTTATTCGCCTTCATTTCAGCATAATTCTCGGAAGAGATAGCCACCTGAGGCCAAACGGACACCATGACTTTGACGCCCATATCGTGCAGTTCGTCGCACATGGCCTTTGGATCAGGCCAAAACTCCTTTTCGAACCTGAAATCCCCCATATATGGCCAATGGAAGAAATCGATGACGATAAGATCCAATGGGATGCCACGCTTCTTGAAACCTCTGGCGACCTCCAATAATTGGTTCTGATTCCAGTAGCGCAGTTTGCATTGCCAGAAACCCAGGCCCCATTCCGGCATAGCAGGCGCGTGACCCGTGGCATCGGCATAGTGCTCCATGATTGCCGAGGGGGTTTCGCCCACGGTGACCCAGTAATCTATCTGGCGGGTGGCATCGGCTTTCCATTCCGTGCGGTTTTTACCAAACACCACTGATCCGACAGCAGGGTTGTTCCAAAGGAAACCATAACCTGCGGAAGATACCACGAACGGCACGGACGCCTGGGAATTGCGATGAGCAAGCTCCAGAGTGCATCCCTTCAAATCCATGACATTCTGTTGGTATTCACCCATGCCATACAGTCTTTCGTTGGCAGGGCTTTCGAAGGATACGGTAACCGCATGATCGCCGCCGATAATCGGCTTGAACCGGCGGGCATGCAAATCCAACGAACCACCGCGGGATGCCTCACGGAATAATGGGGTTCCATCCTTCTTATAGAAGCTCAGTTCACAACGCGGTTCCTCATACCCCGAACCGCCATAGACATCATATGAGGCCTCAGCCTTGATCACGATCCCGCCATTGCACAACTGCGCAGTGGAATGCTCTTCATCGATGCTTACCGAAACATGAGAGGCATCATGCTCAGGCATATCCAGCAGCGCCCATGCCGGGTTCTCTACGTCATGCATCTGCGCAGCCCGAACACGAATGGAATCCTTGCCCCACGGTTCGATACGGAGGTATTCGCCATCTCCGGTCCAGGTCAGGACATGACCGTCGGTGTGGAATGTTAGTAGGGTCATTACAGTCTCCTTTGACTATGTGGTGTCAGTCCTTGATAGCGCCTGCGGTCACACCAGCGGCGACATACTTCTGGGCGACGATCAGCAGCAACGCAGTAGGGACCGAAGCCAGCACTGCCGTGGCCATCATCGGCCCCCATTCCTGGTTCTGCGAACCGATGAAGTCATAGATGCCCATGGTGATCGGACGCATTTTGCCGCCACCGGAATCAAGCGTGGACGCGAACATGAAGTCCGACCAGGCCCACAGGAACGAGAATAGCGATGTGGTCACAATCGTGTTGCGGGACAGCGGAATCACGATTTTCGTGAACACTGTCCACAGTGAGGCGCCATCAATCTGCGCTGCCTCAATCAGGGATCGGGGCATGCCTGCCATGAAGCCGGTCAGCAGCATCACTGCGAACGGTACTGCGATGGTGGAGTCCGCGACGATCAGGCCAGGGAGGCTGTCCAGCAATCCGATATCGCTGAAAATCTGATAAAAACCCAACGCCATGACCACTGCAGGGATCATCTGGGCAACGATCAGCAGGAAGTTCAGCGTCTTGCGGCCTTTGATATGCAGGATAGCAATCGCATATGAGGAAGGCAGGGCTATAAGCAATGTCACAATCACGCATCCCAAAGCGATGACCAGTGACGTTCCTAGATAGGGAAGCTGCGATTCGAATGCGGCGGCGAAGTTATCCAAGGTGAAATCCAATGGAATAAGATCGCCGGAGCGAATCGATCGACGCTGGGTGAACGCGATGTTGACCATCCAATACACAGGGAACAGCATGATAAGCGTCAATACGATGCCGATTGCTGTTTTCCACCAGGTAGAACGATGTTGCATGTCGATTACCTCTCTTCCTCTTTACCTTGGGCCCACAAGTAGATCAGGGCAAACACCAAGGCCACTACAATCAGGATCGTGCCCACCACTGAAGCTTCGGAATAGCGAATGGTCGCGGATGTTCCCTTGCCGAACGCCATTTCATATGCCCATGTGGCCAACGTGCGCGAGGTGCCGGTACCTTTGGTCATAATCCAGATGATGTCCACAGTTCTCAGTGTGTAGACGAAGCCAAGCAGCAGGGTGATCATCGTGACCGGCTTGAGCAACGGGAACGTGATTTTCCAGAAACGCTGCCATGCGTTGCAGCCATCGAGTGAGGCGGCTTCATACAAATCGCCATTGATGTTCTGCAGACCGGAGTACAGAATCACTAGATTGAAAGGGATGCCGAGCCAAATGTTGGCAATAATCACTGCCCACAATGATTTGTCCGCTTGAAGCCACCATACCGGGCTCATACCGAATACGCCAAGCAGGTTATTGATCAAACCGTTATCCGCATCCATCATCCATTGCCAGATGGTGCCGGAAATCATCGGAGGCAAAAGCCATGGCACCAGGAACGCACCGCGAAGGCCTGCTGAAAGTTTGAAATTTTGGTTGAAGAACACCGCAAGGGCAAGTCCAATCGAGTACTGGAAGATGATGGAGAGCACCACGAAGATCAGGGTCTGTCGCAGAGTCGTCCAGAACTCGGGAGTGGCTATTACCTCTTTGTACACGTCCAATCCGGTCCAAGGGGCTTCGCCGGTCACGAACGTCCTGCGTGTGTATCGATGCAGACTCATGGAGATGTTCTGCACCAATGGCGATACATAGAAGATAAGCATGTAGATGATAAGCGGGGCGGCGAATCCCCAAGCCGCCAATGTGGTCGACTTAATACGCCTTGCCGGCTTCGCCGTATGTGTTTGATGTGTTGTCATAACGTCACCCAGTAATGCATGAAAAAATGAGAAGAAAAACGGCTATGCTCGTGAGCCAAAATGAGGGTGCCCGGTCTCAGGACGATGCCCCATACCGGGCACCCGCTTTGAAGGAGGAGGAAGGAGGGTAAGAATGTTTTATGAACTGAGAGCTATACCGTGCCCCATTGCTGCGGCATATGCAATCAGGCCTTGTTCAGGGAAGCCTGGAGATCTTCGGAGAGCTGAGCGGAGATGTCCTCGTACTTGAGACCAACATCAGTGGTACGACCGGATGCGTTTTCCACAATCTCAACCCAAGGCTTCCATACTTCGTTTTCCTTGACCTGTTCGGCACGGACATCGCTCTTGGCGGCCAGATAGACCATTTCGTCATTCAGCGACTTGAGATTGTCGCCATCGACGAGGCATTCGATGACATCGACTGTTGCGGCAAGCTTCTCCTTGCTCACGAGGTGCCTCATTTGAAAATGAGCGCGTAATCCGGAGTGGTGCCTCACCTGTGGTGAGCGTGAAATCCTAGTCCGC
>NZ_QFFM01000025.1 GCF_003129905.1 Bifidobacterium callitrichidarum
CACGTCCATCGGGTTGGTGATGAGCGAGAGCACCTGGCGGGTGGTGCCGTGGACCGCGTGGCCGGCGCGGGCCATGTCGATGCCGTCGGGGCCGTCGTCGAAGCTCTTCTCCCAGGCGCCGTGCGAATGGATGTCCACATAACCAGGAGTCAAAATCCGCCCGGCCGCGTCAATAACCGCACCGTCCGATCCCGATGGAGCGGCCGGGTCGATGCCGACCGTGCGGCAGGCATGCTCGAACGCCTCCTCGCCGCTGCCGTCCGCCGTCGCGGCGCCCGTGCCCACGATCACGCCGCGCGCGTCCGAGACCACCCAATATCCGCTTTGCTCGCCGCGGGCATCCACCTTGCGCGCCCCGCGGATCGCGACCGGCTTGGCCTCGCCTTCCAACGCCGCGGTCACGCGCGCGACGATCTCGTTTCTGTCCTGCGTCATGATTTCCTTCCTGTATGCGTTCGGGCTCCTTCTTTGCGGAGAAAGAAGGAGCCCGAACCGTTCGATTGCCGATCAGATGCCCTGCCAGGCCGGCTTGTGGGCGAAGGCGTAGCGGTAGTAGTCCTTGTGGCGCAGGCGGCTGGCGGCCTCCTCGTCGATGATGATCGTGGCGTGCGGGTGCAGCTGCAGCGCGGAGGCCGGGCAGAACGCGCTCACGCCGCCCTCGACGGTCTCCTCGATGGCCTCGGCCTTGCCCGCGCCGAACGCGAGCAGCACGAGGTGGCGGGCCTTGAGGACCGTGCCGATGCCCTGCGTGATGCAGTGGGTCGGCACCTGTTTGATGTCGTTGTCGAAGAAGCGGGCGTTGTCGATGCGGGTCTGCTCGGCCAGGGTCTTCACGCGCGTGCCGGATGCGAGGGAGGAGCCGGGCTCGTTGAAGCCGATGTGGCCGTCGGTGCCGATGCCGAGGATCTGCACGTCGATGCCGCCCGCGGCCTCGATGGCCGCGTCGTAGGCCGGGCCGGCGGCGGCGATCTTGTCGCCGTCCTCGAGCGGGGCGCCGTTCAGCACGTCGCCGGGCACGTGGACCTTGGCAGGGTCGAGGCCCAGGGGCTCGACGACCGTGCGGTGGATGGTGGAGTGGTAGGACTGCGGGTGGTCGAGCGGCAGGCCCAGGTACTCGTCGAGCGCGAAGCCGCGCACCTTGGAGACGTCGATGTGCTCCTCGTGCACGATCTTGGCGAGGGCCTGGTAGGCGGCCAGCGGGCTGGAGCCCGTGGCGAGTCCCAGCACCGCGTCCGGCTTGGCCTTGATGAGGTCCGCCACGCAACGGCCGTAGATCTCGCCGGCCTCCTTCTCGTTCTTGATGATGATCACTTCAGCCATGATTGATTGCCTCTTTTCTGTGGGTGTGTTTTGGGGAATATGCACAGGCGGCGGCATGGTGGTGCATGCCGCCGCCCGTTGCCGGTCAGATGAGTTCGAGGTTCACGTCGAGGGTGAGCGGCCTGCCTGCGGGCAGCTGGTAGGCCGTGTGGACGGGGGCTCCCCAGGAGTCGTCTCCGCCGACGCCCATCTGCGCCGCGAGCAGACGCAGGTAGTTGTGGCGCGGGGCGGGCAGGTCCTCATGGCGGCGCGCGGCTTCGATCATGTAGGTGTTCCATGGCAGCAGGCTGGCCGTGAAGTGACGGTCGCCGCGCTGGCTGACGCGCAATCCGTGGCCTTGGATGTCGGTGGCTTCGAGCCAGCGGACGTCCTCGTGGCTTCCGGTTTCCTGCACCATGAGATACGGCGCCATGCTTGCCTCTGAGGTGGTGTCCCAGATGCCGAGCTTGCCGCCCTGCTTGCGGTCGCGGTAGGTTTCCTCGGGGCCGGGCCCGTAGTAGCGCAGCTGCGTGTATTCGCCGGGCAGTTCCCATTCGACACCGAACGCGGGCAGGCTGGCGGCGTTGGTGACACCGCCGGGGTATTCGACGGTCAGTCGCATGTGCATGTCGGACGTGATGCGGTAGGCGACCGTCACGGGCGTGTGGCCCGGGTCGGCGAGCTCGTACCGGTATTCGGCCGTGAGTCCTCCGTCGTCGGATTGCGTGATGCTCGTATCGGTCACGATGGCGTAGCGGCCGGCCGCGAACCATGCTGCACGGTCGAATCCGGAACGGTTACCGCGGTCGTTGTCGGTCAGAGGGCGGAAGGTGACGAGTTCAGGGCGACGGATGACCATTTCCCGTCCGTCCCGCGTCCAGGAGACGATGCCTCCCTGGGTGCGCGACAGGAGGATTTCCTCGTCGTCGCGGCGGATGCCCGTGTTCCACCGGCCGAGCGTGACCGTCGCGCGGCCGTCGTCGTCATAATCGGTCTCGGTGATGTCCCGTTCGGGGTTGAGGGTGCCGGTAAGCTGGCCGAACGCGAGCTCGTAGCCGGCCGGCGCCCATGCGGTGGATTCGGCGAGCAGGAGATCGACCTCGTAGGTGACCTCGCGCGTGTTCCCGTCCGTGTCGATGTCCGGGAAGGCGATGTCATGGCGTTGGGTGTCTCCGGCGGCCACGTCGAACCGGTAGTCGGCGTGCCAGATCTCGCGCCCGTCTTCGAGGAGCCGTGCGGCGAACACGTAGCCGTCGGTGCCGATGAACAGGTTGCGGTTCTCGATGGTCACGCCGTGCCCGTCGGGGGTGAGCTTGATCGGCGAATACAGCTGCTTGACCTCCTGCGCCTTGGGGCTGGGCGTGCGGTCGGCGAACACGATGCCGTTGCCCACGAATTCGTAGTCGGTCGGCCGGTCGCCCCATTCTCCGCCGACGCTGAGTCGTTCGCTCCCGTCGGGCAGGCGCTGGACGAGCCCCTGGTCGATGTAGTCCCAGATGAACCCGCCGGAGTAGCGCTCGTACTGTTCGAGGTCGATGAACTCGCTCAGGCCGCCGCACGAGTTGCCCATGGCGTGCATGTACTCGCAGCTGACGAACGGCTTGTTCGCCGCGCCACGCTCGTCGCCGTGTTCGAGCCAGTCGCGGATCTCGTCCGGCTTGGCGTACATACGGCTTTCGAAATCGCTGATCCCATCATAGGCGTGGTTCCAATTGACGCCTTCGTAGTGGACGGGACGGCCCGGGTCGAGCCGATGCGCGTGCATGCTCATGGCCTTGAGGACTTCGCCCGCGTAGGATTCGTTGCCCAGCGACCAGACGAGTACGCTGGGATGGTTGCGGTCACGCATGATCATGCTGTCCAGCCGGTCGATGCATGCGCCCAGCCAGGCCTCGTCGTCACCGGGGACGGAGGTGCCCACGGGGATGTCGCCGGGGCTGTTCCAGCTGCCGTGGGTCTCCAGGTTGGTCTCGTCGATCAGATAGATGCCGTATTCGTCGCACAGCTCGTACCAGCGTGACTGGTTCGGGTAGTGCGAGGTGCGCACCGCGTTGATGTTGTGGCGCTTCATGAAGCGGATGTCCCACAGCATGTCCTCTTCGGTGACGGCACGGCCGCGCCGGCAGTCGAACTCGTGGCGGTCCACGCCGCGGAACACGAGGCGCTTGCCGTTGAGCTTGAGGATGCCGTCCTCGATGGCCACATGCCGGAAGCCGATGCGGGTGCGCGCGGTCTCCAGAACCTTGCCGTCCGCGTCGAGCAGGGTGACGGACAGTTCGTACAGGTCCGGGCGTTCGGCGCTCCAGGGTGCGGCGTCGTCGATCTCGGCTTCGGCGTGCAGCGTTCCGGCCGCTTCCGTGGCGGTGCGCCAGACGATGGTGCCGTTCTTGTCTCGCAGCGCGAGGTCGGCCGTCGCGGCGTTCGTGGCGCCGTCGATCAGCACGTCCAGCGAGAGCGATCCGATCGACGTGGCAGGCTCCCAATCGGCTTCGGCGTGGATGTCGGAGACGTGGGCGGCGGGTCTCGCGTTGAGCTCGACGGAGCGGAACAGGCCGTGCAGCCGCCAGAAGTCCTGGTCCTCCAGCCAGCTCGCGCTCGAATACTCGTAGCAGGCGACCGCCAGCACGTTGCCGTCCTTCCTGACGGCGTCCGTCACGTCGAACTCGCTGGGCGTGAAGGAGTCCTCGGCGTAGCCGACGAACGCGCCGTTGAGCCACACGTAGATGGCGGTGGCCGCGCCCTGGAAGGTGAGCGTCACCGTGCGGCCCTCGCGGATGGCCTGGGCGACCGCGCCCTCCGCGGCGAACTTGCGTCGGTAGACCGCCACATGGCCATGCTCGGGGATGGCCGGGGCCTTTGGGTCCTCGTGGCCGTCCCACGGGTACTGCACGTTCACATACTGCGGGTCTAGCAGTCCCGCGGTCTCCAGATGCGAGGGCACCCGCACGCGGGGGAACGACGAGTCGTCGAAGCCCGGCGCGGCGAACAGCGGCGACACGTCGCTGATCCAATCCGGTCCGTCGCTCGTCCCGTCGGGGAAGCTGTTCGCCGGCGCCGTCTCGACGCGGACCCGCCATTCGCCGTCAAGGCTCTGCGTGAGATCCGTGCCCTCGCCGCCGGAGGGGGCGTGCGACCAGCACGTATGGTCGGAATGGGCGTCGAGCCGGTGGACCGCGTACACGCGCGGGTCGGCGAGCCATGCCGTCGTCGGCATGGACGGGGAGACGATCGGATCGCCGTTCTTCCGCTGATCGTCGGTTGTGTTCATGATGTCCTCGCTTTCGCATCGGATTGCGTCGCGTCGTTGCCGCCGCAGTGCGGGAGCCTTCGAATGTGACTCCTTGCACAACGATGATAAAGATATTTACTAATTTACGCAACTTCTTGCGCATGCCTCGACGGCGACTGCGAGAACCTGTGCAAATCTATTGATTGCAACGATAATTCGGCTGCTGCGATGTCTTTTCCCTGCGCGTCGCGTCGAATCGACGAATGCGATTCGTTGGCATTGCTTGCGACACGCGGTAAAGTTTTTTACTTTTTTGAGAAAGTTCTATACTCGCGTCTTGCGGGATCGGAGCTGTTCCCGCGCACGGATTCTTTACAGGTCGCAAGGAGGCCACCACACCATGAGCGGATCCACCACACAGCGCACGGCGACGCCCGGACAGCCGCAGGCAGCGCCCGCGAGGAACATGGGACAGAAGATCGCATACGCGTTCGGCAATCTGGGACAGGCCGCGTTCTACAACACGATGAGCACGTTCTTCATCACGTTCGTGACCACCGCGCTGTTCGTCGACGTGGACAAGACGCTGGCCGCGCGCCTCATCGCGGTGATCACCGGACTCGTGGTGGTCATCCGCATCGCGGAGATCTTCCTCGACCCGCTGCTCGGCAACCTCGTGGACAACACGAACACCCGCTGGGGCCGGTTCCGCCCCTGGCAGTTCATCGGCGGACTCGTGCCCGGCATCCTGCTGATCATGGTGTTCACCGGCCTGTTCGGCCTCGTGGACGTGAACACCGGCGTGTTCATGGTCCTGTTCGTCATCGTGTTCATCCTGCTGGACGTGATCTACTCGCTGCGCGACATCTCCTACTGGGGCATGATCCCCGCGATCTCCTCCGACTCGCACGAACGCAGCACGTACACCGCGCTCGGCGCGTTCACCGGATCCATCGGCTACAACGGCGTCACCGTCATCGTCGTGCCCGTCGTCAGCTGGTTCACCTGGAAGTTCACCGGCCAATGGGAGCAGGGCCGCACCGGCTGGGCCGCGTTCGCCATCATCATCGCCGTGCTCGGCCTGTTGACCGCGTGGAGCGTCGCGTTCGGCACCCGCGAGAACCAGGGCGAGCTGCGCGCCAAGGCCGAGGCCAACGGCAACCCCATCGAGGCGTTCAAGGCCATCGCCCAGAACGACCAGCTCCTGTGGGTCGCCCTGAGCTACCTGCTGTACTCCGTGGCCAACGTCGCCACCACCGGCGTGCTCTTCTACCAGTTCAAATACGTGCTCGGCGCGCCGGACAGCTTCTCCATCGCCGGCGTCATCCCGGTCATCACCGGACTGGTCACCACGCCCCTCTACCCGGTGCTCAACCGCCGCATCCCGCGCCGCTGGCTGTACACCGCCGGCATGGCGTTCATGATCGCCGGCTACACGCTGTTCATCATCGCGCCCATGAACCTGCCCGTCGTCATCGTCGCGCTCGTCCTCTTCTACCTGCCCGCGCAGACCATCCAGATGACCGCCATCCTGAGCATGACCGACTCCATCGAATACGGACAGCTCAAGACCGGCAAGCGCAACGAGGCCGTCACCCTCTCCGTGCGCCCGATGCTCGACAAGATCGCCGGCGCGCTGTCCAACGGCATCGTGGGCTTCGTGGCCGTCGCCGCCGGCATGGTCGGCAACGCCACCGCCGCCGACATGACCGCCGCGAACATCCGCACGTTCAAGACCTGCGCCTACTACCTGCCGCTCGCCGGCATCGTCGCCAGCCTCGTCGTCTTCCTCCTGACCGTCAAGATCGACGAGAACATGCACGACCACATCGTCGAACAGCTCGAAGAACGACTCGCCTCCGAGGAAACCGACAAGCAGTAAGCAATCAGGGCAGCAAGGGAACGGCCCGGCGCTAACGGTTTGAACCGTTGGCGCCGGGCCGTTGCCATGCCCGCCGGGGAGAGAAGAAGGAAGAGAACCGGCGGGGTTCCGGCCGGATTGTCGTCCGGCCGGAAGAATCATCGCGGCAGAAAGCGGTCCCTGCCGCTTCGGTCAGACCACGGATTGCCCGCCGGGAACCGAATCCACGGTTTCGACGGCATCCGCGTCGGCGTCCTCGGCATCGACGGGTTGCATCGTGCCGGAGTGACGGCCGGCGGCGTTGTTCCCGCGCCTGAACCTGCGGGCGGCGACCAGTCCCACGCCGACGGCGAGCAGGGTGATCGCCGCGGCGATCACGCCCTGGATGGCGGCGCCGGTGTGGGCGAGCCCGGTCCGGTAGCCGTTCCAGTCGTCGGTGTTGCTGACCACTTCGGTGTCGGGGCAGACGAGCCTGCCGTCGATCGTGACCGCGTCATCGGGTGCGGACGTCTCGTCCTTGCCGTCGAACGGATCCGGGTCGGAGACGACGCATTCGATCAGAGGCGTGCCGGTGACCGTGGCGCGGTCGGTGTGATGGTCGGTCACGCCCTTGAGGACGCCCCTGACCTCGACGCTTTCGCCGGGCTTGAGGATGCGGCTGTCCCAATCGGCGGGGTATTCGAGGTCGGTCACCCGGCCGTCGCCGGCGACCAGTTGGTCCTTGAGGTTCAGGTCCTTGGTTCGGTACCATGCGCCCTGCTTGGTGTCGGGGTCGGCGGTGCTGGTGTTGGTGATGGTGAACACGATGCGCGTGTCGCCCTGCATGGCCAGCGCGTCCTTGACCTGGTCGCGGTCGCCGGCCGGCCAGCCGGAGGCCTCGTCCCATTTCTCGATCTTCAGGCTCGGGGTCATGTCGGGCGTGTGCGTCTCGACCTGGTTGGAAGGCCGTTTGGTGCCGTTGAGGGTTTCGTCGAACCGGTTGGCGATGTGTTCGCCGGTCTTGACGCGCTTGCACTGGATGAACGCGGTCCATGCCTGCTCGCTTTCGTCGTTGCCGCTGATGAGGTCGAGCATGCGCTGGGTCGCAGTAACGGTGACCACGCCCTTGTCGTCCTGCGCGAGGGTGAACAGTTCGCCGCCGTATGCGCCGGCGTCGAAGCTGCTGCCGGCGATCTTCATGCCTTTATGGGCGATCACCTTGCCCTGTTCGGTCAGGTCGCGCATGGCGTACACGGCCCATTGGCCGGTGTACTGGTCGTGCTCGGTGTCGAGCGGGTCGGTGATGCTCCAGTCGGTGACCTTCTGGTAGGCGCGGTGCGCGGGCAGCACGGAGCTGTCGAGACGGTAGAGGAACAGGCTGTTGAGGTACACGCTCCGCTTGTCGATGGATTCGCCGTCCACCTTCACGACCACGTCCTTGGACGGGTTGACGGGTTTGAGGGGGTTGGCGACCTCGTTGGTGTCCTTGCGGGTGTCGTTGACGACCTGCGTGGCCTTGTTCTTCACGATATGTCCGTCGGTGACCTTGATGACGGTCATCGGCAGGATCACCTCGTAGCTCGTGCCCAGCATCGACTGGTCGATGGCTGGCTCCTTCAACGGGTCGTGGTCCTTCTTTTCGGCGTATTCCTTGAGGTTCTTGGGCTGGGGGTCGCCCTTGATGGTCTCGCCGGTGGCCGGCACCTTCGTGTCCGCGGTCTTGGCGTACACGTAGGCGACGCCGTCGATCGCCGCGATGTTGAACTTCGCGGTCACGTCCTTGCCGGTCGCGGTGTCGGTGACCTCGATGCGCTTGGCGTCAAGGGAGAGGTATTCGTCGTCCCAGTCGTCGGTCATGCCGAGTCTCCAGACCTTGTAGGCCTGGTTGGTTTGCTTGGCGTCGATAATCACGCGGTAGTAGATCCGGTCGCCCAGCAGGGCGGTCTTGCCGTCGATGCTGATGGACGGGTCGGCCTGGGTGTCCTTCTTCACCGGCGTGAAGTCGGGAGGCTCGTTCCACACCCTGTTGCTCGGGGTGACCATGTTGTTCAGTGTCAATGCCCACTGGTTGCCGATTTTGGTGTCCGTGGGCGCGTCCTTGGCGACCGTGCCCTCGAAGCGGACGATGATGCGCGGGTTCGCGCCGTTGCGCCAGTTGGTCTTCACATACCCGTCGGAGAACACGAGGCGCACCGCGTGCTGCGAGTCGTTCCACTGGGTCTCGTACTCGGTTTTCGGGATGAACCTGCCGGTGGACAGGTCGGTGACCTCCAGGGTCTGCTTGTCCACTTCAAGATGCTCGTCGTAGGTGTCGGTGACCGCCACCTCGCTGACGGAGTACGCGAGATTGCCGGGCAGGTGGGGCTGCGTCTCCAGACGGTATTCCACGCGCTGGCCCGGGTAGACGACCCTGCCGTCCACGGACGCCTGGTCGCCTCCCTGCGAGGATTCGCCGACCACGTCCTTGACGACGGGCGGTATGTAGCCGCAGATCTTCGGTTCGTTCGTGGGGATGGTGTGCGTGTTGACGGTCTGGGATCCCTTGTTCGTCAGCGCCTTGCCATCCGGCGTGGTGCAGAACGACAGTTCGTCGCTCGACTGCTTGCCGAAGTCGTCGCGCACCTGGCCCGCGCCCTTGCCGTTGGCATAGGACGCCTTGCCGGGAATGAGCAGCGTGACCTGCTTCGCGGTCTTCAGCCCCTTCAATCCCTCGCGGTAGGCCTGGCCTGCGGTGGCGGTCACCGTGGTGCCTTCCATCGTGATCGCCCACTGGTCGGTGACGTCCCTGCCGTGGTTGGCGATGTCGGTGACGCTGGACTCGCGATCGGTGCCGGCATCGGCCTCGTACACCTTGATCTTCGACTTGTCGTCGGCGTCGAACAGGTAGTCGGCGGCCGACCAGTCGTCCGTGAGCGTCAGAGCCTCCGGGGCTTGGATGAGGTTCTTGGCGATGGTGCCGTTGACCACCGAGGCGACCCGGTCCCCGTCCAGAAGCGTCATATCGTCGGCGCCGGTCTGGTTGGTCTCCTTCGGGTCGATGACCGCCTCCCACTGGCCCTTCGCGTTCAGGCGGATCCAGCTCTTGTCGGGATTCGGCCGCCACGTATCGAACTGTTTCGTTCCGGCGTCGGCCTCGGGCTCGTGGTTCCACTGGCCCCACGCATGGTCCCTGACCTGCTGGAAGTCGGAGGGCTTCGACACGGTCACGTCGAAGCTGAATTCGTAGACATGGTCCATGGGCATCTCGCCGTTGTCCGCCGAACGAGCGGCCGACACCGTGTTCGACGCCTTGTCCCAGTTGATCTCGAACTCGCCGGAAACGTCGCGGTTGCCGTCGGTCCTGTCGATGAGCCTGTAGTTGTCTACGGAGTATTCGACGCCGTTGGGTTCGATCACGTCGCGGAAACGCATCTCGTAGCCGCCGCGGCCGGTGCCGTACGTGATGGTGGTGCGGTTCGTCATCCGGTCGGCGCTCACGCCGTCCTCGATCTTCTTGACCGGGGGCTCGGGCGGCATCGGGCTCACCTTCCAGGATTCGGCCGGATCGCGGTCCGCGGTGTCCACGGCCGCCTGCATGCGGCCCTGCTTGGGCACCTGGATGTCGATCCAGTACGAGCCCTCGGCCCAGTATTTCATGCCGAAATCCTTCGGCGAGGCGAGATTGTCGAGCTGGGTGTCTCCATTGCTGGAGAAGCTGATCGGCTTGCTCACGCTCTTCGCGGGCATGTAGGGGCCGTTCTCGTAATGGATGATCGCGGTGCCGTTCAACGTCTCCTTGATCGCGGAACCGCCGTTGTCTGCGTGGATGACGTCGCCGATCGGGTCGGTGGAGCCGACCTGCATGTCGGTCTTCTGCTTGTGGCTGGTGGTCACGTTCAGCTTGTAATCGACCGGTGGCTGGTTCTGCGCCAGCACGATCACGCGGAACGAGGCGTTCGGGTTGGAGTTGATCGACTCCTGTGCCAGCGAGTCAACGCTGCGCGTGCCGAGCTTGTCCTTCCATGTGGTCGAGGTCGAGTACTTCTGGCCCTGATACGTGTAGTCGCCCTTCGCCTCGGCCTTCCACTGCGCCTCCCAACGGTTCTTCGCGTTCGAGCTCACGTAGCTGCCGTTGAACGAACCATCCGCCAAGCGCACGTAGCCCACCGCCACCAGACGGCAGTCCGCGTTCCCCTCACCCGTATAGGAGCGTTGGCACTCATCGATTGCGTCGCTCAAAGTCTTGTTCATGTTCACGAATTGGTTCTGCCCGTTCGCCAGATCGGACGACAGACGCACCTTCGCGTCACTCAACGCCGTCTTCATGCCATCCAGCGTGGCCGGCCACGAATCCTTGTAGATCCAATGCACATCGGCCGTCTGCGTCGGACCACCGCCCGAACCGCCGCCATCCTCGCCGGAACCACCGCCACCGTTATCGGCCAACGCGACCGGAACCAGACAGGCCAGCAACGCCGCGGCGGCAGTGATCGACGCCACCGCGCCGGTGCCTTTCTTCCCGAACCTCATACGAAATCCTTTCCCACATGCGATCACAAGCCCCTCTCCGGGAAAGGGAGGAGACGGGGACTCCAGAACCCGCCTCCTCCCGGGTCCCTGGAAGAAAAGCACGCCCGCAAGCCCGACGGCCGGCCGCCGGACCCCGAACGCACCATCAGCATCACCCCGCTCCAGGTGGTCTTGCGGCGGACAGACGTTGTCCCGGTCGAACCACCTCATCGTGGATCTGGGCTGTTGTGTCGCTCAGGTTATGATCTGATTGCGAAACGCGGCGGTATGCACACAGGTTACACTGTATAATAGTCATGTATTTCAATTAAAAATTGATTATTGTGAGTTTTAGAGAATGGCAATGCGATGATTCGTTTGAAAAGACTTGTTCTGGACGACATGAGGAACATATCGCATGGCGTCCTGGATTTCGATGATCTGCCCACCGGTGGCAGCGTCACGGGTATTTACGGGCAGAACGGGTCCGGCAAGACCACCGTCATCGACGCCATCGGGATACTGCGCGCGCTGTTGTCCGGGAATATGCTGCCGGATACCGCCGGTGATGTCGTCAGCGCCAGCGCCGGTTCGGCGACCGTGACGGCGACATTCCTCGTCGGCGATAAGCAGAAGCCGAACTATCTTGAGTACAGGGTGTCCATGCGCAAGGCGAACCCGGATTCGACGCGGGCGCGCGTCGTCGCCGAATCGGTGCGTATCGGCGACGATCCCTCGCGCTTGGGCCGTGAGGTGTTGGGACATCGTATGGAGGATTCCGAGGCGGACGGGTTCGTGTCGACCCCGGTCTACGTGTGGCGTTCCATCGAGGCGGTCGCTTCGGTGAAGACCGTGATCTCGCGCACCGCGGACCGCGCGTACATGGAGGGGCGTTCGTTCCTGTTCTCTCGGTGCGCCACGCTCGACGACCGGCCGGACGCCGAGTTCCTGATCGACTGGGCTGTGGCCCGCGTGCGGGAGGCGAACGGCGTGTCCGCCAGATCGTTGACGTACATCAACGAACGCTTCGGCGAGTTCGTTCGCCTGCGCGAGGCCCTGTGCGGCTACGCGACCAACGACATCTTCGTGTCCACCACCCGTCGCGGCTCCTACGCCGCGTTCGCGATCATCCCGATCATGGAGGAGAACCCGGAAGGTCGCAACACGGAGTTCGCGTTCGACCTGCTGCAGCCCAATCCATTGACCCCCGGCCAGGCGAAGCGACTCGGGCAGACCGTGGAGTCCTTCGACCGCATCCTGCCCACCATCGTGCCCGGCCTGCACGTCCTGCTGAAGACCGGCACCGCGCCTTCCGGCAAGGACGGCGAGGACCGGGTCACCGCGGAGCTGTTCTCCCGCCGCGGCGACGTCACGGTGCCCTTCCGCTGCGAGAGCGAGGGCATCATACGCATCACCGCGCTGCTCGGCTATCTCAAGCACGCGTACAACGACGAGAACGCACTGGTCGCCGTGGACGAGTTCGACTCCGGCGTGTTCGAGCTGCTGCTCGGCGACATGCTGGGCCAGCTGGCGGACGGGTGCGCGGGGCAACTGGTGTTCACCGCCCATAACCTGCGGGCATTGGAGGTGCTGCCGAACAGCTGCATCCGCACGACGGTGACCGATCCCAAGAATCGGTTCGCGACCATCCCGCGCAAGTCCTCCACGAACAACCAGCGCAAACGGTACCTGACGGCCAGCGAACTCGGATGGAGCGGTCCCGACATCTACGATTCGCCCATCCCGCGCATGTTCGGCAACAGCCTCTACGCCGCCGGCCACCCCGACGAGGACGACGATATCGACGACGATCTGGCCGCGCTCAACGCCGCCGGAACGGAGGCGGACCGTGGCTAAACGCAAGATCGTCCTGCTGGTCGTGGAGGGCGCAAGCGACGCCAGCCTGCTCGTGCCGGCGTTCTCGGCGTTGATCGAGAACCGCCTGTTCCAAGGTCAGGAATTCCATTGCGACGTGCTGACCGCGCCGAATCACCGTGAGGAATTCCACCGGCGCAACGGGTTCTATCCCGCGGACAAACCCTCACAAACGGTGCGCGAACTCGTCGAGTATTATCTCAAGGACCATGATCGCACATGGGGCCAGCTCGGCCATGTCATCCAGATCTGCGACCTCGACGGGGCGTTCACCCCCGACGACCAAGTGCGGGAGGACCCGTCAGCGGAAGGAACCCTGTATTCGACGACCGACATCATCACCACGAACCGCGACGCTCTGATCGCAGACCGGACGACCAAGCGAAACGGCGTGGACTCCCTGCTCAAACTCGACGGATTCAGGAAGAAGCAGGGCGGTCGCACCGTCTTGATTCCATACCGTCTGTTCTATGTCAGCCGCAACCTCGAACACGCGTTCCGCGGCAGGACCGACAACCTGGACGCGCAGCACAAGCAGAGCGGCGCCATCAAACTGGCCGACCGCTTCACGCAGAACCCGAACCTGTTCTCGACGACCCTTCAATCCCTGCGACGCATACATGGCAACCCGGCCACTTGGGAGGAATCCTGGCAATACGCCATGCAGGACTTCCACTCGCTCGAACGTGGCAGCAACCTCGCATTCGTGGAACCATACCTAGCAGGCGAACTACAATAGGTCATCAGCCGCCAGAAAGAGCTTTAGGAACGCATTCGGCGGCCCTAAAACTCTCTGGTTTGCGGATATGAATCGTGATTGCGGACCTATGTCTGGCCGTCATCGCACAGCATGGAATTTGTCCATGATATGCGATGACGCACTCGTTCTAGCTGCGGCCGATACGGGTGATGGCATAAACGACGAAGGCTCCAATGATGGCAATGGACGCAAGGATGGCGAGCTTGGTTTCGCGGCGTTCCTTGGCTGCCATGTCGGCCTGTCGGTTGGCCAGGGCTTCGGCTTCGGCGGCGACGCCGCTGGCGGCGATGGCAGCGATATGCGCGCTCATCTGGTCTTCGAGCGCGGAATCCTCGCTCGTGCCGTCGAAGATTTCTTCGTCTTCGTTATGGCTGTCGTTCATGGTTCTGCTCCGTTCCTGATTGTTGGATTGTTTGCTTTCCCGATTGTTGGCTTGCTTGATTGCTTGCATGTCCGATTGACTGCATGCAGTCAAGTTTGATTGTTTGATTGCCTGCATGCGGGCTTGTCTGCTTGTCAGCTTTCGTTTTGCCCGGCGAGGATGGACATGCGTGCGGCGATGAGCGCGTGGCGCGCGATCGCCAGGTAGAGCTGGTGGCCCTCGCCGTCGCCCCAGAACCGGTCGAACTGTTCGGTCGGCATCATGCTGGCGGGGTCGAACCCGTTCCACACGCCGCCGCAGAACACCTTCGCCGCCGCGTTCACCTCCTCGTCGGACGGCACGCCCGGATGCCCCTCCGCGGCGTCCGCGGCCGCGCGCATCTGCGCGCCGAACACGCGGGCCTGCAACGGCGAGAGCGTGTACGCCAGTCCCGCCGTGGAGCCCGCGGGGAATCCCGTGTTCACGCCGAGGGTGATGACGTGAGACTCCTCTCCGATGCTGATCCGGTCGCCGAGCACGGAGACCTCCATCGAATAATCCATAGTGTCTCCTTTCCGCAGACGCGCCGGCTTGCCGGATCGCGTCCGCATGTTTGACTGCCTGAATGTTTGGTTGTTGGCTTGTTTGCTTGCTGGATTGTCTGACGGGTTACGGCTCATCGTCGCCGTCGAGCCGGTCGAGCTCGCGTTCGATGGCGTCGCGCAGGAGCTGCTGCATGGGCAGTCCGTGCGCGGCGGCCGCGGTCTTGAGCCGGGTCTTGAGCGACACGGGTATGCGCAATGAGAGCATGACCAGCGGTTCGCCCGTGGCCTTGGAGGTCTTGTTCTGCTGACGCAGCACGTCGTCGAACGGCACCGGCCGTGCCAGTGGCTGGTAGTTGCCCTGCATGGTCTCACTCCTGCTTTCCGGCGATCTGCTGGAGTTCGGTGACGAGGTCCCGGTATTCGCCCAGCTGGTGCGGGTTGGTGCCGAGCGACCGCTTGTAGGACTGAGCCTTCGGCACGATCGTGTCGAACCGGGGAGTGTCCATGGCGTTGAGCGCGTCCATGGTGTCGCGGAACGCCTTCGTGTTGCGTTCGGCCTTGACCAGCAGCAGCGCGGCTGGCGTGCTCATCCTGGCCATGTCCAGGGTGCTCCATGCCTGCTGGAGGTCCATGGGCGAGTCCGACGCCGGCACGATCACGAAATCGGCGGCCTTGATGGCCATGTCCAGGGTCGGCCCCTGCGGCGGCGCGTCGATGATCGCCCATTCGTCCGGGTCCGCTCCCGCGGCGAGCTGACGGAGCGTGGCCTGGTTGGCCGGAAGCACGTCGAACGTCAGCGGGTCCGCGGTCTGTTCAGCGGCGGCGGCCCACAGGCTCGCGCTAGACTGCGGGTCCGCGTCGTACACGACGGCACTGCCGCCCCTGGAAACGATGACCGAGGCGATGTAGATGCTGGACGTGGTCTTCGCGACCCCGCCCTTGGCGTTGGCTATGGCGATGCGCATTCGTTCTTCTCCTTTGCGACTGCCGGCGATCACGCGAACCTGATCAGTCGGACGCCTGATTGTCTGCTTGTCTGATTGCTTGGATTCCTGCTTGTTTGAATGTTTGATTGCCTGACGGCTCATGCGGGTCGGGGCAATCGGCCGTCCTGCCCCGTGCGCGCAGGCGTCGTTGCTGGCGTTCGGCGCTGGCCTCGTCGGTGGCTTCGTCGAACACGTTCCGATGGGCGCGTATCCAGTCCGTGAGCAGCCGCCAGCGTTGCGGCCACGGCAGGCCGCGGTCCCGGCAAGGGACTCCGTCGGCTTCGGCCATGCGCGCGATCCTGCGCCGGTCGGTGCACACCTTGCCGCCGTACACGCCCCATTCGAGTCCGCCGCTGGCCGCGTAGGCCAGGCATTCGGCGCGTACCGGGCATCGTTCGCACACGGCCTTGGCGACCGAGTGGAACGCCTTCGCGTCGCCGGGACGGTGCTCGAACTCCAGCGACCACAGGTAGTCGGACCATGGTTGCGGGAAGTCGCGGCATTCGCCGGCCTTCTTCCACGCCTCAAGACGCTGCCCGTCCCCGCTCATGGCCGCACCGCCTCCGCCGGCGCAACGGCTTTCGCCTTGCGGCGCCCGGCGACGTCGTGGGTGGCGTGGTTGCGTTTGTCGTACGCGCATACCGGGCACGCCTCCTGCGAGATGGCGCCTTCGATGTGTTCCTGACACAGCGAGGTGCGCAGCAGCGCCGCCCCGTAGATCGGCACGCGGCTTGCGGACGACGAGCTGACCGGTATCGCCCGGTTGGGGTCCTTGACGACCGGCAGCGGGGCGTCTGGCGCCCGCTTTCCCGTCGGATCGGGATGGGTGAGCATTTCCAGTCGCAGCTGCACGTAGTTCGCGGCGAACCTGGCGCCGCTGGTGAGCCGGGGAAGCCAGTAGCGGTTGCGGTACGCCCAGTCCATCGTCGCGACGATCTCGCCGTACGGGCGATCGATCAGCAGCGAGTGGACGGCCTTGCGGTCGGCCATGGTCGCCGGAACGTCGAACCTCTGGTCCACGGCGAGCATGCGCCGGCGGATGCCGTCGAGCACGCGCACCTCCTGGCCGGCGCGTTCCGTGACCGGCTCGGGCAGCTTGCCGGGTTCGGGCACCCATAGCGGGTTCCTGCAGCCCTTGGGAGGCAGGGCCTTGCCCCAATCGGTCGCCGGAACGGGTTCGGTCTTCGTGGGGGCTTGTTCGGCGTTGAGGGGAGCATCCCCGAAGGGGATGAGGGGAGAATTGTTTATCACTTGTCTATTGGGTGACTTTCTGTCCAAGATTCCGGGACAATTTGTCCTCGGCTCCACGCCCTTCGGTTCGGGTGACAATCCGTCGGGTGACAAATTGTCCTTGTCTGGATTCGATTTGCCGTCGCCTTCCGCCAGCGCGTCCAGGTTCCGGGGCTTCTCCTCGATGTTCTCGGCGGCGTGGTCGCCGTCCATGACGACGTCCCACACGCGCGAGCGGTGTCCCTTGGCGATCGGCTTGCGCGTGCGCGGGTTGCGCGCCGACATCTCCTGGTCGCCGGGCCTGATGTAGCCCTTGCGCTCCAACTCCTGCAACGAACGGATCACGGTGCGCTCACAGCACCCGCAGTTGAACGCGATGGTCTCCACGCTCGGCCACGCGGCGGCGCCATCGTCGTAGTAGGCGCGGCGGGCCAGATACACCAGCACGAACTTGGTGATGCCCTTGACGTCGTCGCGCTCCCATGCCCAGTTCTCGGCTCTGCTGCTCATCGTTCGACCTTCCCGCCGTCATGCTCCGGGTCCGCTTCGCGGCGTTCGCGCAGCCTCGCGCCGATGTCGTCGCCCAGACGGGCGGCGCGGCACAACGCATACGAGAGAACGCCGCCGGACACGCACACGGCGGCAACGACCAGCCACCACATGGTTCGGCCGGTATCGGGGAAACGGTCCGCGGACGCGCGCCTCAGCGGCGCGAGCCCCGGGACGGGTGGGCGAGCATGGACAGCACATGCGCCTTCGCGATGCGCAGATCGACTTTGCCGCCGGCCCGCGTCGTCCGCCGCGCGGCGTCGCGCTGGCGATTAGGCTCGAAGACGGATGCCGGGCGAATGCCGGCGGTATTGGTAGAATCGGTCATGGCGATGACCCTCCTTCGGGGAATCGGAACGACGGGCGTCTGATCTTGGCGGATATGCGCGCCCGCGGCTCCATGGTTGTTGCCGTTCAATCCCCGCGCCGGGTTCCAGCCGGTCCGGGGATTCTCGTTTCGGGTTTCCACCCGCCATCCGTGAGATAGGCGTCGATGCCGAGCACATACCCAGGGGACAGGTTTCGGTGAATGGCCAGCCAGATCAGGTCGGACTGCTGCCACGGTATCGAGCCGTTGACCTTTCCCGCGACCGAGGATTTGGACGTACCCATCTCCCTCGCGAGGTCTCGGCAGCTCAGACCCGCCGCCGTCATATAGCGACGCATCGGAGAATCCATTATTTTTGCCGTCAGTCCATTCACAATAGACAATATATCAAGAAACTTGCACAGCAGCAAATCATTGTTGTAGGATTATGTCCATCGATATTGGACAACTCCAATCTGAAAGGACTTGATATGGCAAAAATCGAACCGTCGTCCGAATCCAATGGACTCGGCGACTACCTGCAGAGGGTATTCATCTGGAACGTCAACATGCAGCTGACCGGCCGCGGGATGACCCAGCAGTCACTTTGCGCGGCACTGGGGCTGAAGAGGGGCGCCGTGTCCGCGAAGATGACCGGCAAGACCTCCTGGACCATCCAGGATATCGCCGCAGTGGCGGAATTCTTCAACGTCCCCCCGCTCTCCCTGCTGGATGCGTCGATGTACGAGCAGATGATGCGCGGAATGAGCAGTGACGGAGGTGCATCTTTGGTGGCAGTGGCCACCGCCGGGTTTCCTGTGCGAGCAACTGAAGGCCAAGCTGGCGGCCTGAAACCGTTGGAAACAAAAGGCTCCGGGCCACGATACCTCGTGGAACCCGGAGCCGGCGAGTACCCCCAGAGAGAGTCGAACTCTCGTTGTCAGATTGAAAGTCTGGTGTCCTAACCGTTAGACGATGGGGGCGGACAACTCGTGTAACATTACTGGAAGATCTGGATTAATGCAAATCGGCGACACGCCGACGTATCGTGCGGGTCGTGTCGCCGCTTTGCTGGGAGATACCGGCTCGGTCGCCGACTGCCGGCCGGGTCGGCATCTGGGGATGACCGGTCAGGCTTCCGCCTTGTCCGTATTCGTATCCGTAGCCATGCCTTCGCCGACTGCCTGATAGGTGAAGTCGTGAATCACGCGACCGGCCGTCAGGCCCTTCTTCTCGAAATTGGTGAGCACACGACCGGCGAATCGTTCGGATTCGGTGAAGTCGGCGTGCGGCATGTCCGCGGCCAGGTCGGCGTTGCCCTTGCCCACGTGCTCCAGTGGCAAACTCGCGGTCATGGTGCCGATGTTATGCCAGCCGGGCAGGTCGTCCATCACTTCGTGGACGTGCAGGGCGTAGTCCTCGATATCGGTGGCGATGCGCCACACACCGCCCTCACCGAGCGCGCGATGGATGTCCGCGGCCAGGCCCTCCTGCACGATGCGGCGCTTGTGATGCTTCTTCTTGGGCCACGGATCCGGGAAGAAGGTCCACACCTCGGCCACGGACCCGGCCTCAGCGACCTTGAACAGCTCCGGCGCGTTGACCTGGGCCACGCGCAGATTCGTCAGCTCCTGCTTGCCGGCAAGCAGCATGGTGTGCGCCACGCCCGGGTCGTACACCTCCAATGCCAGGAAGTTCGTATCCGGATGCGTGGCGGCCGCGGCCACCACGTTCTCGCCCTGGCCGGTGCCGATCTCCACGATAAGCGGATTGTCGTTGCCCCAGGTCCGTTCGACGAACTCGCGGCTGAGCTGCACGCCCTCGCGTACATCCAGCAGGCCGTTACCGGCGGCGATGTCCAGAAGATAGGTGTCGGCGTAGCGGTCCCATGCGCGCTGCAGTCGGTCGTCCAGGCGGCCCGAGCGGCGAACGAAGGAAAGGACCTTGTGCATCGGGTGGCCGGTGCCGGCTTCCGTTTCGATGGGGTTGTTGTCTGCGGCGGCGCGGGTATCGTCGGTGATTTCGAGATCCGGGGACTCCGGGGCGACGTCGGATTCGGGGTTGGTCATGCTGTGATTGATGCCTCTCGCTGGTGGGCGCCGTGGGGTGACGGGCGGCCATAACGTATCGAAATATGCTGTAGTTCACCATACCAAGTCGTTTCCCCGAACGGATACTGCGGTTGCGGCTGTGATGCTGCGGGTGCGATGAAGCGGCTGTGGTCTGTATTCGCGTTGTTGCTTTACCTTTGGCTCTGTTAAACCAAGATTGATATGCGCCTATTCTTGGCTCCCCTTGTCAGGGGAGCTGGCAGCAAAGCTGACTGAGGGGTAGTCAGACATGGATTCATGTCAATCTTGGTTTAACAGAGCCCTACCTTGTACCTGTGCTTTCGCTCGGGATTTTGGTGAGATTTCTATGATGCGCGCTTATTGGGATGGATATGAAATCGTTGGAATTCCGCGGGACACGCCGTAGTTTGCGTGATCGCTGGAAATCAGTAATATATACATCTGTTGCTTCACGCAAGTGAGACACACGGCCCCGTAGCTCAGTTGGTTAGAGCGCCGCCCTGTCACGGCGGAGGTCACCGGTTCAAGTCCGGCCGGGGTCGCTGGAATGGTTGAGGATTTGATTCGAATCTTCTTCTGTTCATGGCTCTGTAGCTCAGTTGGTAGAGCGAGCGACTGAAAATCGCTAGGTCAACGGATCGACGCCGTTCGGAGCCACCACGCGGAACCCCGCAAGCCAAGATTTCCAAGGCTTGCGGGGTTTCCCGATTCTCCGGCAAACTCACCATAAACCCGCCGACTCACCATAAACTCACTGCATTCAATTGCAACAAGGGTTATAGGCAATTGGGGGTTAAGTAAAGAAAAGTGTGTCTTATCCGTGCGTGTCACTGGCGTGTCGGTGGGCTAGTGAGCGTCCGGCCCAGCCTTTCCTGATGCCGAACCCGCCCTCGTAGGCATCGATGCCGGCGGCCGGCAGTTGCACGCCCGTCAGGGTTCCAGACGTCGGCGCGTCGTCCTCCGCTGGTTCCTTCCTGATGGATTTCCAGTGGTCGGGCGTGACGAACGACACGGGGTCGGGCTCCGCGGTGAGCATGTACACCGCCCATTCGCAGCACCGTTTCATATGCTCCTCCGACAGGCCCCGGTGATGGTCGAGCGTGCGTTTGACCACAGCGTTGACACCGCCCTCCAACTGGTTTGCGGTCGACGGCAGCGAATCGCCGTCCCCGACGACGGCGGGATCGCAGAACGCGAACAGCATCCCGGCGCGGTTCAATCTGACGAGCCGGAAGTAGGCGCGGCGCAGGCGTTCGTGCGTCCACCACCACTTACGCCCTTTCGCGTGCGCGGGATCCTGTCTGGCCGTGGTCCTTTCCTTGAGGTAATCACCGTGCTCCCCGTGCCATGCATTGAGTTCGGCGAGCCAGGCGGCGGCCTCATCCGCAGTGCGGATTTTGGTAAGCCCGCGCGCGAGTTTGAGCAGTGCCTTTCCCGCCCCGCTTTTGGGCTTGTTCGTCAGATCGACGCGGGTGTTGCGCAGCACGTGCACGAGACAGCGTTGCACGGCGACGCCCTTCCACCGGGTCCCGGCGGCCGCCAGGCATCCTTGGCCGCCATCGCTCACCAGCAGCCCCGGCCCCCTCACCCCGTGGAACAATTGCAAGTAGGCCGGCTTCGTCTCCGTGGAGCACCACTGCCATTTCACGGGACGGCCATCCTCGCCGGTCAGGACCAGCAGGCACCAGCCATATGGAACATACGTCCCGTCCGCCATCACGTACCGGTGGAAACGGGGGACGGGAGGCAAGACCGGCTCCACATTCCAGCACCACGCGACGCGGGCCGAGAACGCCTGACGGGTGATGCCGAGCCGGGCGGCCGCCTCGCCCATGGAATCCTTGCCGGTCAGCCACGCGAGGAACGCGCGGAACTCCGCCATACGGGTCGAGTCCTCCCGCTTCGCGGTGGTGCTCAGCCTGCACTCATCGCACCGCCATCGCCGGGAGCCGGCCTTCGTGAACCCGTTCCCGCGCATCGGCCTGCCACACAAAGGGCATTTCCTCGCCCTCGAGGACCTGTTCCTGCTCATGGAACAAGCCAACCCGAAAAGTCAAGCACCCCGCCGGATTAACACCCAAACCGTTAATCACACCCCGACACGCGAACCCGCAGTAAGCCTCACCCCGGATTTAAGACACACTTTTCTTTACTTAACCCGCAATTGGGGTTATAGGTTGTGGAGTTAAGGGCCAAAACGTGAAAGCCTTGAAACGCTCCGGCGAGTGGAATAATGGGATTCGCATACAACCGTTTATCCAACTCTGTTCAAAGGAGAACGCCATGGCGCAGCCTATGACCGATTTCACCACCGATCTGCAGCATTCCGGCATGCCGGCCAAGGACCTCGACGAGACCATCCGCTTCTACACGGAAAAGATTGGGTTCAAGCTCGTCGGCGTCTACCATAACGGTGAGAACCGATGCGCCTTCCTGCGATACGGGCACCTGACCATCGAGACGTGGGAAGGCGATCCCGCGCCCATGACGACTGGCGCGATCAACCATTGGGCGCTGGACACGCCCGACATCGAGGCGGCCTACGAGAACGCCAAGGCCTTGGGGCTGGACATCAAGGAAACAGAAATCCAGTCCATTCCCTCGTTCTGGGACAAGGGTATCCGGTACTTCAACGTCACCGGCCCCAACGCCGAAACCATCGAATTCTGCGAGATCGTCAAATAACGGTCAAATAACGGTATTCATTGGGAAAAATCGCTTCTTCTCGAAATCCATGCGAGAAGAAGCGATTTGAAAAGTCCGTCAAACCGTAGATAGGACTACGGCTAGCCTCACGCCTTCCACCACGGGCGCAGCGGGTACCACTTGCCGTCCGGGTGCCCGACACGGTCGGGCTTGATGGCTAGGAACTGGTGGATCTGGATGCCGTCGAGTTCGAAGTTCAGCGCGCAGGCGGCCATGTACATGCCCCACACCTTGGCGCGCTCGAAGCCCACCTGGCGAACGGCGTCATCCCAGTGCTCGGACAGGTTGCGGTTCCAGTGGTGCAGCGTGAGCGCGTAGTGCTGGCGCAGGTTCTCCTGATGCACCATGTTGAAGCCGGCATCATGGATGCATGACTCGATGAAGCCGGGCGCGCCCAGATCGCCGTCCGGGAAGATGTAGCGGTCCAGGAACTCGTCCGTGCCGGGCTTGCCGTTCGGCTTGTCGTGGCTGATGGTGATCTGGTGGTTGAGCAGGCGGCCCATCGGCTTCAACAGCCGGAACATCTCCTCGAAGTAGCTCTGGTAGTTCTTCACGCCCACGTGCTCCATCATGCCGATGGAGCAGATGCCGTCGAAGTCATGCTCGGGTACCTCGCGGTAGTCCTGCACGCGCACCTCGGCCAGGTCCTGCAGTCCCTCGCGTGCGATCCATTCGTTCGCGTACGCGGCCTGTTCCTTGGACAGCGTGACGCCCAGCGCCTTGATGCCGCGGCGTGCGGCCGTGATGACCATCGAACCCCAGCCGCAGCCGATGTCCAGCAGACGCTCGCCGGGCTTCAGGCCGAGCTTGTCGAGGATGAGCCGCAGCTTGTTGGCCTGCGCGTCCTCCAGGCTCATGTCCTCGTTCTCGAACACCGCGCAGGTGTAGGTCATGGACGGGCCCAGGAAGTCGGCGTAGAACTCGTTGGACATGTCGTAGTGGAAGCTCACGGTTTCGGAGTCGGCCTTCTCCGTGTGCGGCATGAGTCCCTGCTTGATGCGGGCGAACTTGCTCGGTCCCTCGGTGGCCGGCACCGGCGGCTTGCGGAAGCCGTGGCTGAGGATGCCGGCGGAGACGCGCGCCAGGGAGACCGGGGTGATCGGCTTGACGTACTTGGCCAGGGAGATGAGCTTGCGCATGGCGGGGTAGGGGTCCGCGTAGTCGATGCCGGCCACGTCGAAGTCGCCGAGTACGTAGGCGCGCACGATGCCGATCTCGTTCGGATGCGCCAGCAGCTGGTACATGCAGTTCGGACTGGTGATCTTGACGTTGAGATCAGCATCCTCCGGGCCGAAATGCGAGCCGTCGAACGCATCCACACGCACCGGAGCGGTCGGTTCCACGAACAGCGACACCATCTCCGCGACCGTCATAGCCTTGCCATTTGCCATACTCCACCTCGATTTTGCATTATTCTGGTCGAATCTATCCAAGTTCAAACCCCAACTTTGGTTTGGTATCCTAGTCCGTTCGTTGACTTGATTCGATGCCCTTCCTCGATCGCTGGCGCGCTGTTCGCCCTCGGCGGACGATGTGTGACCGCGAAACCCGACAGGAAGCCGTGTCGTGGTGTTTCGATCCGGGCGATGCTCTGAGCCTTGTCGTCCGAATGCGCCACATGATTCCGACGTGACGTTGCGTGATTCGGTGTGATGCGATGCGATTCCGGTTGTTGCGCCGATATCGTTCGATGATTTGCCTAATTTGACTATTTTGCCCATACGTTCCCAGCGTGTTTCCAGGTTAACGTTCACATGCGGGGTACACTGGTGAATCGTTGGGCCGTTCAACGAACGAATGGCTTACGGAAAGTACTGAAAAGTACCGAATACATAAGGTACGAGCTCAAAAGGAGAGCACCTATGGTCTATCGCATGATTTTCAACCAGACCGCCTACTTCGGCCGTGGCGCCATCAAGGAGATTCCGACCGTCGCCAAGCAGCACGGTTTCACCAAGGCCTTCATCGTCACCGATCCGGTCCTGCTGGAGACCGGCACCGCCGAGAAGGTCACCAAGGTCCTGGATGAGGCCGGCCTGCCGTACGAGGTGTTCTCCAACGTCAAGCCGAACCCGCCGGTCGAGTGCATCAAGGACGGCGTCGAGAAGTTCGCGGCCTCCGGCGCGGACTTCCTGATCGGCCTGGGCGGCGGTTCCCCGCAGGACACCTGCAAGGGCATCGGCATCATCACCGCCAACCCCGAGTTCTCCGACGTGCTCTCCCTCGAGGGCGTCGCGGACACCAAGAACCCGTCCGTGCCGATCTTCGGCGTGCCCACCACCGCCGGCACCGCCTCCGAGACCACCATCAACTACGTGATCACCGACACCGCCAACAAGCGCAAGTTCGTGGCCGTCGACCCGCACGACATCCCGATCGTCGCCTTCGTGGACCCCGACCTGACCGACTCCATGCCGCGCGGCCTCAAGGTCGCCACCGGCCTCGACGCCCTGACCCACGCCATCGAGGGCTACATCACCCCGGGCGCCTGGAGCCTGTCCGACTGCCTGTCCATGCAGACCATCCGCATGATCGCCAAGAACCTCGCCAAGTCCGCCGACGGCGACATCCCGGCCGGCGAGCAGATGGCGTACGCCTCCTACATCACCGGCATGGCCTACTCCAACGTCGGCCTCGGCCTGGTGCACGGCATGGCCCACCCGCTGGGCGGCCGCCTCGGCGTGGCCCACGGCGTGGCCAACGGCATCCTGCTGGCCCCGGTCATGGAATACAACAAGGACTTCACCGGTGAGAAGTACCGTGACATCGCCGACGCCTTCGGCGTCGAGGACGCCTACACCGGCGACCTCGAGAAGGTGCGCGAGGAGGCCGTGCAGGCCGTCCACAAGCTGACCGTGGACCTCAAGAACCCGACCACCATCTCCGAGGTGGGCGCCACCGAGGCCGACCTTGCCCCGCTGGCCCACGACGCCTTCAACGACGTGTGCACCCCGGGCAACCCGCGCAAGGCCACCGAGGAGGACATCCTCGCCATCTACAAGAGCCTGATGTAAGCCTTCGTGAGGCTCTACACCCGATAGACGCTCAATAGAATGGGGAAAGGTACCACTGAACGACTTTCAGCGGTACCTTTCCCCATAATTTTTCCCGACTTTGGATTTTTGTACCACTGACGTGAGCCCAGTGGTACTTTTTCCCAAAGTCTCCCTTGATTCTGGATTGTTGTGCCGCTAACTGTGCGTCAGTGGTACTTTTCCCCAAAAAACCGATGCGGCGCCGATGCGATTCCGGTTACTCGGCGTGCTTCTCGTCGTATTCCTCGTCGGTGGGCGTCTCGTCGTAGAGCTGCTTGCCCTGCGACTCGGCGAGCTGCATCTGCTCGTTGATCCACGCGGCCTCCGCCGGGTTGATGTCCGCCGTGCTGAGGACCTTCTGCCACACCGGGTAGAACAGGTGCATCGCCGGATACATGGCGGTGAACAGGATCTCCGGCTTGTGCTTGCGCCAATGCTGCGGATGCGCGTTGAACGTGTTGCGGAACCTGCGCATGTAATTAAGGAACGAGCCGAAGGAGGTGTCCATGCGCCGGGCGCTCATCGCGGCGATCATGCGCGGCGAATACACGGTCTTCAGCCCCTTGCCCATGAGGTGCAGCGAGATGTCGATGTCCTCGTGCATCACGTCCGCCTTGTCGCGGCACACCTCGTCCGCGATCTGATGCCAGGCCGAGGCGCGCAGGGCCATGTTCGAGCCGAACAGCAACGGCTGGCCGCCGTCGGCCTTGTAGATGCGCTTGCGCAGGGAATTGTCGCCCTTCAACCCGAAATGACGGGAGGGCATGTCGTAGTACATCACCGGACCGGTGGCACCCATCGCGGCCGAATCCTCGGTGAAGATGCCGGAGACCACCTCGACCCAGTCGGGCCGGATCATGCAATCGGCGTCGAAACGGCCCAGCACATCGCCGGTCGCGGCGTTGAGACCGTAGTTGCGCGTCGGGATCAGTCCCTGCTCATCGTTCTGGTGCAGCAGCTTGACGGGCGCTTCCGGATGGTCCTTGATGAACTGCTCCACGATGGCGCAGGTATCGTCCGTGGACTTGTTGTCCACCACCAGCACCTCATGCGGCATGACGGTCTGACGGGTCGCGTTGAGCAGACAGTCGTGGATGCGTTCGGCTTCGTTCCACGCGGGGATGATGATCGAAACGTTGAGCATGGCTTCAAGGATAGGGAAGCGGGTGTACGCCGAGAGCGAAGACGACGTCCGTTCACCGGCAGTCCACCGCCTGTTCGCCGGCTTCCGCAGGCCGGCTGACCGTCGGGTGCGACGCGCGTACGCCGCGGTCGCGTACGTCTCGTTTCCGTCCGTCCCCATCCGCCGCCGGCCCTCTCTTCGACCGCCCCGCTACAATGGGGAGCCATGAGCGAACGCGCGCGCAATATGAATGGCACCGGCCGGACCGGGGGACAGTCCGGGATCGGGGCGAACGGAACCGTACACGCAAACACGACCACGAGCATGTCCGCCGGCGGCCGGACCGGCATCGATGACCGGACGGCCGCAGGCGCCGACCATACCGCCGCGTATACGGGTGCGGAAACCCCCTCCGGCGACGAGAACCGCATCGATTTCGGCACGCTGTTCCCGGCCAAGGGCGACCCCCGCAGGCCGCCGGAATGGTTCAGCCGCGCGCTGATGTACGTGGCCATCGCCATCGTGGTGTTCAGCTTCTGCTGGCGCTCCTGGGGCAGCATCTCCTACCTGGTGCTGGACGTGATCATCTCCCTGTTCCTGGCGCTCGCCATCGAACCGTTGGTGGTGGCGCTGGTCTCGCATGGTTGGAAGCGCGGCGTGGCCTCGGCCGTGGGCCTGGTGGGGCTCGCGGTGATCATCGGCGTGCTGCTGACGTTGTTCGGCAACATGTTCGTCCAGCAGATGATCGCCATGGTCAAGGGACTGCCGGCCATGTACGAGCAGTTGCGCGAGTTCCTGCAACCGTATTCCAAGTTCCAGCTGCCGGAGATCGACAGCCTCGGCACCGAGATCTTCAACAACATCCAGACCTCGTGGGTCACGGACTTCGCCGGCACCGCCATGAGCACGGTGGGAGGCCTGTTCTCCTTCCTGCTGGACCTCATGACCGTGATCATGACCACCTATTACATCTCCGCGGCCGGCCCCAAGCTGCGCCGCTCGTTCTGCCAGTGGCTGGCGCCCAACACGCAGCGCCGCTTCCTCCTGGTGTGGACTGTGGCGCAGGGCCAGATCTCGTCGTTCCTGTTCTCCCGTTCGATTCTGGCCATGATCAACGCCACCTGTACCGCCATCTTCCTGGAGGTGCTCAAGGTGCCGTACTGGCTGCCGCTGGCGCTGTTCTGCGGCGTGGTCTCCCAGTTTATCCCCACGGTGGGCACGTACATCGGCGGCGCCCTGCCGGTGCTGTTCGCCTGGGGCAACCGCGGATGGGTGTACGCGGTGGCCGTGCTGGCGTTCATCATCATCTACCAGCAGATCGAGAACCTGATTCTCTCGCCGAAGATCTCCCAGCGCACCATGGACATCAACGCCGCCGTGGCCTTCCTGGCCGTGCTGGCGTTCGGCTCGCTGTTCGGCGCGTTCGGCGCGTTCCTGGCGCTGCCGGTGGTGGCCTCCATCCAGGCCATCTTCCGCGTGTACACCCGCCGGTATGAACTGATCGACTCGCCGCTCATGAACGATCCGGTCTCGGACAAGAAGTCCAAGATCGTGGAGGCGTCCGAGGCGTTCGGCGAGCACGTGCTGCACCCGATCGGCGAGCACATGCCGCGCGCCGCCAAGGGGTCCAGCAGCCGCGTGCCGATGAACGAGGAACTGCGCCTGCTGCAGGAACAGATCTACGCCATTCCCGAGCGCGAGGACACCCAGCGCGACATGGACGATTCCGCCACCGTGGCCATCCCGAAAAACGTGCTGTCCGTGGGGGTCCGCAAGGGATTGCGCGGTACCGAGGAGGGTGACGTGCCCGATGGGACCGTGGCCGGTTCGCCGGAACGCTCCGAAGGGTCGCGGCCGTCCGGCAGGGCGAACGTCGGAGCATACGACGCCGCCGCGGATGCCGAGGATACCGAAGGCATCCCGCAGCCGATGCATCTGGAGCACGGGGCCGGCAAGCCCGATAAGACGTCCGGCGGGTCCGGCACGTCGCGTAAGCCGCGTAGGTCCGATGATTCCGGTGATACGGACGGCTCCGACCAGCCGGCCCCCGCCTCCGGTTCCGCGCAATCCGGCGGCGACGGCGCATCCAAGACACCAGACCAATCCATTTCCAGCAATATTTCCAGCAATCCGAGAGCGGGGTGGCGCTGATGACGCTTCTGACCGTACTTGACGTCCTCCTGATGATCGTGGGCGGCGCGGGCGTGATCTACCAGGGCGTGTGCATCGTCATGTCCCTGTTCGCCAAGCCGGTACGCTTCCCCGAGGCCCCGATGACCACGCGGTACGCCGTGCTCATCTCCGCGCGCAACGAGGAGAACGTGATCGGCAACCTCATCGACTCGATTCGCGCCCAGACCTACCCGTCCGACCTCATCGACATCTGGCTCGTGGCGGACAACTGCACCGACCACACCGCCGACGTGGTGCGTGCCCGCGGCTGCCATGTGGTCGAACGCCACAACCTCGAACAGGTCGGCAAGGGATACGCGCTAAGCTACCTGCTCACGCACATGATGGACATCGGCGTGGCGGACGACTACGACGCCTACTTCGTCTTCGACGCGGACAACAAGCTGGACAAGCATTACTTCGAGGAGATGAACAAGGCCTTCTGCTCCGGCTTCCGCATCCTGACCAGCTACCGCAACTCGGTGAACCTGGCGGACAACTGGGTCTCCTCCGGTTCGGCCCTGTGGTTCATCCGCGAATCGCGATTCCTGTCCAACTCGCGCATGATCCTCGGCTCCTCCTGCCATGTGGGCGGCACCGGCTTCATGTTCTCCCGCGAGATCATGAAGCGCAACAAGGGCTGGAAGTTCCACCTGCTCACCGAGGACTTGGAGTTCACCATGGACTCCATCCTGCACGGCGACCGTGTGGGCTACTGCGGCACCGCGATCCTGTACGACGAGCAGCCGGTGACGTTCGCGCAGAGCTGGCGTCAGCGCCTGCGCTGGAGCAAGGGGTTCCTGCAGGTGTTCCGCTACTACGGCCCGGCGCTGCTCAAGCGCGCCGTCCGTGAGCGCGATTTCTCCTGCATCGACTTCACGCTGATGCTCTGCCCGTTCACCGTGCTCGGCGTGATCCGTATGCTGATGGGCATCCTGTTCGCGGCGCTCGGGTTCGTGAGCTGGTCCAGCCAGGTGCAGTCGCTGGCCGGCTGGTCGAGCGGCATCGTGACCTCGGTTCTGGGTCTGATGGCGCTGGCCGCGCTGACCATCATCGTCGAACGCGACCAGATCGGCGCCACCAACAAGGAGCTGCTCGCCTACGTGCTGAGCTTCCCGATCTACATGCTCAGCTACGTCCCCATCTCCTTCCAGGCCATCTTCGCCAAGGCCCAGTGGAAGCCGATTACGCATAAAGGCTGAGTCGCTCTTTGGCTCCCCTCTCTGAGGGGAGCCGGAGCCGGATCGGCTCACGTACACATCCGTCCACAGCCTCCCGGCGTGGCGCTGGTTGTTGGACTAGAGTGGAGTCATGAGCCTAGACAACAGCGATAGAAATGCTGCATTTTCCGCGGCGGCGACGCCGCAAGCCCACTACACGCCTCAATCCCCGCAATCCCCAGCTCCAATCCAATCTCAACCGCAGCCGCCCGTGACGCCGGCATCGCCCATGCCGCAATCGCAACTGTCACCCATGCCGCAGCCGCAGCCGTCGGCACAGTCGCAGCAGCCCTACTCGCAGCAGCCGGCACAACCCCAGCCGTACTACGCCCCGCAGCCGGTGCCGCCGAACCCGGCTGCCGCCGTCTCCATCCGCGGCCTGTTCAAGCGATTCGGCAACAAGATCGCCGTCAACGGCCTGTCCCTCGACATCCCGGTCGGCTCGTTCTACGGTCTCGTCGGCCCCAACGGCGCCGGCAAGACCACCACGCTCAACATGGTCACCGGCCTGCTGGTCCCGGACGCGGGCCTCTCCATGATCCTGGGCCGCAACGTCTGGCAGGACGTGAACGACGCCAAACGCTCCATCGGCGTGATGCCCCAGCCCGACCAGATTTTCGACCGCCTCACCGGCCTGCAGCTACTGGTCTACGCCGGTATGCTGCGCGGCATGAAACGCGCCGAAGCCCTGAGCCGCGCGCACGACCTCCTCAACGCCTTCGACCTCGCACAGGCCGCGAACACCATGGTCTCCGACTACTCGGCCGGCATGACCAAGAAGATCTGCCTGGCCTCCGCGATGATCCACAGCCCGCGCATCCTCGTGCTCGACGAGCCGTTCGAATCCGTGGACCCGGTCTCCAGCGCCAATCTGAAAGACATCCTCATCGAATACGCGGGCACCGGCGGCACGGTGATTATCTCCTCGCACGTCATGTCCCTCGTCGAGAAGATGTGCACGCATGTGGCCGTGATCAACAACGGCCAGGTGTGTGCCGCCGGCACGGTCGATCAGGTGGCCGCCGGCGAGGACCTCGAGGATCGCTTCCTGCAACTGGTCGGCGGCCGTCACGAAGCCGCGCACCTTTCCTGGCTCGACGGCGGAGCCCCGCGCGTACCGGCATCTGCGGGCTCACCGGAGACTTCGCCGACACCGGTCGCGCCGGCGCCGGCGCAACCCCTGCCGAATCCCACCGCGCTGGAGCCGTCGCAATCCCGGCCGAACCCGAACGAAACGGCCGTCCGATGACCACCGCACTCACCCTCGTACGCCTGCGCTGGTCCCTCACCTGGGCCACGCTGAAGAAGTCCGTCTGGCAGACCGTGGCCTATGTCGTCGCCATGATCACCGCCGTGACCACCGTCATCATCACCGGCATAGCCGCATGGGGCGCGGGCGGCCTCGACGGCACCGGAACGTCGGGCCCGCTGCCCGCCGACTACGGTCACTTCGCCGTCCTCCGTGCCCTCGTCGTCATCTTCGGTTCGATGCTCACCGTCACGGTGGCCTTCATCCAGCTCATGCTGATTGGCGAGGGTTCCACCATGAGCCCGCGCAAGTTCGCGTTGTACGGTCTGCCGGACCGCCAGCTGCAATTCGGACTGCTGCTTGCCGGCATGTCCGGCCTGCCCGCGATCACCGGCATGCTCTCCCTCATGGTGTGGACCCTGGCCTACCGGCATATGGGCGGGGCGGCCGTCGTGACCTCCCTGGTCGCCTCCGTTCTCGCCGTGTTCACCATGATGAGCCTGTCCAAACTGCTCATATCTTTGGCGACCACGCTCGTGACCTCCAGCCGCGGCAAGAACCTGTTCTACATCGTGGTCGTGCTCGGCTTCATTGCGCTGTGCCAGTTGCCGAACATCATGGTGAACTCGGGCATGATGGAGCACATCGCCCCGAACGATCGAGGTCAGATAATCACCGCATTCGCCACCGTCCTCGCGTGGACCCCGTTCGGCGCGGCCTTCCAGTTGCCGTTCGACGCGGCCACGGCCAACGGACTCGCCCTGCTCGGCCATCTCGCCGTGCTGGCCGTCACCTGGGTGGTCTGCTTCGCTGTATGCACCTGGTGTTTCAGGCATGAACGGCTGACCACCGGGGCCGGTGCCAAAACGGTCACCGCCAAGGGCATCGGCGCGTTCGGCTGGATGCCGGATTCCGTACCGGGAGCCGTCGCCGCCCGCCTGTTCACGTACCTCAAGCGCGACCCGAGACAGGGCATGATTTTCCTGATGCCGATACTGTTCGTGGTGGTGTTCGCCTTCCAGGCGCGTGGTGAAAGCGCGATCGTCTGGGTGTCGTTGATCTGGACCGGCTGGATGCTTTCCATCGCCGAAAGCAACGGTCTGGCCTACGACGGCCGCGGCTTCACGATGGAGGCGATCTCCGGCGTACGGGGCCTGCAGAACCGCATCGGCCGCGTGCTCGTCTATCTGGGCATCGCCGTGGCCTATCTTGTGGTGCTGGGTGTGGGCATCGCCATCTTCACCGGCGACTGGGCACATCCCGTCCGGCTGCTGTTCGGCATCCTGCTGTGGTCGATCGGCCTCGCATGCGCTTGCTGCGGATTAGGGCTGGCCGAAATCACCTCATGCGTGTTCATGTATCCGGTGCCTTCGCTGGACAAGCCGTTCTCCTCGCCGCAGGGCCGTGCCATGGCCCAGGGATTCTTTCCGTTCATCTACCTGTTCGGCACGATTCTGCTCCTGCTGCCCACCGGTATCGTTGCCATCGTGCTGACCGTCACCGGCGTGATCGACACGATGTTCTGGGTGCTGATTCCGGTTGCCCTGGCCAATGGCGCGGGCATGCTGGCGCTCGGGACATGGCTGGGCGGTAAGCTGTTGGATGCGCGAATGCTCTCGGTCGTCTCCACGCTCGACTCGTTCGCCTCATTGCAGCACTGACGGTTGATTCAGGTTCCGCCGCCCGGCCTTGCCCGCGCCGGCGAACCCACGAAGGAGCACGATGGTATCCACAGCGGTGTCACGTCGCCAACGGCGTGAAACGCAGCGTCAACAGCAACGGCAATCCCGTGCCTCCCGCCGCCGCCCGCTCACCGTGGCCGTCTCCGCATTGGTAACCGTCGCCCTGTTCGTGGGCTACTGCACCGCCGACATCCTGGATGTCGCGCCCGGCCCGCTGACGCTGAAGAACGTGGATGTGCCAACGTTCACAGACCCGCTCACCGCCAAAACCGGCGGCACGGTGGCCGGCAAGCTCGACCTGACCAAAACCGTGGACGCCAAGGCCGCCGCGGCACTGATCGACGACCTGCTCGCCACCGAAGGCGTAGGCTCGGACACCTCGGTCATCATCGAGGATGCGCAGGGTAACGTGGCCGCCGAACACGAGGCCGGCACCTCGCGTGAGCCCGCCTCCACCATGAAGACTCTCACCGCGCTCGCCGCCTCATCCACGCTCAACATGGCCTCCACGCTGGATACGCAGGTGTTCCTCGCCCAGACCGACGGCGTGGACACCCTGACCCTCAAGGGCAACGGCGACATGCTGCTGGGTTCCGGCGAATCCGACCCCGACCACATCAACGGTCGTGCGGGCCTCGCCACGCTCGCCCAATCAGCCGCCGCGGCCCTGGCCCAGCGTGGCATCAGCACCGTGCGTCTCGCCTACGACGATTCGCTGTTCGGCGACGCGCGCGTGCCCGACGGCCTGAGCGAGAGCACCAACACGGTCCTGAGCGATTACACCGTCTATTACACGCCCGTCTCCTCGATGGCCATCGACGGCGGCCGACAGTACACGGATGCCATGCCTGCGCCCGCCAACCCCGACGATTCCGCCGGATACCCGGAACTCTCCCAGCATACGGCCGCCGATGTGGCCGAGGAATTCGCCTCGCTGCTGGCCGACCAGGGCATCACCGTGGAGGGCTCGCCCGAAGAAGGCGATGCTCCCGCCTCCACCAGCCCGCTCGCTTCGGTCAGCTCCGCCACACTGGCCGAGATCCTGGCCTTCACCTTGCGCCACTCGGACAACACGCTCGCCGAGGAGTTCGGCCGACTCACCGCCCTGGCCCGTGGCAAGGACAACAGTCCGGAAGGCGGCACCAAGGCCGTGCATGAAGCACTCGATAAGCTCGGCATCGACACGTCCGGCCTGACCATGGCCGACTGCTCGGGACTTTCGCCCGGTTCCAAACTCACGGTACGCACGCTCGTGGCCGTCCAGCAGCGCAACCTTACGGAAGGCGAGGGCGCTGCGGCGGCCGAGGGACTGTCCATCGCCGGCCTGGTGGGCACCGCCCAATACCGGTACGACGACGATGCCGCGGCCGGACTGCTGCGCGTCAAAACCGGCAGCCTCGGCACGGTCACCTCGATGGCCGGCAACGTCTCGCGCACGAACGGCGGCGCGCTGGCCTTCGCCGTGGTGGTCAACAACCCCGATGACATGGAGGCCGCCCGCAACGCCATCGACGCCTTCATCACCAAACTCACGGAGCTGTAGAGGACATATCCCGTGGTGCTCCCCTCAGTCCGCTCCGGTGACAGCTCTGCTATCGCAGAGCCTTCGCGGCGAAGCCGCTCACTTCGCCTACAGGAAGTCCACTGGACTTCCTGCTTCACGGCTCAGCCCTCAGAGAGGGGAGCCAGATTACAAGAGGTTTTGGCTCCCCTCGCTGAGGGGAGCTGTCGAACGGAGTGAGACTGAGGGGAGCCCCACGGATAACCGCCACACGATTCAAAGGAACTGACATGGCATACACGGCACGGTTGCGCAAGGCGGTGGGGGCGGTGCGCGCGGCGCTGGCTGAGGCTGGATTGGAGCGTCAGTCGCCCGAATTCGCCCAGCATGGCGAGCATCGCACGGCCCCTGACGCGCCGCTCGTATTGGTCGCCTGCTCGGGCGGCCGCGACTCCATGGCCCTTGCGGCCGTCGCCCATACCGTCTGCGCCTCGCTGGGATTGCGCTGCGGCGCCGTTATCGTCGACCATGGCCTGCAAGCCGGTTCGGACGAAGTCGCCGCAACCACCGCGCAACGCTGCGAACAGCTCGGCCTGACCCCGGTCATCACCCGTAAGGTCGCCGTGCGAGAGTCCGGCGAAGGCCTCGAAGCGGCCGCTCGCGAGGCCCGCTACCAAGCCATCATCGAGACTGCGGGGGAGTGCCGCGCCGCAGTCGTCCTCTTGGCCCACACCATGGACGACCAGGCGGAGACCGTGCTCATCGGACTGCTGCGGAACACCGGCATCGACGCCACCGCCGGCATGCCGCCGCACTTCACCCGTGGAGGCGTCACCTTCCTGCGCCCGTTGCTCGGCCTGACCCGCGCGGACACCACCGGCATCTGCCGGGACCTCGGCATCGCATACTGGGACGACCCCACCAACGGCGAGTCCATCGACGGCGAACTGCCCGCCGACTACCCGCTGCGCTCGCGTGTCCGGCATGACCTGTTGCCCGCCATCGTGCGGTTCGCCGGCCGCGACGTGGCCCGTCACCTCGCCGAAAGCGCGGCATTGACGCAAGCCGACAAGGACTATCTTGACTCCGCTGCCGTCCGCGTGGCCGCACAGGTCGTCGGTGGCGCGGACGGGGGAGCGGTGCTGCGCATCAACGCCGCACGGCTCGGTGCCGAGCACCCGGCCATCCGCCGCCGCGTGATCGGGCGCGCGCTGGAACAGGCCGGCATTCGGGCGGGTGCGACGCAGGTGGACGCCATCGACCGGCTTATCACCGACTGGCACGGTCAGGGCCCCGTCCATCTTCCCAGTGGTTATTCAGCGAATCGCAAGAAACACGTCATTCGCGTGTGCCAAGATGGAGCGCATGCGAATCGCTGACGTTAAGGAAGACATTGACCACGAGCTGGTCAGTAAAGCACAGATTGACAGCAAAATCCGTGAGGTCGCCGCACAGGTGAGCGAGGATTACCGAGGCAAGAACCCGCTGCTGGTCGCGGTCCTCAAGGGCGCCGTGAACACGCTGGTCGCATTCTCCGAGGCCGTGAGCATCCCGGTGCAGATCGATTTCATGAGTCTGTCCAGCTACGGCTCGGGCACGGTGTCCAGCGGCCAGGTGACGGTTCGTCAGGATTTGTCCGCCGATGTTCGCGGCCGGCACATTCTCATCGTGGAGGATATTATCGATTCAGGACGCACGCTTGCGTGGCTGGTCGACGAATTGAAGCGCCGCGGCGCGGCCTCCGTGGAGGTGTTCGCGTTGCTGAGCAAGCCCTCCCGCCGTGAGGTGGAAGTGGACGTGAAGTACGCCGGCTATGAGATTCCGGACGAGTTCGTGGTGGGCTTCGGCCTCGACTACGACGAGCGCTACCGCAATCTCGACTCGATTGCGGTGCTCAAGCCGTCCGTGTACCAAGGAGAATAACGTATGAGCTTCCCCCAGGGTCCTGGGCCGGGCAACGGGAACAACCCGAACCCGAACAACCGTAATAACGGCAACCCGTTCACCAATCCGTTCAACCGCAACAATAACCACGGCAACAACGGCAATCGCAACGGCAACAACGGCGACCGCCCGTTCTGGCAGTCCCCGTGGCTGTGGGGCGCGGTGCTGGTGGTCATGTGCGTGCTGATGTTCCAGATGTTCGCCGGCACGGGCACCAAGACCATCGACACCAAGGACGGCTTCGCGCTGCTCAACCAGGGCAAGGCCACCTACGCCGAGATCACGGACAACAAGCAGGTGGTCCGCCTTGAGCTGAAGGAGGACTTCACCAAGAAGAACGCGGACACCGGCAAGACCACCAACTACGGCAAGGACGTGCAGTTCTACTACACCTTCGCGCAGGGCGCGCAGGTGGCCAAGGCGGTGGAGAACGGCGACCTGTCCAAGGGCTGGACCTCCAACATCCAGCAGACGAGCATGCTGAGCTACCTGCTCACCTCGATCCTGCCGTTCATCATCTTCTTCGCACTGTTCTGGTGGCTGATGAGCCGCATGGGCGGCGCCTCCGGCATGATGGGCATGGGCAAGAAGAACAACGGCAAGCTGCTCGAAGGCCAGACGCCCACCACCAAGTTCTCCGACGTGGCCGGCGAGGACGAGGCGCTCGCCGAGGTGGAGGAGATCAAGGACTTCCTCAAGGACCCGTCCAAGTACAAGGCCCTGGGCGCCCGCATCCCGCGCGGCGTGCTGCTGTACGGTCCTCCCGGCACCGGTAAGACGCTGCTCGCGCGAGCCATCGCAGGCGAGGCGGGCGTGCCGTTCTACGCCATGGCCGGCTCCGACTTCGTGGAGATGTTCGTGGGTCTCGGCGCCTCCCGTGTGCGTGACCTGTTCGACGAGGCCAAGAAGAACGCCCCTGCCATCATCTTCATCGACGAGATCGACGCCGTGGGCCGCAAGCGTGGCTCCGGCATGGGCGGCGGCCACGACGAGCGTGAGCAGACGCTGAACCAGCTGCTCGTGGAGATGGACGGCTTCGACAACGACACCAACCTCATCATCATCGCCGCCACCAACCGTCCCGACGTGCTCGACCCGGCCCTGCTGCGCCCCGGCCGATTCGACCGTCAGGTGGGTGTGGCCGCCCCGGACCTCGAAGGCCGCGAGGCGATCCTCAAGGTGCACGCCAAGGGCAAGCCGTTCGTGCCGGACGTGGACCTGCACATGGTGGCCGTCCGTACGCCGGGCTTCACCGGTGCCGACCTGGCCAACGTGCTCAACGAGGCCGCCCTGCTGTGCGCCCGCGCCGGCGCCCAGCTCATCGACAACCGCGCCATCGACGAGGCCATCGACCGCGTGCAGGCCGGCCCGCGCCGCAAGTCCAAGGGCATGGCCCTCGACGAGCTGCGCAACACCGCCTACCACGAGGGTGGCCACGCACTGGTTGCGGCGGCCCTGCACAACACCGACCCGGTGACCAAGGTGACGATCCTGCCGCGAGGCCGCGCGCTCGGTTACACCGCCGTGATGCCCACCTCCGATCGTTACTCGCAGTCCCGCAACCAGCTGCTCGACCAGATGGCCTACGCCATGGGCGGCCGCACCGCCGAGGAGATCGTCTTCCACGATCCGACTACCGGCGCGTCCAACGACATCGAGAAGGCCACGAACATCGCCCGCACGATGGTGACCCAGTACGGCTTCTCGAAGCAGCTCGGCGCCATCAAGTGGGCGGACGACGAGGACCAGAGCGGCGATCTGGGCAGTCTGGCCCCGCACAACTACTCGAACCGCACCGCCGAGATCATCGACGACGAGGTGCTCAAGCTGGTGGAGACCGCGCACACCGAGGCGTGGAACATCATCAACGACAACCGTGAGATCCTTGACGAGCTGGTCCGCCAGCTGCTGGTCAAGGAGACGCTCAACGAGAAGGAACTGGCCGAGATCTTCGCGCCGATCAAGAAGGCGCCGGTCCGTCCGGTGTGGCTGTCCAACGACCGCCGCCCCGATTCGGACAAGCCTCCGGTGGAGATTCCCGAGTCCCTCAAGCGCTCGGTGGGCATGAAGCCCGAGGAGTAGTCGGCTCCTCCCGGCCGCTGGCTCCTCTCCCGAAGAGGTGCCAGAGGCCGGGAGGGGACTGAGGGGAGTCCGGATACGATTACGACTCCTTGAGAAGAGAAAACAGTAATTGTGCAATACGAGCCCGCAGCCTGACCTGTCCGTGCAGGATGGGCTGCGGGCTCGTTCATTGGGAATGAATGAGATGGAGAGAGCAATGACCGAGGAAACGACCGCCGTCGAGCGTGCCGCCCACTACGACGAGGAGGGCGTGCGCCAGGCCGTGCGCCTGTTCCTCAAGTCCATCGGCGAGGACCCGGAGCGCGAAGGCCTCGTGGAGACGCCGGACCGCATCGCCCGTGCCTGCAAGGAACTGTTCTCGGGACTGCAGGCCTCGCCCGCGGACGTGCTGGAGAAGCACTTCGACGTGGACACCGACGAGCTCGTGCTGGTCAAGGACATCGAACTGTATTCGGTGTGCGAGCACCACCTGCTGCCGTTCCACGGCGTGGCGCATGTGGGCTACATCCCGGCCAAGGACGGCGTGATGGGCCTGAGCAAGCTGGCCCGCCTTGTGGAGGTGTACGCCCGCAGGCCGCAGGTGCAGGAACGACTCACCCAGCAGATCGCCGACGCCCTGGTGGAGTACGCGGGCGCGCGCGGCGTGATCGTGGTGACCGAATGCGAACACCTGTGCATGTCCATGCGCGGCATCAAGAAGTCCTCCGCCCGCACGGTGACCTCTGCGGTGCGCGGCCTGCTGCGCAACCCCGCCACCCGCGCCGAGGCCATGAGCCTGATTCTTGACAAGTAACGTAACTCAGGCTCCCCTTGTCAGGGGAGCTGGCAGCGAAGCTGACTGAGGGGTAGTCCAACAAAACTAAGCCCTTTGACTACCCCTCAGGCTCGCTACGCGAGCCAGCTCCCCTGACAAGGGGAGCCGAGAAAATGACACGGAAGAGAGAGCATAATGACCAATCTGCAGGCATTGCATGACGCACCGGACACGATGGTGATGGGCGTGCTCAACATCACCGAGGACTCCTTCTCGGACGGCGGCCTCTGGCTGGACCCGGACAAGGCCGCCCAGCACGGTCGCGACATGATGGCCGCCGGCGCCGACATCATCGACATCGGTGCCGAATCCACCCGCCCCGGCGCCAAGCGCGTCTCCGAGGAAGACGAGCTCAAGCGCATCACCGGCGCCGTCTCCGCGCTGATCCCGGCTGGTGCCGTGCTCTCCATCGACACCACACGCGCCTCGGTGGCCAAGGCGGCCCTCGAAGGCGGCGCGCAGATCATCAACGACGTCTCCGGCGGCACGCTGGACGCGGACCTGCCGCACGTGGTGGCCGACCACGACTGCCTGTACATCGTGCAGCACTGGCGCGGCTGGCTCGCCGGCTCCAAGGGCGCGAACCCCGATCAGGACACGTCCGTGTACGAGCACGGCGTGCTCAAGGACGTGCACGACGAGCTCATGCGTCAGGTGGACGGCGTGCTGTCCGCCGGCGTCAAGCCCGAACGCATCATCATCGACCCGGGTCTGGGCTTCTCCAAGCCGGGCATCGAACACAACCTGCCGCTGCTGGCCGGGCTGGAAGCCTTCCGCGCCACCGGATATCCGGTGCTCATCGGCCAGTCCCGCAAGCGCTTCATCTCGGCGATGCTGGCCGAAGCGGGCGTCGCGGACGCCGATATGGCCGAACGCGACAACGTGACCGCCGGCCTGTCCGCCCTGTGCGCCGAACATGGCGCCTGGGCCGTCCGCGTGCACGACGTGACCAAGAGCCGCGCCGCCGTCATCGCCGGCAACACCTGGCGCAAGTACAGCGAACAGTAGTGGGCCGGAATGGCCCTGGCGAAGTTTACGACAATACCGATAGGAGTGCGGAGATGGACACGATTCGACTGACCGGTGTACGCGCCAACGGCACCCACGGCGTGCTTGACTTCGAGCACGAGCGCGCCCAGCCGTTCGTGGTGGACGCCACGTTGTACCTCGACCTGTCCGCCGCCGGCCGCACCGACGCGCTGACCGACACGGTGGACTACGGCCGTGCCGCCAAGGAGATCGTGGCCGTGATCGAGGGCGAACATGTGGACCTCATCGAGCGCATGGCCCAGCTCATCGCCGACCGACTGCTCGCCATCGACCCCATCGCCAAGGTGGACGTGACCGTGCACAAGCCGCACGCGCCCATCACCGTGCCCTTCGACGACGTGGCCGTCTCCATCACCCGCGAACGAGTCAGTGCGGGAGCAGTGGAAATCGCGGCTACGGCGGGCAATCAAGCTGTTTCAGGCGACGATTCCGGTACGGACGGCACGGATGGTCGAATCAGGACCGCTGATTCCGCACAGGTACGTCACTCCAGCCCCACGCCGCGATCCACGATGCATCATGCCGTGGTGGCGCTGGGCGGTAACATCGGCGAGGTCGAATCCACACTGCGTGCCGCCGTGCGCGAGATCGACGGCCTGCCCGGCACCCAGGTGACCGGCATCTCGCCGCTGTTCCGCACCGCCGCGTGGGGCATGGCGGACGGCGCGCCGGACTTCCTCAACGCGGTCATCGAGCTGGAGACCACGATGGGCAGCCACGAACTGCTCGCGGCCCTCCAGCAGATCGAGGCCGACCACGGCCGCACCCGCGAGCATCACTGGGACTCCCGCCCGCTGGACCTGGACATCATCGACTTCGACGGCATCACCAGCGCCGACGAGGATCTGGCCCTGCCGCACCCGCGTGCCTGGCAGCGCGCCTTCGTGCTGGGCCCGTGGAATGCGCTGAACCCCAACGCCCGACTGGCCGGCGCGCACGGGGGACTGGTGCACGACCTGCTCGCGGCCGCACCGGACCGTGACGCGGTCGAACTGGCCGCCGAGGACTGGATGCTGGGCGGCCGACACGGGAGCGGGGCCGGTGATTCAGCGGCGACCCCGGCAGCGGATGCATCGGCGCAAGCCGGAGAAACGACTTCGGATATGGCGGCATCGGCGCAATCGTCGGCCTCTCCGGCCTCGATGGCCTCGGCAGACGCCAAGCAGCCGGCCGACCAGTACGCGCCGGCCGTCTCCCGCAGGGCCGTCATCTCGATGGACTCCACCTCCACGGACGCTGAACGGCTGTTCCGCGAAGCCATCGTGACCATTGACGGCATCCCCGGCAATCAGGTGGAAGGCATCTCGCCGCTCTACCACGTGGCCCATTTCGACGGCCCCGACGCCATGAGCGCGGTCATGCAGATCGAAACCAAGCTGCCGGCCGCGGACCTCATCGCCGCACTTGGCGCGGTCGAGGCCTCGCAGGAGGGACTCATCGACCTGGACCTGGTCGACATGGACGGCGTGACCTCGGATGAGCCGAACTGCCGTGTACCCTGGCCATCCGCTCGCGAACATGCCTCGGTGCTGGCCCCCTGGATGGACATGGACCCGAACGCCACGCTGGGCGGCGACCCCGTCTCGTTCCTGCTGGCCATGGCGCCGGACGCGGGACAGGTGGGGATGCTGTCCGACAACTGGATTCTTTCGCAGCGCTGAGTGGCGTGAACCGAGCGGACCGAACGATAAGGAAGTATGGAAATGAAGGCACGACGAACCCCATGGTGGCAGTTTGCGCTGGCCGCCGCACTGGGCCTGCTGGCGGGCATCGGCCTGGCCTCCTACGGCGAAAGCTCCGGGCTCTCGCTCATCGGCGCGCCCTGGGTGGTGGCCGGCCTTCTGGCCGTGCTCGGCCTGCTGGTGCTGATCATGGCGCTGCAAGTGCACAAATACGCCAACACCGACCCCAAGAAACGCCCGCACAGCTTCGTGAACCCCACGGTGGCGGTGTACACGCTGGTGCTGGCCAAGGCGCTGGGACTTGCGGGCGCGGCGCTCTCCGGCTGGTATGTGGGCCAGATTCTCATGAGCATCGGCCACTTCGAGGCGCCGTTCTACCATGATGCGGTCATCGAATGCGCCGTCTCGGCCGTGATCTGCATCGCGGACATGATTATCGGCATCATCGGCGAATGGCTGTGCCAGCTGCCGCCCAACGACGGGCCGGAAAGCGCCAAACTCAAGCAGGCGAAGAACCGTCAGGACGTGGCTCAGGCCTTCAAGCAGTAAGGCTTATCATTCCGGCTTTCCTGTCGAGGGAAGCCGTCGAACAAAAGTGAGACTAAAAGGGATGCGAGATCCGGAAGTGTTCGGATGCGTCGCCCTATAGACGACTGCGCCGCCGGCTCATCCGCAATCATGGATGGGCCGGCGGCGCAGTTTGTCTTTCCCGTTATTCCGCTTACTGCTGCGGCACGCGGACCATGGCCTCCTGGGCGATGGCGGCTACCAGCTGGCCATCCTGCGAGTAGACCTTGGCGATGCCGAGACCGCGGCCGTGGGCGGCGGTGGGCGTGTCCTGCACGTACAGATGCCACTGGTTGATGTCCACGTCGCGGTACCACCACATCGAATGGTCGATGGAGGCGTAGGAGATGCCCGGCGTGGAGATGGACAGGCCCGCGCGGCGCAGCACCGGCTCCATCATCACCTGGTCGCAACCGAGCGCCAGCATCGCGCGATGCATGATCTGCGGCACGTCCACATGGCCGTCGGCCTTCATCCACACCATCTGCTTGCCGGAATCGTGCTCGGCGGACTGTCTGTCGGCCCGCAGCATCACGGTCGGCGTGACGTGACGGATGTCGAACGGCGACTTCTCGGCGTAGTAGTCGGCGAACGGCGACTTCTCCGCGAACGGCTGCATGAGCTGCTTGGCGGAGGTAAGCGATTCGGGGTCGGGCAGGTTCTCGGGCATCGGATCGGCGAACTCCACACCCTCCTGGCCGGTCTCCTGGAAGGAGGCGATGGCGGTGAGAATCGGGCCTTCGGACTGCGTGACGTTGACCCTGCGGGCGGAGAACGAACGGCCGTCGCGCAGCGTCTCCACATCGAAAAGGAGGTCCTGGCGGATGTCGCCGGCGGCGATGAAGTAGCCGTGCACCGAATGCGGCAGGCGCGAGGGCGCCACGGTCTTGGACGCGGCAATCACCGATTGGGCGATGACCTGGCCTCCGTAGACGCGACCGGTGGGGAAGTACAGGCTCTCGCCGTTGATGTAGGTGTGGTCGCGGTAGGAGGAGGGCTCGCCCAACTTGAGCACCTTCACCAGATGTTCCAAAGGCGTGACGGTGGCGGTGTGAGCCATGATTCCTCGATTCCGTGGTTGTGGGTCTACTTTGCGCTTCTGCATTGCAGTGTACGCAAGGAGGGTTAAGAGATGCGGGAGCGCCATGTAACGAGCCTGTGAGGAAGGTAAACGTGCGGTAAGGTCTGGAATCGTCTCATATCGCGGACATGATTGCGGACGATGTTTGCAATCACAGTCGTCGACTGCCGTTGTTTTTCCTTGGCTCCCCTTGTCAGGATATTGCCGTGAAGCAAACAGCAGAGCTGTTTGCAGGCAATGTGCGAGACGACAGTCGAGCCAATGGAACGCGAATGAAGTTCGTCCCCAATTGCAGGACGAGCTGTCGGCGTAGGCCGACTGAGGGGTAGTTCGGTGGGAATTGCACTGGCTTGGATTGACGAGGTATATGAAAAAGGACCGCCACCAATCGGTGACGGTCCTATTATGCGATTGCGAAGCGCGTCGCTAACGCAACGTCGTCAGCGGTTCTCAGCCGCGCACGAGCTTCTTGTGCAGGCGGTGCGGGCGGGCCGCATCCTCGCCGAGGCGGGCCACGCGGTTCTCCTGGTAGGCCTGGAAGTTGCCCTCGAACCAGTACCACTTGGCCGGGTTCTCGTCATCGCCCTCCCACGCCAGGATGTGCGTGGCCACGCGGTCGAGGAACCAACGGTCGTGGGAGATCACCACGGCGCAGCCCGGGAAGGCGAGCAGCGCGTTCTCGAGGCTCTCGAGGGTCTCCACGTCGAGGTCGTTCGTGGGCTCGTCGAGGAGCAGCAGGTTGCCGCCCTGCTTCAGGGTCAGGGCCAGGTTCAGACGGTTGCGCTCGCCACCGGAAAGCACGCCGGTGAGCTTCTGCTGGTCGGAACCCTTGAAGCCGAAGCTGGCCACGTAGGCGCGGGTCGGCACCTCCACGCCGGCCACCTCGATGAAGTCGAGACCGCCGGAGACCGCCTCCCACAGGTTCTTGTTCGGGTCCAGGCCCTCGCGGTTCTGGTCCACGTAGCTGATCTTGACGGTGTCGCCGATCTTGAGCTCGCCGCTGGTGAGCGGCTCCAGGCCAACGATGGTCTTGAACAGGGTGGACTTACCCACGCCGTTCGGGCCGATCACGCCCACGATGCCGTTACGCGGCAGGGTGAAGGACAGGTCGTCGATGAGCACGCGGTCGCCGAACGCCTTGTGGATGTGGTTGGCTTCCAGCACCGTGGAGCCCAGGCGCGGACCGGCCGGGATCTGGATCTCGGAGAAGTCGAGCTTCTTGTTGTTGCGTGCCTCGTTCTCCATCTGGTCGTAACGCTCCAGACGGGCCTTGTTCTTGGCCTGACGGGCCTTCGGCGAGGAGCGGACCCATTCGAGCTCGTTCTTGAGGCGCTTGGCCAGCTTGGCGTCCTTGGCGCCCTGGATCTCCAGACGCTTGGCCTTGGTCTCCAGGTAGGTGGAGTAGTTGCCCTTGTACGGGTACAGGTGGCCGCGGTCGACCTCGCAGATCCACTCGGCCACGTTGTCCATGAAGTAACGGTCGTGGGTCACGGCGATGACGGCGCCCTTGTACTGGTGCAGGAACTGCTCCAGCCACAGGATGGACTCGGCGTCCAGATGGTTGGTGGGCTCGTCGAGCAGCAGCAGATCCGGGGCCTCGAGCAGGAGCTTGCACAGGGCCACACGGCGGCGCTCGCCACCGGAGCACACGTTCACCGGGGTGTCCGGATCCGGGCACTGCAGGGCGTCCATGGCCTGCTCGAGCTGGGAGTCGAGATCCCATCCGTTGGCGGCGTCGATCTCGGTCTGGAGCTTGCCCATCTCGTCCATGAGGGCGTCGAAGTCGGCGTCCGGGTTGGCCATCTCCTCGCCGATCTGGTTGAAGCGGGCCACCTTCTCGGCGATCGGGCCGAACGCCATCTTGATGTTCTCGCCCACGGTCTTGGTGTCGTCCAGCGGCGGCTCCTGTTGCAGGATGCCCACCGTGAAGCCCGGGGTCAGCGTGGCCTCGCCGTTGGAGACGGTCTCCAGGCCGGCCATGATCTTGAGCAGCGTGGACTTGCCCATGCCGTTGGGGCCCACCACGCCGATCTTCGCGCCCGGCAGGAAGCTCAGGGTCACGTCGTCAAGGATCACGCGGTCGCCGAAGGACTTGCGCGCCTTGATCATCTGGAATACGAATTCTGCCATGTTGTTCTCTAGCACTCCTATTTGCCCGGAAAATCAACGATTTCCGGACCTCGCAAGCGTAAATGACACATTCAGGAATGACACGAATCGTGACGTGCCGACGAAACGGGGCGTCCATGTGCTCGTTTTTCTGTCCGCATATCGGTTGATACCGCGCCAAACCACCGCCCACCATGGTATCGGAAGGGCTGGAATGGCGCGGCTTGCGCCGGGTCGCTCGTCGTAGTGCGCGTTGTGGCACGAATGCCGCGGTCGGCAAGTCGCAATGCCGCCGGTTTCAGGCATCCGAACGGTGTTTCAGGAACAGACCTTCCTGTGTGGCCAGTGCTTGCAGCCGGTCGGTGGCCTCCGTTCGGGGTTCGGCACCGTAGACCGTCACGGAGAATCCGCCGCAGATGCTGATGAGGAAACGGGATGGGCGTTCGCGGTGCGGAATGGAACACAGCACCTGTACCGAGGACGGGCCGTCGGTGAGGACGATGCGTCGTATGATCGCGGCAAGCTCGGCCGGCGGATAGCCGCTGATGTCGGTGTCATAGGGGATTGAGATGGGGATTGTCGCTTCGGAAGCCGGTTCGGCGTTGTTCGGCGTGCGTTCTATGCGGCTTGGTGTGTCGCCGGCTTCGGAGAGCCGCATGGAATCGTCGTCTTCCGATGGGCCCGTCACATAGATCGCGCAGGGAAAACGGTAGATGGTCTTCAGGATGATGCGGATGATCTTCTCCGCGAACGACGGCAGATAGGTCCGTTCGAAATACTCCTCCAGCTCCAGGAATCGCGGATCGTCCGTATCGTACGGGATGTAGTCGATGACGTAATACTGATCCCGTTCCTGCAGGGCGTCGATTTCCTCGTACAACGGCGGACTCCTTGCCTTGTTGTATCGGTGACGGTGGGGTGGTCCTTTAGCCGTAATCAGGCTAATGGGTGACGTCCTGAGTGACAAGTCATATGACGGTTTTGGACTTTGCGGGCTTGATGTTCTCGTCCTTGTGCTCCACTGGCTTCAATGAGGCGCATGCCATCCGGGGCACATTCGGTCGCATGCGTACGGAAGGCGCAGGAGAGGACTATATCGTCTTGCGGGGCAAGATTGCTTGCCCCCATTTCAGGAATCCGGCATTATTGCGGAATGGGGACAAGGCCTCTCTTGCGTGGTTTTGGGCTTGGGATCCGAAAATGGCTTTATTCCAAGGATTTGAGGGAATGGCGATTTGCCCCTGTAGGCGGGTCAATCGTTGGACGCCCAAATGGGGGCACGGTATGTTGCCCCCATTTTCGAAAAGAGCTGGTTGTGGCAAATGGGGGCACGTTTTCCTGTACACCATCATGCGGGAAAGCGGTTTCAACGACAATGGGGGCAGCTGCGGATTCCTGGAGAGTCCGTATGGACACTTCCGCATACAAAAGCATCGTACAAGGTAGGCAATTAGCAGCTACAGCATTGATACGAGTTCGCAATTCATACGCCAGTGCCAGGAGAATATTGTACGGATGGTCGGAATGATGGCATCCTACAAGAGCCTGCGGCGCGGCCTGGAGAATGCCGCCGGTAATGGCTTCATACAATATGAGGAATGAGCGAAAGAGCATCTCAGGGGTGTGGGACGGCAACGACGGCTGGCTCGGCTGCCGGCATGATGGTTGGCGAGGCGGCTGGTGTGACGGTCGGTGAGACAGGCAGAACGACGGCCGACAAGACGGCCAAGCCTGCGACTGAAGCCACGGAGACCTTGGAATCCGGCCCGGCGACCCCGCCACTGCTGGCGGCGCTGATTTTCCTGGTGGCGCTGAACCTGAGACCTGCCATCGCCGGAGTCGGGCCGGTGCTGACGCGCATCGGCGATGACCTCGGCTGGGGTGAAAGCGTGCTCGGCGTGCTCGGCGCGATGCCGCTGTGGGCGTTCGCCGCCGTCAGCCCTCTGATCCGATTCGTGACGAAACGGTTCGGTACCAATCGCACCATCCTCATCGCGTTGCTCGTACTTGCCGCCGGCGACCTGATTCGATCCCTTGGCGGGCCGTCGGGCGTATGGCTGGGCACGTTTGCAGTCGGCGCAGGCATCGCGGCCGGCAACGTGCTCGTGCCGGTCATCGCCAAACGCGATTACGCCGGGCATGTGGCCGTCGCCACGGGTGTGTACTCCGGCTGCATCACCGCCGGATCCGCTATCGCGGGACTCACCGCCGCACCGCTCGCTGCCCGGTTCGGCGGCTGGCGCCCGGCGCTCGCCGTATGGGCCGTGCCGCCGCTGATCGTCGCCGCGCTATGGCTGATTCGCGTGGTGCGTGACGGACAAGAGAACAGGAATGCCGGTACTGGCGCTGGTACTGAGGTGTCATCGGCGGCTCCGTCGAGTTCCTCTTCGATGTTGCAGGCGGCTGGTTCCTCCGACGCCGTCGTTGCTGACGATTCCGACCAATCCGGCGCTGATCGGGCCTCCGCTCCGAACGCCTCATCAACCGCCGTGACAGCTGCCGCAGAACCCGCTGCAGAACTTGCCGCGAAGCCCGCACCGGACCCGCGGCCGTTATGGCGACGCCCGATGACCTGGTGGGTCACGCTGTTCATGGGGCTGCAATCGTCCGCGTTCTACACCATGTCGAACTGGCTGCCGTCGCTCGCCACCGCCAGCGGATTCACCGAATCTCAGGCCGGCGTGCAATTGTTCGTCTTCCAATCGCTTGGCATCCTCTCCGGACTGCTGATTCCCGTGCTGATGCACGTGCGCGGCAATCAGATATGCGCGGCGCTCACGGCCAGCGCGCCCATGGTCATCGCCGGTTTCGGATGGATGCTGCTGCCGCGGTGGTCGATGCTCTGGAGCGTGATCGGCGGTGCCGGACAGGGCGCATCGCTGGTCGTCGCGCTGACGTTGATCTCCCTGCGTGGCCGCGACCCGCAGGATACGGTCGCGTTATCCGGACTGGCGCAATCCCTCGGTTATCTGATCGCCTCCATCGGGCCGCTCGCCTTCGGCTCGCTGGCGGAACTCTCCGGCACTTGGATCGCGCCGCTCGTTCTGTTCACCGCATTCGCCGTCGGCCAGTGCGTGGTGGCGGTGCTCGCTGGCGCCGTACGCTGGCGGAATAGTCTTCACGAGGTGCCTCATTTGAAAATGAGCGCGTAATCCGGAGTGGTGCCTCACCTGTGGTGAGCGTGAAATCCTAGTCCGC
>NZ_QFFM01000026.1 GCF_003129905.1 Bifidobacterium callitrichidarum
CACGTGGTCGATAGGCCGGACGTGGAAGCCCCGCGAGGGGTGGAGCTGACCGGTACTAACGGGGAAACGACAACACACATCCCATCAATATGATGGGTCCCGAATACTGCGCAACGGACATGCCAGGCAGCATTGAACGTCAGGCACGTCACAAAACCAATCGGCAACAGCATCGCGTCCCCTATCCGGTTCCCAAGCCGCCACGGAACAATCCCCTCCGGGAGACATGGTTCCCCGGGGTTGACAATTGAAGATTTGCGGCGGTCATGGCCCAGGTGAGACGCCCGGTCCCATTCCGAACCCGGAAGCTAAGGCCTGGCACGGCGATGGTACTGCACCCGACAGGGTGTGGGAGAGTAGCACACCGCCGCACTACATTTCATGAAGCCCCTTGACGGAAACCCGCCAAGGGGCTTCCTTTGTTCCCTTTTAAACACGACAAGCACATGGGCCACCCATCAACGCACCCGCCGGGACCACCCTTCGGTCCGCTTCGCGGCCAGCTCCCCTGACAAGGGGAGCCATGATATAGGGATACACGTCCCAAGGGAGCATCGGAACGGGGGTGTCTCCGGTCCTTTCAGTACAGGAACATGTCCTTTCCGTACTCAAAGGACCGCAAACAAGCCGATTCGCGGTCCTTCCAGTACGGAAGGCACGCGGTCCTGGATCCAAAGGACCGCGAAACCCGGATGAGCACTACGGATTCTGCCTCTTGCGATAGGCGAGGGGAGCCACTCCCAGCGTGGCGCGGAAGACACGGGTGAAATAGTTCGACGAATTGAACCCGCAACACGCAGCCACGGCGGAAACCGGCAAATCAGTGGTCTCCAACAGTTCCGTGGCGGCTCGCAGGCGAACGTCCGTGACGTAGTCGATGGGCGATTGATGCAGATAGTCACGGAAGATCGCGGAGCAGGTACTCCGGCTTACGGCCCCGGCGGATGCAATCATGTCCAGCGTCAGCGGACGGGCATAGCTCGCCTGTATGAAATCGACCATGGCAGTCAACGCGGTGAGGCGGCTGCCTGTACGGCGATGTACTGGATGTGATGCAGGTACGCGACGATCAGCCGATATGTCTGTCGAAGGTTGGTTCGCATCGGCATCCGATACATCATTGTGCGCATAAGCCGTTTGCTTCATCATGGCGTTCAGTGCCCGTGTAATGGCGTAGAATCCGCTCAGCACGGCCAGTGGCGCATCATCGTATTCGTCCTGCGCGGCCGCCATCGCGTCCAATGACTCCAGAACCGTATGGGCATAACCATAGCCGTCACCGTCATCGAGCAGAAGATATGGCGGCCTATCCGCCCCACCGATGGGCAGAATGAACCGCTCCAGCACGTCCTTCGTGGCACCGACGCGCATCTGGTTCACCAATACGCACAGGAACTCGCAATCCGTGCCGTCCTCCGAATACCCGTAATGCAGTCGTCTGGCATTGACGAAGATGCCCTGCCCTTCCTCGATGCGTACCCGCTCGCCATCCACGAAATACGTCAGATGCCCGCGCCGGGCGATGAGGAACTCCCAGTCGTCATGCCAATGGCATTCCGCGCGCATGTGCGGGTATGAGGAAAGCCGTCCTTCGCGGATATACGAGAAGAATGTGGGATAGTCGTATCGGACGCGCTCCGAGCCGTCGGCCCGCAGCCGTGCCGGATCAGGTCCGGCGATTTCCTGCTGGATGTCGTCCTTGTGCAGCGCCATAACTCATCGATTCCCTGAATACTGTGCGACAGGAGCGTCCGCGTCGCAGCCATTGCCATCACCAACATAGCAAATAATGCTAAAAATCATGCTGATTCTGCTGTTTTTGCGTACTTCTTCGTCCGATATTGCTGTGTAATGGATGGCGGTTACAGGCCGCGCGCAACAAGTGCAACGCGGACAACAAGGATAGGAGGAGCCGATGATGGCCGGCGAGCTGACTTTCCATGATTTCACTCGTCAGCTGCGCCCATTGGCTCTGCCCATCGCGTTCCAGCAATTCGTGCTGGTCCTGTCCAACGCCTTTGACGTGTTCATGCTGGCCGCAGTCGATCAGAACGCCCTATCCGCGGTATCCCTTGCCACGCAATTCCAATTCATTTTCGACCTGTTTCTCATGGCTTTCACCATCGGTACCAGCACCCTCATTGCCCAATATTGGGGCAGAGGAGACGTCGGTGCCGTACAACAGGTAATCACGTTCGTCATGCGGCATACGATCGCACTGTCAGCTATATTCGCCATCTTGGCCGCCACAGTCCCGCATCTGCTGATGCGCATCACCACGAACGATGCCGTACTCATCGACCTCGGCTCCCACTACCTTTCCGTCACGTCGCTCGCGTTCATGCTGATCGGCGTCAGTCAGATCAACCTCTGTCTGTTCAAGAACACCGGCCGCGCACGGACCGGCACCGCCATCAGCGCTGCCGGCGTCGCACTGCATATCGTGGTCAGTGCCACGCTCCTGTTCGGCTTGCTTGGCATGCCGCGGCTCGGCGTGACCGGTGTCGCGATTTCCACGGTCGTTTCTCGTACGGTCGAATGCGTCTGGTCCTGTTGGAAGGTTCGGCGGGATTCGAGGCGCCATAACGCTCCCGGCGTGCAATGGCGCACGATGCTTCCCATACCAGCACAATGCAAAACCGATGCCAAGACCGCCGGAACCAATCGCATCGCCGGCCCCAAGGCCGGTCCTGCGGACGGTTCCGCTGGCATCATTCCCGGTAATGCCATCCGCCTGGCCATGTCCGTCCTCGAACGCGACTACTGGCGGTACACCCTGCCCGTACTCGGCAACGAGATCATCTGGGGCGGCGGATTCGCCACCTACACCATCATCATGGGCCATCTCGGCACGGACGCCGTGGCCGCGAACTCGGTGGCGAACATCATTAAGGACCTGCTGGTCTGCCTATGCGCCGGCCTCGGCTCCGGCGGCGGCATCCTGCTTGGCAGCATCATGGGGTGCGGCGACCTCGCCCAGGCGCGTCACGTCGGCCGTTGGCTGTGCTGCAGTGCGTTGGCCCTCGGCGTGGCAATCGGCGCGGTGATCCTCATGATCCGCCCACTGGTCCTGCACTGGTCGTCGCTGGATGCGCGGGCCAACGAATACCTGTCCGGCATGCTGCTTGTCTGCGCCTACTACGTGATTGGCAAGGCCCTCAACTCCATCACCGTGGGCGGCATCTTCCCGGCCGGAGGCGATTCCCGGTTCGGCATGGTGTGCGATGCGGTGACGATATGGGCCATCGTGATTCCGCTGGGCATGCTCGCCGCATTCGTCTGGCAACTGCCGGTCATGGTCGTGTACGTCATCCTCAACATCGACGAAATGCTCAAGATACCCGCCGTCGTCGCCCACTACCGCACCTACCGATGGCTGCGGAACGTGACGCGAGAGTCCGACTGACACGCCCCTCACCCGAAAGATTCGAAAGACCCGAAAGAAAGGAACCATCATGCAGGAAACCATGCGCCAACGCATCGCGGAGGGCAAGCTCTTTACCGACTATTGCGAAGGGCTACCCGAAGACCGGAGGGCCGCCAAACGCCGGATGAAGTGGTTCAACGACCTTGAACCGGAAGACAAGGACGGCCGTGCCACACTGATCAACGCGATTTTCGGCCGTCCGACGAACGCCTGGATCGAGCCGCCGTTCTACTTCTGCTACGGCCGGAACATCACCATCGGCGACGGTACGTATATCAACGTCAACTGCTCGTTCATCGACGACGGCCGCATCACCATCGGCAAACGGGTCATGTTCGGCCCGTCCGTGAACATCGCCACCGTCAGTCACCCCATCAACCCGGCCATGCGCGAGTACATGTTCGCCGACCCGGTCACGATTGGCGACGACTGCTGGATCGGCGCGAACGTGACGATCTGCCCAGGCGTCACCATCGGGGAAGGAACCACGATCGGTGCTGGCTCGGTCGTCACGCACGACATTCCCGCGCACACGGTGGCGGTCGGCGTGCCCTGCCGCGTGCTGCGCGAAATCAACGAGACGGACATGACCGAATACCGCCCCGGCATGACCTTCGCCGACGACGAGCTGGTGCAAGAGAACAAGGCCGTATAAGAAGCCGGCCGTGATCTTCCTGGTTGTGCACGAGGCCGTTTCCGCACGCAAAGGAGCGTCCGGGACGGCCACCCACGATTGTTTCGTGATAGGAGATCCACGCTTCTGGCGCGAAACAATCTCCAGTACGGCGATTCGCAACTGTTTGAGGTTAGAAGACATCTGCTTCTAGCCTCAAACGATCGCCACACGGCCTTTTGCACTGAGAAGACTGGCGGCTCTACGTCCAAAGAACCGTTGAGACAACGATTCATGACCTTCTAGCTGGACGTTTCATCATCCGTCCGGCCTCTTCTCAGTCCTGTCGGCATGCCCCGACATATCCTTCCGACCAATCGTGCGCGGGAAACGACAGGTTGTGTAATGCGGCCCACCGCGGCCTCGTGAACCTGATTGAATCAGACTAGCGGCGAATCGCATGCGGCAGAGCGGCGCGGCGGTCTCGCTGGAGAGATACGCAACCAGTACGCGAGCACGCGCCCGGACGCATGCGCAACGACCAGTATGCGCCAGTTGCCCGGCAGACAGTGCAAGGAAGGACGAGACAGCGATGGAACTCGAAGAACTCTCGGTGGCCGAGAAGGCGGCGATGCTTTCCGGCGGCTCCGAATGGGACTCGCGCGGCAACGAACGCGCCGGCATCCCCAGTTTCGTGATGAGCGACGGCCCCCACGGCGTGCGCCGTCAGCTCGGCGAGGGCGACCACCTGGGCCTTGGCGCCTCCAAGCCCGCCACCTGCTTCCCGACCGCAGGCACCGTGGCCAACTCCTGGGATCCGGCGCTCGCCGAGGAGATGGGCGAGGCGCTCGGCAAGGAGGCGCATGACCTCGACGTGAACGTGTTGCTCGGGCCGGGCCTCAACATCAAGCGCAACCCGCTGTGCGGCCGTAACTTCGAGTACTACTCCGAAGATCCGATCGTGGCGGGACGTATGGCCGCCGGCCTCATCCGCGGCATCCAATCCAACGGCGTCTCCGCATGCCCCAAGCACTTCGCGGTCAACAGCCAGGAGCTGCGCCGTCAGGCTTCCAACAGCGTCATCGACGAGCGCACGATGCGCGAGATCTACCTGACCGGTTTCGAAATCGCCGTGCGCGAGGCCGCGCCCCTGACCATCATGACCTCCTACAACGAGGTAAACGGCGTCTATGCGCACGAAAACAAGCACCTGCTGCAGGACATCCTGCGCGACGAATGGGGCTTCGACGGCATGGTCGTCTCCGACTGGGGCGGCTCCAACTCCGCCGTGGCCGCGGTCAAGGCTGGCGGTTCCCTCGAAATGCCCAGCCCCGGCTACACCTCCGTGCGCGAGCTGGAAGGCGCGGTCAAGGCCGGCACGCTCTCCGAGGCGGACCTGAGCGCTCGCGCGGCAGAAGTGGCCAAGATTGCCCGCCTGACCCGCACCGAAGGCGTGGGCCGCAACGATCTGCTCAAGGACGACATCGCCGCCGCGCATCACGCTGTGGCACGCAAGGTCGCCGAAGGTTCGATTGTGCTGCTCAAGAACGATGCCGTCGCGCCCGCCGCCGGTACTGCGGCCGATACCGCCGCAGCCAACTCCACCGCACCCGTCCTGCCGCTTAAGCCCGGCACCCGCGTGGCCGTGGTCGGCGACATGGCTAAAACCCCGCGATTCCAAGGCTCCGGCTCCTCCAAGGTGAACGCCACCCGCGAAGAGAACATCCTGAACGAACTGCAGCGTGCCGCCACGGCCACTGAAACCGGCATCACCGTGACCGGCTACGCCCAAGGCTACGACCGCCAGGGCGCCGCCAACCAGTCCCTCATCGACGAAGCCGTGGCGCTCGCAGCTGCACAGGAGACCGACGCCGTCATCGCCGTGATTGGCCTCGACGAGCGCAGCGAATCCGAAGGCCTCGACCGTTCCACCATGGCCATCCCGCAGGCCCAGAACGACCTCGTGGACGCCCTGACCGCCACCGGCAAGCCCGTCATCGTGGTGCTCGTGGCCGGATCCCCGGTCGAACTGCCGTGGTTCGAGTCCGTGGCCGCCATGCTGTACGTCGGCCTGTCCGGCCAGGCCGGCGCCTCCGCCACGGTGCGCGCACTGACCGGCCAGGTCAACCCGTCCGGCCATCTGGCCGAAACCTGGCCCCTGACGTACGCCGACTGCCCGTCCTCCGGCTGGTACCCGGCCATCGGCCGCGACGCCATCTACCGCGAGGGCCCGTTCGTCGGCTACCGCTACTACGAAACCGCCGGCGTGCCCGTCCGCTTCCCGTTTGGCTACGGTCTGTCCTATTCGACGTTCACGTACACCGGACTCACCGCCGACGAAACCGGCGTCCAGTTCACCGTGACCAACGATTCCGATGTGTCCGGTGCCACCGTCGCCCAGCTGTACGTCGCCGGCCCCTCCCGCACGGAACTCGGCACCGGCGAAACGGCCGGCGTGCTGCGCCCCACCCGCGAACTCAAGGGCTTTGTCAAGGTCGAACTGGACGCACATGAGTCGAAGACCGTGCGCATCGACTTTGACCGGTACACCTTCCGTCATTTCGATACCGAAACCAACCGTTGGGCCATCGAATCCGGCGTCTGGACACTCGCCGTGGGCGCGGATGCCGAGCACCTGCCGCTGACCACGCCGTTCGCCGTGGCCGGCGACGTGGACGCCGCCCCCGCCGACCCGGCACTGGGCCACTACCTTGATGGCGACGTCAAGCATGTGACCGACGCCGAAATGGCCGTGCTGTTCGGCCGCGAGGTCATCGCCCCCGGCAAGCCCACCGTATTCGGCGTGAACGACCCGATCTCCAGCTGGGTTGACTCGCGCGGGTTCGCGGCCCGTACCGTGGCCCGGACGCTCACCAGCCGCGAGGCCAAGACCCGCCAGAAGACCGGTTCGCCGGACCTCAACACGCTGTTCATCCTCAACATGCCGCCGCGCGCCATGAGCAAGATGACGCAGGGCATGGTCGACTCGGCCATGGTGGACGCCATCGTCAAGATCGCCAACGGCCACACCTTCCGCGGACTCGGCGGACTCATCGCCGGATTCTTCCGCAACCAATCCGCCAACAAACGCACCGCAAAGGAGCTCAACCATGACTGACACCAACGCCGCCGACGCTGCCGAAGGCAAGAAGCTCGGACCTGTCCGTCGGTGGATCAAGGATCACCCCACCATTTGGGAGTTCATCCTGTTCAACGTGCTCTCGAACATCTCCACCATCTCCCGCTTCGTGGTCACATGGATCGGCACCGCGGTGTTCGTGGCCGGACTGGGCCTGACCACGCCGTTCCACTTCCTCATCTTCAACTACCCGGAGTCCGGCAACGGCCTGGGCGGCTTCCTCACCTTCCTGTTCGCCGAGGTGATCGCCCAGGTGGTGAACTTCTTCGTGCAGATGAAGTGGGTGTTCAAGTCCGATTCCAGCTTCAGGGACGCCGCATGGAAGTACGCGATCCTGGCCGTGGTGATCGTGGTGGTGAACCTCGTGCTGCCCGGTTACGTGACCGCGCTGTGCCAGGGCTGGGGCATGAACGCCGGCGTGGCCGGCACCATCGCCTCCGTGGTCAACACGCTGCTGGCCGTGGTGGTGAGCTACCCGCTGCTCAAGTTCTGGATCATGCCCAAGAACAAGTAGGAGGCCGCATAACCTATATCTGAACGATTCTTCTGATTTCTTCTTCCTCTCCGAGCCCGGCCGGACGTCTCCCGTGAGCGTCCGGCCGGGCTTTTCCGTTCCCCGCCCATGGCTCCCCTTGTCAGGGGAGCTGTCGGCGAAGCCGACTGAGGGGTAGTCTTACGGAATTTCGATTATTACCGGTGCGGTGTGCGGTCAGGCTTTTCGATGAGGGGTTTGTCGGCGAGCCGTCGGCGAACCGGTAAATGTGAACAATGCCACATGTGGGCGGGCGGGTCGTTCCGCGGGGCTCCCGGCCGGCTCGCGGAAACGGCGGAAAATCAACAAAAACACTACATCTAGTATTTGCTGGCGCAACACGCTACTACCCATAGTGGCTTGCTTGCGAATCATGCGGTTGTAATATGGCGTTCGCTTCATTGTTCTACGTCAAGGGGAGCCACCATGACCGTCACCGTGTTCACCAAGCCTCATTGCCCGCAGTGCGAGGCCACCAAGCGTCAGTTCACCAAGCTCGGCGTGCCTTTCGAGACCGTGGACCTCTCCGAGAACCCCTCCACGCTCGAACAGCTTACGGCCGCCGGTTTCCGTCAGGCCCCGGTCGTTATCACGCCGGACAACTCCTGGAGTGGCTACCGCCCGGACCTCATCCGCGAGGTCGCCAAGCAGGCCACTGTGACCGAGACCGCCGCGGTCGCCGTGTGAGCCCGAACACAGCGGCCGGAGCGGCCGACCAGAGCGTCACGACCGTGGCCGCCGCATCGTCCGCTGCATCCATAGCCCCGTCGGGGGAATCCGAGGCGCGCACGACGCCCGCCGATGCGGCGCGGACCATTCCCAGCGCTCCCGAATACGCGGCGCAGGGCGAGCCGATCGGCGCACTGGTCTACTTCTCCTCGGCATCCGAGAACACCGCACGGTTCGTGGCCGGCTGCCATCTGGAACAGCATGGCATCAACGTCTACCGAGTGCCCCTCAGGCCTGCGGATCCGCCGCTCAACGTGCGTGAACCATACGTCATCATGGTGCCCACATACGGCGGCGGCGTGATCAAGAAGGCCGTGCCGATCCAGGTCAAGCGCTTCCTGAACGACCCTGAAAACCGGGCGTGGATCCGCGGCGTCATCGCATCGGGCAACACGAACTTCGGCGAGGCGTACTGCGCCGCGGGAAACATCATCTCCGCCAAATGCCACGTGCCGTTCCTCTACAAATACGAGCTCATGGGCACCCCGGAAGACACCGCGGCCGTACGAGACGGTCTCACCCGCTTCTTCGCTTCGTAACTTGGCTTGTCCTGCAATTAAGGACGAACTTCGTTCGCGGTTCGCTGTCTCGACTGTCGTCTCGCACATCGCCTACAAACGGCTCCGCTGCTTGCTTCACGGCAATGTCCCTTCAGAGAGGGGAGCCAGAAAAACGAGCGCGCCCTGCATGGCGACTCGCTTACCCATCCATCTACCAACCCCCCCGAATCACCATGACTGATTTCACCAACACCGGCCTGTCGCTGGACAACACCGCCTCCACCGCGGCCGAACGCACCAACGACCCGTCCCGCGACTACCACGCGCTCAACGCGATGCTCAACCTCTACGACGCCGACGGCAAGATCCAGTTCGACAAGGACAAGGCCGCCGAACGCGCGTACGTCACCGAGCACGTGGTCCCCAACACCGTGACCTTCGACTCCACCGCCGATCGCCTGAACTACCTCATCGAACACCAGTACTACAACCCGCAGGTGTTCGACCAGTACTCCGCCGACTTCCTGGACCGCTTCTACGAGCACGCCGAGTCCACCGGCTTCGAGTTCGGCACCTTCCTCGGCGCTTTCAAATTCTTCACCTCCTACGCGCTCAAGACCTTCGACGGCAAGCGCTACCTCGAGGACTTCCCACAGCGCTGCGCCGCCGTGGCCCTCGAACTGGCCGCCGGTGACGAGCGGCAGGCGATCGCGTACGTGGACGAGATGCTCGCCGGCCGATTCCAGCCGGCCACGCCCACGTTCCTCAACCTCGGCAAGGCCCAGCGCGGCGAGCCGGTGAGCTGCTTCCTGGTGCGCACCGAAGACAATATGGAGTCCATCTCCCGCGGCATCAACGCAGCCCTGCAGCTGTCCAAGCGTGGCGGCGGCGTGGCCCTGCTGCTGAGCAACCTGCGCGAGCTCGGCGCGCCCATCAAGCACATCGAGAACCAGTCCAGCGGCGTGATTCCGGTCATGAAGCTTCTGGAGGACTCCTTCTCCTACGCCAACCAGCTCGGTGCACGTCAGGGCGCGGGCGCGGTCTACCTCAACGCCCATCACCCGGACATCTTGCGCTTCCTGGACACCAAGCGCGAGAATGCGGACGAGAAGATCCGCATCAAGTCGCTCGCCCTGGGTGTGGTGATCCCGGACATCACCTTCGAGCTGGCCAAGCGCAAGGAGCAGATGGCCCTGTTCAGCCCGTACGACGTGGAGCGCGTCTACGGCAAGCCGTTCGCGGACATCTCCGTCACCGAACACTACGAGGAGATGCTGGCGGACGATCGCATCAAGAAGACCTACATCGACGCCCGCAAGTTCTTCACCACCATCGCCGAACTGCAGTTCGAATCCGGCTACCCGTACATCGTGTTCGAGGACACGGTCAACCGCGCGAACCCCATCGAGGGCCGTGTGACCATGTCCAATCTGTGCTCCGAGATCCTGCAGGTGCAGGAGCCGAGCACATACAACGAGGACCTGAGCTACGCCCACGTGGGCCGCGACGTGTCCTGCAACCTCGGTTCGCTGAACATCGCCAAGGCCATGGACGGCGGCCTGGCCGGCACCGTCGAGACCGCGATCCGCGCGCTCACCTCCGTGGCCGAGCGCACGAGCATCAACGCCGTGCCCTCCATCCGCCGCGCCAACGAGGAGGGCCACGCCATCGGCCTCGGCCAGATGAACCTGCACGGCTTCCTGGCCCGCGAAGGCATCATGTACGGCTCCGAGGAGGGCCTCGACTTCACGGACATGTACTTCATGACCGTGGCCTACCACGCCTACCGTGCCTCGCACGCGCTCGCCGTGGAGCACGGCCAGGCGTTCAAGAGCTTCCCGACCTCCGCGTACGCCAAGCCGGCCGGTCAGGGCAACTACTTCGACAAGTACACCGACGGCCGCCGCTCGCTCGAACCGCGCACCGCCACTGTCCGCGAGCTGTTCGCCCGCTTCGGCGTCGCGATCCCCACGGTCGACGACTGGAAGGAACTGCAGGCCGCGATTATCCGCGACGGCATCTACAACCAGAACCTGCAGGCCGTGCCGCCCACCGGCTCCATCTCGTACATCAACCACTCCACGAGCTCGATTCACCCGATCGCCTCGATGATCGAGATCCGCAAGGAAGGCAAGATCGGCCGCGTCTACTACCCGGCCGCCTACATGACCAACGACAACCTGGAGTACTACAAGGACGCCTACGAGATCGGCTGGAAGGCCATCGTGGACACCTACGCCGAAGCCACCCAGCACGTGGACCAGGGCCTCTCGCTCACATTGTTCTTCCCGGACACCGCCACCACGCGAGACCTCAACAAGGCCCAGATCTACGCCTGGCGCAAGGGCATCAAGACCCTCTACTACATCCGCATCCGTCAGCAGGCCCTGGAAGGCACCGAGGTGGCCGGCTGCGTTAGCTGCATGCTCTGAGTCACTTTTTGGCTCCCCTCAGGGAAGGGAGCCAGAAAACGTATGCCTGCCCGTCACGTCCACCAACTACATAAGGAACAAACCCATGGCACCGATTTCCATTCCGCGCAAGCCGCTCAAGCTCATCGACCGCGTCTCGGCCATCAACTGGAACCGTCTGGAGGACGAGAAGGACCTCGAGGTCTGGGACCGCCTCACCGGCAACTTCTGGCTGCCCGAGAAGGTCCCCGTCTCCAACGACATCCCCTCCTGGCAGCAGATGAGCGAGGAGGAGCACACGCTCACCATGCGCGTGTTCACCGGCCTGACCCTGCTGGACACCATCCAGGGCACGGTCGGTGCCGTCTCCCTCATCCCGGACGCGCTCACCCCGCACGAGGAGGCCGTGTACACCAACATCGCGTTCATGGAGTCCGTGCACGCCAAGTCGTACTCGTCTATCTTCTCCACCCTGTGCTCCACCGAGCAGATCGACGCCGCCTTCGACTGGAGCGAGCAGAACGAGTTCCTGCAGAAGAAGGCCGAGATCGTGCTCGACTACTACGAGGGCGACAACCCGTACAAGCGCAAGGTGGCCTCCACCCTGCTCGAATCGTTCCTGTTCTACTCCGGCTTCTACCTGCCGATGTACTTCTCCGCGCACGCCAAGCTCACCAACACGGCCGACGTGATCCGTCTCATCATCCGCGACGAGGCCGTGCACGGCTACTACATCGGCTACAAGTACCAGAAGGGCATCGCCCAGCTCACCGACGCCGAACGCGCCGACCTGCAGGACTACACCTACGACCTGCTCAACGAGCTGTACGACAACGAGGTGGGATACACCGAATCCCTGTACTCCGGCGTGGGCCTGGTCGAGGACGTGGAGAAGTTCCTGCACTACAACGCCAACAAGGCCCTCATGAACCTCGGCTACCCGGCCCTGTTCCCGGCCGAGATCTGCGATGTGAACCCCGCGATCCTCGCCGCCCTGAGCCCCAACGCCGACGAGAACCACGACTTCTTCTCCGGCTCCGGCTCCTCCTACGTGATGGGCAAGGCCGAGGAGACCGACGACGAGGACTGGGATTTCTGACGCCCGCCCGTTTCCCGGCACCCCCCGGCCCCGCCTACCGCGGAATCAGCACCGTCAGCACGAACCAGTGGTCCTCGGTGCGAATCGTCACCTCGCCGCCGTACTGCGCGGCGATGTGACGAATCGACTTCACGCCGAACCCGTGCCGCGCGGCATCCCGCTTGGTGGTGCGCAGCGCGCCCGTCGAATCCTTCTTGAGCGTGGAATCGTAGTAGTTCTCCACGCGGATCACCGTGAACCGGCCCTGCCCGTACAGGGCCAGCCGGATGAGCCGCTGCTGCTTGTCCGGCAGCTTGCTGGTCGCCTCGATGGCGTTGTCCAGCGCATTGCCGAACAGCGAGGCGATGTCCATCGACGACATGTCCGCCAGCAGCTTGCCGTCCGCCACCGCCGTAAGCGTGATGCCGCGGTCCGCGCACGTGCGCATCTTGGTGGTCAGGATCACGTCCAGCACCGGATTGCCGGAATGCTGCTGCGCGCTGGCCGCCGCGACCGAGGCCTCCAGCTGTTCGAATCCGGCCGCCGCATGCTCCGGATCCACCTCCGCCCGCAGCGCCGCGATCTGATGCTTCAAGTCATGCGCGAGCCGTCCGATGGCCTCGATGTTCTCCTTGGACGCCAGATACTCCTGATGCTGGCTGTTGAGCTGCGCGTTGATGGAGGCCAGTTCGGCGCTCGCCGCCATGCGCCGCGCCTGTTCCTGCTGGGCGTAGAGGATTGCGAACCCGCAGAAATCCACCAATGTGCGGATGTAGAACACCTCCTGGCCCACGGTGCCGGAGAACGGCGTGTTGGTGGAGATGAAACTCAGGTTGCTCATGGCGAACGTCACGATGGTGATGGCCACCGTGCCCACCGAAAGCTGCAGGGTCGTGTTGGTCGGCGCATCGTGCGCGAAGTTGCCGCGTTCTATCGCCCACGCCGCCACGAATCCGATCGCGTACGTGACGACCAGCACCAGCGAGGCGTACGGTTCCCGGGGCGGCATGCCGACCCCGTACTGCAGGAACGTGACCAGCTGCCAGTGCAGCGAGGCCACCAGTTCCGCCAGTACGAACGCGCGTGCGGCGATGTACAGGCCCTCGCGATTGCCGGTGCCGGCACCGAACCGCACGATGGCCCACATGCCGCCGAACGCCAGCAGCATGCCGATTACCCAGAACCACAGTGGCATCGCGCCGTCGAAGTACTGGATGCCGATCATGCCCGCCAGTCCCAGCACGCCCACTGTGATCGTGCGCGACAGTGGCACGCGCCGGTAGATGACCAGCAGATACGTCACGCACGCCATCCACTCGCAGATGGCCGTGTAGAAGCGAGGGATGTCCGGCAGCGCGTTGGTGATGGTCGTCCCGCCCATCACGCGGCTCCTGTCTCGGTCGCAGCGGTCTGGCCGTCTGCCGGCCGTTCGTCAGCGCCGGTCTCACCGGTTCCGGCACCGACACTGACGCCACTGGCTCCGGCTCCGACGCCGGCCCGTGCGGTCGGCCCGGCCGCACCCATGTAGTTCGTCAGCGCCGTCAGGAACGCCTTCTTGCGCGGCCGGCTCACCCGCAGCAGTTCGCCGTTCGACATCACGCAGTCCTGACCGTCCACGCCCACCACATGCCTGAGGTTCACCAGATAGCAGGAGTTGGAGCGGAAGAAGTCCTGCTCGGCCAGCCGCTCCTCGAAGTCCTTCAGCGTGCCGGACACCGAGAGCTTGCCATCCAACGTATGCACGATGATGGTGTGCCGAATCGACTCGATATACGTCACATCCGCCAGCTCCAGCCGGATTTGGCGCCCGCCGGCCTCGATGAGCAGCGACCCGTCCGAACGCCGGCGCACCATATCGATGGACCGCTTGAGCTCCTGCCGGAACGCGAAGTACGGCACCGGCTTGAGCAGATAGGAGAGCGCCTGCACCTGATATCCGTTGATGGCGTACTGCGGGGCCGCCGTGATGAACACGATCACCACCGAATCGTCGCGCTCGCGGATTCGGCGCGCCGCGGACATGCCGTCCAGGCGCGCCATCTCGATGTCCAGGAAAAGGATGTCGTACGTGGGCGTGTACTGCTCCACGATGGCCTCGCCGTCGTCGAACACGGCGACCGTGAACTCCACGCCCGTCTCGCTGCGATATTGATTGAGGTAGTCCAGTATCCGCTGGCATGCCACCGGGTCATCCTCGACCACGCCGACCCTGACGCTGCGCATCGCCGCACCTCCTGCCATGTCCTTTACCTGCAAATCCTAACCCAGTCGCCCCGATAACCGGGGGAGCCGGTGCGCAGACTGCTATTTTCGGCAGCTGTTCTGCCGTGGGGCGCCCGTGGAATCGCCGAAGAGTCCCGTATGATGCGGCGGCCGTCCATCGGCCCCGCCCGAATGCCGTCGCCGCTCTGGCGAACGTTCGCATCGTGGCGTTACGCTGGATATATGGAACATGATCCGTTGGTCAGCATCATCATCCCGGTGTACAAAGTCGAACGCTACCTTGACGAATGCGTGGCGAGCGTGACCGCGCAGACGTACCCCAACCTCGAGATCCTGCTGGTGGACGACGGCTCTCCGGACCGCTGCCCGGCCATGTGCGACGCCTGGGCCGCCAAGGACGGTCGCATCAAGGTCATCCACAAACCCAACGGAGGCCTGTCCGACGCGCGCAACGCCGGCATCGCACGGGCCACCGGCGCGTACATCTACTTCGCCGACTCGGACGACACCGTGGCCCCCACGCTGGTCCAGGACTGCCTCGACGCCATGCGCGACTACGACGCCGACCTGGTGATGTTCCAGTTTGACACCATCTCCGAGAACGACAAACCGCTGCTGTCCAGCTACCGTCACAACGACTACTCCGAAGTGCAGGTCCTGACCCCGGTCGAGGCCATCAAAAAGCAGGTCAAGGCCGAGATCGACGGCTATTTCTGGGCGTTCCTGGCCCCTGCGTCCACCTACCAGAACACCGGGTTCGCCTTCCCCGTGGGCCGCAAGATCGAGGACCTCTCCCGCATCTGCAACGTGATCGGCGAGGCCACGCGCGTGGTGCGTCTGCCCAAGGCCCTCTACCACTACCGCATGCGCGAAGGCTCCATCACCGCCAGCTGGGACCCGCAGCTCACCCGCGACTGGACCCGCGCCGCCGACGACCGCGAGGAGTACATCGTCCACCGGTTCCCCGAGCTCAAGGGTTTCATGACCCTCCAGCAGCTCAACTTCTTCGCCAACCTCGACTATGAGACCATCCGCCAGTCACTCATCGCCGGACTCAAGATCGACCCCGAGGACGCGGACGCCCTGCGCCGTCGCATCGAAGGGCTCGCCAAGTCCGCCGACGAAGGCGACGAGCCGATTCCGGAGACCCTGCGCGAGCTGCTGGGCCTGCTGAAGATGGGCGTCGCCCACCTCGCCGATGGCGCGGCCGGGGCCGCCGCGGCCAAACCCGCTGTCCTGCCTGACGACGATACCGATCCGACGCTGCTCGAACGGTTCCGCGACATGCGCGAGGACTGGCGCCAGCTGCGCATCCAGCGCATCGAGGCCGCCGAGGAACGCCGCGACGAGCGCAAGGCCGAACGCGAGGCCCACCGCAACGGCGTCACCTTCGAACTGGAGTGATTCATTTCGGCTCCCCTCTCTGAGGGGAGCTGTCGGCACAGCCGACTGAGGGGAGCCCAGACCGGTTGGTGTTCGTTGGCATCCGAGAGCCGACGAACACCCCGTTAGACACCCCACCGGGGATCGCCTGACACGCGACACGCGATGCGAAAGTTTTCGCGCGTTTGTCCTTGAGTTTGTACGGGGGCCGTGTATAGTGAGTGGTGGCTCAACGAAGAGAACCTTCACTGAACCAGGAAAAGTGAACGCTGAGGCTTGCAGTTCCCGGAAGCAATGTAGTAGATGGCTACGGTAGGTCGAAGCATAGTAATAACCACAAATCCCTTTACAACGGATCGTGAGGCACGTACCTGCCTCTGAAAGGATTAGTAATTATGGCAGAAGTCGTTTTCGACCACGTCACTCGTATCTACCCGGGCAACGACAAGCCCTCCGTGGATGATCTGAATCTTGATATCAAGGATGGCGAGTTCCTCGTCCTCGTCGGCCCTTCCGGCTGTGGTAAGTCCACCACCCTGCGCATGCTCGCCGGCCTGGAAGAGGTCAACAAGGGCCGCATCCTCATCGGTGGCAAGGACGTCACCACGATGCAGCCGAAGGACCGCGACATCGCAATGGTGTTCCAGAACTACGCTCTGTACCCGCACATGACCGTTGCGGACAACATGGGCTTCGCTCTGAAGATCGCCGGCACCCCGAAGGATGAGATCCGCAAGCGCGTCGAGAAGGCCGCTGAGATCCTCGACCTGACCGAGTACCTCGACCGCAAGCCGAAGGCTCTGTCCGGTGGTCAGCGTCAGCGTGTGGCCATGGGCCGTGCAATCGTCCGTGAGCCGAAGGTCTTCCTCATGGATGAGCCGCTGTCCAACCTCGACGCCAAGCTCCGTGTCCAGACCCGTACCCAGATCGCCGCTCTGCAGCGCCAGCTGGGTGTCACCACCCTGTACGTGACCCACGATCAGACCGAGGCTCTGACGATGGGCGATCGCATCGCCGTCATCAAGCTCGGCATCCTGCAGCAGGTCGGCGCCCCGACCGAGCTGTACGATCGCCCGGCCAACGTCTTCGTCGCCGGCTTCATCGGCTCCCCGTCGATGAACCTGAACACCCACCCGGTGGTCAACGGCAAGGCGAAGATCGGTGAGGACACCGTGGACCTGCCGGCTGAGGCCGTCAACAAGCTCACCCCGGAGGACAACAACCAGATCGTGGTCGGCTTCCGTCCTGAGGACGCTGGCCTGGCTCCGGCCGACGACCCGAACGCCTTCTCCCTGAAGGTCGTGAACGTCGAGGATCTGGGCTCCGATGGCTACATCTACGGCAACATCATCACCGATGGCTCCGCTGCCGAGGCCTCTCAGGTCATGTCCGACCAGAACAAGCTCACCACGATTCGTGTGAACCCGCGTGCGCTTCCGAAGGTCGGCGCCACCGTCAAGATCAAGATCGATCCGGCCAAGATGCACCTGTTCGCTCCGTCGACCGAGCTGCGTCTGAACTAGTCGATCGCCGGTCACGGCGTAGATACACTTGGCGAGGTCTAACCGCTTCGTCAACCATTAAACGAGGTTGTTCTCTTCCTCTCTTATGACCTCGTTGGAAAAGCCCCGCATAGCTGCGGGGCTTTTCTTGTATTGGCATGCTCGCGGCGGGAACGGGTATAAGGCGGTACGGGTTCGGATTCCCCGTCAAAGGAACTGCTGCCCGACTGGTCTGGCTTGATTCTGCCAAGAATACCGTTAATTATTCCGATGAAGGAATAATTAACGGTATTCTTGAACCATGACAGTACGGAGTGCGGGGCGTTTATATACAGTCGCAGAGGCCGCGAAGAGGTTGTCGATTACTGATCGAAGAGTGCGTTCCTTGATCCAGAGTGGTGAGCTGCAGGCGGTGCATGCAGCCCCGAGAATCGCGCTGATTACGGAGGAGTCGCTGATTCGGCTTGCTCTTCGGGAAAAACGTGCCGGAAGACCGTATTCGTCGGAAACCGCAATGGGTGCGTTGTATCTGCTCTCCGGGGAGTCAATTGACTGGCTCAGTGTGCGGAAACGATACGAGATCAGAAGATTGCTTAAGGAAACGGATGCGGATGCGTTCGTGCGCAATATCCGTCATCGTGCCGATGTCCATGAGTATTGGGCCAATGCGCTGTTCCTGGACAGGTTGAGCGGCAGTGGCGATATTTGTCGCTCCGGCGGATGCGAGGGGATGGCCGAATATTTTGAGCTTTCTCCTTCGGAATTGGTCGAAGGATACGTGGAAGAGAGCGATTTGCCGATGCTGAAGTCACGGTATATGCTCAAGGAACTTGCCGAGCCGAAGAAGGTTCGTTTTCATGTGGTGAGGGGATGCCCCATTCGAGGGCGTCGAGTCATGCCGGTCGCGGTGTGTGCCGCAGATTTGGCCGATTCGATCGATCCGCGAGAACGTAATGCCGGTATGGGGCGGCTGGCTGCATTGTTACGTGATTTTCAGGGGGAACATCATGACAAATCCGGTAATTCAGATTCCGTCTAGTGGACATCCTTGGGGAACGGTCCTCACATTGGCCGAGCACACGGAAGATCCTACTTCGTGGAGGCTCGCCGGTGGTCTTATGGTGCAAGCTCATGCCATGATGCGTGGTCTGAGCAGTCGTCCGACCACGGATGCGGATTTTCTCGTGGATGTGTTGACGCACAAGCATGCAGTTCGTGAAGTGCGTGATGCGTTGCAAAACATGGGATTTCAAGTAACGAGAGGGTCGCTCACCGGGTATACCACGCGGATGGTGTGCGGGAATTCCAGCGTCGACCTATTGGTGGACAACCATTTATCGCCATACCTTCGCTCACGGGCGTTGCTTAGTGGGCATCAGATGCTTGGTATGCCGGGGTCTCGTAGAGCTGTGGCTCGCAGCATGATCGTTGATTTGCGGTTTGAACGAAGAACCGCCTCGGTATGCATGCCGGATGTGCTCGGGGCATTGTTGATGAAAGCGGCATCTTGGCGAGAGACGAGGCAGGGGGATCGGAGCCGTCACCTTCTGGACGCGGCGCTATTGGCTTCGCTGATTGATGATCCGATTGAGGCGTTACTTCGTTTGGACAATCGCAGCAGAAGCGACCGGAGGAATATACGGACTTTACGTGACACATTGCTTCTGCCCGATGATGACTTTGCATTTCGGCAGTTGGATGCGGAGCATGAGGAGAACGCGAAGCTGGTTTTGGAAGTATTGGCCCAATTGCTGGACATGCCCCGTCATGCCGGTCGCCCAGAGGATTATGTCTGATCTTTTTCGGAGGAAGCCTCGCCGCAGCGCCGTTTTGCCCGGACATCCCTGATGCGCCGTAAAATCGAACACATGGAGTTGAACGAAGTACCCCAGTTGGATCCGCGCGCACTGAAAGCCACGTCTGTCAAAGCCGAAGACGAAAAGGTCGATTCAGGCGAGCCGCAAGCACTGAAGATCACCGCCGCCAGCTCGAACCCGAAGATGTTCACGCTGCCGTGGCACAAGCCTCTGGCCACCTGGCCCGAGGACCTGCTCGCCAACCTGCCGCGAGGCATCTCCCGCCACGTGGTGCGTTTCGTGCACGTGGGCGACGAGGTCTACGCCATGAAGGAGATCACCCGTCAGGTGGCTGAGCGAGAGTACGAGCTGCTGCGTCGTCTGCAGAAGCTCGACCTGCCTACCGTCCAGCCGATCGCCGTGGTCACCGGACGCCGCAATCGCGAAGGCGAGCCGCTGGAGGCGATTCTGGTCACCAAGCACCTCAAGTTCTCGCTGCCGTACCGTGCGCTGTTCGCCCGCAATCTGCGTCCGGACACCGCCGAACGACTCATCGATGCCCTTGCCGTGCTTATGGTCCGTCTGCATCTGGCCGGCTTCTACTGGGGCGACGTGTCCCTCTCGAACGTGCTGTTCCTGCGCGATGCCGACGCCTTCTCCGCCTTCCTGGTGGACGCCGAGACCGGTGATCTGCACGTGAATCTGACCGAAGGCCAGCGCGAATACGATATCGACCTGGCCCGTACCAACATCATCGGCGAACTTATGGATCTGGCCTCCGGCCGCCTCCTGCCGAGCGACTTGGACGAGATCGAGGTCGGCAACCGTCTGGTGGACCGCTACCACTCGCTGTGGAGCGCCCTGACCGACACGGACAAGTTCGGTCCGGACGAAATGTGGAAGATCGAGCAGCGCGTCAACAAGCTCAACGAGCTCGGCTTCGACGTGGACGAGCTGGAGATGAAGACCGCCGAGGACGGCAAGCGTGTGCTGGTCCGTCCGCGCGTGGTGGACGCCGGCTATGCATCCCGCAAGCTGCTGCGCCTCACCGGTCTGGACGTGCAGGAGAACCAGGCCCGCCGCCTGCTCAACGATCTCGATGCCTACCGTGCTTCCATGTGGCGTGACGACGAGGAGCTGGAGATCGTGGCCACGGACTGGATGCGCGAGGTCTACGAGCCCACCGTACGCATGATTCCGCGCGAATACCGCTCGCAGATCGAACCCGCCCAGTTCTTCCACGAGGTGCTCACCCACCGCTGGTTCCTGGCGGAGAAGGCCGGCCATGACGTGCCGATGGGCGAGGCCGTGAAGAGCTACATCGAGAACGTGCTCCCGCAGTACAAGCTCGACAAGAAGGACGTGGACGCCCTCAACGCCGAGGCCGACTCCGGCGTGGTGGACGACGAATACACCTACGGCGACGACGGCTACAACCCGGACGACGATCCGGATGCGGCTGTATGGGCGAGCCGTTAAACGGACAGTCCAGTGGACTGTCCGTAGACGAGCCCTGAGCGAAGCGATAGCTGAGCGAAGGCAATATTGAGTCTTGCCGTAGGCAAGTCCTTGATTGCGGGGCTCGCTGAGCGAGTCGTTAAGCAGGACAGTCCGCCGAACCGGGGCGATTTTTGCCCCCGGTTCGTCCAATAATCGTTTGACGTGCAGATGGGGGCAAGAATTCTTGTCCCCATCTTTCGATTTGACTGTTATTGCGGAATCGGGGCAAACGCTATGTCATGCCCTTTGAGATGTTGAATCCAACATTGGCTTAATTCCAAGGATTCGCCGGGTTGATGATTTGTCCCCGTGGGCATGTCAATCGTTTGATGCTGCAATGGGGGCGAGGGGCATTGCCCCCATTTCCGGAAAAACTCTTATTCGTTAAATGGGGGCATGTTATGTTGTCCCCGGTTGCGCGGAAATCGGTTTCAAGCCGAATGGGGGGGCGAAATCAGGGGGCTCAGCTCGCGCTGCCGGTACTTTTTTGCGTTTTGATTCGCAAACGTTTGCACTTGCAGTCTACTTTCATGAAAGCAATGCAAGAAAATCATTGACAAAAATGGCTTATTAGTTAAGTTTCTGAGGGTAATCACCATTTGGCAATCGTTTGCAAAAAGACGAGGGGCTGACGTATTCTGAAATACAGACGACTGAGTGGTATCAATCGATGACGTAGTGCCATAGTAGGAGAGAAGATGTTCGTTCAAAGCAGCCAACACCCCCGTTATCCGTTGTTGCGAACGTTGGCATCAATGCTTGTGGTGATTGCGATGCTGCTGGCCACTGCAATCGTGGGCGTGCCGGCCGCGCAGGCTGCGAACACCTATGAAATCGGCAGTGCCCAGGCTCCGGTCAACAAGGACGACACGGTAATCACTATCGATGGCAAGCCGTACACCACCGGCATGACGGTGAACTACGGCGACCCAGTCAAGATGAAGCTGTATTGGACAATGCCGAATGACGTCGATATCCAGGAAGGCGATCAGTTCACCTACGATTTGCCCAAGGGGCTGAACTTCAAGTCCAACGAGACCTACACCATCTACGGCGAAGACGGTGTCGAACGCGGTACGTTCACCGTCAACGGCAACAAGCTCGTGGCCACCTTCAGCCGAAGGGATACCGGCTCCAACAAAAAGATTTACGTCACCGTCAATGGCACCATCACCGAATCGTCCACCGGCAACAACAACGGCGGCAAGGCCAACTTCGAATTCCCCGGCATCGGGCAGCTGGAAGTCAACGTGAACGAGCAGCACAGCCTGTGGGCACAGAAGAACGGCGCCATCTCCACCGACGACCCCACCGTGTTCGATTTCGTGGTGGAAGTGCACGCCAAAGGCAGCAACAAGAACGTCAAGCTCGAAGACTCGATGGGTAATCTGCTCAATCTGGTGCCGGATTCGCTCAAGCTGTACACGGATCCGAACTGCACGAAGGAATACACCGGCAAATGGGAACACACGGAGCAGACCGACGCCCATTCCCAACGGGTTCACCGCCAACATCGACCAGATGACCGACGGTCAGGCGCTCTACGCGCGCTACAGCGTGAAGATCAACCGTCAGGACGTCATCGACGCGGTCAAGAACGGCAAGGGCGACCTTGTCAAGAACAAGGTCACGTACCACAGCGACGACTACACGAAAAAGCAGACCACTGAGCAGAGCATCTGGCTGAACGGCAAATGGTCCGTGAAAAAGAACGGCAAGGCCAATACCGTCGATAAGACGGATGAGAAGGGCCAGCCGGTGCTCGGCAAGGACGGCCAGCCGGTGCAGGTCACCGTGGTCAACTGGACGATTACCGTCAACGCCGGCACGGACGCCGAAGTGCCCAACGCGACGACGATCAAGGACTCGCTCGGCAGCAACCTCAAGGCCCCGACCGGTGACGTGAAGGTCGTCTACTATGACGATAACTGGCAGCCGCAAGAGACCACGCTGAAGTGGGCCGACCTGGTCAGCGGCACGGCCAAGCTGCCCAGCAACGGCACGCATCCGTACCGGCAGTACAAGATCACATACTCCACCGAAGTCGAGAATCTGCCCGAGAGCGGCAGCGGCGACAAGGTCACGGTCAAGAACGACGTGACCGTGACGCCCGGCGACGGCAAGGGCAACGCACTGCCCGGAACCGGCACGGTGACCATCGGCAAGGACGCCGTGGATTTGGACAAGAAGTACACCGGCGACGCGAACGCAGACAAGACGCTGGAATGGCTGACCACCTTCACCGCCAAGGACGACTTGCCGGCCGGCAAGAAGCTGACCGATACGGTCGACGACGACGGCAAGGACCACAAGGATGGTTACGTCAAGCCCGACTGGCAGGTGCTCGATCCGGATGCGAGCAATATCAAGATCTACACCGACCTTGATAACAAGACGGAGTACACCGGCAGCGTCACCAAGACGGTAGCCGCTGACCGCAAGTCGTTCACGATCACGTTCAACGACGAGATCAAGAAGAACACCAAGCTATACATCTCGTACACGTCCACCGTGCTCAACGGCACCCCGACCGGCACCACGTTCTACAACACGGCCCGCTTCGTGAACAAGGAGGCCACGGACAGCCACAAGCCGGTGGCCGACAACATGGAGAAGTCCAACCTGTCGAACCAGAACGATGGCAACGGCACGCCGATGAGCCGGAACACCATGCGCTGGCAGCTCAAGGTGCACGACATTCCGGACAACGCACAGTCCGTGGTCATCACCGATACGCTGTCCCACGGGGAGAAGGCCCCCGACAACAACTGGCAGTACTACGGCGATCACAGCTACATCCCCGGCTCGATGGTGGCCAAGGACTCCAAGGGCAACACGTACACTGGCGTGACCGTCACCGACAACGGCGACCACACGCTCACGTTCGTCATCGCCAAGGGAAGCAAGGCATTCGAGAAGGCACAGAGCGGCGAACTGCTCATCCAGTACGACACCACGTTCACTGACATCACCGGTGCTCTGGGGCAGCAAGGAAATCTGCTGTACAAGAACGAGGCCATCATCCATATCGATGGCAAGGCACAGCTGCCCGATTATTCGGACATCTGGGCCAAACCCGGCAACCTGGTCGCCAAGAAGGGCGTCTACGACAAGAAGACCGCGCCGAACATCAACTACACGGTGAACGTGAATCCGGGCGGTTCGACCCTGAACAAGGGCAAGTCGCTGACGCTTACCGATACGCTCGGTGAGGCACTCACCCTGCGTATGGACAGTGTGGTCATCACCGACACGAACACCAAGGCCGAAGTGACCGGTGCGACATACGCATATGATCCGAGCACGCGAAAGATCACGTTCACCGTGCCCGACTCGCGCGCGATCACGATTACCTACAAGGCCACCGTGCAGCTCAAGCCGGGGCAGGACTTCGGCGATCTCGGCAGTAACACGATCGTGCTCGCCGGCTACGAGAACAACAGCGGTACGGCAACCACCACGCAGACCGGCAAGGTCATCGACGCGCAGGGCGGTATCAGCTCCAACCTGTACTCGCTGCAGATCTACAAGTACGCCGATGGCGACGCCACCAAGCCGCTGAACGGCGCGAAGTTCAAGGTCGAGAAGCTTACTGTGGACATGGACGCCTCCAACGACGCATGGAGTTCGACTGGGACCGAGGTCGTGAATAACGGTTTGCAGTCCGGTACCACCGGTTACACATCGACGGCAGTTGGCCTGAACGCGGACGTGATTTACCGCGTGACCGAAACGCAGGGGCCTGACGGGTACCAGTACGATCCGAAGAACCCCGCCACACTGTACGTCGTGTTCCCGGGCGGCCAGCCCAGCGGTCATGAAGCCGCGTTCTATCAGGACAAAACCGTGAACGATACGTCGCTGACCGTCGCCGCCGCACGCGATGTGACGTTGCAGAACTACCTGTGGTCGGTGAGCAACGCCAGCACCAAGAAGGGCTCGTTCAAGCTCGACAAGAAGGACGAGCAGGGCAACTGGCTGGCCGGTGCCACGTTCACGCTGACCAAGAACGGCGACTCCTCGTTCGCTGCCCAGACGCAGACGACTGCTGATGGCCAATCGATTGAGTTCAAGGATCTTACTCCCGGCTCGTACACCCTCACCGAAACCACGGCCCCGGAAGGCTACCAAGCGGTTGACCCGATTGCTGTGACCGTGACGAATGCTGGCGCGGTCATTATCAACGGCAAGACCGTCTCGTCGGACGATGGCAAGCACCTGACCGTCACCGACCGCTCGAACGTCACTTCAATCCGCGCTCGCAAGGTGTGGAATGACGATAATAACCGTGACGGCAAGCGCAAGCCGGCCCGGTTCCAGCTGCAGAAGTCGACTGACGTCGGCACGACGTGGACCAACGTTGGCCAGGAGAAAGTGATCAACGAAAGCACGTCGGACGCGCAAGCCGTGGTCGAATGGACAGATCTGCCTGTGCGCGAGGGTGGCAAGGAAGTCAAGTACCAGGTTATTGAGGTGAACGCGGGCGAGGGCGGTTACGATACCACCCGATCTGATCCGGTAACCGGAGCGGACGGCGTGTCGACCACGACGTTCACCAACAAGTACACGCCGGAAACCGTCTCGGTGCCCGTCACCAAGGCGTGGAACGACGCGAACAACCAGGACGGCCTGCGCCCGACCGAAATCACCGTGCAGCTGTACGCCAACGGCGTCGCCGTGCCTGACAAGACGCTGACGATCAAGCCTGACGCGGACGGCCACTGGAAGGGCACTTTCGACAACCTGCCGAGGTACGAGAACGGCGCGCCCATCACATACACCGTGCAGGAAGTCAACCCGACCAAAGGCTACACGGCGACGACCAGCGGCACTGCAACCGATGCGGACGGCATCACCATCACCAACACGCACTATCCGACCGATACGAAGATTCGCGTCTCCAAGCGCGACCTCGGTGGCAAGGAAATCAAGGACGCGGAGATGGAGATCGACGGCACGGACGAGGACGGCAACAAGGTCACCGAAAAGTGGACCAGCAGCAAGGGCAAGTCGCATGAGGTCGAGCTGAAGCCCGGCACGTACACGCTCACCGAGCTGAAGGCGCCGAACGGCTACCGCGTGGCCGATCCGATCACGTTCAAGGTCGTGCGTAATGCCGACCAGTCGCTGTCCGTACAGGACGTGAACGGCAATGCTGTGGACGGCAACGTCATCGTCATGACCGACATCTATAAGACCACCGATGTGAAGATCTCCAAGGTGAGCCTGACCGGCGGCGTGGGCGAGATCGCCGGCGCGAAGCTCACCGTCACCGGCACCACGCTGGCCGGCGAGGCCATCAACCCGATTGAGTGGACCTCCACCGGAAAGAAGCACGAGATCACGCTCGTCCCCGGCACATACACACTGCACGAGGCCGAGGCGCCGTCCGGCTACCAGCCGGCGCGCGACATCACCTTCACGGTGAAGCTCAACGGTACGGTGAAGGTCGGCAAGGACACTGCGGCGGGCAACACCGTCACCATGACCGATGAGCTCAACACCACCAACGTGACCGTCTCCAAGACCGCTGTAGCCGGCGTGGCCGAACTTGCCGGTGCCGAGTTCAAACTGACCGGCACCACGTTCGAGGGCGATGCGGCACCGTTCGACACCGACGCATTCACGAAGCTTGACGGCGTGACGGTGAAGGAGAACGGTTCGACGCTGACCTGGACTTCCTCCGCGGACGGTCCGAAGACGTTCCAGCTGCCCAACGGTACGTACCAGCTCACCGAAACCAAGGCCCCGGAAGGCTACGACGTGGCCGCCAAGCCAATCACGTTCACCGTGGAAAACGGCAAGGTCGTGGTCGATGAGGTGGCCAGTAGCGGCAATGTGGTCCGCGTTGAGGACGCGGTCAAGTCGTATACGGCCGTGTCCGTCACCAAGCGCTGGGAAGACGGCGGCGCCCAGGACCTGCGCAAGGATGTGACCGTGAAGGCCGTGCTGTACAAGAACGGCGAGAAGATGACCGGTAAGGAATACAGCGTCGTGCTGGATGACAGCAACAACTGGACTTACGACTGGACCGGTCTGGACGCCAAGGACAACGAAGGCAACGAGATCACGTACACCGTGGACGAGGAGCTGTCCGGCGACAACAAAGACGAATACCACGCCTCGATCGTCAAGACGCCGAACGCCAACGGCTACGACGTCGTGATGTACAACATCCATCAGCCCGATGCGCGCAACATCGACCTGACCAAGACGTGGAAGGACAACGATAATCAGGACGGCATCCGCCCCGAGGCGATTCAGGTGACCGTGACCGGCACCAGCAAGCATCCGAAGGACGGCAGCACGACCGAGACGGAGGAGTACTCCGAGACCATGATCGTCACCACGCTCAAGGTTCCGGATAACGCCGACAAGAACACGTGGAAGTGGACGCTCGAGAACCTGCCGAAGAAGAACTCGTACGGCTACGAGTACACGTACTCCGTCAAGGAGACGCCGGTGGCCGGATACAACGACTTCGACGATTCCGGCGTGTGCACGGTGGATAAACCGACCGGCGATCAGTGCAACGTCACGTTCACGAAAACGTCTGCCGATGCTGACGAGAAGACCAACGAGCAGTTCGAGATCACCAATACGCACAAGCCCGAAACCACGGCCGTGACCGTGAGCAAGGTGTGGGACGACGCCCAGAACTTCAACGGTCAGCGCCCCAAGCAGGTGACCGTCTGGCTGCTGACCAGCCTGTGGAACCAGTCCAACGGCTGGCCCGAGCCGCAGGGTGATCAGTGCGTCGGTGACTTGGTCGGCGTGAGTTGCGCCGTGCTGACCGCTAAGAACAAGGCAACGACGGGAACCTCAGACGCGACCCAGTCCGATACGACCGACGGTACTGATACCAACACCACTGATCCGGACACCACCGAGTCCGAATCCACGCCGTCCAAGACCGAGCAGACTGGTTCCGAATCGACCGAGCAGTCCCAATCCGGCAAGACCGAGCAGTCCGGCACCGATCAGTCGGAGACCACGCCGTCCGAGACTGACCAGTCTGATCAATCCGACCAGACCGCATCCGAGCAGTCCGAATCGTCCGATCAGCCCGCTGACGGCGACGCAACCGCAACGGACCAGACCGACACGGAGACGCCCGCCGGCGAATCGAACGAAACGGATAGCAAGTCCGATGCGACCAAGGCCGCAACGGCCGATACGTGGACGTACACGTTCAATAACCTGCCGAAGTACCGCAACGGCAAGCTGCTGCGCTACTCCGTCACCGAAGAGGCCGTGGACGACTACACCGCGACGTTCGAGGACACCACGAAGTATCCGACAACGTCGGCCCCGTCCGAAGGCGGCAATACGGACACGTCGGCGACCCAAACGACGACCGGCGAACCGGAGGCGTACTCCTTCACGCTAAGCAACCGCAACGCGCCGAACAAGACCAACCTCAACGTACGCAAGGCGTGGAACGACAACGACGACAACACCCGTCCTCGCTCTATCTGGGTGCAGCTCTACGAGAAGAACGTCAGCACCACGTCCGCCGTGTTCGCCAACGTTACGACCGCGCCAAAGATCACCAACACCGACACCAGCAACCTGACCGCCGTCGGAGAACCGGTCGAACTGAACGAGAGCAACAACTGGGCGTATACGTTCACCATCAGCAAGCACAAGCAGTACGAGGTGCGCGAAGTCGCCAAGAACGACGGCAAGTACGTGCCGGTGCCCTCGATCGACGGCTACCAGCCGCCGATCATCACCGGCAACCAGACCCAGGGCTACACCATCACCAACACCAGCCTGCCGATCCTACCGGAAGCCGGCGGTGAGGGCACGACCCGCATCCTGCTGCTCGGCATGACGCTCATCGCACTGTCCGGCGCGTTCTTCGGCCGCAAGGCGCTCGCCGCCGCAGGCAAGCGCAACAAGAAGGGAGATCTCCGATGACTCGGAATACCGCGATGCGCGGCCTGACCGCCTCCCGGTCCGCTGAGAAGCCGGCCCACCTGACCAGGCGGGCCAAGGCGACGATGGCCCGATCCTTCCGCAGGGGAGTATCGAAGCTGTTCGCCATGATGCTGGGCGCGGCCATGACGCTCGGCGGCGCGGCCGCGACGACCGCCGCCGTCGCCGATGAGATGAACGCCAACGTCACGCAGCAGCAGGCCGCGGACAAGACCAGCAAGACCATCGACCCGACCAAGGCCCAGTCCGACGTGACGATGATCGCATTCCAGCAGTCGTGGAACACCATCGCCAAGGAATGCAAGGCCACGTACGGGCCGGAAGGCGTCGGCTACGTGCAGATCTCCCCGCCCGAGGAGTCCGTGCAGGGCACCCAGTGGTGGACGGTCTACCAGCCGATCAGCTATTCGCTCAACTCGCGCTTCGGCACCGAATCCGAGCTGGAGAGCATGATCAAGACCTGCAACAGCGTAGGCGTGCAGATCATCGCCGACGTGGTGCTCAACCATACTTCCGGCCACGACGTCTCGTGGGTGGATGACCAGTACGGCGTGGCCGGCACCGCCTACAACGGCACGTACGGCCGTTATCCGGGCATCGGCATCTACCAGTACGAGGAAAGCGGCAACAATCACCAGTACGGCCTGGCCACGGGCGACTTCCACTCCTGCCGCACCAACATCGCTGACTACACCAACGCCGACGAAGTGCAGGACTGCCGTCTGTCGACCATGTGGGACATCAACACCGGCTCCAGCCGCGTGCAGACCATCCAGGCCGAATATCTCGCCAAGCTGTGGAACCTCGGCGTGCGCGGCTTCCGCATCGACTCCGCAAAGCACATCGACACGCTCGATCTGAAGGCCATCAAGGCGAAGCTCGCCCAGAAGATCGGCGTGAAGGCCGCCGACATCCCGTTCCAGCAGGAGGTCATCTACCACCAGGGCGAATCCCCGCTGCTCGCGCCGAAGAACTACACGGCCAACGGCGACGTCACCGAATTCTCCTACTCGTACCAGCTACGGCAGTACTTCAACGGCGACGTCTCCAACCTGAAGAACATCAGCAACGGACTGCTGCCGAGCAACAAGGCCACCGTGTTCGTGACCAACTGGGATACCGCACGCGGTTCCGAGACGCTCACCGTCGACTCCGGCTCACGCTACGAGCTTGCGAACGCTTTCATGCTTGCCTACGACTACGGCAAGCCGAAGCTCATCTCCGACTACTACTTCACCGACGCCAACTCCGACGCCGGCCCGAACGGCACCACGGACACGCATGTGACCGATGTCGACTTCGACGAGGCGTGCAAGACGAGCGGCACCCGCGAACAGGGCCAGTGGCTGTGCGAGCAGCGCTGGGCGTCCGTGCGTGGCATGATCGGCTTCCACAACGCCGTGACCGGCACCACGGTCGGTCGCTGGCAGGACAACGGCACCGGCAACATCGGCTTCGCCCGTCAGGACGCCAACGGCAACGACCAGGGCTTCATCGCCATCAACAACACGTTGCAGGAGCATGAGGAAACGTACGAGACGAACCTGCCCGACGGCGAGTACTGCGACGTGTACACGTCCGGCAAGACCTGCAACAAGGTGACCGTGAAGGACGGCAAGCTGAGCGTGACGATCGCCAAGCGCTCCGCCGTCGCGATCTACGCGGCAGCCGACAAGCCGGCCGATTGGGCCGGCTACGAGACCGCGGACACCGGTTACGACGACCAGGTCAACACCGACCGCATCGGCGACGATTCGGCCACGATCTACTACAAGCCCAGCTCCGACTGGGGCGACGACGTGTACATCCAGTACGCGATCGGCGACACCCTGCTCAACGGCACGCCCGTGAAGATGGAGAAGGTCTCCGGCAGCGACGCGGTCTGCGAAGCGGCGGACGGCTGGTACAAGACCACCATCAAGGACGCCACGGCGAAGCGGCTCAAGTACCGGTTCACCAACGACCCGGCCGGTGCCGACGGCGCGCTGTGGGACTACCGCGACGGCTATTCGAACGCCGGCGGCTCCAAGCCGTACGAGAACGCGGTCGGCACGGCCATCACCGCGGTCGAGCACCACGACGAGACGATCGGCGTGCCGTTCGTGTGCGTCGCCTCGGCCAAGACCACGTTCACCGTGCACTTCAAGGCCACCAGTGACGCGCAGAAGCAGGCGACCGGCGTGGTCGTCTGGGGCACTGATGTGAGCGGCAACCCGCTGGGCAAGACGTACCATGCGTTCGACAAGACCTCCGATTCGTGGGGCAAGCGCATGAGCACGACGCTAGGCGGCGACTTCACCACGGTGAACTACCGCATCGTCTCCGCTGAGGACGGGTCGGTGGACGCTGATGCGGTCGCCGGCACGGAGAGTTCGTACACGGCTTCCGTGATCGACAAGAAGGAAGGCAGCGTGGTCGCCAAGGTGCGCGGCTCCATCGAAGCATGGGCGGACGGCTCCGACGGCAAGTCGTACGACTCGTCCGAGGAATCGCGCAACCCGGCCTCCGTGCCCACGCCGAACGACGTGAAGAACCCGAAGCAGCTCAACGTGATCGTGCACTACATGCGCGCCGACGGCAACTACCAGGAGTACGACCTCGACACGGACGCCTGGAAGGGCTGGGATCTGTGGATGTGGTCGGGTGAGCAGTCCGGCTCCCCGGTCTCGTTCACCGAGCATGACGACTACGGCATGATCGCGCGCTACACGCTCAACCAGCCGACCAAGGGCAACCGCACTCCTGAATTCGTCCTGCGCCAGGGCGGTGATTCGTGGATGAGCAAGGACCCGGACGGCAACGACCGTCTGATTCCCGAGTCCGCGATTCAGGTGGCGGCCGGCCAGAACGAGACCGGTACTGCCGAGATCTGGCTGGTGAGTGGCGATCCGACGATCTACACGTATCGTCCGTCGGTGCTCGGCGTGACGTTCGAGACCGGTTTCGATTGGAACGTCAGCCCGCAGGCCGTGGTCTACGGCGGCACGGTCCGCCCGATCGCCGACAACCAGGTGCCGAAGCGCGAGGGGTACATCCTCACCGGTTGGACCACCGATGCGGACGGCAAGAAGCCGTTCACGATTGGCGAGGGCGGCACTCGGGTGACTGAACGCCTCAAGCTGTACGCCCAGTACGAGAAGGCGAACGTGGTCAAGTTCGATACCGGCATCGACTGGAACGTCTCGTCGCAGACGGTGAGGACCAGCGGAACCGTGGCTCCGATCGCTGCCAACCAGGTGCCTCGCCGCGACGGCTACGACCTGCTCGGCTGGAGCACCGAGGAGGGGGCGACCGAACCGAACTTCACGATCGGTGACGGCGGCACTCCGGTGAACGGCGACATCACGCTGCACGCGGTGTGGAAGATCAAGCAGTACACGGTGACGTTCGAGACCGGTGAGGGTGGTTCGGATATCGCGCAGCAGACCGTCAACCATGGCGATGCGGTCACGCGGCCGGCCGACCCGACGATGGCGGGCAAGACGTTCGTCGGCTGGACGACGGACGTGGACGGCAAGACGCCGTACGTGTTCGGCTCGGCGGTGATCGGCGACCTGACGCTGTACGCCAAGTGGGATGACGAGCCGTCCGCGAAGTACTACCTGGTGACGTTCCACCGCAACGACGGCACGACCGGCTCCGGCGAGGCCACGGCGATGTACGTCAAGTCCGGCGAGAAACTGACCGCGCCTACGCTGACCCGTGACGGATACCGCCTGACCGGCTGGTACACGGCTGCGGACGGTAGCGGCACGGCGTACGACTTCGCGACGGGCGTGACCAGTGATCTGACGCTGTACGCGCATTGGGTGCGGGCTTGGAAGGTGACGTTCGACCTCAACTACGAGGGCGCTCCGGCTGCCGGTGACGCCGGTTCGGTGCCCACGCAGATGGTGGACGACGGCGAGAACGCCTACGTTGCGGAACCTTCGCCCAAGCCGACCCGCGATGGGTACACGTTCGAGGGATGGTATGCGGATACCGAGCTGAGCACGAAGTTCGTGTTCAAGGGCGAGGACGGCAAGGATCCTTCACTGGTGACGACCGACATCACCCTCTACGCCAAGTGGGTGAAGGAAGGCAGGAAGTGGACGATCAAGTTCAATGCTAACGGTGGCGAACTGGGGGCGGGTATGCCCAGCACGCAGGAGGTGCCGGACGGTGAGTACCTGACCAAGCCGAAGAAGAACCCGACCCGCGATGGCTACACCTTCCAAGGCTGGACCACCGTGAAGAACGACGCCTTCGCCTCGAACAAGAACGGCACGTTCTCGGGCGGCAGCGCCTTCGGCTTCGACACCGACGGCAAGAGCCTCATCCCGATCGACCGCAACGGCACCCTCTACGCCCTCTGGGCCAAGAGCTGATAACTGAATAACAAACACAGCAGGCCGGTACCGTGAAACCCTCAAGCCCATCACGGTACCGGCCTGTCCGCTATTCGCCGTTACACCAGGATTGACACCCGTATTCTCGGCTCCCCTTGTCAGGACATCGCCATGAAGCAACCTCCCTCGGCTCCCCTTGTCAGGACATCGCCGTGAGGCAAACAGCAGAGCTGTTTGTAGGCGATGTGCGAGACGGCAGTCGAGCCAGCGGACTGCGAACGAAGTTCGTCCTTAATTGCAGGACGAGCTGGCGGTGAAGCCGACTGAGGGGTAGTCCAACTTAACAGAGCCGTCCCCTTGATAACATTATCGGGCCACGAACATGCGATTGCAGATTACTAGCCAAGCTTAAAATCAGCAATCGTTTGCAATTGCATTCAACTTTCAGAAAAATGATGACTTGCATCATTCCGTCATCATTGGTCTGACCTCTTTGATGCCGCTAAAACACGCCGAAACCGTTATAAAACCTAGTATTCCTCCATGTATAATGCGCCCTAAGAAAGGCAAGGCGGCATCGGTCGACGACGAAGATGCCGTACCGGGAGGAATCATGGCTCACCAAAACCATCGCGTCTCGCCACGCACCATACTGCAAACGTTCGCATCAATTGTGGTATCAATAGCCGTGTTGCTGTCGATCTCCCTGATCAACGGCACCGCCGCTTGGGCCGCCGGCGCCACCTCCGCCGTGACCAGCCTGACGGCACGATGGATCAAAACATCCGGCAACGGCACCATCGACCCGGACACCGGGCAAATTACGTTCACGCCAACCGACTATTACGACACCCTTTCGGCCACCGCCCAGTTCGACCTCACCTCCTCCGGCCAGTCCAGCGCCGGCGGCGGCGAGACCATCCCCGCGGGCGACCTCCAGTGGCGCATCCCCGCCCACCTGTTCACCGGGCGCGACGGCAAGCCCACCGGCGGCGCACAGCTGCCCGTCCCAGAAGCACCCGACTACAACACCGGCACCGGCCTGCAATACACTTACGACGAATCCACCGACGAATACGTCGTTACGAACGCCATCGATATCCCCGCGGCCAACACCTTCAGCATCCAAGTCACCTATACGGCCAGAGCCGGCGACGTGCCCGACAAAGACACTACGCCAGACAAGGACTACGCCGGCAAAGGCACCGGCTCTATCACTTCCAGCGCGACCATCAAAGGTAGCGACGAGACCAAAACCACCCCGCCGATCACTGAGACCACTGACACCAGTATCGCTATTTCCAGTATTTATAAGTTTTACGACAGTGTGGGAGAGACCGGGGATTTCCTGCCCAGCGACTGGATTGACAGCGGCGCATACGTCGACGACTACCGCTACGTCAAATGGAAGGTCACGCTTTACGCTACCGGCGCCCAGCCAGGCACCGCCGAAATCACCGACACTATCACCGACAATCTGGGCGGCAACGTGCTCGGCCTGCTGGACTCCACCGGGAAACCCGTAAGCGACGCATGGGACGAAGGCCCCTATACCGTCGACATCACGCCCGGCCGTACCTACACCTACTACGTGGTCACTTACTATGACGGCGAAAGCTTGCCCAGTGATGAAAGCTACACGTTCGAGAACAGTGTCACCGGCACGGTCACTGGCACGGACGACGGCATCACCACCGAGAAAAGCGACACTGCCGACCAGGAGATTAAGAACGAGTCCTTCTCGTACGACGGCGACCTCTACCGCCTCGACAAATCCTGCGGAAACAACTTCTTGGGACAAGAGGACTTTGACGACCCCACCACTGAATGCACCGTCAGAGGCGGCTTGACCGCTCTGAGTAGTGGCAGGGCCACAACCACCGCCATGTTCAAAAACCATTATGCGGCCAAGACCTACGGTCTGACCACTGCGATGGGCAGCGCGAATGGCGGCAACCAGACCATAGGCTTCCCCGACGACCAATCCGCATACGAACAGAAAACCGTACGCCACGAGTTCATTGACGACAACTTCGTTTTCGGTGAGGAATATCCTCGGCAGATGGAGCAAGGGGGTGCCAGACCGCATCAGGACGGCAACACGAGCATCCCCACTCAAGGCTACGCCAAGCTACAGCCTGACGATTTCTATATCTCCTCAATTACCATTCCCAATAGTTGTGTGTCGTCGAGCGATTCCTGTGATACGTCGAAAGAATACCAATTCCTCACATCATCGAGCGGCTGGGCCGTGTACGACTGGAGGCAAAATGATTCAGGTGACTGGGGTTTGACCGTACGTGACCTACGGTCCGAATATCTGAACAAAAACTCCGACAAACTGCGACTGTACGGACTCAAAGCCACATGGAACTATGACACCAATCAATGGGACACCGCTTGGGAGCCCATTGGTACCGACTATCCCGACGGTGGAGTCAGTGAAATGAACTTGGCTTTTAGCAAAATCTGGCAGTTCAGCCCCTACGATCATTATGTCGGCGTCAAAGCCGTGTATGAATCCAAGACCGCGGCGGCCGTGGAGCTGAATCTTGGCGTGAACATCACACTCACGACCAGCGACCACATCAAGACCCTGCTCAAGAAACTCAGCGACGACAACACCTCGTCCACCGACGAGGTACGTGACGACTATGTGACGCTCACTGACTACAACACGTTGGTGGTGCGCACGCAGGATCAAGTGGAACAGGGCAAGAAAGGCATCGCCGGATTCGATTTTCGACAAATAAGAGACAGTAATCACGGTGCCTGCGTCCAGCCTATTGCCAGCGACGACGATGCATTGAATTTCGCGGGCTACGGTACACAAAGTCACGAACTCTATAACGTAGAGCCGTTCAACAGCGACGAGCAATACTATGACTACAGCAGCGGTAAGCGTTCAGGGGCACCTTGGGCGGGCTCGGCCTCTAACGTGCCCATCTGCCATGCCAGAGCTAAACAAAAGCTGACGCCATTCGCTATGGAATCTATCAAAAGCAAGACCATCGATGGTAACTGGACGAGCGACACTGTCAACGGCCGTGTCAAGATTCCCTACAAAGTTACTATGGGTGAAACCGGTGACTACAGCGAGGAGTATATCGACAAGAACTGGGCTACTCCGCAGCAGCGCGGCACGTTCTACGATCTGCTGCCCGTCGGCGTGACGCCCGACGTGGACAGCGTGAAGGTCACCGCCGTGGACGACGCGACCGCCATGACCATCCTCACCGCGAAGGCCTACCCCAACTATCGCGGATCCGGACGTACCCTGCTGGAAGTGGAAGCCGAAGCGCCGGACGGCTACACCAACCTGCGGTACACCAACGGAGACAACGGCAAATCCACCATGACGCTGCGCTTCGACTCCTACATCAGCTGGCAGGACGCCAACGACCTCGGCTACAACGACAACGCCAAGGACCTGCACAACGTGGTGGCCTACGAAACTTACAACGGCGGCATCGCCGACGGCGACGACAACGACGACCTGACCGGGTTGTCGGACGCCACGCTCGGCGACAACTGGAGCGACGACGAACGCGCCGCCATGCGCGAGCTCGACACCATGAACACAAGCTTCACGTTCCTCTACGACGCGGCAACCACCACCATCAGTTTCAACACGGTTGCCTCGTCCGGCTTGGAGAAGCACGTGCGCGGTGGCACGCAGATTGACTGGACCAACGGTAAGAACAACGAGGTGATGGTGCGTGCATCCGGCCAATACGAGTACCGCCTGCGCTACACGCCCATGCCAAACACCGCCGCGCGTGGTATCGTGCTCTACGATTCGCTGGAGAACTACCTCAGTTCTGATACTTCTGCGTCTGATACTGCAGTCGGCATCAACACGCCGCGCTGGCGGGGCACGCTCAGCAGCGTGAACGTGCAGCAGGCTATCGACCGAGGGTTCAAGCCCGCCGTGTATTGCTCCAAGACAGCTGGCCTGAATCTGTTTGGACCGACCGGCTCCGCCAACGAATCGAACCGCGAGCTGACGAACACCACAATCTGGGAGGACTGCACGCCACCAGCCGTCGGATACGAAATCGACCACAAGACCTACGACTACTCCAAGGTCAAGGCCGTGGCGATCGACCTGAGCCGGGCCGAGGACGGCAGCGAGGCGAAGCTCGCCGGCGGCTCGTCCGTGCAGGTGACGCTCGTCATGAACGCGCCCAGCGATCCGACCGAGGTGGCCGGGTATGTGGACGCCGACGCGCACGCCTACAACGGCACGCACGTGAAGACCACCACCACTGGCACTGGGGCTGGCGGTGCGGCTGCTACCGCCACCAGCAACATCGACTTCGGCTATACCAAGGTCGGACTGGTGGCAGATACCGCCACGTTCACCTTTACCAAGGTGGACGGTTCCGATACAACGGGAATCAAGCCGCTTGCTGGTGCCACATTCAAACTGTATCGATGGGTTGGCTCTGGTTCAGCACCGACCGCCGGGCTCATCGACCCGGATGCGATTGACGGCGGCAATACGAACGCGGGCGGTTCTGATTGGCAGCGAGTCGGTGAGGCAAAGACCAGCGGTGACGACGGGTCGGTAGCACTCGGCGGTCTGATGGTCGGTACCTATCGGCTGGTGGAAACAGGCACCCCCGCAGGATTCGATTCGCCGCACTGTCAGTGGGCCATCACAGTGACCGCACCGTACCAAGGCAGCAACAAGCTCGTCATCCAGGAGCCCACCATCATCACCGCAACCGGACAGACGACCATAGGTAATGATGATGCTCGCGTCCCCGCCTTCAAGAAGGACGGCAGCAGCTACACCCTCGCCAACTACCCCGGCGTCACGCTGCCGGAAACGGGCGGCATCGGCGCGTGGTCGGTCATGTCGGCGGGCGGCATCATGGTCATCCTCGGCGGTGCGTGCCTGGCCCTCATCCACATCTCCCGCAGCCGCAGTCTTCGGTAACGGTCGGCGTCTTCCTTTTTCGGCGATGCTGCCGCATGGCTTCGACGTCGTACCGTTCGGCATGATTGATGCCACAGCATGAATTGTGCCGAACGGTACGACGGGATTGGATTGATTGCATCGGTATGTCAGGCGACGCAATGATATAATCCAATTATCTATGGAAAAGTGAATAAAAATACATTTTTATCTAGATAAAAATGTATTATGCGGCACTTTCTCATAGATTGATATGCGACGAGTTGGAACGAGGCTAAATGCACAGGAACATGCTTGCCCGTCTCAAGGACTGGGCCACATCACACGATTACAAGCCTCTGTTGCTGTACGGCGCGCGGCAGACGGGCAAAACCTATTTGCTTACGGAACTGGCAAGAACCGTTTTTCCGGGAAACTGCGTCCGATTCGATCTGGAACGTGACGATCGCGCGCGGCGGGTATTCGATGCGGACCTGGACGCGGAAACATTGGTGAGGCGTCTGGAACAGGTATCGGGACAACGGATCAAGCCCGGACATACATTGCTGATTCTTGACGAGATTCAGGCCTCGAACCGCGCGCTGGTTTCGTTGAAGTATTTCCATGAGGACATGCCACAGCTCCACGTAGCCGCCGCCGGTAGCCTGCTGGGTGTGGCCGTCAATAGGCAGGGTTTCAGTATGCCTGTGGGCAAGGTGGAGACGCTCACCCTGCATCCGATGAGTTTTGATGAGTTCCTTGATGCCATGGGAGACGGGGCCATGGTCCCTGAGATTCGTGCATGCTATGAGGGTTCGGAGCCGTGTTACCTCCATGATGCGATGATGGAACGGTTTTGGCAGTATCTGATGGTCGGTGGCATGCCCGAGGCGGTGTCACGATTCGCACAGACCGGAGATTACTTAGAAGTACGCGGCATCCAGAGCGCCATCACCGATCTATACGTCACCGATATGGCGAAGTATGCCACGCCAACGGAGAGTGCTCGCATCCGCGATACGTGGAGAAGCATTCCCGCGCAACTGGCCAAGGAAAATCATAAGTTCCAGTACAAACTGGTACACAGTGGCGGCCGCGCTTCAGTGTATTCCACCGCCATATCCTGGTTGCTCGCCGCGGGGCTGGTGGAGCGTTGCACTTGCATCTCCAGCGGACAATTGCCGCTGGCCATGCATGAGGATGCGTCCGCGTTCAAGATTTATATGTCGGATACGGGATTGCTTGCCGCGCGGAGCGAGTTGGATCCCGCTATGGTGCTGGATGCGATACGCCGCAGTCATCTTGACTTGGGAGGCCTGGTCGAGAATGCCGTCGCGCAGGCACTGACGGCGAACGAGGTGCCGCTGCGGTACTGGACAAGCGGCAACACCGCAGAGGTCGACTTCGTCATGCAGTCCGCGGGTATGACAGCCGGTATGCCGATAGAGGTCAAGTCATCTTTCAACACGCGATCACGCAGCCTCGCGGTTTACCGTGGAAAGTACGCACCGGAAACGGTGATACGCATATCGCCCAAGAATTTCGGCATGGACAATGGCATCCGCAGCGTGCCTCTCTATGCCGCGTTCTGCATCGGACAGTGAATGCAGCAATGGGATTCACTGGTGTTGAGACCCATTGCATATCAAAACGGCGCGAAACATAGGTGATCGAACCTCATGTTTCGCGCCGTTTATGATGCGTTCCGGCCTATAACCCGATTGGTAAAGGCCAGCTAGTGATTTGTTCCGCCGTACCGGCTGTCATGTTGCCCGGGTGACCGTCGAATCACTTCGCCGAGACAGCTGCCCCGGCCGCGCCGGCCTTGCGGCGGGCGTTGGCCACGGCGTACAGGCTGATGCCCGCCGCCACGGAGGCGTTGAGCGACTCCACGGACGAGCTGATCGGGATGCCGGCGATGGCGTCGCACGCCTCGCGCACCAGACGGCTCAGGCCGCTGCCCTCGGAGCCCAGCACCACCACGAGCGGATCGGTCTCGAAACCGGTCTCGCCCACGAGCTTGTCGCCGCCGCCGTCGAGACCCACCACGTAGTAGCCGCGCTCCTTCAAGCCCTCGATCGCCTTGTTGAGGTTCACCACGCGGGCCACCGGCATGTGCGCGGCGGCGCCGGCGGACACCTTCCAAGCCGCGGCGGTCACGGAAGCGGAACGACGCTCCGGCAGAATCACGCCGTTGGCGCCGAACGCGGCCGCCGAACGGATCACGGCGCCCAGGTTCTGCGGATCGGTCACGCCGTCGAGCGCGATGAACAGCGGACGGGCGGCGATGCGCGCGGCCGCAGAGTTCGCGGCCTCCATCGCCTTCGCCTTCTTCTCCGCACGGTCGGCCAGCGAGGCCAGCGAGGAGTACTCGAACGGGTTGACCTTCAGGATCACGCCCTGATGGTTGCCGGAGCGGGCGATGCGGTCCATCTCCAGACGGTCGGCCTCCATCATGTGCAGGCCGACCGTGCCCGCCAGCTTCACGATCTCGCGCGTGCGGTCGTCATGCTCGATGCGGGACATGATGTACAGCGTGGAGCTCGGCACGCCCACGCGCAGCGCCTCCAGCACGGAGTTGCGGCCGAACACCAGATCGGAGGTGTCCGCGGAGGCGAACTTGTCCACGCGCCTGCGGGCCGCGAGACGCGGATCGGCCATCTTACGGCGATCAGCCGCCTTCTTGGCCGCGTAGGCCTTGTGATAGACGCGGTCCTCGGCCTTCGGAGTGGGGCCGTGACCCTTCAGTTTGTTACGATGCTTGCCACCCGACCCCTTGGTCGGTCCTTTCTTAATAGCCATAGGTGCCATTCTCCCAGCACCCCAGCCCAAGCGTGCCGGGTGTTGCTAAGGTATTGAGCGTGAAGCAGCAGCGCATGATATTCGGACTGCCCCTGGTGTATTGGGGCCTGTGGCTGGCGATTCTGATCCTGTGGATGGGCCGGTTCGTCACCTCCTTCCTGTCCATCTACCTGGTCTCCGCGCTGCACATCAACGAGGGCGTGGTGGGCGCGGTCGTCTCCATGTACGGCTTCGGTTCGATCATCGGCTGCCTGTTCGGCGGCACGCTCTCCGACCGTTTCGGCCGCCAATCCATGATCATCATCGGCGAGATCGGCGCGGCCATCGCCCTGCTCGTGGTCTCCGCGCTCACCGCACCGGTGGCCATCGGCGCCGCCCTGTTCGTCTACGGCGCGTTCGCCTCGCTGCCCAGCCCCGCCATCGCCGCGTACATCGCGGACGTAGTGCCCGTCAAGCGCCAGCAGCGCGCCTACGTGCTGCAATCGTGGGCAATCAACTTCGGGTACGCGATCGGTCCGATCGTGGCGAACCAGCTCGTCAAGGTCTCGTATTCGCTGATGTTCTACGTCGAGGCTGCGGTGATGGCGGCCGTCACCGTGCTATTGATCGCCTTCTTCCGCGAGGTGCGGCACCTCGGCATCGCCGTGCCCGGTCCGGGCGGTGCCGTACGTGCGGCGGTCTCAGGTCGGAGCGACGGCGGCCGTACGCAATCGGCGTCGGACGACAAGCCCGCGAACGTTGGCATCACCGGTGACGACGTTGCGGCGACCGCCGAGGTCCGCGATGACGGTAGCCGTACCGAATCCGCATCGTCCGGTGATTCTGCGGCGACCGCAGCCCCGTCCGCCCCGTCCCTGCGCGACAATTGGCGCCGCGTCCTGACCGACGTGCCCTTCCTCGCCTTCTCCATGCTGATGTTCGGCTACTATCTCGTCTACTTCCAGTCGACCTCCGGCCTGCCCATCGCCATGACCGACCTCGGCCTGGGACTGGGGGAGTACTCGGTGCTGCTCACCATCAACGGTTTCATGCTGTGCGCGCTGCAGATCCCCGCCATGAAACTGTTCGCGCGCATGGGCAACTCGCGCGTGCTCGTCGTGGGCCTCGCCGTCACGGTCGTGGGATACGCCGTGCAGATCGTGGCCCATTCCTGGGCCGGATTCGCGCTCGCCGTAGTGCTCTGGACGCTCGGCGAACTGGGCACGTTCCCCATCGCCACCACCACCGTGGCCGCCATGGCCCCGGCCTCCGCGCGCGGCACCTACCAGGGCGTCTACAACGTGATCTGGTCCGTCTCCATCGCGCTGGCGCCGCTCGTGGGCGGCTGGACCATCAGCGGCTTCGGCGGCCGCACGTTGTGGATCGCCTGCACGCTGGTGCTCATCGCCGTCACCATCGGCCTGCGACTGACCAAATCCTCCCGCGACCGCGCCATCGCCCGCAACCTCCAGGACCAGCTCGCCGGCTGACGGCGGCCACGTCGGCCATGCGGAAGTAACCATACAAAACGCCATTACGCTGTGCGCCGAGCAATCACCACGGTTATGGAATAATGGCAATCGTATGCATCGGCAGCAGTTGCGTCGATGCCCATAACCGCGCAGTCCTTGCGTGACGGCTGGGAGAGAAAACCCGGCAAAGGCCGCAGGACTGACTACTCCGCGGCTATACCAAGGAGAACAGTATGGTTGATCGCCTGAAGGATCAATCCGAACAGTCCGCGACCGCAACGCAAGAGATCCCGGAATCAGAAGAAGTGCGCGCCCAGAAAGCGCTGTTGGGGGATACGGATCCCAGCCTGACCAGTGCCGCCGATGTGGCCAAAGCCCTGAATGTGGACCCAAGTCGGGGTCTGAGCGAGGAGGAGGCCAAACGCCGCCTCGCCAAATTCGGACCGAACGAGCTCGCCAGCGCGCCGCCCGTGCCCAAATGGAAGAAGTTCCTGGCCCAGTTCCAGGATCCGCTGGTCTATCTGCTCCTCGCGGCCACCGTCATCTCGGTCATCGCCTGGTTCATCGAGAAGGCCAACGCCCACCCGGGCGCCGAAGGCGGTGAGGCGCTGCCGTTCGACGCCATCGTCATCGTCCTCATCCTCATCGTCAACGCCGTGCTCGGCTACATCCAGGAGGCCAAGGCGGAGGCGGCGGTCGAGGCGCTCGCGCAGATGACCGCCCCGCAGACCTCCGTGCTGCGCGACGGCAAGGTGCAGCGCATCAACACTGCGGACGTGGTCCCCGGCGACATCATCGTCCTTGCCGAAGGCGACTCGGTCTCCGCGGACGGCCGACTGGTCAACGCCGCGAGCCTGCGCATCGCCGAGGCCTCGCTGACCGGCGAATCCGTGCCGGTGGGCAAGAAGCCGGACACCCTGGAGTCCGCCAAGGCCCTGGGTGACCGCGCCAACATGATCTTCAACGGCACCTCCGTCACGCAGGGCACCGGCCGTGCCATCGTGACCGGCACCGGCATGAACACGCAGGTCGGCAAGATCGCGGACATGCTCTCCGCCACCGAGGACGAGAAGACCCCGCTGCAGAAGGAGATGGACTACGTCTCCAAGATTCTCGGCATCGCCGTGTGCATCATCGCCGTGGTGGTGCTCGCGGCGCTCGCCGTGCTGGAAGGCTTCAACGACACGCAGGACGTCATCGACTCCCTGCTGCTCGCCGTCTCGCTGGCCGTGGCCGCCGTGCCGGAAGGCCTGGCCGCCATCCTCACCGTGGTACTGGCCCTCGGCGTGCAGCGCATGGCCGCCCACAACGCCATCGTCAAGAAGCTGCATTCGGTCGAGACCCTCGGCTCCGCGTCCGTGATCTGCTCGGACAAGACCGGCACCCTGACCCGCAACGAGATGACCGTCGAGCGCGTGGTCACCCCGTCCGGCGAGGTGCAGATCACCGGCACCGGCTACGCTCCGGAAGGCCGCATGGTCATGACCGGCGGCGTCTCGCCCGAATCGGACGAGGCCCGCACCATCGCGGACGAGGTCGTCGCCACGCTCGCCGCCGGCGCGCTGGCCAACGACGGCGAACTGCGGCAGGACGCCAACGGTCGCTGGGAGATCGTGGGCGACCCCACCGAAGTCTCCCTCATCGTGGCCGCCCGCAAGGTCAAGGCCGATCGCAAGGCCGAACGCTTCACCCGCGTGGCCGAGATCCCGTTCACTTCCGAACGCAAGCGCATGTCCATCATCGCCAAGGACGACACCGATTCCGGCAAGCTCACCGTGTTCGCCAAGGGCGCGCCCGACGTGCTCCTGAGCTACTGCTCGCGCATCCGCGTGGGCGGTCACGTGCGCAAGCTCACCGAAGGCGACCGCCAGTCCATCCTGTCGACCGTGGAGCGCCTCTCCTCCGAGGCCTACCGCACGCTGGGCCAGGCCTGCCGTCCGCTGGAGACCAGCAGTCTGGCCGATGTGCCGGGCGTGACCGTCAACGCCGCCGGACAGGTGGCGGACATCGCCGACCAGTCCGAGGCCATCGAGACCGACCTCATCTGGAACGGCATGGTCGGCATCATCGACCCGCCGCGCACCGAGGTCCGCGACTCCGTGGCCGAGGCGCACCGCGCCGGCATCCGCACGGTGATGATCACCGGCGACCACCCGCTCACCGCGGCCCGCATCGCCTCCGACCTCGGCATCATCGCCAAGGACGGCAAGGCGCTCACCGGCGACCAGCTGGACGCCCTGCCCGACGAGGCCGCGCTCGACAAGGCCACCGCGGACGTGTCCGTGTACGCCCGAGTCGCCCCCGAGCACAAGCTCAAGATCGTCGAGTCCCTGCAGCGCCAGGGCAACATCGTGGCCATGACCGGCGACGGCGTGAACGACGCCCCGGCCGTCAAGTCCGCGGACATCGGCGTGGCCATGGGCATCACCGGCACCGAGGTGACCAAGCAGAGCGCCAAGATGATCCTGGCGGACGACAACTTCTCCACCATCGTGGCCGCCGTGCGCGAGGGGCGCGTGATCTTCGACAACATCCGCAAGTTCCTGCGCTACCTGCTGAGCTCCAACGTGGGCGAGGTGTTCACCGTGTTCTTCGGCGTGGTGCTGGCCGGCTTCCTCGGCATCCGACAGCCGGAGACCGTGGGCGTGACCGTGCCGCTGCTCGCCACGCAGCTGCTGTGGATCAACCTCCTGACCGACGCCGCGCCGGCGCTGGCTATGGGCGTGGATCCGCAGACCGACGACGTGATGAGCCGCCGCCCGCGCAAGGTGACCGACCGCGTGATCGATGCCTCCATGTGGGGCGACATCATCTACATCGGCGTGATCATGGCCGCGGTGACGCTGATCGGCATGGACATGCACCTCGCCGGCGGCCTGTTCACCGACCGTTCGGTGGACGCGCTCGGCCACGAGGCCCAGATGACCGAGGCCCGCACCATGGGCTTCACGATCCTGGTGTTCGCCCAGCTGTTCAACGCGCTCGCCTCCCGCTCCCACCTGCAGTCCGCGTTCGTGGGCCTGTTCTCGAACAAGTGGCTGTGGGGCGCGATCGGCCTGTCCGTGGCGCTGCAGCTCGTGGTGATTTACGTGCCGTTCCTCAACGGCCCGTTCGGCACCACGCCGCTGAGCCCGCTGGCGTGGCTGGAATGTATCGGTTTGGCGGCATTTGTGCTTGTCGCTTCCGAGTTGCGCAAGATTGTGCTAAGAATAATGGCTAAGCGCCAATAACGCCTGAATTCTTCTAATCCTAGGGACAAAAACCAACGGCCCGGACCCTCAATTGCGAAGGTCCGGGCCGTTGCACATGTGTTCGGCGGGTGTTGCGGGGGCACATGATGTAGGGAAAGTCCCATGATGTAGGGATGCGATTTTCGGTTTTGGCGGAATAGAGCCGTTTTTGCGACCATGCATCATGGGAATTTCCCTACATCATGGGGAATTCCCTACATCATGTGACGGTGTGGCCGTGGCCTAGTTGGCGGATGAGTCGTCTGCCGTGCCGGAGTCGTCGGTGTTGGACGAATCGGTGCCCGTGCCGTTGCTGGTCGTGCCGCCGTTATCCGTGGTGGTGCCGCCGGTCGTGCCGTTCTCCGTGGTGCCGTTGCTGGTGCCGGAATTGTTCGAGGTGCTGGAATTGGCCTGCTGCTGGGCCTGCATCGAGGCGTTCACGTCCGATTCAGCCTTCTGCAGTGCGGAGATGGCGTTGTTCACATCCGATTCGGACGGGTTGGAGCTGCCGAGTACGTTGTTCGCATCGGTGATGGCGCTCTGCAGCGCGGTGCGGGTGGACTCGTCCGCCACGGCGCCGGCCGAGTTGTTCAGCGTGGTCTGCGCGCTGGAGATGGCCGAGCTCAGGTTGGACTTCAGCGAATCGGTGCTGGCCGTGTCCTTCGAGGCCTTGAGGGCCTTGATCGCGTTGTTGATGGCATCCGTCTTGTCGGTCACGTCGCTCACCTTGGTCTGCATGTCCTTGGCCTGCGTCTTGAGCTCGTCGGCGGTCAGCGAGGAATCGCAACTGGCGGTCTCGGCCGGATTGGCCGCATCCTGCAGCGCCTGGTTCAGCGTGTCGATGGTGGTGGAGTCCGCCACCTGGCTGGAGGAGGTCTGCGCGCTGGCCTCGCCGTTGGTCACGGCGGCGGTGAGCTTGGCCTTGGCCGCGTCGTACTGGGTGGCGGCGGCCTTGCACTCCACCAACGCCGCCGCATGGCTCACCTTGGAACTGTTGGCGCGCCAGAACATCACGCCGCCCACGATCAGAGCGATGACCACGATAGCCGCGATGACGCCGCCCACGATGGCGCCGGTGTGCTTCTTCTTTTTGCCGCCGCCACGACGGGAGCCATGACCCTTCGGCCCGTCGTCGTCCGGTTCGTCATCCACCGGATCGCCCGGCAGGATTGACGGCGGCAGCGTGGCCGGTTGGGCGGCGGGCTGCACGGCATCGGTCAACGGCTGGAACACTTGGGTGGCGGCCTCGTTATCCGCGGCTGCGGACGGCATGCCCGACGGTGCGAAAGCCGGGGCGGACTGCGCCAGCGGTTGTGCGGCCGGTGCCGTGGATCGGGGCATCGGCGTGGTGCCCAGCGGGGCGTATGCCTGAGTCGCCTGTGCGGACTGAGCCGGAGCGGCGGCACCTGCGTACGGCATCGCTTGCGTGGCGCCGGCCTGCGTGGGCTGGAACACCTGCGTCGCCGCGGAGGAGGCCGCGGGGCGCACGGGCTGGGTCGGCTGTACAGGCTGGCCGTACGCCATGGTCGCCTGGGTCGCGGCGGAAGTGATGGGCTGCGTCGCCTCCGCGTAGGTGGACGGCTGTGCGGTCGGCTGCATCATCGGCTGGGTCGCGGCCGCGGGCTGTGCGGTTGCGGGAGCCGCGGTGGGGGCGATGGGGATGAATCGCTGGATGGCCTGATCCCAGATGTACTGCTGCTAGCCTGCAGTCGAGGCGCCGGCTGCGGGGGCGGCGGG
>NZ_QFFM01000027.1 GCF_003129905.1 Bifidobacterium callitrichidarum
GCGGACTAGGATTTCACGCTCACCACAGGTGAGGCACCACTCCGGATTACGCGCTCATTTTCAAATGAGGCACCTCGCAGGTTCACCCGAAGCCGGCCCGATGCGCCATAGATTCCGTTTATGGCGCGTTATTCGAGCCGGGGCGGCTGTATATCCCCCATACCGCCCATGATCCTCCCGCCGTCATTTCGCAAGGTTCTGTTAAACCAAGATTGACATGCCCCTTATTCTTGGCTCCCCTTGTCAGGGGAGCTGGCGGCGAAGCCGACTGAGGGGTAGTCCAGGGGAATTCATGTCAATCTTGGCTTAACAGAGCCTTTCGCAAACACCAATACGCGACACGCCGAAGACGTATCGCGTATTGACTTTCTTCGCTCTATCAGTAAAGTAGATAGAGCTGTCGAAAAGACAAGCCGACGCGGGGTGGAGCAGCTCGGTAGCTCGCTGGGCTCATAACCCAGAGGTCCATGGTTCAAATCCATGCCCCGCTACCAACAAAAGGTTGGAATCCAATCGGATTCCAACCTTTTTCGTTTCCGGCCGCCTCAGGCTTCGCTCGTAGAGTCCACCCGCCGACGGTCACGACGAAGCCGCTCTGCTATCCACGTATTCACCACGGCATTACGGCTAATCGCCAATTCACTCGCCTCTTTGTCCAGCTCGCTCACCATCCACGCCGGCATAGTGAAGGTAACGCGCTTCTCCAATGGCGGATGGTGTTCTACGACTGCGTGATCCATGTCAAAGTAGTCGAGGACATCTTCCCCATTGTCAAACATCTCATCCAGCTGCTCGCCGGTAATTACACTCTTGCCGGACTCATTCACTTTGCTCATAAAAGTCCTCCTCGTTCTTCCGTGAACGCCGAACTGAGATAATCCGGATTCTATTACTCAGAGAACGAGCGGCTATCGAAAAGGCCAGAAATCCACAAGGAATCCTCTGGCCTTTCATTCCGGCACATCAGAACCGTTTACAAGCTCCGTCGCTTAATCGCAGCAAGCATCATGATGCCCACCGAAAGCACCGAAACCCCAATCCCCGACAACAACAAAACACCAGATCCCGTCTTGCCAAGCTGCTTAGGAGTCGACACTGGTTCCTGAAGAGTCGGCTTAGGTGATTCTTGCTTATCTTTGGTTTCCACATCAGAATTAGGCTCCTCGCGAGTTTGATTCTCTTCAGGTTCCTCCGGCTCCTCCTCAGGCTCTTCTTCGATTTCCTCTTCTGACTCTTCCTCTGGTTCCGTTTCAATCACTAATACACGCTCTTGAGCGTCATCATACCGACTCGCAGCAGGCATAACACGACCGTCTCCATCGAACGACCAGACGAATACATACCAACCGTGCCTATCAGCTGTTATGTCAATGCTTTCCCCATCAACAGTCAATGGCCCATTGCCTACTTTATAAGTGCCATTAACCGCCGGAATATCCCATTGCCCAACTATCTTATGATTTTCATCTTCAACAGGCGTATCCGCTCCAGATGGTTCATATTCTTCATCATTAGAAGCATCACTTAAATCACCAGCCCACCACAGGCTTACATGAGCGTATGCTTCATCCGCAGCAAACTCGTACTGCTCATTCCCCGCAAAGGAGCCATGATCTTCCGGAAAACCCGAAACGGTTATTGTATCGACCAGTGAATCACCTATTTCCACCATGCGCTGAGAGACCTCAGATGAAACCGAGATTACGCTACGAGTCACATTCGTCTCTGCTGGGTCAAGAAAATCACTAACCCAATCTTTCTCTAGATACCCTCTAACATCATCAGTCTGATTCGCTCTCTCAAATGACCAGACCCAGGTGCCAAAGCCACTGTTTTGCTGAGCAAGATATGGTTCCTCACCGCCCATTTCCGTCATAGCTTGAGCCTTAACGGTCTGATTGGGTGCAGTAAAAGATGCTGTAGCATACGCCACCGCGGTATAGCCCCTGTCCGCAAGACGCCCCAGAAAATCAGCAGCACTTTCGTTATCCATTGGCGTTATCGCAGTATCTAATTTTTCGGCTTTGATTTCATCGAAATAATAGCCGTTAGCTAGCAGTTCTATATCCTCAGTCCATTCGCCGTCTGCGCTAGTATCGGCAATCGCGCTAGTCACTTCGTCAAAAACCGGTTCTCCAACATTCACCATTTTGGCAGTTACTTGCGTAGCAACTTCTGGATAAATACGTGGCCCCATTGCAAAAAGAACCGCTCCACTATTCCATACGTCAGTCTGAGAAAGAGAAGTATCGTCATCGCCAAAAGAGGTTCGAGGTAGGTAAGCCACAATCCCGAGCATCATTGTTAGGGCCAGGAGCATTGTTAGTGCGGCCATGCTCTTGCGCCGCCATTGTGTTGCCATCTCTCGGATCCTTTCCGTAAGGGCCGCGCGCTTCCTTACGTGCGGCTAGGTCGAGCATGGCAGTTTTGCACACACAATCCCAACACTTCCAACCGATGTGACCCCGGCTTCACGGCAACCGGAAAGTTGTGGATAACCGGTCTGCAAAGTTATCCACATCACACTGTTTATCGAACGTTTACACGAAAGTTATCCACAATGCACAAGAAATACCACGAAATGCACGTACCCCCTTAGAATGGGCAGTATGGCAGTACAACAAAGCGCAGAGCGCAATACAAGTAGTAACCCAGACTCCAAGGCCTCGAAGTCAAAGGCGACTTCTGCCGCCAAGAAGACCACGACCCGCCGCAAACGGGTTGACCCCGAAACCCGCCGCATGAACCAGGCCCTCAACGGACTGGTGGGCGAAGCCCCCGCTCCCGTCATCGATGCCAGCGAGCCCGGCCAGTTCGGCCGCATCAACGTTATGGACATCACTCCCGCCGAGGAACGCGGCATCTATCCGGCCCGCGTGGAGATCGGCGAACCCTTCAAGGTGACCGCCCAAGTCTTCATCGAAGGCCGTACCAAGGTTGGCGCCACCGCCGTCGTGCGCAACCCGCGCGGCAAGGAGACCCTGCGTCTGCCGATGACCTGCACGAACCCCGGCCTCGACCGTTGGGAAGTCACGCTCAAGTGCGGCGAGCACAGCGATCTCAAGCCGTGGGACGAAGGCTACGCTGCCGTCAAGCGCCAGCTGGGCATCTGGACCGTGACCGTCGAGGGTTGGGAGGACACGTACACTTCCTGGCTGCACGACGCCACCATCAAGGTGAAGGTCAAGGACGATGTGGAGAACGCGCTGGATTCCGGCGCCGAACTGCTCGCCCGCTGGGCCCTGACCAAGGACGCCGGCCTGTCCGCCAAGGACCGCAAGGTGATCGAGCAGGCCGCCGAGACCATGGCCAACAAGGAGCTCGCGCCCGAGGATCGTCTGGCCGCGGCCACCGACCCGGCCGTGAAGGCCCTGCATGAGACCCACCCGCTGCGCGACGGCCTCTCCCCCAGCCAGCCGCAGCGCTTCAAGGTGGAGCGTCCGAAGTCCAGCTTCGCCGCTTGGTACCAGTTCTTCCCGCGTTCCGAGGGCGCCACCGTGGATCCGGAGACCGGCAAGATCGTCCAAGGCAACCTGAAGACCTCCATCGCCGGCCTCGAACGCGCCAAGGCGGAAGGCTTCGACATCGTCTATCTGCCGCCGATCTTCCCCATCGGCGTGACCAACCGCAAGGGCCGCAACAATTCGCTTATCGCCGGCCCGAACGATCCGGGCTCCCCGTTCGGCATCGGCTCCGAACTCGGCGGCCATGACACCGTGGACCCGCTGCTGGGCACCATGGACGACTTCAAGGCCCTGTGCCAGCGCGCCCATGAGCTCGGTCTGGAAATCGCACTCGACTTCGCGTTGCAGTGCTCGCCCGACCACCCGTGGGTCAAGCAGCATCCGAACTGGTTCCGCCACAAGCCGGACGGCTCCATCGCCTTCGCCGAGAACCCGCCGAAGAAGTATCAGGACATCTACCCGATCGACTTCAATGCGGATATGCCCGGCATCGAGAAGGAAGTGGAGCGCATCCTGAACCTGTGGATCGAAGCGGGCGTGACCATCTTCCGCATCGATAACCCGCACACCAAGCCGGTCCGCTTCTGGCAGGACGTGATCGCCTCGGTGACCAAGAAGCACCCGGAGATCCTGTTCCTGGCCGAGGCGTTCACCCGCCCGGGCATGATGCGCGCGCTGAGCTACGTGGGCTTCACGCAGTCCCACTGCTACTTCCCGTGGCGCAACACCAAGGAGGAGCTGGCCGAGTACCTGCCGATCACCAACGGCGACGACGGCTACTACCAGCACAACACCTTCTGGCCCACCACGCCGGACATCCTCACCGCCTACGTGCGCGACAACGGCATCGCCGGCCACTGCGTGCGCGCGGTCCTGGCCGCCATGGGCAGCCCGAGCTGGGGCATCTACAACGGCTTCGAGCTCATCGAGAACAAGCAGCGCCCGGGCTTCGAGGAGCAGATCGACAACGAGAAGTACGAGGTCAAGGTTCGTGACTGGTCCAAGGCCGAGAAGTACGGCGTGGCCAAGATGCTCACCACGCTCAACAAGATCCGCCGCGAGCACCCGGCCGCGCTGAGCTACCACAACCTCACCGTGCTGCCCACCTCCGATCCGAACATCCTGGCGTTCGCCCGCCACACTCCGGCCGAGCTGACCGGCACGGGTCAGGCGGACACGCTCATCGTGGTGGTGAACCTGGACGGTCACAACGCGCATCAGTCCACCGTGCATATCGAGCTCGGCGAGCTGGGCCTGCCCACCGATCGCCCGCTCAACGTGCGCGATGAGCTGACCGGCCGCGAATTCCAGTGGGGCTGGGACAACTACGTCTCGCTCGCCCCGTGGGCTGACGTGGCGCACATCCTGTCCGTGCAGTGATCGCGCAGGGGCGTGCAGTGATCGACTGATCAATCCGTAGAAAAGCGGGAACCGGTACCGTCCGATTCCCGCTTTTCCCGTCTCGAGCCGCGACGCAGGGTGACTGCGCGCCGCCCGAGGTAGTAGTGTGTGTAACGAATAGTTTGCCGATTCCCTAAGGAGAAAACAATGGCAGAAACCTTCAACGTCGTGGTCGAGATCCCGCGTGGTTCCAAGAACAAGTACGAAGTCGACCAGGAGACCGGCCGCGTCTTCCTGGATCGCGAGCTGTTCACCGCCATGGGCTACCCGGATGACTACGGCTACATCGAGGGCACCCTGGGCGAGGACGGCGATCCGCTGGACGCCCTCGTGATGGTCAACAACTCCGTGTTCCCGGGCTGCGTCATCGAGTGCCGCGCCGTTGGTCTGTACCACATGGAGGACGAAGAGGGCGGCGACGACAAGGTGCTGTGCGTGCCGGCCGACGTCCGTTACGACGGCATCAAGGACGTCAAGGACGTCAACGAGTACCACCTCGCCGAGATCAAGCACTTCTTCGAGCAGTACAAGGCCCTGGAGCCCGGCAAGGAAGTCAAGCCCGGCGATTACTGGACCGGCGCTGACGTCGCCGAAAAGGAAATCGTCGAAGCGCGTGAGCGCCTCGCGAACAGCGCGAAGTGATTTCCGGCAGGACAGTCCGGTGGACTGTCCGCGGCGACGTGCGAAGACGCGACAGCGGCTGAGCCAACATTGAGTCAGCCGGAGGCTGTCCGTAATTACAGGACCGTCGCCGAAAAGGGAATCGTCGAAGCGCGCCAGCGTCTCGCCGATTCCCAGAAGTGATTTTTTGCTTCTTTCCTGGCTCCCCTCGCTGAGGGGAGCTGTCACCGCAGGTGACTGAGGGGAGCCTCCGTTCATACTGAGGAACTCCCCTCAGTCGGCTCTCGCCGACAGCTCCCCTCAGCGAGGGGAGCCATATTTGTTGGCCCTGTTGAATCAAGATTGGCATAAATCCGGTGGGGCCATCCCTCAGCCGGCAATGCCGCTGGCTCCCCTGACAAAGAGAGCCAGGAATAGGAACCATGTCAATCCTGGCTTAACGGAGCCATATTTGTTTGGTTCTTTCGTGTATAATGGCATCTTGTCTTTTCAACTAGGCGTAGGCGGCGTGTGGGAACGCTGGTCGAGGCCCATCGCGCGGATGCCCGGCGATGAACCTTCTTCATATTCATGATTTCGATCATCATTCAAACCTTGTTGATTTCTGTTTCCGTCGCTATGGATGCGTTTGCCGTTTCCATCGGAAAAGGACTGACCGTCACGCGGGTCCGCGTGCAGGATGCCATCAAAACCGCGCTCTGGTTCGGCGGATTCCAGGCGTTGTTCCCGATTCTTGGCTATTTCGCCGCCTCGACGTTCAGCTCGTACGTCACCGCGTTCGATCATTGGATCATCTTCGGCCTGCTGGTGTTCATCGGCGGCAACATGGTGCACGAGGCGTTCGAGGAGGACGAGGAGAACGCCAAGGAAACCGCCCAATTCGATTGGAAGCACATGCTCCCACTGGCTGTGGCATGCAGTATCGACGCCTTCGCCGTGGGCGTGAGCCTGGCGTTCATGAAGACCAACATCATCTTCGCCGTGACCACGATCGGCGTAATCACCGGACTGTTCTCCGCAGCCGGCCTGTACATCGGCCGCGTGTTCGGCTCCCGCTGGCAGAAGCCGGCGCAGATCGCGGGCGGCGTGGTGCTCATCCTCATCGGTCTCAAGGTGCTGCTGGAGCATCTCGGCATTCTGGCGCTGTAGTCACTGCTGTATCGTCACTGCTGTATCCCATATCGCTACCGAGCAGGTACCGGCCTTAAGAGCGCAGAGTCCGCATGCACTAGCCCGCAATCGTCCGCTTTCCTGCGCACGACGTAGGATATTATGAGACGTTTTCCTACCGAGAGGCTTCAACATGAGCGAAATCACCCAGCCGAATTGGAAAAACAAGGCTTTGGGCATGTTGCTGACCCAGTTCACGGCCTATGTGCTGCTCATCGCTGCCACGGCCATCCCCACCCGCAGCATGTTCCCGGCCATTCCGCTGATCATCGCGGCGCTGGTATTGGGCGAATTCGTGCTGTTCTGGCCGTTCCGCGGCTCCACGCTGGATCGCGCGGTCACCATCGCGTTCGGCGTGGTCTCGCTGATCTTCGTGGCGGTGCCGTTCCCGTCCGGCGATGTCCCGCCCGAGCAGATCGCCAAGAGCGGCGAAGCCTACCCGTGGTATTCCTGGGCGCTGGCCGCCGGCCTGCTACTGGTGGTGCTGGTGATCTTCTCCTTCGGCCGTCAGATGGCCCGCGAGAACCGTTCGCATCTCATCCGCGCGCTCTCCCATGCCGTAACCTCCGGCGTGGCCGCCATTGCGGTGGCCGGCTGGTGCTTCCTGCCGGCGCTGGGCTCCATGCTGCTCAAAGGCACCACCGCCGGTACCGTAACCGTCATCGTGCTGGTGGTTCTGGCGCTGGCCCTGGCCGTGGCGTCCACGCTGTGGGTGCGTGACGCCGACCCGGATCCCGCGATCCGTCACCCCTGGATCGGCACCGGGTTGCTGCCGGTGATGCTCATGGGCGTGACCATCGCCGCGGCGACGCTGATCCTGTCCCGACTGGGTGCCTGACATCGGCCCTGCCGCACTACGGGATCAGTCGAAGACCGTTCAAATACCTGACACCGTGCCCTGCCTGTGAGTTGCCTCGCAGACGGGGCACGTTCATATTCCGCATACGTAACATCCATGTGTCCCGCACACGCGCGTACAATAATGTCAACGTGACGGCAGCGGCGTGACAACGTTCGACTCACGGACCTTGCATCGATAAGAATCGCGGTCCTGCCGCGAAATCAAGTAAGAGGGGGAATTAGCGTGACGGATCTTACGTTGATGACATTCGCCAGCGATCCCGCCACCGTACTGCCGTCCCTCGCCCTGCTCTCCCATCGTGTGCGCGTGCTGCCTATGGATGCGGCAAGCCTGGTGAAGATGCCGGAGAACACCATTTTGTTCTTGGACGCCCGCGATGATCTGGCCACCGCCAAGACGCTGTGCCGCCTCATCCACGCCTCCGGCTTGTCCACGCCGATCGTGCTGGTGCTCACCGAAGGCGGCTTCACCGTAGTCAACTCCCAGTGGGGTATCGCGGATGTGGTGGTGACCACCGCCTCCCCTGCCGAGGTCGAAGGCCGTCTGCGTTTGGTTTCCGAGCGCGGCAATGCGCCTGCGACCAGTTCGCCGTCCGGTGCCTCCACCGAACCCGGCACCACTGTGGAGGACGGACAGATCCGTTCCGGCGATCTCATCGTGGATACCAACGGATACACCGCTTCCCTGCACGGCCGCCCCATCGACTTGGCGTACAAGGAATTCGAACTGCTCAAATACCTGGTCCAGCATCCCGGCCGCGTGTTCACGCGCGCCCAGCTGTTGCAGGAAGTGTGGGGCTACGACTACTACGGCGGCACCCGCACTGTGGACGTGCACATCCGTCGCCTGCGTGCCAAGCTCGGCGGCGAATACGAACACCTCATCGGCACCGTGCGCAACGTGGGCTACCGCTTCGATCCGCCGGAGAACGACCGTGGCGAGGCTGCGGCCAAGCAGGCCGCTCAGTCTGCGATTCGCGCTGATTCCGCCGATTCTGGGACCGACGACGGCGCTCCGGCACTCAACACCGCCGCCTGACCAGAAGCCGATTCGAGGCAAATCCCATGCGCGAAACCAAAACCGCGCGAATCGAGCGGATGCACCATGAATACGCCATCCTGTGCCAGGTGATCCCCGCTCCCGAATGCGCGCTGCATTTTTCCACACCATTGCAACTGCTCATCGCCACCGTACTGAGCGCCCAAACCACGGACAAGCGCGTGAACACCGTGACCCCGGAACTGTTCGCCACGTTCCCCACCGCCGCCGCACTGGCCGCCGCCAACCCCACCCAAGTGGAGGACATCATTCATCCGCTGGGATTCTATCGCTCCAAAACCCAGCATCTCATCGGCCTCGCCACCGCTCTGGACGAACGGTTCGGAGGCGAGGTGCCGCATACGATGGACGAGCTGACCAGTCTGCCGGGTGTGGGTCGCAAAACCGCGAACGTGGTGCTTGGTAATGCCTTCGGCATCCCCGGCTTCCCCGTGGACACGCATGTGATGCGCGTGACCGGCCGATTGCGCTGGCGTTCGGACTGGCGTATTGCGAAGTCCGATCCGGTCAAGGTCGAAAAGGAGATCACCGCCTGCTTCCCGCCCGAGGAATGGACGGATCTGTCCCATCGGCTCATCCTGTTCGGCCGGGCCACCTGCCATGCCCGCACGCCGGACTGCGAGCACTGCCCGCTCGCTGATTCCTGCCCCAGCTTCGAGCCTGCGAAAGCGTAGGGCCAGTTGAGCCCCATTCGGCGATGGTATAGCGCCAAATATTGGCCATATACCACCGTTGAAACTGCTCAGTGACGGCATAAAGCCAGTACTTGGCGTTCCGGCTCCGCTGAATCCGGTTTTCGTGACGGTATATATCCACGCACTGGCCTTCTGCCATCGCTGAGCCGCCCAGTGATGGCAAACCGCCAGTTACTGGCCAGGAAACATCACCAAAAGAACCATTAGTGAAGTCAGACGACCAACGAATGGCTCGCACCCGCCGCCCGCACCACCGCAATCGCTGCCCGCATCGCACTGCACCGCTAGACTGGGCTCCATGCGAAGCAGACGGGACAATGCGTGGGTTCAGTGGGGCGTCTTTCTGGGGGTGACCGCACTGCTCAGCGTGCTCGTCTGGGCCGGCTGGTCGGTCATCAATCATCGCCCGCTGATTCCCGGCTTCGGCGGCAGTAGCACCGAAGCCACCGACAACGTACGCATAGGGGTGACGGATATGCCGGAATCGTTGGATATCCGACCGTCCGCTGCAGCCGGAAACAACGGCGACGCCACTGATCCGACCGCAATTGACGCCGTCTCCCCCGCCGAACGACTACTCATCGGCAACGTGTACGAAACGCTCGTCACCGTAGATCAGCAGAACCGGCTCCAGCCGGGCCTCGCCACGAAGTGGACCGTCTCAGACGATGGCCTGACCTACGCCTTCACTATCGCCAAGAACGTCACGTTCTCCAACGGACATACGTTGGACGCGGCGGATGTGGTGTGGTCACTGCAGCAGGCGGTCAACGGCCAGGCCGCGAACCAGTCCACGAATCAGTCCGCAGGCAATTCCATCAGCAACGCCGATACGAACAGTCTCGGCAATCTCGCTTCGGTGACCAATCCGGATGCCTCGACCGTCGTCATCACCTTGTCCCAACCGAATCCCACGCTGCTGCGAACGTTGTCCGGCAAGCTCGGCGTCGTGTTCGATGCGGAAGCGGGCAGTACCGATTACGCTACAAAGGCCGCGGGCTCCGGACCGTTCACCGTGCGCGACTTCCAAGCCGCCCGGTCCCTCACCTTTGCGCGCAATGATACGTATCACGGCACCAAGGCGGCGAGCGCCACCGTGACCGTGACCAAGTACGACGATGATGCCGCACTGGCGAAAGCCCTGAAGAGCGGTGACATCGAACTGGCCCAGAATCTCGGCGCAAATGCGGCGGCGACGCTGCAGAGCGAAACCGCGAAGACGGACAAAAAGACTGGCATCACCGTAACCAAGGGCGCCACCACGAGCAAGGTGATGCTGGCATACAATCACGGCACCGATTCGCTGCTCTCGGATGAGCAGGCACGTAAGGCGTTCCGCTACCAGATCGACGCGGCCGGCATCGCAAGCTCGCAGCCGGATGGCAACGGGTCGTTGGGCGGACCGGTCAGCGCACTGGAACCGGGCTATGAGGACCTGACTGGACTGTTCCCCTATGACACGGCCCAAGCGCAGCAGATGTTCGGGTATTTCGGCGACCAGTACCTGACCACGGTGAATCTGGTGGTCACGGAGCGGTGGCGAACGTTGGCGGAAAACATCAAACAGCAGATCGAGCAGGGACCACGACCGAGCGTGAACCTTGAGGTGCTCTCCGACGCCGAGTATGCGGCGCGTATCCAGGCCGGCACGTGGGAGATGACGCTGATGAGCATGGACGGCACGGACGATGCGGGGCTGTTCGTGGATGAGAACGGACCGTTCCATTACGACCGCGCGGAGGCGCAGCAAGCGTATGCATCGGCACGGGCGGCCACGAACGATACGGACTATGCGGACCGTATGAAAGCGTATGCGCGACTGCTCAGCAAGGATGCGGCCGCCGACTGGCTGTACGCACGGGCTTGTTTCACGGCTGCGAGGAGCGGCGTAAGCGGATATCCGACCGCGCTGACAGATCAGCGACTGCCGCTGGCGAACGTGCGCATCGGCTGAAATTCCCGGGAGTGACGTCAACCTGTCTGAATCCCGCCGTTCCCGGCATCGGTCGTCCGGTCCGACGCACCGCTGACAAAACCACCGCCGGGCCGCTGGCGAAAGGGCCGGAACAGGCCGCCTTGTCATGCAACACGCATAGACTTTGGCCTTATGACTGAAGGCAATTCCATCATCAACGCCAGCCTCACCCCACTGCCCGACAAGGTCGGCGTGGACGGTCTTGAGGATAAGTGGCGCGCCGTTTGGGATGAGAACGGCACCTACAAATTCCAGAACACCCGTGACCGCAAGGCCGTGTACTCCATCGACACCCCGCCGCCCACCGTCTCCGGTTCGCTGCACGTGGGCCACGTGTTCTCCTACACGCACACCGATGTGATCGCGCGCTACAAGCGCATGCGCGGCTTCGACGTGTTCTACCCGATGGGCTGGGACGACAACGGCCTGCCCACCGAGCGCCGCGTGCAGAACTACTACGGCGTGCGTGTGGACGTCTCCCTGCCGTACGATCCGGACTTCAAGCCGCCGTACGAGGGCACCGACGGCAAGAAGATCGACGCCAAGGACCAGGTCCCGATCTCCCGCAAGAACTTCATCGAACTGTGCGAGAAGCTGACCGCCCAGGACGAGAAGCTGTTCGAGGCGCTGTGGCGCAAGCTGGGCCTGTCCATCGACTGGTCCCAGACCTACCACACCATCGGCGAGCACCCGCAGCGTGTGGCCCAGAAGGCCTTCCTGCGCAACCTCGCCCGCGGTGAGGCCTACCAGCAGGACGCCCCGGGTCTGTGGGACGTGACCTTCCAGACCGCCGTGGCCCAGGCCGAGCTTGAGAGCCGCGAGTACCCCGGCTTCTACCACAAGGTGGCCTTCCGCTTCGAGGATGGCACCCCGATCTACATCGAGACCACCCGTCCGGAGCTGCTGGCGGCCTGCACCTCGCTGATCGCCAACCCGGACGACGACCGTTACAAGAAGTACTTCGGCCAGGAGGTCTACTCCCCGCTGTTCAAGGTCAAGGTGCCGATTCTGGCCCACCCGGCCGCCGAAATGGACAAGGGCGCCGGCATCGCCATGTGCTGTACGTTCGGTGACGTGACCGATGTGCAGTGGTGGCGCGACCTCAAGCTGCCCACCCGCCCGATCATCCAGCGCAACGGCCGCATCGTGATGGACACCCCGGACTGGATCACCGATCCGGCCGGCCGCGAGATCTTCGCGGAGACCGCCGGCAAGACCACGTTCTCCGCCCGCAAGGTGATCGTGGACAAGCTGCGCGAGTCCGGCGATCTGGACGGCGAGCCGACGCCGACCAAGCGTATGACGAACTTCTACGAGAAGGGCGACAAGCCGCTCGAGATCGTCACCTCCCGCCAGTGGTACCTGAAGAACGGCGGCACGGACGCCAAGCTGAACGCCGAGCTCATCGAGCGTGGCAAGGAGCTCAACTTCCACCCCGACTTCATGCGCGTACGTTACGAGAACTGGGTCCATGGCCTCAACGGCGATTGGCTCATCTCCCGCCAGCGCTTCTTCGGTGTGCCGTTCCCGCTGTGGTACCCGGTCAAGGCCGATGGTGAGCCGGATTACGATCACCCGATCACCCCGAGCGAGGACATCCTGCCAATCGACCCGACCATCGACGTGCCGGCCGGCTACACCGAGGACCAGCGTGACGTGCCCGGCGGCTTCACGGCCGAGAAGGACATCATGGACACGTGGGCGACCTCCTCGCTCACCCCGCAGATCGTGACCCACTGGGCCGAACCGGACGAGGCCTCCAAGGCCCTGTTCGCCTCCACGTTCCCGATGGATCTGCGTCCGCAGGGTCAGGACATCATCCGTACCTGGCTGTTCTCCACCGTGGACCGTGCGCACCTCGAGAACAAGTGCCTGCCGTGGGCCCACGCCACGCTGTCCGGCTGGATCCTGGATCCGGACCACAAGAAGATGTCGAAGTCCAAGGGCAACGTGGTGGTGCCGAACGAGCCGATCGAGAAGTTCGGCGCGGACGCCGTGCGTTACTGGGCCGCCGCCGCCCGTCTGGGCCTGGACGCCACGTACGATGTGGGTCAGATGAAGATCGGCCGTCGACTGGCCATCAAGCTGCTGAACGCCACCAAGTTCGCGCTGGCCATCGGCCGTGAGGACGAGAACCATCACGTGGGCGAGTCCGCGGTTGCCGCCTGGAACCCGGCCGATGTGACCGAACCGCTGGATCGCGCCGCCATGGCAAAGCTGGCCCATGTGATCCGCCAGGCCACCGACGCGCTGGAGGCCTACGAGCACTCCAAGGCGCTGGAGGTCATCGAGTCCTACTTCTGGCAGTTCTGCGACGACTACATCGAGCTGGTCAAGAACCGCGCCTACGGCACCCCGGACGAGAAGGGCGTGGCCCCGTCCGAGAAGGCCGTCCGTTCCGCCCGCACCGCGCTGGGCCTGGGTCTGGACGCATTCGCCCGCCTGCTGGCCCCGTACCTGCCGTACGCCACCGAAGAGGTGTGGAGCTGGATGCACGCCGGTTCCGGTTCCGTGCACCGTGCTGCCTGGCCGACCCCGGAGCCGTATGCGGCTGCCGCCGCCGGTGTTTCTCCCGAGACGCTGGCTTGGGCCGGCAAGGCTGTGGAGCAGCTGCGTAAGATCAAGTCCGAGGCCAAGGTCTCCATGAAGACGCCGATCCTCTCCGTGGCGCTGACCGCCGCGCAGGACGGTGTGGACGCGATTCGCGCCGCGCTGACCGATATCGCGCAGGCCGGCCGCGTGGTGGGCAAGTTCGATCTCGTGGCCAAGCACGCCGAGGAGGAGTCCGCCGAGGACGCCGCCGAAGCCGCATCCGCCGAGGCCGAGGTCGCTGTCGAGTCCAGCGAGCTCGGTGAGCCTCCTGTGAAGAAGGCGAAGTGATCGCTCTCTGTGGAGCTTGATCGTCATATGGGAAAGCCCCGACCGCATGGCCGGGGCTTTCCCATATCCTCCAACGGACTGGCGTAATCACACGGTGGGAATCACGAGGAGGTAGCGGGGATCGCCGGTGCTGGATTGCGGCGCGGATGCGCCTAGTTGGGTGATGGCCTGAGCGATGAGGGTTCCGGCGTCGCCGAGTTCCACGGTTTCGCTAATGAGCGTGCTCATGTCATGCGTGAGCAGCGTGCCGCCCTTGTCAAAGCCGAACAGGACGGGCGCGGAGTCGGTGTCGTCCGCGGCGTCGCCGGACTGGCCCGACTTGCCGGACGCCGTCGAAGCACCGTCATCGGTTCCCGTAGAGCCGGATGCATTGGATTGTGACTGGCCGGATTGACCGGCCGCAGAAGCATCGCCACTGGCGGACGCACCGGAATTACCGGACGACTTGCCGCCGCCCAACGCGGAGGTGAGGCCGTTGGCGTAACTCATCACGTCACCGGCGGACATGGACATCGTATCGTCCACGAGCGAGGCGTTGGCGTCCCGTGATTGCTGCTGTTTGGCGGCTTCGGCCTGTTTCAGCGCAGCCTGTGCCTTGCGTTTGGCGTCGGCGACCTTGGTACGGCCGTAGAACGACCGCGACTGCGGGTCCACCAGTCCGGCGAGCGCGCGGGATTCATCAATCGCTTCGGCCTGACCTGCACCGGTATTCCCGCTCCCGCCATCCTTGGACGTTTTCGCCGAATCTGGGGCCGTAGTGGAACCCGTATTGCCGGAGGCATTGTCGCCGCTGCCATTCTGCGCGGCATCCGCGCTGTCCCCGCCCTCGAACTGGTCGGAGAAACGTAGCACAATCTGCTTCAGCGCTTGGGACTTACCGGTGTGTTCGCAGGCGGCGGCGAGCGTGCCCATGGCGGCGTCTACCTTGGATTGCGCGTCCTTCAGATCGGCGCTGCCATTCGTTTCGGCGATGGCCTGCTGCGCGTAGGCGGAGGCCCCGGAGGACGTGCCGCCGGTCAGCGCGGACAGGTTGGCGGTGTAGACGTCCGTGTATTTCATCGAATACGGGATCATCGCGGCGGAAAGCTGGCTCTGCCCCTCGGAGTACTGCTTGGAGCCCTTGGTGGCCTCTTCGGCGGCCTCGGCGGTCAGGTCATCGATGAGACCGGTGGTACCCTGCTGCTGGATGCGACGGATCACCTCGTCCAAAGCGTCCACAGCGCCTGCGTGCATGTGCGCGGCGCTCACGTTGTTCACCGCATTGGCCAAGTCGATCACGGCTTGAGCGAGAGGCGTATCGCCGGACAGTTCGCCGGCGGTGCCCATGAGCGCGGGCAGCTGCGTGGAGGTGCCGATGGAACCGGACAGATGATTGGTGTATGAGCCCACGTACGCGGCCATGTAGCCTTCGAACGTTTGCTTGTGGGCGGCCTTGCGCTCGGCCACTACGGACTGGTCCAGCTTGCGTTCGTTGTCCCGCAAGGCCTTGAGCTGGTCCACGAGCTGCTGGTGTTCACCCGAACCGGCATCGGTCAGGGAGTCGACCAGCGTGGCTGCGGTGGCGGCGAGCTGGGCGGCATCGGAACCGGATGCTGACGTGCCATTGCCTGATTCACCGTTCGAAACGGGCAACGAGGCGAGCGCCACAGCGCTCATTGTGAAGTCCTTGGCGTTCATGTAACAACTGAAGCTCAGACCGGAACCGGATTTGCCGGCCGCCGCGACGACGGTGTCCGAACCTTGTGTGGCGAGTGAAACGCCTTTGTCCGCGGATATGTCGCCGGCGACCTGCGTGGGCACGGTGAACGCCACGACAGGAATGCTCTTGTCAGCCTCGTCAGTGGCGGGCTGGACATCGATGTATATGCCGACGAGACCGGACGCACCGCTCACGGTTGCGGCGTCCACGTTCGGACCATCGAGCGAATAGGCGACCGTGATCTTCCACGGGGAAGCCGGCGCGGTATCGGAGTCGGCAGGAATGCGCGTGACGGCGGAATCGGAGGCGGTATTTGTGCCGGAGACGGCAGTCCCGTTTGCCGCGCCCGTCACATACCAGCGTGCCGGCTCGCCTTCGTCATCCAGTACGGCGTATCGGTCGGCGGACGCGGCAAGCACCGGACCATAATCCACATCGGCCGGGCGGCTGAGCCATGCGCCACCGGTAGCGGCCGTCACGCACAGGGCGCAACTGACCAAAGCGGCGGCGAGCTTCATACCATCAATCCCATCGATACGGCCGGTCAGTGCGAGTCGGGCGACGCAATCGCGCGCGACTAACGAACCGGGGCGGATAACCAACTCCGTATCAATGTAGTCGAGGCACGCCCCAGCAAAAATTAGGCGAACACGTCCAGAACGCCCGGATCACCACCGGCGTCGGCGATGCGCTGGTGACGCTTCTTGGCTTCAGTCACCACGAATTCACGGTATTTCTCCGCGATTTCCGGATCAAGACCGGCATCGACAGCGATGCGGTGGAGACGCTCGATCTGGTAGTCCTCACGCTTGGTGTCTTCCGGGGCGAATCCGGCGTTGGCCTTCAGCACGCCCACCTGGGACGTGGTCTTGAACCGCTCGGCGAGCAGCGAAATAACCGCGGAATCGATATTGTCGATGGATTGACGAAGCGCTTTGATCTGCGCCACCGCCTGGGCGGTCTCAGGGTGGGCCGCCGCTTGGGCGGAATCAATGGTCGTCCTCTGCCAGTCACTGCTCGTTTCGCTCATAGATTCGAGGATACTCCAGTCTCGGGAAGCCGTCGATGCTTCATCGCGCATTAAAAAGTTCCCCTCACCAGTGGCGAGGGGAACCGAAGCGATGGACTCAGTTGCCGTTCACGGCGTTGCCGTTATTGGCCTGCTGCACGATGGCGGCCAGGAAGTCGCGGTTGGTGGCGGTCTTCTTGAGGCGCGGCACCAGCGTCTGGTAGGCCTGCTCAGGCTCCATACCGCCGAGCAGTCGACGCAGACGGTAGATAATCGGCAGTTCCTTCGGCTCGGTAATCAGCTCCTCGCGGCGGGTGCCGGAGGCGTTGATGTCGATGGCCGGGAAGAGTCGCTTGTCCGCCAGCTCGCGGCTCAGGCGCAGCTCCATGTTGCCGGTGCCCTTGAACTCCTCGAAGATCACCTCGTCCATCTTGGAACCGGTCTCCACCAGCGCGGAGGAGATGATGGTCAGCGAGCCGCCGTTCTCGATGTTGCGGGCGGCGCCGAAGAACTTCTTCGGCGGGTACAGCGCCTGGGCGTCCACACCGCCGGACAGGATGCGGCCGGAGGCCGGGGCGGCGATGTTGTACGCGCGGGCCAGACGGGTCATGGAGTCGAGCAGCACCACCACGTCCTGACCGAGCTCCACCAGACGCTTGGCGCGCTCGATGGCAAGCTCTGCGACGGTGGTGTGGTCGGAGGCCGGACGGTCGAAGGTCGAGGAGATGACCTCGCCCTGCACGGTGCGCTCCATATCCGTGACCTCTTCCGGACGCTCGTCCACCAGCACCACCATGAGGTGCACCTCAGGGTTGTTGGTGGCGATGGCGTTGGCGATGTTCTGCAGCGTGATGGTCTTGCCGGCCTTCGGCGGGGAGACAATCAGGCCACGCTGGCCCTTGCCGATCGGGGCCACGATATCCATGATGCGGCCGGTGATCTTGTTCGGCGTCGTCTCCTGCTTCAGGCGCTCCTGCGGGTACAGCGGGGTGAGCTTGGAGAACTGCGGACGGTTCAGGGCCTCTTCGACGCTCTGGCCGTTGATGGAGTCGATGGACTGCAGCGGCACGAACTTCTGGCGCTGGTTGCGGCGGTCGCCCTCGCGCGGGGCGCGGATGGAGCCGTGCACGGCGTCGCCCTTACGCAGGCCGTACTTCTTGACCTGGCCCATGGAGACGTACACGTCGTTCGGGCCGGGCAGGTAGCCGGAGGTACGCACGAAGGCGTAGGAGTCCAGCACGTCCACGATGCCGGCCACCGGTACCAGATCCTCCTGCGGCTCCTCGCGGCGATCCGCACGATCGTTGCGATCAGGGCGATCGTTACGGTCGTTGCCGCGGTCGGTGCGATCGTCATAACGGCGATCATCCTCGCCGGCGCCCATGTTGTCGCGGTCGCGGCCACGCAGGCGACGACCACGGCGGTCGGTGCGATCATTGTGCTCGGCATGATCGTTACGGTCATTGCCACGGTCGCGATTGCGGCTGCGACGCACGAAATCACGGTCCTCGCCCTGCTCCGCGTCCTCAGACTGCTCCTGCTTCTGCGTGGGCAGGGTGGCCAGGATGTCGTCGAGGTCGCGCACGTTCTCCTCGTCGCCTTCCTGACGGCGACGGCGACGCGGCTGCTCGTCCTCATCGTCGCGCACGCGGCGGATCAGCGGCTCGGTGTTCTCGTCGCGACGGTTGCGGCGACGGCGGCCCTCGGTATCGCCGCCGAGGTCGAGGGTGGCAAGCAGGTCGTCGCCATCGTGCTGACGGGTCTTGCGGCGGCCGGAATCAGCCTGATTGTCGTTCTTATTGCGGCGGTAGGAACGGGTGTCGTCCGCGTGATCCTTGGCGTCCTTGTTGTCCAGCGCGCGACGGGAGCGGCGCGGTTCGGATGCGGCCGCGTCCAGGGACGGCAGGTCAAGCTGGGCCACGACATCGGAAACGGACTTCTCGCCCTTACCGGACTTGGCCGGCTTTTCGATGGTTTCTGCCGGGGCTGGCTGCGGCTGGTCCTGTGCGGCTACGGCGGGGACGGCGGGCTGGTCGGCGGCCGGAGCGGACTGCACAGCCGGGGCCTGATCGGCGGCGGGCTTGGTCTCCGCGGCTTCCTTGGCGGCCAGAGCGGCGGTCTTGGGCGCACGCACCGTGACGCCGGCCGGCGGTTCACCGCCGTTACGCGCGGCCTGCAGGGTGGCGAGAAGTTCGGGCTTGCGCATGGTCGACGTTCCGCGCAGACCCATCTGCTTGGCGAGCTCCTTGAGCTCAGGCAGCTTCATGTCCTCAAGATTCTGGCTGTTTGCCACTAGTGTGCCCTTTCCATACCGAACAGGCTTGCGCCTCTGACGGCGTTAAGAGTGATTTGCGGTTGCACCGCACATAGAGGTTCGCGGCGTCTCTGATACCTAGCGAACTTCGATTACTTTACAACGGCTCGCCGACCAACGCAAAACAGCATCATATATAGCAAAAGCTCCCCTCGATTGAGGGGAGCCAGGAGGTAAAGACGATTAAGGGGAGCCCGGCCGCGATTTCAGCGGGCTCCCCTCAGTCTCACTTCGTTCGACAGCTCCCCTCAGAGAGGGGAGCCAGAACAGAGGAATTTCTACTTTTCTAAGAAAAGTTGTTGGCGCGTGCGGTAGCAAGGCGCACCGAGGGAAGGCGTACGAAGGTACGTCGACCGAGGAGCAACGCAGCTAACGCTCCGCCAACTACTTTTCTTCGTGGTAGGACTTTTCGGTGTTGACAGACCACACATTCTTCTTGGAGGTCTTGCCGGTCTTGATGTTGTCGACGGCCTCGATGGCGGTGGCCATGGAGTGGTCCATGTTGTTGTAGTGGTGCTGACCGTTGCGGCCCACGCAGTAGAGGTTGCCGAAGGAGTCGAGGTATTCGACGAGCTCGTCCATCTGGGCGTAGGTGTCGAAGTAGGCCGGGTAGGCCTTCTTGACCTTCTCGCGGTGGGTGTCGAGCACGTCGTCCGGGCTGGAGATGACCTTCATGCGCACCATCTCGTGGATGGCGAACTTGACGCAGTCTTCCTCGCTCATGTTCCAGAAGGCGTCGCCTTCGTTGCAGAAGTACTCGAGACCGATCCAGACGGTGTTGTCCACGTCCTTGACCAGGTACGGGCTCCAGTTGTTGAACACCTGGATGCGGCCCACGGTGTAGCCCGGGTCCTGCACGTAGATCCAGCAGTCCGGCACGATCGGCGGGTTGCCGAGGGTGGGGATGTTGGTGGTGTTCTTCAGGCGCATGCGCTTGACCAGGAGACCCACGGTCACGAAGTCGCGGTACGGCAGGCCGTTGGCGATGGTGGTCATATCCGCGGGGGCGACCTTGGATTCGGGGGCCTCGGCGTCCTCACCGGCGGCGTCGATGGCGTTGACCAAGTCCTTGATGGGCATGGAGGAGATGAACTGGTCGGCGGCCAGCTCGGTGCGGTTGCCCTCGGAGTCCTCGTAGACCACGGAGGAGATGGAACCGTTGGACTGGCGCACCTCGACCACCTTGGCGTCGGTGATCACCTTGGCACCGTTGGCGGCGCAGCGCTTCTCGACGGTCTCCCACAGCTGGCCCGGGCCGTACTTCGGGTACCAGAACTCCTCGATGAGGGAGGTCTCCACCTCGGCGTTGGAACGCTTCTTGGGCAGCAGCTTCTGGAAGGCGTTCTTCAGCACGCCCATCACGCTCAGACCCTTGACGCGCTGCGCGCCCCAATCGGCGGAAATCTGGGAGGGATGGCGACCCCACAGCTTCTCCGTGTAGCCCTCGAAGAACATGGAGTAAAGCTTGCGGCCGAAGCGGTTGATGTAGAAGTTCTCGAGATTGTCCTCAGGCAGCTTGTGGAACATGGACTTCAGGTAGCTGAAGCCGGCCTGCATGGTCATCACGAAGCCCATGGCCTTGAAGGTGGCGGGCTTCAGGGAGATCGGATAGTCGAAGAAGCGACCGCCGTAGAAGATGCGGGAGACGCGGTGACGCTTGAGCATCACCTCATCGGTGACCTCGGGATCCGGGCCGCCGGGCTCAAGGTCGTGGTGACGGCCGAGCTTCTTGTCGTCATAGCTGGGGGCGCCCTGCAGCGGCAGGACATCCTTCCACCAGTCCATGATGCGGGTGTCCTTAGAGAAGAAGCGGTGGCCGCCGATGTCCATGCGGTTGCCGTTGTGCTTGACGGTGCGGGAGATGCCGCCGAATTCGCGGGTCTCCTCAAGCACGGTCACGTCGTAGTTCTCAGCGCCGCCGTCCTTGACGAACTCCCAGGCAGCGGTCAGACCGGCGGGACCACCGCCGATAATCACCACGGATTGCTTTTCGCTCACTTGAAATCTCCTTCTAACCAAATCAGCGATAGCTTATCCCAAGCCCCGGAAGCGCACGCCGACCTTGTGCATTTCCTCAACGAATATTCATAGTCACGACAACAAAATTGGCCTTCCCGGCAGGGGAAGGCCAATCGATGGACGAATCCGACGTTAATGGATGTCGTCCGGGATGTCGATATCGGTTTTCTGCACCTCTTCGACGTTGACGTCCTTGAACGTCACGATGCGAACGGACTTGACGAAACGGCTGGAACGGTACACGTCCCACACCCACGCATCGGTGAGCTGCACGTCGAAGTACACGTCCTGACCAGCGGAGCGGACGTTGAAGTCCACCTTGTTCGCCAGATAGAAACGGCGTTCGGTCTCCACCACGTAGGTGAAGAGCTTGATGACGTCTCGGTATTCCTTATACAGTGCGAGTTCGGCGTCGGTTTCGTAGTTGTCGAGATCCTCGGCGCTCATGCTTGATTACTCACTTTCCGTGTCACGCTTACGGCCTCGGCCCAGTGTACGCCACCATGCTTCCTTCGAGGTCTTGCGTTCGTTCTGGCCGTACGGCCAGTTGCTTTCTTCGTCGGCGATCCGGTTCGCGCCGGAATCGTGCCGACGCTCTTCCCCGGTCTCCTGCTGCTGCGGTGCCGCGGCCGCCGACTTCGGGGCCGGACGGCTGCCGGCGTCGCTCTCCTGCGCATCGGCCGGGCTTGCGATGTTCTGCTGGATGGCGATGGAGTGCTCGCGAGCGGACAGGGCCTCTTTGACGCCCGGATTGTCCTCGATGAGGTGCATGCCGAAGGCATCGAGCGAACGGATCGGATCGTACTCGTCCACCAGCGTATCCATGACGATGAGATCCTGGTACTTGTTGTTCTCCGCATCCCACAGGGCGTCGCGCGAAGTGCCGGACGGCACGAAGCCGAGCGACTGGTAGACGGAAATCGAGCGGCTGTTCTTCTCCGGCACGCCCACCCAGATGCGGTGCATGCCCAAGCCCGCCGGTTCGGGGGCGAAGCCGTACGTCATCACACGCGGCATGGCGTCACGCGAGTAGCCGCGGCCGCGATAGTCACGTCCGAGCACAATCTGGATGCGTGCGGAACGGGACCAGCCATCGATGTCGATGAGGAAGATCATGCCGATGACGTTGCCGGTCGAAGCGGCGTCCACCTTACCGTCGTCGTCATGGTCGGCGTCCGTCAGCACAGCCCATGCGATGGTGCGACGAGATTCGGGATCGCCCACGCCGGACTCTGCGGGAGCCTGACCGGCCTCCCAGGCTTGGGAGCGGCGGACCCAGGTGTGCACCACGGCGCGTTCGGTGGCCGCATCCTTGCCGGTGATCTTGGAAGCACCATAGAAGGCATCCAGCTCATCCAAACGAGACAGATCCTCCACGGTGGCCGGGCGCAGGTGCACCATTTCGCCACGAATCGGAGGAATGACGATGCGTTCGGGCAAATCACGCTTCAGCCGCGCATCAGTAGCCATGCTCAACACCTCGTTGGTCCCTGCCATCGGTACTCGTCCCCTGTTTCGACTCATATTGCAGTGCCGAACCTATCTTACTCGACTGGATGAACCCTGAAAATAGGCTGAAGTGGGATGTTCGCCACATGTTTACGCCGGTGGCGCATAGTGAGACGCATATGAAAAAGGCTCCCCTCGGGGAGGGGAGCCTAGGTGAGACTGAGCGAAAATCAGCCCTTGATCTTGGACATGACGACCTTGGTCACGGCCTTGGCATCGGCCTGGCCGCGGGTGGCCTTCATGACGGCGCCGATGATCACGCCCATCGGCTTCATGTTGCCGCTCTTGAGCTTCTCGACCACGTCGGGGTTGGCCTCGAACGCCGCGTCCACGGCCGCCTCGATGGCGCCGTTGTCCTCGACGATCTTGTAGCCGTGCTTCTTGACGACCTCGTCCGGGGTGCCCTCACCGGCGAGCACGCCGGCGACGGTCTGCTTGGCGAGCTTGTCGTTGAGCTTGCCGTCGGCGATGAGCTTCTCGACCTCGGCCACGTCCGCCGGGGTGACCGGCAGCTCTTCGAGCGAGACGCCCTTGGCGTTAGCCTCGCGGGACAGCTCGCCCAGCCACCACTTGCGGGCACCGGCGGCGGAGGCACCAGCCTTGACGGTCTCCTCGATGAGGTCGAGGGCGTCGGCGTTGAGGATGTCGCGCATCTGCAGGTCCGTCAGGCCCCACTCGGCCTTGAGACGGTTGCGGCGCTCGCGCGGCATCTCCGGCATCTGGGCCTGGATCTCGGCGATATGCTCCTTGGTGATGTGCAGCATCACCAGATCCGGATCCGGGAAGTAGCGGTAATCATCCGCATCGGACTTCACGCGGCCGCCAGCGGTGGTCTGCGTGGCCTCATCCCAGTGGCGGGTCTCCTGCAGGATCTCCTTGCCTTCGTCGAGGCGCGCGGCCTGACGACGGATCTCGTACTGGATGGTCTTCTCAATGCCGCGGAAGGAGTTCACGTTCTTGGTTTCGGAACGGGTGCCGTACGGGGCATCGGCGGACGGGCGCAGCGAGACGTTCACGTCGGCGCGCATGTTGCCCTGCTCCATGCGGGCGTGGGAAATGCCCAGCGCACGCACGATGTCTCGGATGGCGCGCATGTACGCACCGGCGATCTCCGGAGCACGGTCGCCCGCGCCCTCGATCGGCTTGGTCACGATCTCGATCAGCGGCACACCGGCGCGGTTGTAGTCCACGAGGGAGTGGTCGGCGCCCTCGATACGGCCGTCGGCGCCACCCACGTGGGTGTTCTTGCCAGCGTCGTCCTCGATGTGCGCACGCTCGATCGGCACACGGAACACGGTGCCGTCCTCAAGCTCGACATCCAGGTAGCCATTGCCGTTGGTCGGCTTGTCGTACTGGGAGATCTGGTAGTCGCGCGGCATATCCGGGTAGAAGTAGTTCTTGCGGGCGAACTGGCTCCACTCGGCGATCTCGCAGTGCAGGGCCAGGCCCAGCTTGATCGCGTAATCGACGGCGGTCTTGTTGACCACCGGCAGGGAGCCCGGCAGACCCAGGGAGACCGGGGTCAGCTGGGTGTTCGGCTCGCCGCCGAACTCGATGTGGGCCGGGCAGAACAGCTTGGTGTTCGTGCTGAGCTCCACGTGCGTTTCCAGGCCGAAGACCACGTCATACTTCTTGGTGGCATCGGCGTACTTCATCAGTTTTTCAGCCATGATGTTTGTGTTTTCCTTCCGATGCTTCCGTCACTTGGCCAGGCCGTCAAGCCACGGGGTCTTGAGGCTGTTCCAGATCGGGCCGCCCCAGCTTTCCTCCAGCGCCGCTTCGAGGGCGGCGGCGGGCTTGTACATGACCTCGTCGCGCTGCTGCGGGGCGATGAACTGGAAGCCCACGGGCAGGCCGTCGTCGGACAGGCCGGCCGGGATGGACATGGCCGGCACGCCGGCGAGGTTGGCCGGGATGGTGGCGATGTCGTTCATGTACATGGCCAGCGGGTCATCCATCTTCTCGCCGAACTTGAAGGCGGTGGACGGGGAAGTCGGGGAGACCAGCACGTCGGCCTGCTCGAAGGCCTTCTTGAAGTCCTGGATGATGAGCGTGCGGACCTTCTGGGCCGAGCCGTACCAGGCGTCGTAGTAGCCGGCGGACAGGGCGTAGGTGCCGAGGATGATACGGCGCTTGACCTCGTCGCCGAAGCCGGCCTCACGGGTGTAGGCCATCATGTTGGCGGCGGTCTGAGGCACGCCGGCCGGCGGCATCACGCGCAGGCCGTAGCGCATGCCATCGTAGCGGGCCAGGTTGGAGCTCACCTCGGACGGCATGATGATGTAGTAGGCACCCAGGGAGTAGCCGATGTGCGGCACGGAGACCTCGACGACCTCGGCACCCATCTCCTTGAGCTTGTCGACGGCCTCGTTGAAGCGGGCCTCGACGCCGGGCTGGAAGCCGTCGCCGCCGAGTTCCTTGATGAGGCCGACCTTCAGACCCTTGAGGTCGCGCTTGGCACCTTCACGGGCGGCGGCGACCATCGGGCGCGGGCCCTCCGGGATGGACGTGGAGTCGCGGCGATCGTGGCCGCCGATGATTTCCTGCAGCAGGGCGGAGTCGAGCACGGTGCGGGAGACCGGGCCGATCTGGTCGAGCGAGGAGGCCATGGCGATGGCGCCGAAGCGGGAGACGCCGCCGTAGGTGGGCTTGACGCCCACGGTGCCGGTCAGGGCGCCGGGCTGACGGATGGAACCGCCGGTATCGGTACCGAGGGCGAGCGGGGCCTCGAACGCGGCGACCGCGGAGGCGGAACCACCGCCGGAACCACCGGGCACGCGCTCGGTATCCCACGGGTTGTGGGTGGTCTGGTAGGCGGAGTGCTCGGTGGAGGAGCCCTGCGCGAACTCATCCAGGTTGGTCTTGCCGAGCAGCGGCATGCCGGCGGCCTTGAGCTTTTCGATGACGGTGGCGTCGTACGGGGGAATCCAGCCTTCGAGAATCTTGGAGGCGGCGGTGGTCTCGATGCCCTTGGTGACGATCATGTCCTTGATGGCGATCGGCACGCCGGCCAGTTCAGGCAGGGCGGCCTTGTCCTCGGCGGACTTCTTGTCGAAGGCGTCGGCCTGCTCCAGGGCCACGTCGCCGGAGACCTTGAGGAAGGCCTTGATGGACGGCTCGGCGGCCTCGATCACCTTGAGGTGGGCCTCGACGAGCTCGCGGGAGGTGACGTCGCCCTTCTTGATGGCGGCGGCCTGCTCGGCGGCGGACAGCTTGACGAGAGATGCGGTTTCGTTGCTCATCGGGTTCACTCCTCGCTTCCCAGGATTCGCGGTGCCACGAACATACCGGCCTCGGTCTTCGGGCCGCCGGCGAGCGCCTCTTCCTGCGTGAGCGGGGTCTCGGCCACGTCCGGGCGCAGGTATGCCTCGAGCGGAACCGGGTTGGCGGTGGGCTCCACGTCGTCGGAGGCGACTTCCTGGACCTTGTTGATGGAGTCTGCGATGACGTTCAGTTCGCCCTGCAGACGGGTGATTTCCTCATCGGTGAGCGCGATTCGGGCAAGATCGCCCAAATGCACGATTTCTTCGCGTGAAAATGTTGGCATGGGCCCAACTATACGAGTGGTTTGTGACACGCGGAATACCGCTGCCCAAAGCATGGGCCGGCGGGACCGGGACGCCCGCCGGCGCGGAACGGGCGCCAAATGCCGTCACTTCACGTCGGCGCGTTGCGTGACGACGAGACCGCCGATCCAGGCGGCGGCGACCCAGGCGAGCAGGATGAGGCCGGACTGCCACCATTCGGGGATCCAGTAGTCCTGCAGGGTCGAGACCGAGGAGACGGCGTCACTGCGGATGCTGCCGCCGAGGAAGTTGTTCATCGCCATATCGGGGGTGAGGTATGCCAACGTGCCGAGCCAGGAGACACGGCTGACGGCCATGGAGACGATGGCCAGTACGGAGGAAAGGACCATGAGCAGCACGACCACCACGCTCACGCCGCCCACCGTGGAACGGGTCAGGGCGCCCAATCCCAACGACATCAGGGCGATGAGCACGATGACCAGAGGGAATCCCACCACGGTGATGGGGATGATGCGCCATTGGTCGCCTGTGAGCGGTGTGACGTCATACCCCCGGGCGAACAACAGCAGCGTGCCGGATGCCAGCAGTATGCCCACGATTCCGGAAGCGAGCGCGTACAGCGCCACCGCAATCGATTTGCCGGCATAGAACATGCCGCGCCTGGGATCAGCGGTCAGGCTGGATTGGATGGCGGATGTGGTGTACTCGCTGGTGATGGCCATGACACCGAAGATGCCGATCACCAGAGCCGCGGTGCTGCCCGAGGACGCCAGCACGGCCCACAGGTCGGCGGCGGCCAGTGGCTTAGGATGGTCAAGCGTTTTGCCGGTGGCGATGTCGATGGAGGCCATGAACGTGGTGGTCCAGGCGCTCAGTGCGGCCATGCCCACCATGAGCGCGGAAGCCAGACCGAGCAGGATCCATGTGGAGTTCAGCGATGCGAGCTTGAGCAGTTCGGCCTTGAGCACGCCAAGGAAGGACAATCGGATGCGGCGGCTCCAACGATTGGAACGACGAACGGCCGCGCGGGAGGCAGCAGGCACCCGGCTCTCAGACACAGCAGGTTCCATGCCATTCGCGTTTGCGGCGTTCACGTCCGCAGTCTGGTTCTTATCCGGATCAGTCATCTCCCAACCTCCTGCGCACGGTATTCGGTCTGGCTATGGGTCAGGGCCATGTATGCCTCCTCCAGCGAGGCGTGCTCCTCGACGAGCTTGTAAGTGACCAGTCCCGCTCGAGCGAACACGTGGGCGGCGGACACCAGATCAGCGCCGGTGATGCGGAACACCTCGCCTATAGAGGGATCCGCAGGCGTGCGCTGGTCCGGCGCGACGCTAATCCCTTCCGCATTGGCGAAAATCGCCTTGAGCTTGGCCGGTTCGGGTGTGACCACGCGAATGGAGCGGGCGGAATGCTCGGCCACGAACCTGCCGACTGTGGTGGTTTCCAGGATGTGCCCCTGTCCGATGATCACGAGGTTGTCCGCGGTGAGCGCCACCTCACTCATCAGGTGCGAGCTCAGGAGCACGGCACGCCCCTGCGAGGCGTAGTAGCGGCACAATTCGCGCACCCATTTGACGCCTTCCGGGTCAAGTCCGTTGATTGGTTCGTCCAGTACCAGATTGTGCGGGTCGCCCAGCAACGCTGCGGCGATGGACAGCCGCTGGCTCATGCCGAGCGAGAAGCGGCCCGCTTTGGTCTTGGCCACGCTGGTCAGGCCGGTCATATCGATGACCTCGTCCACACGGCGTTTGGGGATGTTGTTGGTATAGGCCAGGGCAAGCAGATGCGCCCGCGCCGACCGGGCCCGATGCGCCGATTTGGCGTCCAGCACCGCACCGACCGCACGCATGGGAGCACGCAGTCCGATGAACGGTTTGCCATCGATCAGCGCATGCCCGTCATCCGGCGCGATCAGACCGAGCATCGCTCGCATGGTGGTGGATTTGCCGGCGCCATTGGGCCCCAGAAAACCGGTGACCTTGCCGTCCTCGGCCGTGAATGTCACGCCACTGAGCGCCTGTTTGGCCCCGAATCGTTTGCTGAGCCCCTCAACCTCAATCATGGTTCAACTCTAGGCGACGATTCAGCGCCCCGCCAGCACGACGGCCCGGCTGTCGACGTATGGCTACCCGTTTTGGGCGAAACGCACGAATCAGGGGCCGAACGTTCTAGGCCGGGCAGATCAGAGTCGTCGTGCCTAGCGGCCGATGACCGCGTGCTGGGCGATCCAGGCGTGCATGGCAACGGCCGCGGCGGCTCCGGCATTGATGGAACGGACGGAGCCGAACTGGGAGATGTAGACCACGTCGTCGGCCAAGTCGAGCGCCTTCCGGCTCAGACCGGGGCCTTCGGCGCCGAACAGGAGCAGGCAGCGCTTGGGGAAGACGTAGGTTTCCATCGGCACCGCGCCGGGGATGATGTCGAGCGCGATGACGCGGGCGGCTTCCAGCTCCTTGATGCGCGCGTCCGCGGCGGTGAGTTCGGCCAGTGCGGATTGTCTGGCATCGGGGATCGAAACCGATGCGTGTGATGCGGCTGGTGCATCGACCGGAGAGACCGAAGCGGACGGAATGGAACCGCGTGCGCCGGATGAAACGGGAACGGACGGGAGCGAGGCAGCCGAGGCAGTGGTACCGGAGGCGAGCACACGGCCCGGTACGCCGAAGTCTCCGGAATCGATATCCGCCATAAGACGGTCGTTCTCGGAAATCAGCGACGCGGCCGAGGGACGCGCCGCTGGAGCCGCGGATTCGTGGACGTGCACGGCCGCGGCGGCGGCACGGGCACGTTCATAGGCGATTTCGCCGGCGATGCGGTTGCGCCAGCATTCCACCAGCTCGGCGATGGAGGGATGATGCTCCACGTGCTGGTAGAGCTCGGTCATCAGAGCGCCCTTGCGGTTCCATTTATGAGGGCCGACGATATGCACGCGCCTCGCCTGGAAGGCATTGGCGGTGCGCACCATGGAACCGATGTTGAAATCGTGGGTCCAGTTCTCCACCGCGACCTCGAAATCATGGCGACCGCGGGCGTCCAAATCGTCCTTGATGGCCTGCACGGACCAGTAGCGGTACCGGTCGAGCACGTTGCGTCGGTCGCCCTCATCCAGAAGTGCTGTATCGAAGCGGGCATCATAGTTGGGCGATGCGGCATCATCCGGACGGGGTTCGCCGGGATGTGTCTCGGCCCATGGGCCTACGCCGATTTCTCGGAATTCGGGTTCGCCGGATGCCTTGGCGGCCAGGGAAATCTGATTCGGCGCGTGCAAGCCGCATACCTCCTGTGATTGCACATCTTGGCTTTTGCCAGCTCAGGCAAAAAGCATGGAAAACATTGATATAGGCGGATTCCCGGAGGCGCATGACATGAAAGAGCTTCCTCAGGGACAAATCCGCCTATAACAAATGAAATCGGTTAGATCGGGTCAGTGACAGCGAATTATCGCAGCTCGGATTCGTCGAAGACCTGAACGAAGGGCAGAATCTGGCTCTCGCCGGTGGAGGGGTTAACGACGTCGATGTCCTTCGCACCGCCGCCGACCAGCGAGGCGATGGCCACCACGGAAGCGCCCAGCTGCTCCACCACGCCGAAATCGAGGCTCAATTCGTTGCCGTTGCGCAATGTGACCAGGGAGCTGGTCTGCACATACGATTTCTCGGACAGCCATGCGTCCAACAGCACCACACGTCGGCCTTCAATGGACGGCCCCTTGATGGAGGGATAGACGAAGTCCATGACGAATCCGTCCAGAGCCTCACCGCGGGAAGCGGCGGCCTGCATCATCGCGGAGACCATCGGCACGGCGGCGGCGGTCAGCGCACCGACCGCATCGAAATCATCCACCGAGTAGCCGGCATCCTCAAGGGCGTCGAGCAGCACATGGCCCATCACCACGGCCGCGCGATGGTCGAAGGTCACGGCGGCCAGTTCGGAGAAGGGACGGCCCACCACATGCTCCTTGAGCAGGGAGGCCAGCTGCTCGCGCGGGTCGAGCATGGCGAAATCGGTGGCGTTCTTCGAGGCGGCAAGGTCCGGGGTGCCGGTACGGCGGAATCCAGATTCAGTCATGTTCCCAGCCTATCGCCTGAGGGGGTCAGGGCCGGGCTTGATAGTCCGTCCGGCCCATACTCAGCGCTCGACATGCATCGACTCAGTCTTGGGCGTTATCACCTGCATCAGGTTCCGAAGGCGCAACTTCGGGGGCGGCGAGTTCGTTGATGTTGCCGGCTTCGGATTCGATGAGCGGCACTTCGCTGATGAGCTTGGTGGGCTCAATCTTCTGCAGCTTGCGTGCCGTGGGGAGCACGCGCTTCTCCAGGCTGGCGGCGAACTTGTTATAAGCGCCGACCGTCTTGGAGATCTGGGTGCCGAGCTTGGTGGCGTAATCGCCCAGCACGGCGAAGCGATCGTAGAGTTCGCGGGACAGGTCGAACAGTTGCTTGGCGTCATCGGTCAGGGACTGCTGCTGCCAGGCGTACGCCACGGACTTCAGCACGGCCCACAGCGTGACCGGCGAGGTGAGCGCCACCTTGCGGGAGAAGGCGTCGTCCATCAACGTGGGATCGGCTTCGAGTGCGGCCTGGAGCAATGCCTCGTTGGGGATGAACGCCACCACGAAATCCGGGGCCGTGCTGAAGGCGTTCCAGTAGGCCTTCTCGCCGAGAGCACGCACATGCTCGCGCAACGCCTTGGCGTGCGAGCGCAGCAGCTCGTCTCGCCGGGCCAGTTCCTCCGGACTTGCGGTCTCCGGAATCTCGCAGGCACGCTGGTAATCGGCGTACGGCACCTTGGCATCGATCGGAATGGTCTTGCCGCCGGGCAGATGGACGATCATATCCGGACGCAACGTGCGCCCATCCGCGCCGGTGACCACCACCTGCGTATCGAAGTCCACATGTTCCAGGAGTCCGGCGGACTCCACGATGTTCTTCAGCTGGGCCTCGCCCCAGGCGCCACGCACCTTGTTATTGCGCAATGCGGCGGACAGGGAGCTCGTCTCCTTGTCCAGACGGGCCTGCTGGTCGTTCAGTCCCTTGAGCTGGGCCCCGAGGGCACCCATCTCCTGTTTGCGCCCCTCCTCGATTTGCGTGACCTTGTTCTGCAGCGCATCGAGGTTCTTGGCTACCGGCGCCAGCGCCTCCAGCACCTTGCTCTGCTCCTGGAGCCGTGCCTCCTGCTCGCGCCGCTTCGTTTCGGCGGCCTCCACCTCCACACGGCGACGTTCCTCGGCCGCCTTGGCCTCTGCTTGACGGCGTTCCTCAGCTTCGGCTGCCGCACGTTCGCGCTCATGCTGGATACGGATCTGCTCGGCCTGCTGGGCCTGCGCCAGCTGCGATTTCACGAATGCCAGCTGGCGTTCCGCGCCCTCCATCTGGGCGCGAGCGGCGGCGTTCACGGCATGCAGCTCGGCGATTTCGGTGCGGGCGCCCTCCAACGCACCGCGCGCCTCCTCCAGTTCCTCGGCCTTGGCGCCACGGGCCATCTCCTGACCTTTGTTCCGACCCAGCAGGAAGCCGGCGGCGAGGCCCATCACCACGCCGACCACCAATACCAGTACCACGATCACTACGGTTCCCATTTGTTCAGACATGGTTCCCAGTATCGCATTGTTTGAGAAGGACGGTAAAATTTTTCCCTTCGCACCGGAATCAAGCCGTTTTGGTGGTATTACATCTAGATTCCGCCGATCACGAAGCAGAAGGCTCTGTTGAACCAAAATGACATGACTTCCATTGGACCACCTTCAGTCGGCTACGCCGACAGCTCCCCTGACAAAGGGAGCCGAGAATGGAGTGCATGTCAGTTTTGGTTTAACGGAGCCAAGAGAAGCGGCACCCCATCCATCACGACTTGACGAGGCGGGCGATGGCGGCGGAGGCCTCGGCGAGCTTTTCATCGGCGATCGCCCCGCCTTCCACGGAGGCCTGACGCACGCAATGGTTGAGATGGTCGTCCAGCAGCAGCAACGCCACGGACTTCAACGCCGAGTTCGATGCGGAAATCTGCGTGAGGATGTCGATGCAGTATTTGTCATTCTCCACCATCTGCTCGATGGCACGCACCTGCCCTTCGATGCGCCGCAACCGCGCCACCACCTTCGCCTTGTCGCCGCCGTACCCATGCATAATGGCCACCAGCCTTTCCGCCATCCGTTATTCCTCAAGCTGAACACACCACATTATATACCCTATAGGGGTATTGGGTATACACTGTTGCCCGGTACAATGAAGAGAGGAAGGAGCGGGTATGGAATTTAATATTTTCCCGACCGCGGCGGCCCTCGTGGCTGCGGCAGCTCTGACATGGCTGGTGTTGCGGTTCTTCTTCGCCCCACAGCGCGGCGAGGCCGGTACGGTCAGCAATGGCCGCCAGCATGCTACCATCACCGTCAAAGGCGGCTACTCCCCCGCACAGGTGACTATGCAGGCCGGCATGCCCATCACCCTGACGTTCGACCGGAAGGAAACCGGCGAATGCACCTCGCACGTGGTGTTCGCGGATCTGGGCATGGACATCATGCTGCCAGGCAATGCCACGACCGATGTGGAATTGCCGGCACTGCCGGCGGGTGAATATCCGTTCGCATGTGGCATGAATATGGTGCATGGGTTGCTGCGCGTGGAGGGGAAGGAGAAGGACGAGCTTCGCTCGCAGTCTGACGGCTCGGCTGAGGCCGAGCGCCTCTCCCCCCCAGTCTCACTCCGTTCGGCAGCCCCCTCGTCAGAGGGGGCCAAGGATGGTCCTGTCTCGATTCGCTCGACGGCCCTGTCGCCGGAGGGGAGCAAGGCCGCTACAGCTTCATTGCACAGCCCATCGGCGGAAGCCACGGATGGAACGGGCTCATTGCGTAGGCCGTCGGTGAAGGGCACAACCGCACCGATGCGGGCAATGGATGCGGCGGCAGCGGAACAGCGCGAGGCCCAGGAGCGCCGCAACGAAATCGCATCGCTCACCAAACTGGTGATTACCGGCGCGGTGCTCACCATCCCGGTGTTCGTCGTCACTATGCTGCATATGGCGAATCCTGCGCTCGTCCCGCACTGGATGGTGAACCCCTGGCTGCAGGCCATACTCATTACCCCGGTGATGTTCTACTGCGGCCGCCCCGTCCATTCGGTCGGGTTCCCGGCGCTTGTCCATCGTTCCCCGGATATGAATTCGCTGGTTTCGCTGGGCACGTCGGCCGCCTATCTGTACAGTCTGGTGACCTGCATCGCCCCGTGGGTCTTCCCCGAGGGCTCACGCGAACCGTATTTCGAATCAGTCGGTGTGGTCATCACGCTGGTTCTGGTCGGCCGGCTGCTGGAGACCAAGGCCCGCGAAGGCACCGGCAAGGCCGTGCAGTCGCTCATCAAACTGCGTCCGACCACCGCACATGTACTGAACGTCAACGGCAACGCCCTCGATGCCACCGAGACCGGTCTCGACGGCATCGAATGGCGCAACCCCGCAAATACCACGGATACGGACATCGACGCCGTCTCCACCGGCGATCTGCTGGTCGTGCGCGCGGGCGAGCGCGTGCCCACGGACGGCGTTATCGTGGCCGGCGAGGTCACGGTGGACGAATCGATGATCACCGGCGAATCGAAACCCGTGACTAAGTCGGCCGGAACCGGCAGGATCGCCCTGACCGGCGCGACCGTGCTGCTGAAGGGCGATTGCGTGATGCGCGCGACCCAGGTGGGCGCGGATACGGTGCTTTCGCAGATCGCCGCGATGGTGGCTCGCGCACAGGCCACGAAGGCCCCGGTGCAGCAGCTGGCCGACCGCATCGCCCGGTATTTCGTGCCCGCGGTGATGATCATCGCCATCTGGACGTTCGCCGTGTGGGTCTCGCTCGGCCCTGATCCGAAGCTGGCGCACGCGATGGTCACGGCGGTCAGCGTGCTCATCATCGCATGCCCGTGCGCACTGGGTCTGGCCACGCCGCTTTCGGTGACGGTGGCGCTGGGACTGGGCGCCACGAACGGCGTGCTGGTCACGTCCGCCAAGGCGCTGGAGCAGGCGCGTCTGATCGGCACCGTGGTATTCGACAAAACCGGCACCATCACGCGCGGCGTGGTGGACGAATCCGCGGACTGGAACCGCCCGAGCTACGAACAGGACACGGTCAAGGACGGTTCGGTTCAGGCCGTCGCGGTGTTGCGCGCCCGAGGCATCCGCACGGTGATGCTGTCCGGCGACAAGGCGGATGTGGCCTCCCGCATCGCCCGTGAAGTGGGCATCGACACGGTGATTTGCGAGGTCAAGCCGGACGGCAAGGCCTATTGGATCGAGAAGCTGCAGCATGAGCGCGACGAACGCAACGCACAGGATGATCGGTCCGGCACCAGACGGCCCGCGAATCTCATCGCGATGGTGGGTGACGGTATCAATGACGCGCCCGCACTGGCTCAGGCCGACCTCGGCATCGCCATCGGCACCGGCACGGACGTGGCCATGCAGTCCGCTGACGTGACGTTGATGAGCGGCGACCTGCGGGGCGTGCTCAAGACCATCGACCTGTCGCAGGCCACGATGCGCAACATCCGGGAGAATCTGGGTTGGGCGTTCGGGTACAACGTCATCGGCATCCCAATCGCGGCCGGCGTGCTGTTCCCGTTCACCGGCTGGCTGCTGAGTCCTATGATCGCGGGACTGGCGATGGCGCTGAGCTCGGTGTGCCTGGTACTCAACGCGAACCGTCTGCACGGGGCGGATATCGGCGGAGGATTGGTTTCCGGCGACAAGACGCCCACAGCCGCTATGGCCACAGCCTCTCACTCCCCCGCCGTCGAACCGACCGTCATCATCGACGACCGCACCTCATTGCACTTGTCCGCGCACACGGACAACAACCATCCAACCACCAAGGAGAATCCCATGGATATGAACATGCACATGCATCACGCCGCACCGGCCGAGGGCGAGACCGCCACCGATCCGGTGTGCGGCATGACCGTGGCCGTGAACGCCGACGCCATCACGCGCGAGCACGACGGCAAGACCTACTACTTCTGCGGCGAGCACTGCGCCAACAACTTCGCCAAGGCCCCGCAGATCTTCCTGAACGACTGAATGGCCGAACAGCCGGCAAAGCGCAACAAGGAAGGCTCTGTTAAACCAAGATTGACATGCCCCGTAGTCTTGGCCCCCAGTGTCTGGGGAGCGGGCGGCGAAGCCGACTGAGGGGAAGTCCAAGGGGATTCATGTCAATCTTGGTTTAACAGAGCCTAATGGAAACCCTCGCGGAACCACCCTCTAATCGGCCTTCGCTGACAGGAGAGCCACGGATAAGCGCCTACCTAAGCCAGGCCGGGCACGAATGCATGAAGGCGGCCCCTGCAGTAATCGCAGGGGCCGCCTTCATGCATTCGTGGGCACCGCCTATCGGGCGGATGCCGGCGTTGTCGCCGTTGGTATCAGGCGAAGAAGATCACGAACATCCAGCAGCCGACGATGGCACCCACGATCGGGGCCACGACCGGGATCCAGGCCTCGCCCCAGCGAGAGGAGCCCTTGTGCGGGATCGGCAGGATGGCGTGCAGGAGTCGCGGCATGAGGTCACGGGCCGGGTTCAGGCCAGGACCGGTCGGGCCGCCCATGGAGGTCACGAGGCCCCACACGATGAAGCCGACCACGATGGAGGCGGCGGCGTAATCCTGCTTGCCCCAATCCAGGGAGAGGCAGCACAGTGCGCCGAACACGAGCACGAGGGTGCCGAACATCTCGTTGAGGAAGTAGTTGATCTTGTCGTTGTGGGCGTCGGTGGTGCAGAAGGTGCCGAGGATGGCGTTGGCGTCCTCGGTCTCCTTGTAGTGCGGCCAGTAGGTCAGGTAGACGATGAACTGACCCAGAGCGGCGCCGAGCAGCTGCGCGATGATGTACGGCAGCACCTCGTTCCATGGGAACAGGCCGTTGATGGCCTGGGCGAGGGTCATGGCCGGGTTGATGTGGGCGCCGGAGACGCTACCGAACATGAGGACCGGGAACATCACGCCGAAGCCGTAGCCCATGGCGATGTTCAGCCAGCCGGCATGGTGGCCCTTGGTGTTCTTGAGTTCGACGTTGGCCACGGAGCCGTTGCCGAAGATCATCAGGATGGCAGTGCCGAAGAACTCGGCGGCCAGCTTAGTAAAGAGGGAGTATTCCACTGCTTCTTCTTTTCTTCCTAATACTTGGGTGGTGTGACTGCTTTCGAAAAGCAGGAGTCGAGCAAACTAGGTAAGTGTACGCCGAGGGCTGAACGTGGAAACGACATTGTCGGAAAAACAAAAAACCGGAATCTTTCGATTCCGGTTTATCTGTGCCCCCGCAGGGATTCGAACCCTGGACACGCTGATTAAGAGTCAGCTGCTCTAACCAACTGAGCTACAGGGGCGTTGGTTAGTTGTTGAAGTGTTCCTTGCAACGAGTGATAAATATACTCAGATTCAGAGCAGATGCAAGTCTCGGCGTGTCGCCCGGAATTCCAACGTTTTTAAAAACGCGATTCTCGGGTCTGGCAGCCTCCGAAAAGCACCTTCCAGACCACCGAAATCAGGACTTCACAAAATAAACACATTTGTTTGCACGTGAATATCGGCGGGCCTCACGGCAAAGCCTGGCCGAGGAGTCGGCTCCAGCAAGTCGCGCTCATTGTCGCCGGCGCTATCAGGCGTCTTTCGATACCCGACGCAAGGCTCGCCCCAACCGCCTGCCCCCGCTTACCCCATGGTGTAGGGAAATTCCCATGGTGTAGGGAGCCGATTTTGCATTTCCGCGGAATACCGCCGTTTCGTATCACTACACCATGGGAACTTCCCTACATCATGGGCAAATCCCTACGCCATGGGAATACAGAAAACCCCGCGTCGCACGCGAACATGCAAACACGGGGTTCTCCGATGCTTAAGCTCAGACCTTCAGTCTGAAAGATTCCAGCGTGAAGCCGGAATGGTTCACTCGGCCACGACCTTCACGAAGAAGGAAGCGGTGATCTCCGGGTGGAGGGCCACCTTGGCGGGGAAATCGCCGGTGGTCTTGATGGTCTCGACCTCGATGGCCTTCGGGTTCACCGGAGCCTTGTCGGCCAGAGCGATGGCGATGGCCTCGTTGGAGATACCACCGAACAGCTTGCCGGACTCGGACACCTTGGCGGCGATCTCGACGGTCGTGCCCTCGATGGCGGCCTTGGCGGCGACGGCATCCTCGCGGGTGGCGACGGCCTTGGCCAGACGAGCGCGCTTCATGGCGACGATCTGGGCCTCAGCACCCTTGTTCCACGCGAAGGCGAGGCCCTGCGGGATCAGGAAGTTGCGGGCGTAGCCAGCCTTGACGGTGACGACGTCACCGGAGTGGCCCAGGTTGGACACGGTCTTGGTGAGAATAACCTTGGATTCAGCCATTGTTCAAAGCCTCCCTAACTCAGCGACCCGAGGTGGCGTACGGCAGCAGAGCCATCTCGCGAGCGTTCTTGATGGCCTTGGAGATCTCGCGCTGCTCCTGCACGGTCACGCCGGTGATACGACGGGAACGAATCTTGCCGCGATCGGAGATGAACTTGCGCAGCAGCGCAACGTCCTTGTAATCGATCTCGGTGATCTTGGCAGCCTTCAGCGGGTTCGGCTTCTTCTTGAACGGCTTGACCGGCGGTTGCGGCCTCTTACGTGACATGATGTTCTCCTTAAAAATTCGATTTGCTAATGCTGATCAGCTTGTGACGCAGGCTTTAGAACTCCGGGTCGGAATCGTCGCCGCCGCCGAAATCGGAGGAAGCGCCGAAGGTCGAGAAGCTGCCGGAATCGGAGGAGCCGGAGCTCCACGGATCGGCTGCCGGAGCGGACGGGGCGGACGGCGCCGCGGGCTGCTGGGAGTACCCGGCACCACCCTGGTAGCCGCCGTTGTAACCTCCCTGGCCACCGGAGTAGCCGCCCTGGTTGCCGTAGCCGTTGTTCGGCTGTCCACCCTGGTAACCACCGTTGCTGCGACCCTGGAAGCCGCCCTGACCGGACGACGTGCGGGTCACCTGGGCGGTGGCGTACCGCAGGGAGGGCCCGATCTCGTCGAGCTGCATCTCCACCACGGTCCTCTGGGTACCGTCCTGTGCCTGGTAGGAACGCTGCTGCAGGCGGCCCTGGGCGATCACGCGCATGCCCTTCTTCAGGGACTGGGCGCAGTGGTCGGCCAGATCACGCCATGCCGAACACCTCATGAACAGCGCCTGGCCATCCTCGAACTGGTTGGTCTGACGGTTGTAGGTTCGCGGGGTGGAAGCAATCGTGAAGCTCGCCACGGTGGCCCCGCTGCCAATAGTGCGCAGCTCGGGGTCCGAGGTGAGGTTACCCACGATGGTGATGACGGTTTCGCCTGCCATAACGGTCCTTACTTATCTGTTCGCCAGCTGATCGGCTGACTGAAACGCTGTAACTCAGGCGTCCTTACGAAGGATCTTCGTACGGATCACGGATTCGTTGAGGTTGAGCACACGATCGAGCTCATCGCTGACAGCGGGCTCGGCGGTGTACTTCACGACGACGTAGTTGCCTTCGGTCTTACCGGCAATCTCGTAGGCGAGCTTGCGACGGCCCCAGTAATCGGGCTCATCGAAAGAGCCGCCTTCCTTGGTGACGAGCTCCAGATACTGCTCGGTCAGCTTCTTCAGACCGCGCTCATCCAGCTCAGGATCGGCGATGAACATCAGTTCGTACTTGTGCGCAGACATCACCCACCTCCTTCGGACTAATCGGCTACGGACGTTCCGTAGCAGGAGTGTGTATACGCTTGCCCGGACCCCACGCATCGTACGCGAAGCCCTTTTGGGCAACTTGCCCATACTATGAACAGGCCGAGACAGCGCGCACGACATTCCGCGAGCCGCCGGCGGCAACACCGGGATGTTCGGAAAAGCGCGGAATCGCGCTGTTTTGTGCAATCGTGCGGGGGTACGATGGGCGGTGAAGAGTTCACCAGAAGAAGGGAAGTTCTCATGTTCTGTCCGAATTGCGGCGCAGCCGTGCGCGAGGGTGCGCAGTTCTGTGCCTCGTGCGGCACGCGCGTGGCCCAGCCCGCGGCCCAGGCGGCCCCGGCCCAGCCTGATGCGGTAAGCGACGCGACCGTACTGTCCACGCATGCCCCGGCCGCTCCGGCCGCCGCACAGCCCGCTCAGCCCGCACCGACGCCCGTCGCGCAGCCGACCGGCGCATTCCCGGCCGTCCCCGCACCGACCGTGCCGGCCCCCAACGCACAGCCGACCACCGCGATTCCGGTGCCGCAGGTTCCGACCCCCGCAGGCCACGGCAGCACCGCAGGCCCAGCCGACCGGCGCATTCCCCGCGGTTCCCGCTCCCGCTCCCGCCCCGGCACCGGCCCCACAGCCCGCGGCCCAGGCCGGCCCGACCACGCCGACCGGCCCGATTCCGACCCCGGCCGCCGCGCCCGCACCACAGCCCGGCGCCCCGGCTCCTCAGGCCGCCGCCCAGACCGGTGCGGCACCGGCACCCGCGCAGGTGAAGCCCGCCTCCGCCAACCCGATGGTCAAGGAACTCACCAGCGTGGGCAACATGCAGGCCATCGGCGCCTCCGCGGGCATCGGCGTCATCGCGGCGATTGTGCTGTCCGTCTTCCCAGCCATCGCGCTCAATTCGTTCGGTAACGGCAGCGTTTTCGGCAACAACGGACTGATGTCCGGCGTGACAGACATGCTGCAGATCACCAACGGCGTCAACTTCTTCCACTACCTCATCCTCTCCCTGGTGATCGGCGTGGGCGGCGGCTCCAGCATCAACCTGAACACCTCCGCGATCAACGACTATGCCAACCAGCTCACCGGCGTCGACATCTCCGGCCTCACCTCGAATCTCAACGTATCCAACCTGATCTCCTACCCGCTGGGCCTCACCGGCGTGGCGCTGCTCATCGGCTCTGCCTTCGGCGCCTACATGGTGTCCCGTCTCAAGGGGATCCGCTTCAAGTTCGCGGGCCTCATCTCCGGCGTCATCGCGGGCGTGCTGTCCGCTCTGGTCGTCACGTTGCTTTCCGCCATCGGACAGGCGCCGATTGTGGAAAGCAACGTCATCGTGGCCCATCTGTCCGGCGCCACCTGGCGCACGTTCCTGGTGACCTTCCTGCTCGCCGCCGTCGGCTCGGTGTCCGGCTACGCGCTGGCTCAGTACGCCTCCGACTCCAAGACCGTGTTCCAGGCCTTCTGGCAGTGGCTGCACCGCAGCCGCGGCTTCGTGCGCTCCACCGCCGAGGTCCTGACGCTGCAGCTCGCCCTGTTCCTGGTGGTTTCCATCGTCGCGCTGTTCGTCGTCACCTTCAAGGCCGGTCAAGGCATGATTCTGATGACGTTCCCCATCACCATGCTGTTCATCGGCGAGATGTTCTTCACCTTCGCCACGTTCGGCACCATGTCCGTAACCCAGGGGACCAACCAGCTGCCGTCCAACGCCAGCCTGTTCAGCTCCGACTTGGGCATGTCGGTCTGGCCCATCTGGCTGCTGTTCGTGCTCTTCTTCCTGGTCACGGCGCTGACCGCCCTGCGCGCATCCGCCCGTAATATGTACGACCCGGCCTACATGGGCTGGAAGCATACCTGGAAGATGCCGGTGGCCGTGATGGTGTTCTGGCTGCTCGTCAGCGCGATCTTCGGCGCGATCGGCTTCGACCTGGACTCCTTCAATACTCTGCATATGATCATCGCCCCGGCCATGTGGAACTTCATCATCATGGGCATCTGGGCCGTGCTGGTGGAGGTTGCCGCCATGACCTTCGGCCCGACCATCGTGGTCTCCGTGCCTGCGCTGTGGCCGGCCCTCGTGGGCGGTACCGTGCGCGCCACCCCGCAGCCGGTGGTCGATTACATCTATGCCTCCGGCGCGATGTTCGGCAAATGGCCCACCTGGGGCGCGCCGAGCGAGGGGGTGTCCGTCCGCCCTTTTGACGGTGGTTCCAATCCGCCCGCGACGCCGGGAGGTCCGGTAGGCGGTCCGACCCCGCCTGCGACGACCGCTCAGGGATCGCCGAGCGCGCCTGCCGCAGCTCCGGCTCCCGCCCCCGGTGTGGCTCCGTTCGCAGCTGCGCCGACCGCCGCCCCGACTGCGATTCCGGCTGTACCGGCCGCCGCTCCTACTGCGGCGCCCGGTACTCCCGGTGCCGTGCCGGGCGCCGCGACCGTTACGATGACGGCCCAGCAGAAGCGCATCTTCATCATCACCGGAGCCGTGGTGGGCTTCCTGGTGGTGTTCGGCATCGCGTACGGCGCCCTGTCCTCCTCCGTGTTCAGCGCGAAGAGCGTAGCGAACAGCTACATCTCCGCCATCGAATCCGGCGACTACGACAAAGCCAATGAAATCGCCAAACCCGCCGTGGATCAGTCCAAGGCCGCACTGCTGACCAGCAAGGCCTCCGCAGGCGAGAACACCACGATCACCAACGCGCGCATCTCCGAGACCACCACCAACGCGGACGGCACCGTGACCGCCAAGCTTTCCTACACGCTGGGAGGCAAGGAAGTCACCTCCGACTCCATCAAGATGGTGGCCAACGGCAGCAAGTTCCTGATCTTCAAGAACTGGACTGTGACCGAACCGCTGGTCAAGAGCATCAAGGTCTCCCTGCCGAGCTCAATCGACAGCGTGGTAATCAACGGCGTGACGGTCACGTCGAAGAACTCGACCACCAGCTCGGACGATTACTCCTACTACGGTTCCCTTGAGTTCCCCGTGTACCCGGGCATCTACAAGGCCACCGCGCCGAAGTCGGAGTACTACAGCAGCAACACCGTCTCCGTGAGCACCAACAGCGATTCCAGCGATTCGCTGAAACTGGAGTCCACCGACAAGCTGAAGTCCGCGCTGAACGACGCGCTGAAGTCCGCCATCGACGAATGCGCCGCATCCACCGAGGCCGAACCGGAGGGCTGCCCGTTCGGCTACTCCTCCTATTACGGCACGAGCCGCTACCGCAATTTCAAGTGGAAGGTCAAGGACTACGCCACAGTGGATGACGTGGAGATGGCCCGCAGCTCGTACACCACCAAGGAGGGCGAGGTGAAGATGAACTACGAATACCATTCCAGCGATGGCTGGGAGCCGGAAGACGGTTCACGCTCCTTCACCGCGAACGGCACGTTCTCCATCTCCGATGGCAAGGTTTCGGTCAGCATCGCGAACTGATGCAGACTGATTCCGGCCGGAACCCTTCCGCATCGGACTAGATGAGAGGGATTCCGGCGATTCTCACGAAACAAGCACCCCGCCGTGGCGCACGCTGCGACGGGGTGCTTGTACACTGGGTAAGGCGAAAATTTACACGGCACTCGAACAAAGGATGCGAACGCATGTCGGCGATTCTTGAAGGCACTCCGGATAAACGACTCGTACTGGTCACGGGCCGCGCGTACCCCGAGCTGGCTGAGAAGGTGGCCGAATGCTTGGGCACCGAGATTCTTGAGACCACGGCGTATGACTTCGCCAACGGCGAGATGTACGTGCGCTTCGCGGAACCGGTGCGTGGCGCCGACGTGTTCGCTCTGCAGTGCCATTCGGGCGACATCAACAAGTGGATCATGGAGCAGCTGCTCATGATCGATGCCCTGAAGCGAGCCTCCGCCCGCTCCATCACCGTGGTGGCGCCGTTCCTGGGATACTCCCGTCAGGATAAGAAGCACCGCGGCCGCGAGCCCATCACCGCCCGTCTCATCTTCGATCTGTTCCGCGCCGCCGGCGCCGACCGCATCATGACGGTCGATCTGCACGCCGCCCAGGAGCAGGGCTTCTTCGATGGCCCGGTCGATCACCTCACCGCCATGCCGGTGCTGCTTGACTACGTGCGTGGCGCCGTGGATCTGGACAACACGACTGTTGTCTCCCCGGATGCCGGCCGCATCAAGGTGTCCGAGCAGTGGGCAGCCAAGCTCGGCGGTCTGCCGCTGGCCTTCATCCACAAGCAGCGCGACATCACGCGCCCGAACCACGCCGAAGCCCACGGCATCATCGGCGATGTGGACGGCCGCGACTGCGTGGTGGTGGACGATATGGTCGATACCGCCGGCACCATTTGCGAGGCCGTGCGCACGCTGAACGAGTCCGGTGCCAAGTCGGTCACGCTGGTAGCCACGCATGGCCTGCTGTCCGGCCCGGCCGTGGAACGTCTGGAGCACTGCGGCGCCAAGGAAATCGTGTTCATGGACACCGTCCCGATTCCGGAATCCAAGCGTCTGGACAACATGACCGTGCTGTCTGTGGCTCCGCTGCTGGCCGCCGGCATTCGTTCCGTGTTCGAGGAAGGCTCCGTGGCCACGCTGCTGGAGGGTCTGCCGGAGGATATGCGCCCGCGCAACATCTATGCGTGATTGATATTCGATTTTCAGCGAGAAGGCCGCCGCCCAACGTAACGGGCGGCGGCCTTCTTTCGTCTTGTGGCTCCCCTCAGTCAGCTTCGCTGACAGCTCCCCTCAGAGAGGGGAGCCAAAAGACGGCGTCAGATGAACGCGCGGGCACCGAAGATGGCGGTGCCGACGCGCACGATGGTGGACCCCTCCTCGATGGCGTAGGCCATATCCTGGGTCATGCCCATCGAAAGTTCCTTGCAGTTGGCGGTGCCTTCCGCGCCCGAGGCCAGGATCTGGTCGCGTGTGCGGCGCAGATGCGCGAAGCCGGCGCGAATCACACGCTCATCGTCCACATGGGCACCGATGGTCATAAGGCCCTGCAGTTCCAGGCCGCCCATGGCACCGATGCGCTTGGCCAAGTCGATGGCATGGCTCGGCGCGCAACCGGACTTGGATTCCTCGCCGGACTCGTTGACCTCCAGCAACACGCCCACGGTCATGCCGTGCATGGTGGCGCGGCGGGCGATCTTCTCCGCCAGTTCGATGGAGTCCACGGACTCGATGGTGTTCACCACCGGCAGCACTTTGCCGATTTTGTTCGACTGGAGCTGGCCGATGAGGTGGAACGGGATGTGATCCGTCACAGCGGCACCGTCGGCGGCCACCGCGTCATCGCCGCCGACGCCCAGCGCGATGCCGCGTTCGGCCAGCAGTCGTGTCAGACCGGGGGCCTTGACCACGATCTCCTGCGGACGGTTCTCACCGATCATGTGGATGCCGGCGTCGATTGCGGCCATGATCTCGCCCACGTCGCGGGTCTTGGTGGCGGCCAGCAGCTTGACGGAACCGGCCTCGCGTCCAGCCGCGGCCTCGGCCTGCGCGATGCCGTCCAGCACCTTGTGCACACCGTCCGCGATTTCCTGTGCGCGTGCCTGATCGATGACCTCGTTCGCGAGATCCTTATGGTCCATATATGCCGTCATAGTGTTCTCCCCGCTGAATCGAATCCCCATCTTACCCCGGATATGCAAGAGCCTTCCGTGAACGTTCACGGAAGGCTCTCTCACCTAGGGACGATTACCAAATCATCTCCTGTCCTCCGGCCCAGCAATTATGGACTCACGCTCCGCGCGAGACCCAAACCTACCTTCGCTCAGCTATCGCCTCGCTCAGGCTACGCCTACGAAAAGCCCACCGGGCTTTCCGCTTAACGGCATTCCTCCGGCCCAGCAATTACGGACTCACGCTCCGCGCGAGACCCAAACCTACCTTCGCTCAGCTATCGCCTCGCTCAGGCTACGCCTACGAAAAGCCCATCGGGCTTTCCGCTTAACGGCGTAGCCATACCCTCATCTCGCCGAGATCGCGGTTGGCCCAGGAGTAGTAGGGCACCAGGGTGAGGGTGGCGGGCTCGGCTGCGGGCTCGTCGTCGGCCGGGGCGTACAGCGGGGCGTCCTCGGCATCGGCCGTCACGCGCACGGCGGGCAGAGCGATCGCGTCCACACCACCCAGCAGATCGGCCTTGAACTCGGCCTTGGCGTCGGAGGCGCGCACGCCGTCGGCCAGACGGTAGTTCCACAGGTCGCCGGGGTTGTCGGCCTGTTCGGCGCAGTAGACCAGCGGGCCGCGCATCACGGCCACCTGGCCGGCATCGGAACGCACATGCGAGTTGGCGCGCACGAACTTCACGCTCATATCCAGGTCAAGGGCGATCTCCAGCGTGTCGCCGGCGTTGACCGTCAGGTACACGAACCCGTCCTCGACCCCGGCGGAAGCGGGCTTGCCGTTCACCGTCAGCGCATACTTGCCCAGCGACCAGCCGGGGATGCGCAGACCGAAACGCACCGAGCTCAGCTCGGCGGAGGCGGGCAGGCCCACCGTGTACTCCACATGGCCGTCCCACGGGAAGTTCGAACGCTGCTCGACGGTCAGACCGGAGGCGAACGAGGCGTTGTTGGCGATGAACTGGTGGCTCAGCACCGTATTGCCGCCGTCGCGCTCGGTGTAGATGTACCGGTCCACGGAGGCGATCAGACGCGCGATGTTCGCCGGGCAGCAGGCGCAGCCGAACCAGTCCACGCGATGGGACAGCACGTGGTGACGGTCCGGGTTGGCCAGCCCGTCGGGCGTGGTCTCCAAAGCGTTGACGTAGTAGTACTGACGGCCGTCCAGGGAGATGCCGGCGATCGAGCCGTTGAACAGCTCCTTCTCCAGCACGTCCGCGTACTCGCCCTTGGCCTCGATGTCCAGCATCTGCTGGGCGAACATGCTCATGGACACGGACGCACAGGTCTCGCCGTACATCGTGTCGTTCGGCAGATCGTAATCGTAGGTGAACGACTCACCCACATGGGTGGAGCCGATTCCGCCGGTCACGTACATGCGCTTGGTGACGATGTTCCGCCAGAAACGCCTGGCCGTCTCGATCAGGCCCTCGTCGCCCAGCAGACGGCCCACATGCGCCACACCGGTGCACAGGTAACCGACGCGCACGGCATGACCGTCCGCGGTCTGCTGGTCACGCACCGGCTGCGCCGCCTGGAAATACGTGGGCTTGTAGAAGCCGAGGTCCGGGAAGATGTTGTCGCCGTTCAGGGCCTTGAGCTGCTTGGTGTAGAACTCGGGC
>NZ_QFFM01000028.1 GCF_003129905.1 Bifidobacterium callitrichidarum
CACGGACCACCTGTGCACTATGTGAGCGTTCTCGCCACCCCCGCCGTCGCTTGAGCCATACTCATGCGTCAGGCACAGCGATGTGTGGGGGTAACGTCGCTGGGGCCACAAGCCATACCAACCCTTCCTCCGCATGCCGGTCGCTGTGCTTCATTTCGTGAAGACAGATATCCGCGGATAGGTAATACGCGGAATCCATGCAGCATGAGGGGAAGAGGAAACATGTCTGCAAGTGCATCCGCAGCGATGACGAAACCGGTGAAGAAGGATTCGGTTCCCGAGATCATCGCCGCATCCATGGTCGGTACGGCCATCGAGTTCTACGACAACTACTGCTATTCCATCGCAGCCGCCAGCTACTTCGGTATGGTGTTCTTCACCGAAGTCGCCAAGTCCAACCAGGCGCTCGCCACGCTGATGGCGTTCGTCACGTTCGCCGTCTCCTTCCTGGCCCGTCCGTTCGGCTCCATGCTGTTCGGCCACTTCGGCGACAAGATGGGCCGCAAGAAGACCCTGGTGATCGCCCTGATGACCATGGGCATCGCCACCTTCCTGGTCGGCTGCCTGCCCGGCTATGACCAGATCGGCGCATGGTCCGTGGTGATCCTGTGCATCTGCCGTGCCTGCCAGGGCGTGGGTCTCGCCGGCGAATGGTCCGGCGCCGCGCTGGTGGCCACCGAGAACGCCCCGGCCGACAAGCGCGCCCTGTACGGTTCCTTCCCGAACCTCGGCGCCCCGATCGGCTTCTTCTGCGCCTACGGCCTGAACCTGCTGCTCGAGTCCAACCTGAGCCAGGAGCAGATGGTGGCCTTCGGCTGGCGTATCCCGTTCCTGTGCTCCGCCGTGCTGGTTGCCATCGGCCTGTACGTGCGTGCCCGCATGTCCGAGACCCCGGTGTTCCAGAAGGCCTCCGACGAGAAGCGCACCTCCAAGCACCCGCTGACCGACCTGCTGCCGTACTGGAAGGAAGTCCTTCTCGGCACCGTGGCCATGGGCATCACCTACACGCTGTTCTACATCCTCGGCACCTGGTCCCTGGCCTACGGCGTCAAGGGCCTGAAGTTCACGCAGGGCGAGTACCTGCTCATGCAGATGACCTCCGTGATCTTCTTCGCCATCTTCATCATCATCTCCTGCGTGTATGCCGATAAGATCGGCCGCAAGAAGGTGCTCATCGCGGCGACCTTCTGCACGCTGGTGTTCAGCTTCTTCACCCCGCTGCTCCTCGTGCACTCCGCGGCGCACATCATGATCTTCCTGTGCGTGGGCTTCGTGTTCATGGGCAGCCTCTTCGGACCGTGCGGCGCCTACCTGCCCGAGCTGTTCCCGGTGCACGTGCGCTACTCCGGCGCCGGCCTGAGCTACAACCTCGCCGCCATCTTCGGTGGCGCGTTCGCCCCGACCATCGCCCAGGCCCTGGTCACCTCCAAGTTCGGCGTGGCCGGTGTGGGCTGGTACATGGCCATCATGGCCGCCGTCGCCCTGCTCGCCCTGTTCCTCATCAAGGAAAGCAAGGACAAGGACTACGATCTGTGAGCCCTGACAGACAGGCCTGATCAAGGCTGATACAGACAAAACGCCGTCTTCCGTTTTCGCGGGAGGCGGCGTTTTTTGTTGTCGTCGCACGCAAAACTAGATGAACAGTAGGCGAACTTACGTAGTTTGGCCGTGGCGCTACATCCCGGGCGTTTTAGGCTAGAAGCCATGGGAATCTGGAAATTCGTCGTACTTGTGGTGCTCGCCGCGTTGGTTCTGGCGTGGGCCGTCGTCATCGCGTACAACAAGGGTCGCGTCGCCGGGCGCAAAGCCGCCGAGGAGGCCGCCGCCACGGACGAGGACGCATGGTCGCTCTTCGGCCGTGATGTGCCGGTGCGTCCCACCGAACGACGTCTCGTCGAAGTCCTGCCCGAAGCCCTGATCGTGACCGACCGCAACGGCACCGTCCACTACGCCAGTCCCGGTTCGGTGCCGTTCGGCCTGGTGTCCAGCGGCCGCCTCAACTCGCGCGAGGTCGAGGACATCCTCACCCAGGCCGCGTCCGACGGCGGCGTGCGCGAACGCGAGGTCCAGCTGCCCGTCCACCGCAACCAGTTCCCGACCCTGAACGGCAAGGGCATCGAGGCCGGCCAGTCGCTGCCGTCCAACACGCTGTACCTGCGCGTGCGCATCGGCGATATCGACGACGACCTCTACGCCATCCTCATCAACGACGTGTCCGAGCAGCGCCGCTTCGAGGCCGTGCGCCGCGACTTCGTGACCAACGTCTCGCATGAGCTCAAGACCCCGGCCGGCGCGATCTCGCTGCTCGCCGAGACCATCACCGACGCCGCCGACGACCCGGACGCAGTCCGCTACTTCTCCGGCCGCATCACCAAGGAATCCGCGCGTCTGACCGAGCTCGTCCGCCATCTCATCGACCTGCAGAAAGCCCAGACCTCGCAGGGCGTGATGAACCCGGAGCGTATTTCGGCGCTGGACGTGGCCCGCGCCGGCATCGCCGCCAACCGCGTGCAGGCGGACGCGCGGCATGTGGACATCCGTCTGAGCGTCAATGGCAAGCCCGTGCCACTGGACGAGGGAGAGGGCGAGGATCCGGTCGAAGCCCCGAAGGCACCGGCCATCGTCGCCGACAAGGAGGCGATGAACACCGCCGTCAAGAACCTGGTGGAGAACGCCATCCACTATTCGCCCGAGCACACCACCGTGGCCGTGGGCGTGAGCGAACAGGGCGGCCGCGTGGTCATCCGCGTGGTCGATCAGGGCATCGGCATCCCCGAACAGTCGCTGGACCGCATTTTCGAGCGGTTCTACCGGGTCGATCCCGCCCGCTCCCGCCAGACCGGCGGCTCGGGACTGGGGCTGGCCATCACCAAGCACTGCGTGCAGGAGAACGGCGGCAAGATCGCCGTATGGTCGCGCGAGGGCGAGGGGTCCACGTTCACCATCACCATGCCCGAGGCTCCGGAGGAGCACGGCGGCGACGGCACGGGCGAACGCACGCGGCAGTGACGCACGGGTGGCCGCGTCCGTAAGCGATGCGCGTACCGGTGATCGCGCATCGCGGAAGCCTTTCGGCGGACACCGTGGGAACTTGCGCCACGCGCTGCAGGGCGGGGCACCATGCGCGGCATCCGGCGTAGACATACCGCAGAATTACGTACTTCAGTCAAACAGCAGGCAAACAGAGAGCGAATGGTTACGATGGAATCTGGAAATTTTGTGCCGATGCGCACGGGAACCTACCCGAGAAAGGCTACTATGACGCGCATTCTTATCGTCGAAGACGAGGAATCCTATCGTGAGCCGCTGGTTTACCAGCTCACGCGCGAAGGCTACGACGTGTCCGCCGCCGCCACCGGCGAGGAGGGGCTGGAACTGTTCACCAAGGGCGGCATCGATCTGGTGCTGCTCGACCTCATGCTGCCCGGCATCGACGGCACCGCGCTGTGCCGCCGCATCCGCGAGCAGAGCCGTGTGCCGATCATCATGCTCACCGCCAAAAGCGCCGAGATCGACAAGGTCGTGGGCCTGGAGATCGGCGCGGACGATTACGTGACCAAGCCGTATTCGTTCCGTGAACTGCTGGCCCGCATCCGCGCCGTCATGCGCCGCAACCAGGCCACCATGCAGGCCTCCGGCTCCGTGGACGACGACATCCCGCTGGTCTGCGGCGACATCGCCATGCAGGTGGGCCAGCACCAGGTCACCGTGCGCGGCGAAACCGTGTTCTTCCCGCTCAAGGAATTCGAGCTGCTGGAATACCTCATGCAGAACAAGGGCCGCGTGATGACCCGCCACCAGCTCATCGACCGCATCTGGGGCTCCGACTACGTGGGGGACACCAAGACCCTCGACGTGCACGTCAAGCGCGTGCGCTCCAAGATCGAGGAGGATCCGGCACACCCCAAGTACTTGACCACCGTGCGCGGCCTCGGCTACAAGATTGATACGCCCGCCGAGTAAGCCGGTCGGCCGTCCGACCAAGGTCCGTATATCATGCTCCCGCCATCGGGAGCATTTTTATTCCGGCCGCGCACCCACAAACTACGTAGCGCAAACGTAGTCGCATTCATCAGCAAGTGTTCATCTTCCGTTTACTGATTTCGTGCTCCCCGCCCTCCAACCGCCCATAGGCTTGTAGTTGTCATGAATCGAACGGGCCGTTCGGACCCGCGAACATTGATAGAGGGAATTCAAGAAATCATGCAGAAGAACATTCTCGTTCGCTCCCTTGCCGCCCTTTCCGGCATTGTGATGCTTGCTTCCGTGGCTGCTTGCGGCGACAACACCGCTTCCACCAACACCAACTCTTCTTCCACCGACTCCTCCTCCAAGTCCACCCCGATCTCCGGTGACTTCCAGGGCGCCGGCGCCACCTCCCAGCAGGCCGCCGTCGAGGCTTGGATCGCCGGCTTCCAGGGCACCAACCCGGATGCCAAGATCGCCTACAACCCCACCGGTTCCGGCGCCGGCGTGACCACCTTCCTGACCGGCGCCACCGCCTGGGCCGGCTCTGACAAGGCCCTGTCCGACGACGACATCGCCAAGTCCAAGTCCGTCTGCGCCTCCGGCCAGGCCTTCGACGTGCCGGTCTACATCTCCCCGATCGCCATCGTCTTCAACCTGAAGGGCGTTTCCGACGCCGGCAAGCACGTCAACCTCGACGCCGCCACCGCCGCCAAGATCTTCGACGGCAAGATCACCACCTGGAACGATCCGGCCATCCAGGACCAGAACAAGGATCTGAAGCTGCCGGCCACCCCGATCACCGTGGTTCACCGTTCCGATAAGTCCGGCACCACCCAGAACTTCGTCTCCTACTTCAAGGATCAGGCTCCTGACGCCTGGACCTACGACCTGTCCGAGAACTGGCCGAACGAGGTCGGCCAGGGCGCCAAGGGCACTTCCGGCGTGATCTCCACCGTCAAGCAGGCCGACGGCACCATCGGTTACGCCGACTTCTCCCAGGTCGGTGACCTCGGCACCGCCGCCATCAAGGTCGGCGACAAGTACAACGAGATTTCCGCCGAGGCCGGCTCCAAGGTCATCGAGGACTCCAAGCTCGACGACACCGCCAAGGGCGAGAACCGCGTGGTCGTCAAGATCAACCACGCCACCGAGGCCGACGGCGCCTACCCGATCGTCCTGGTCTCCTACGACATCGTCTGCCCGGCCTACAAGGATGCCAAGCAGGGTGAGTTCGCCAAGGCTTGGCTGACCTACGTCACTTCCGCCGAGGGCCAGAAGGCCGCTCAGGACGCCGCCGGCTCCGCTCCGCTGCCGTCCAGCCTGACCTCTCAGATCACCAAGTCCATCGAAGCCATCAAGACCAAGTGATCGCACGGGCCTCACATACGGCACGGGCACGGATCCTGATCCGATAACCGAATAGCAGACTGCACTGCAGTCGGAACTTTGAGCCGCAGTCGTAGCACCTCTACGGCTGCGGCTCAAAGCCGGTTAAGGCACATGTCCGAAAACGGCGCCGAACGGCCCGATCATCTGGCTGAAACCCCATCCTCAAGAAAATCCTTCGTTAAGGAGAATCCGTGAGTTCGCAAGACAAAACGGCTCTGCAACCCTCCGGCGGCAAAACCGCCGACAAGGTGTTCCGCGGCGTGGCCTACGCCTGCGGCATCCTGATCCTGGTCGTGCTCGCAGCCGTGTTCCTCTTCCTCTTCTTCCGCGCGTGGCCGCTCATCGGCGGCGACCAGAAGGCCAACAGCGAGACCATCTCCAGCTTCACCGGCGGCAAGGTCTCCAGCTTCTGGGGCTACGTGCTGCCGTTGCTGTTCGGTACGGTGCTCATCTCCATCTTGGCCCTGATCATCGCGTTCTTCGTGTCCATCGGCATCGCCCTGTTCATCTCGCACTACGCGCCGAAGAGCGTCGCCACCGGTCTGAGCTACGTCATCGACCTGCTCGCCGCAATCCCCTCCGTTATCTACGGTCTGTGGGGCGGCCTGATCCTGGTGCCCGCCATCTACCCGTTCTGGAACTGGGTGGCCAACCATTTGGGCTGGTTCCCGCTGTTCGCCGGCCCCGCCGCCAACCCGCAGCGTACGGTGGCCACCGTGGCCGTGGTGCTCGCCGTGATGGTCCTGCCGATCATCACCTCCATGTCGCGCGATATCTTCCTGCAGACCCCGACCCTCCAGCAGGAGGCCGCCTACGGTCTAGGCGCCACCAAGTGGGAGATGATCAAGCTGGCCGTGATTCCGTTCGGCCGCTCCGGCATCGTCTCCGCATCCATGCTGGCCCTCGGTCGTGCACTTGGCGAGACGATGGCCGTGTTGATGATCCTCTCCCCGAGCGTCACCGGCTACTCCATCAAGATCCTGCAGGCCTCCCAGAGCAACGCGATCGCATCCAACATTGCCGCCCAGTGCCCCGAAGCCAACGATCTTGGTGTTTCCGTGCTGATCGGAACCGGTCTGATCCTGTTCCTCATCACCTTCATCGTCAACTTCGCGGCTCGCAAGATCACTGAGAAGGCAGGTGCCTGATGGCTGAAGAAACCAAGAAGAAGAACCTTGACGGCGCGCCCGTCATCGACTTCGACAAGTTCCGCCCCACCCGCTCCTCCGAGCAGTACCGCAAGGGCAAGGACATGTTCATGTCCGGCCTGATCGCGCTGGCCTTCGTGATCGCCTGCATCCCGCTGATCTCCGTGCTGTACACCACCATCGTCAACGGCTTCAAGCGTCTGAACCTCAACTTCCTGAGCTACAACATGACCGGTGTGGTCGGCGGCAACCCGACCCCCTCCGGCGGCTACGGCGGCGTGCTCCACGCCATCATCGGCACCCTGGAGATCACCGGCGGCGCCATGCTGATCTCCATCCCGATCGGCATCATGTGCGCCGTGTACCTCGTCGAATACGCACATGGTGGCAAGCTCGCCATGACCATCTCCCTGCTGGTCGACGTGATGAGCGGCATTCCTTCCATCGTCGCCGGTCTGTTCGCCTTCTCGATGTTCACCATCGTGTTCGGCCCCGGCACCATCAACGGTTTCGAAGGCTCCGTGGCACTCTCCCTGCTGATGCTGCCCACCGTGGTCAAGTCCTGCGAGGAGATGCTCAAGATCGTGCCGAACGATCTGCGTGAGGCTTCCCTGGCCCTCGGCGTCACCAAGCAGCGCACCATCACCAAGATCGTGCTGCGTACGGCCCTGCCGGGCATCGTCTCCGGCTGCATCCTCGCCATCGCCCGCGTGATCGGCGAGACCGCACCGCTGCTCATGACCGCAGGCTACATCGCCAGCACGAACGTCAACCTGTTCGCCGGCCAGATGACCACGCTGCCTGTGTACGTCTACCAGGAGTACTCCAAGCTCTCCGCCAACTGCCCGGCCAACGCCACCGCGGACTGCGTGACCACCATCCCGATGGAACGCGCCTGGGCCGCCGCCCTCGTGCTGATCATCGTGGTGCTGGTGCTCAACCTCATCGGCCGCCTGGTGGCGAAGGTCTTCGCCGTCAAGACCGAGCGCTAAAGACACCTCTCTCGGCTCCCCTTGTCAGGACATTGCCGTGAAGCAAATAGCGGAGCTGTTTGTAGGCAATGTGCGAGACGACAGTCGAGCCAACAGAACACGAACGAAGTTCGTCCTTAATTGCAGGATGAGCTGGCGGCGAAGCCGACTGAGGGTAGTCCATAATCGTCAGAAGACATAAAAACAATAAGGAAACATCATGGGACAACGTATTGACGTCAACCACGAGAACATCTACTACGGCGACTTCCTGGCCGTGGAGGATGTGAACATCAACATCGAGGCGAACAAGGTCACCGCCTTCATCGGCCCGTCCGGCTGCGGCAAGTCCACCGTGCTGCGCACGCTCGACCGCATGCACGAGCTCATCCCCGGCGCGCACGTCGAGGGCGAGGTCCTGCTCGAGGGCAAGAACCTGTACGACAAGGACGTGGACCCCGTCTCCGTCCGTCGTGACGTGGGCATGGTCTTCCAGCGCCCGAACCCGTTCCCGACCATGTCCATCCGCGAGAACGTGCTCGCCGGTGTGCGTCTGAACAACAAGCACATCAGCAAGTCCGACGCGGACGATCTGGTCGAGTGGGCCCTGCGCGGCGCCAACCTGTGGAACGAGGTCAAGGATCGTCTTGACAACCCTGGCATCGGCCTGTCCGGCGGCCAGCAGCAGCGTCTGTGCATCGCCCGCGCCGTGGCCGTCCACCCGCAGGTGGTGCTCATGGACGAGCCCTGCTCCGCCCTCGACCCGATCTCCACCCTGGCCGTTGAGGATCTGATCAACGAGCTCAAGGACGACTACACCATCGTGATCGTGACCCACAACATGCAGCAGGCCGCCCGTATCGCCGACTACACGGCCTTCTTCAACCTGAAGGCCGTGGGCCAGCCGGGCCACCTGGAGTACTTCGCGGACACCACCACGATGTTCAACAACCCCCAGAACGCCGAGGCCGAGCGTTACATCTCCGGTCGTTTCGGCTGATCGTTTGACGGAAGGGCCCCGCTTCGGGCGGGGCTTTTCCGTCAAACGATCAGCGACGGAGCTGCTGAGCCGTCAAGCAAACAGTCCGGTGGACTGTTTGTAGGCGAAGACTCGGCGATAGCCGAGCAGCAACCAGTGCGTAGCTCCGTTGTCCGCGACGGAAGTCGCCGTCCCTCTATCAACAGCGGAAGCCCCGCATGGCATATATCTGCCGTGCGGGGCTTCCCGCGTTTTGGAGAGGGAACGGCCGGGGTGCGGTGGGCTGTCTATGGGCGTGCGGGCGTCGGTTTCTTGCTAGAAGACCCATGCGGCTAGCAAGAAACCGACGCAAAACCACCATTCAGCGTCGGTTCTGTGCTAGAAGGCATGCAGTCCTAGCGTGAAACCGACGCTCGCTGGCCGATTTGCGTCCGTTTCGTGCTAGTTTCCGCTCGCTAATAGCATGAAACCGACGCCGAAGGATGCGTATGGCCCGTTTGAGAGTCCTTCTTCAAGTGGATTGGGAATGTACCGGCGGCAAAAAGGCTCTGTTAAACCAAGATTGACATGACCCTTATTCTTGGCTCCCCAGGACATCGCCGTGATGCAAACAGCAGAGCTGTTTGTAGGCGATGTGCGAGACGACAGTCGAGCCAGTGGACTGCGAACGAAGTTCGTCCCTAATTGCAGGACGAGCTGTCGGCGAAGCCGACTGAGGGGTAGTCCAATGGAATTCATGTCAATCTTGGTTTAACAGAGCCAAAAATAAACCCGCACCGAACGAATCGATGCGGGTTTATGTTTGTTGTCTACAGCGCTCGTACTACAGCAGCGCCATGCACACGAAGTCCAGGATGAACAGCGCGGAGACGATCCACAGCAGCGGGTGGACCTCCTTGGCCTTGCCCTTGCAGGTCTTCACGATGCAGTACATGATGAAGCCGCCGGCGATACCGTAGGAGATGGAGTAGGAGAAGGCCATGAATACGGCCGCGAAGAACGCCGGGATGGCGTCGTCGATGTTGGCCCAGTCGATTTCCTTCAGCGAGGCGGCCATCAGGCAGCCCACGATCACCAGCACGCCTGCGGTGGCCGCGGACGGCACGGCGGAGATCACCGGGGCCAGGAACGCGGACAGCGCGAAGCAGATGGCCACCACCACGGAGGTCAGGCCGGTGCGGCCGCCCGCGGCGATGCCGGCGGAGGACTCCACATAGGTCGTGGTGTTGGAGGTGCCGCAGATGGCGCCGATGGACGTGGCGATGGAGTCGGCGAACAGGGCCTTGTCCATCTTGGAGGAGAAGCCGTGGCCGTTCTCCAGGGCCTCCTCATCGGCGGCGGAGAAGATGCCGGTGCGGCGGCCGGTGCCGATGAACGTGCCCAGCGTGTCGAAGGTGTCGGACATGGAGAAGGCGAAGATCGTCACGATCACGAGCGGAAGCTTGGTCGGATCGGAGAACAGCGCCGGGAAGCCGTCGGCGGAGAAGATCGCGCCGAAGGTCTGCGGCAGCTGGGAGAAGGTCTCGGAGATGGACACGGAGGAGCCGAAGTTGGTCACGCCGAACGGGATGCCGGCCACGGTGGTGATGGCGATGGCCAGCAGCAGACCGCCCTTGACCTTCATGACCGTGAAGACGATGGCCAGCACGAGACCGATGAGGAAGACCCACAGCACCTTGTCGTTGAACTCGGCCAGACCCGGGGTGGCGGCCACGGCACCGCCCTTGGCGGCCTCCTTGGCGTCGCCGGGGGTGAACTTGATGAGGCCCACGTTCAGCATGCCCACGTACGCCACGAACAGGCCGATGCCACCGCCGATGGCCTGCTGCAGTACCTCGGGGATGGCCATGATGATCATCTTGCGGATCTTGGTGACGGTGATGACGATGTTGATCAGACCACACAGGAACACCATGCACAGGGTCTGCTGCCAGGTGAAGCCCAGGCCGAAGCACACCGTGTAGGTGAAGAATGCGTTGAGGCCCATGCCGGCCGCCTGCGCGTACGGCACGTTGGCGAACAGGCCCATGACCAGGGTGCCGATGATGGCCGCGATGATGGTGGCCAGGAACACGCCGCCCCACGGCATACCCGTCTTGGACAGGATCTGCGGGTTGACGACGATGATGTACGCCATCGCGAAGAACGTGGTCAGACCGGCCAGGATCTCGGTCGAGGCCGTCGTGTTGTTCTCCTTCAGATGGAAGAACTTCTCCATACTCTCTACTTCCTTGGGTTGTGCGGGGCTCTTTTGTCGCGGCTGAAATATGCTCGGCAGCGGCGGCCCCGGCGAGAATTGCGACTCGCCCTGACCGGCCCGGCAGACACACGTCCGGTGCCGCTCGCCCGATCAGAACCGTGGCCGATTATAAACCACGCCTATAACGCGCTTGTTTTGGCGGCGATGCCGATCCCATCGCCTTCAAGTGAGGGCCGAGGCCGGGCTGCGGTCATTTCGGTCTAGAAAGCGGCGGCTTCTGTACTGAAAGGACCGCTAGAAAACGGATCTGTGACGTATCGCCGGGATTCGGCCGGCTGCCATGGCATGAGCCGATGCGGGATAGGTCGGCCATTCGCGCTGATTGCTTAGCTGTCCGGGAGGTCCTTGGCGCTTGGCGGGACTAATGTGGACAGCGGGCATCGCCGGACGCCAACGGGTGTCACCGTATATATGGTCTGCCGGTGCCGAAGAATGAATGACGGGCAAAAAGGCGTAGAGGCGCGTTCGAGTGCGCGATAGGGGAGAGCAGATGAAGTCAGCGGTCGAAGTGAGCATCACGTCGTGGAGGAAGAACGTCGTCAAACCGGGCCAGGAGCACGGCCGCGTGCTGCTCATGCCGGGCACCGGCTACAACTGCGATCGCCCTCTGCTCTACTGGGCGGCGCAGGCCCTGGCCGAGGCCGGCTGGCGCATCGACCGCATGAATGTGCGCAATGCTTCGGACGACCTGTCCACCGTGATTCCCGTGCTCAACGAGGCCATTGACGGCTGGGTCAAGTCCGTGCGTGGCAAGTCAGCGGGCAAGGATGCGCAGGGTGATGCCGCCCAGAGCGTGAACACGGCCTTTGCTTCCGGTGATTCCGGCGTAACGTCCGGCAGTGGGTCTGCCGGCGATTCCGGCATGGTGACGGGAGCATCGTCCTCCGCCGGTTCCGCATCGCCTGCCAAGCCCCAGCGCCTCCTGCTCATCGGCAAGTCCCTGACCACCATGACCTACCCGCATGTGGCCTCGCACTACGGCCTGCCGTTCGTGCTGCTCACGCCGGTGCTGCACCACGCCGACTTCGATCCGTCCGCGCGCGTGATTCCGGTGCCCGCCGTGGGCGACGACATCGTGGGCGAGCCCGAGGCCCCGTCCGTCGAGGTCGCGGCCGAGGTGATCCGTTCCGAGCATTCCGGCAGCTCGCACGCGGCCGGTTCGCGCTATCCGGGTCCGGCACCGCTGGTGTGCGCCGGCACCGCCGACCCGTTCTACGACCGCATCCGCGCCAACGCCCTGACCCCGCACGTGCACGAGTACCCGGACGCCAACCACTCCATCGAGGTGCCCGGCCATTGGCGCCGCTCGCTCGACTATCTCAAGGAAGTCACCGCATCGGTGGCCCAGTACGCCGCCACGTTGTGACGGTGCCTTTCTGGGGCAGAATCCCCTCAGTCGCCGTCGGCGACAGCTCCTCTCAAGGAGAGGAACTGGGAAATAAGACGCAGGCTCCCCTCCCCGAGGGGGAACTGTCAGCGAAGCTGACTGAGGGGAGCCCGCCAAAACCGCCTGACGCCCAATCCGCCCGCGACACGCCCGAATTCCACGTTGTCGTCACCACATCATAATCTATCCACTCGTAAACCACAGACCGTTGGTTGAAGTGCGCGTGAGCGTATTTCCGAAGTTTGGTTCGCCAGGCCAGCGCAGGTTGAGAGATATAAGCCCGTCAAGGGCCAGCAAGTTAGCGCTTGCGAGATTATGTTGCTCTGCCTGTGCGCAGGGCTTTTTTATTGCCCTGCCAGACGTTTCCGGACAAAAGTCAACGGCCGACTAAGGAAGGAACGCCATGAAGAGGCCCGAAAAGGAAGTGGTGGTCGCCCAGCTTACGGAGCAGTTCCGTAACGCTGACGCTGTCTACCTGACCGAGTACCGCGGGCTTACCGTTCCGCAGATCTCCGATCTGCGCGAAAAGCTAGGCCGCGATACTTCCTACACTGTGGCTAAGAACACGCTGGCTCGCATCGCCGCCAAGGAAGCGGGTATCGAGGGTCTCGATGAGATTCTCGCTGGCCCGACCGCCATCACCTTCGTGAAGGGCGACTTCATTGAGGCTGCGAAGGTCATCCGTGACTTCGCCAAGGACAACAAGGCTCTCGTCATCAAGGGTGCTGCCGCTGACGGCACCGTCTACGATGCCGAGGGTGCCAAGAAGCTGGCGGACCTCAAGTCCCGCCCGCAGCTGCTCGCCGAGTTCGCCGGCGACGTCAAGGCTACGATGGCCAAGGCCGCGTACCTGTTCAACGCTCTGCCGACCAAGGCCGTGCGTACGATCGACGCCCTGCGCGAAAAGCAGGAGAAGGCTGCCTGATTTTCGCCTTCGCGGCTTGAATCAGATGCTTCGATAATTCAATAAACAAGGTTTATTTAGGCGGTGGATCTCCACTTCGTCCACTGCCAAGATTTGAAAGGAAGCCATAATGGCTAAGTACACCAACGATGAGCTGCTGGAAGCCTTCGGCGAGATGACCCTGGTCGAGCTCTCCGAGTTCGTGAAGGCCTTCGAGGAGAAGTTCGACGTCGAGGCTGCTGCCCCGGTCGCCGCTGTTGCCGCTGCCGCTCCGGCCGCTGCCGCCGCTGAGGAGGAGAAGGACGAGTTCGACGTCATCCTCTCCGCCGTTGGCGACAAGAAGATCCAGGTCATCAAGGCCGTCCGCGCCATCACCAACCTCGGCCTGGCCGAGGCCAAGGCTCTCGTCGACGGCGCTCCGAAGGCCGTCCTGGAGAAGGCCAAGAAGGAAGACGCCGAGAAGGCCAAGGCTCAGCTGGAAGAGGCTGGCGCTTCCGTCGAGCTCAAGTGATTTGCGCGGCATAAGCCGCAACTCACATAGCTTTTTGGGGAACCCCGCACCTGCATGCAGGCTGCGGGGTTTTCCGCATTCCGGAGTCGTGCGCCCCATCGTGGAAAGCGGCGGAACCGTCAGGCGTACGTCCTGTGCCAAAGCCACGGCAAATACGCCGAAAATCGTGAAGTAATGACACAATGGCACGTAGTATGGCCAGTAGTGTGTTGAGGGAGGCAGTCACGGTGAGTGAATGGACGGTGCGAATCAATGGTGCTGACCAGGCCAGCGTCAAACCGGGCGAAAGCGTGGAGATAGGCCGCAAGCCGCTGCGTCCCCTTGCCGATGACGGCAACACGCGCATCGACATCGTCGATCAGACCAAATCCATGTCCAAGCGCCATGCGCTGTTCGGCGTGCGCGAGAACGGCGCCGGCTATGTGCGCGACCTCGGCTCCACCAACGGCTCCTACGTGGTCCGGGACAACGGCGACCTGCTGCGCCTGCCTGCCAACGCCGACTTCCTGCTGCCCACCTCACCGATGCGCATGCAGTTCGGCGATGTGCCGGCCGACTTCATCCGCATCGAGGAATCGGATGACACCGATGAGCACCCGCAAGTCCCTGACCTGTTCGGTTACGCCGTGGGGGAGGCCCCGCAGGAACCGGACGCCGCGGACATGTCCGTGGACGACATCCTCGACCTGCGCGCCGGCGAGCCCACCGCCATGTTCAGCGCAGACATGGTCAAGCGCAAGGTCCGCGAGGACGCGATGATCCTGGACAGCCTCAGCATCCCGCAGCTCGCCACCAAGCCGGAGGAGCCCGCCAAGCCGCGCGACCTGTTCGCCGACGCGCTCTCCCAGCAGTCCGAGCCGGAGCATGGCGACGACTTCGAAGTCCCCGGCACCAGCGCATCCGACGCTGGTCAGTCCGGTCAATCCGATCGTGCCGGTGAGCCCGGTCAGTCCGGCCTGTTCGCGGGTACGCCCGCCGCAGGCGCAACGGAGACCTCCCGCGACGAGTGGACCCGTGTGGTGCCGCAGTCCGCTCGTCCGGTGATCCGCACGTCGGTGCCGGATGTGGTGCCGGTGGACGCCATCGCCCATGCCGTGACCCGCCCAGCCGCCTCGAACGTCGAGACGAACGCCGGCAACACCGCGAACGCCGTGACCCAGCCGGAACAGGGCGGACAGCAGTCCCAGTCACCGTCCGGAAGCCAGCAGCCCGCCGCCGGCGACGCGCGAAACGATTCCGCCGAACCGATCGTCACGTCCGATCCCTCCGCGATGACGAACCCGGCGGATCAGCATCAGTCTTCCGACATCGTGTCCGGCGCATCCGGTGAAGACGCGCAGCAGCCGTCCGACGATGCCGCTGCCTCGACGCAGCAAAACGCCGCCACCGGCATTGTCGGCAACGACGACCCGGACGCCGCAGGCGTCTACTCGCCCGCCTTCGAGCCCGGTTCGGTGTTCGACCGTGTGGCCAAGGGCGAACTCAAGGCCCAGGAGGAAGTGATCGAGGTCGATGGACTGACCTCGGACGACGCCAAGCGCACGCAGGATTTCTCGATGCAGTTCGAGATCGCCCGCCACCCGGAACTGCTGGCGTTCCTGGCCATGAACCCGTATCTGTATGACGACATGTACGCATGGCTCGCCGCGCGAGGCGAGGCCGACATCGATGAGGCCCTGGCACACAACAAGGGCTATCAGGAATACCGCGAAGCGGTTGGAAAGTGAGCCCGAGGATGACTCAGAACCAGACGAACGAAAACCCGTCGATTGACGGCCAGAACGGCCAGAACGGCCAGGGCGAGGCGGCCGAGCAGAACACGGCCCAGTCGCCCGCGCAGCCGGTCCCGACCCTCCAGTCGCAGGCCCAGCAGCGCGCCATCGAGGCCGGACTCAACCGTATCCGCCGCTGGCGCGACCAGTACCGCGGCATGCTGGCGCCCTCCCCGCTGGAAGACGTGAGCCAGCTGACCGCCAAACTGGACATGACCCACGCCCATCCCTCCGGCGTGGCCCAGCTGTTCGCCTCCGGCCATGTGATGCTGGACTCGCTGTTCCGCGACTCCGGCGTGCTCAAGGCCGCCGAACGCCATGTGGCCCGCGTGCTGGACGACCAGTCCGCCAAGCGCCGCGTCTCCGGCGTGGCCGAACTGTCCCTGGTGGTGGGCGTGGCCACGTGGAAGGGCAACGCACTGCCCGTGCTGCTTTATCCGGTGGACGTCACCGTACCCAAGGACGGCGTGCCCTCCATCCGCTTCTCCGGCCGCGTGGGCCTCAACAACGCATTCGTGAACGCGCTGCGTGAGCAGGGCGTGTTCCTGGACGAGGACGCCCTGTTCGACGGCTCCAACTACGACTCCGGCACCCCGGAGACCTCCGCCATGTTCTCCCGCATCGCCACCGAGGCGGACGAGCGCATCGCGGACTTCAGCATCGAACGCCAGATCCTGCTCGGCTGCCTGATGGACCCGTCCTCGCTGATGGTCAGCGAAGCCCGTCGCACCATCGACCAGCTCAAGGCCGGCCCCACCGGCAACACGCTGCTCGACGCATTGGCCGGCAGCGAAAGCGCCCAGGCCACGCTCAAGGCCGTGGACCTGCCGCAGTACAGCCCGTTCGACGCCGACCCGCACACCGAATACGAGGTGGGCGACGCCGACAACACCGTGCGATACGCCGCATCCCTGGCGGCCTCCGGCCATAGTGTGGTCGTGGACGGCGCCTTCTCCAAGGGCACCGCGGAAACCGCCGTGGCCATCGCATCCCGTTGCCTGATGAACGGCCGCTCCGTGCTGTACGTGCCGGGAGTCGCCGAACAGCGCCGCCGCTTCATGCAGGTGGCCGCCGCCAACGAGATGAAGGCCCAGCTGCTGGACGTGGCGGACGAGCATGCGAACACGGCCATCGACCAGCAACTCATCGCCGCCGTGGGCTTCCAGCCGGGCGTCGCCACGCAGCGCTTCGACCAGCTGGCCGACGAGCTCGTGGGCGTGCGCTCCCGTCTGACCCGTTATCTGGGCGACCTGCACGGCGTGAACGAGAAGTGGAAGGTCTCCGCCTACGAGACCATCCAGAACCTGGCCCGCATCTCCGTGCTGCCCACGCACCCGGCCACCCACGTGCGCTTGAAGGAACAGAGCGCCCTGACCGTGGGCGAGAACATGGAATCGTGGATCGGCAAGCTGGAGCGTGCCGGCGAACTCGGCGAATTCTCCATCGGTCCCGAGGACACGGCCTGGTACCGTGCCTCCCTGACCACCGAGCAGGATGCCGTGACCGCCTACCAGCGCGTGGACGACCTGCTGCGCAAGTTCCTGCCCGCCACGCGCGACCAGGTGGCCCGCACCGTGCAGACCTGCGGCTTCCCCGTGCCTGTGAGCAGCTACGAGTGGGGCAAGCAGGTCACCGTGCTCAAGAACCTCAGGCGAGTGCTCGACGTGTTCCAGCCCGAGATCTTCGAACGGGACATCGATGCCATGATCGAGGCCACCAAGCCCAAGGCCGTGCGCAAGGCCGAGGGCACGTCCATGGGCTTCTGGGAGCGTCGCCGCCACATCAAGGAGGCCAAGGGCCTGTTGCGCGTGGGCGCCCAGGTCGAGGACCTGCACGAGGCGCTCAAGGTGGTGGCCAAGCAGGGCGAGCAGTGGCACGAGTTCGTGCCCCACGGCGGTTGGCCGGTACTGCCCACCAAGCTGGATGAGATCATCTCCACCCAGGAAGCGCTGATGACCAACATGACGGCGCTCGACGCCGTCCTGGCCACCACGCCCTCCGGCGGCAACCTGGAGACCGACGACTTCACCAAGGTCGAGGCCCGCCTGAAGGCCCTGCTCGACGACCGCAAGGCCCTCGACACCCTGCCCGAGCGCTGCTGCCTCGAACAGGACTTCGCCGCCGCCGGCCTGAACGAGCTGGTGGCCGACCTGACCGCCCGCCATGCCACCGTGGAGCAGATTCGCGGCGAGGTGCAGCTGGCCTGGTGGACCACGGTGTTCGAGGACATCGTGCGTTCCTCCGCCATCATCTCCAACCAGGATGGCTCCGTGCTGCAGACCGCCTCCGATCGCTTCGCCCAGGTGGACGTGGAGCACGTGCGCTCCGTGGGCCCGATGGTGGCGCAGGAGTCCATGCGACGCCTGTGCGACATGCTCTTCTCCCGCACGCAGGAGGCCAACCAGCTGCACACCGCGCTCGCCGGGCGCGCCAACGTGCAGCTGAGCCGCATCCGCCGCAACCACCCGGAGATCCTGGCCGCCGCCAAGCCGATTCTGGTGGCCTCGCCGGGCACGCTGGCCGCGCTCACCGAGCCCGAAGGCCTTGCGGACGTGGCGATTCTGGATGCCTGCTCGCACATGCCGTCCATCGAACTGCTGTCCGTGCTGGCCCGCGTGCGCCAGGTGGTGATCATCGCGCACTGCGCCACCACCACATCCGAATCCGTGCGCCAGCTCATCGACATGCTGCCGCGCGTCGAGGTGGAGTCCGAACCCTCCCGCAGGCCGCCTCGTCTGGCCGCCTTCCTGGAATCCGAGGGCTATGGTTCCGTCCGCTACGATGTGACCACCGAACCGGCCGCGGGTGAAGTGCATTTCCACCGTGTGGAGGCCAACGGCGTGCCTGTCATGTCCACCGGACTGGTGGAATCCAGCCAGCAGGAGATCGACGAGGTGGTGCGCATCATCACCGAACGAGCCGGCCGCTTCACCGTGGTGCCCGCCAGCTACCGTCTGGCCGTGGTGGTCCTGACCGACGCCTTCCGCACCCGTCTCGGCGCGGAGCTCAAGTCGCTGGCCTCCAAGTCCGAGGCGATGAACCGGTTCCTGCGTCACGTGCGTCTGGTGAACCTGCGTGATGTGGCCGGCAGTCAGGCCACCGACGTGATCATTTCGCTGTGCTACGCCAAGACCGTGCATGGCCGCCTGCTGCAGCAGTTCGGCGTGCTCGAATCCGAAGGCGGCCGCGGCATGCTGCTCGACGCGCTGGCGCTGGCCGATCATGATCTGGACATCGTCTCCGCGTTCGGCCCCGAGGAGATGGAGGACGAGCGCCTGCACCAGCCCGGCCCGAAGTTCCTCAAGACCATGCTCACCTGGGCGGGCCAACTCGACGGCCGTCCGGTGCTGCCGGTCAAGAACGCGGCCACCGAGAACATGCTCTTCGCGGACATCGCCGACCGACTGCGCGCCCGTGGCCTTGAGACCGCGCTCGAATACGGCTTCGACAAGGGCATCAGGATCCCGCTGGTCGTGGGCGTCAAGGACAAGCCGTTCGCCCTCGCCGTGCAGACCGACGATGCGAACTTCATGTCCGTGCAGTCCACGCGCCGCCGTCACCGCCTGTCCGCGCAGGATCTGATCTCCCTGGGCTGGAACGTGATGACCGTGTGGAGCGTGGCCGCGTTCGTCAACCCGGACAAGGAAGTGGACCGCATTGTGGCGCGCATCAGCGAGATCTACGGCGAGGTCAAGTAGCCATGGCTGAGTACTCGGCCACGCGCCGCACGCCGCGCAAGCACAAGCGCGTGGTGATGAAGGGCACGGAGAGCTTCGACGCCGACGGCGTCAAGCTCGAGCCCTCGGACATGCAGACCGCCCAGCAACGCCAGGCCGACGACGATCGTCGCATCCTCGGCGAGCTGCCGCCTCATTGGGCGGTGTTCAACGAACGGCGTTGAACACCGCCCAATGAGGCGGCCTTCGCGACTGCTTATGGGGCAGTCGCTCACTTCGCCTAGGAAAGTCCACTGGACTTTCCTATAACGGCTCAGCTCATTGGGCCGTATTCAACGAACGTCAGTAATCCCTCGGGACTACCCCTCAGTCGGCTTCGCCGCCAGCTCATCCTGCAATTAAGGACGAACTTCGTTCGAGACCTGCTGGCTCGACTGTCGTCTCGCACATCGCCTACAAACAGCTCCGCTGTTTGCTTCACGGCAATGTCCTGACAAGGGGAGCCGAGAAAGTTGATATAAACCTGGGCCCCCTCTGGCGAGGGGGCTGTCAGCGAAGCTGACTGGGGGAGAGCAGCGGAGCGGGCAAAGCCCGCGGGCCAAAACAGCATCGGTCGCAGGCCGATTCCGCTCGCCTACCGCATCACCGCAATGACCGCACCGGCTTCCTGCAGCTCCATCACCTTGGCGGCGTCCTCCGGCTTCATCGCGCAGGACACCGTCTTCGCATCATCCCCATATACGGATGCAAGCGAACCCGAACCACCGCTGTCGTCACCGTCATCGCCGCCCGCACCGCGCCCCTTCACACCCATCACCAGCGCATTCTCCGCCAGCATGCAATCGGCCCCATCACACCCCACGGCGGACACCAGACTCACCTCATCACCCGGTAGCAGTTCATCGGGACTGCTGGCCAAACGCACCGCGATCACCGTGGTTCCGGTCGGGGCCAACGGGGCGTTCCGGGCCATATGCACGGTGATCGCGTCCCCGGCCGCGATGTCGATCTGCGCGATGCCGCTCACCACGTCCGCCGTCTCCTCGACCATGGACGGCCCCAACGCGCCGGCCGGCATCGCCACCACCTGCACGTCCTCGGCGCCAATCGTCGCTCCCCGCCGAATCGGATTGACGGCCACCACCACCGGCGAGGTCTCGATGGTGGCGAGCACGGCCTGCAAGCCGAACAGCACGGCCAGACCGGCGCACAGGGCCGCGGCCAGCCGCCGGGCATAGGACAACGCACGACGGCGCTTCAACGAGCCGCGTGCGGGTGCTTGAAATATGGAAAAGGTCACCATGAACACCATGGTGACCTTGGAATTTCACAAGCCGCAACCCGAACCGGGCCATGTGGATACAGCTTGGCGAGTTATCCACATCGGTCCCGTATCGGCACCCTCTCGGAGGGACTGTGAAGCGGCCCGAGGAAAGCTCCGAAAACGTCTCTCCCCAAGTGGCCGCTACCGAACGACTACTTCGAGGACTTGTCCGTGCGGTAGAAACCGTGACCCTTGAACTCGATCGGCACGGCGGAGTAGACTTTGCGCACCTGCTCCTGGGCGCACTTGGGGCACACGGTGATCGGGTCGTCGTTGAACGACTGCTGTTCGGTGAAATCGTAGCCGCAGTTCTTGCAGCGGTAATGATAGGTAGGCAACGGATTCCTCCAACAAAGTACAAACTGTTTCTGCTCTTCGTGCATGACGCGCAGCCATGCCAGGCAACCGTTCATATCCTAGTCATTGCCCTGACACTTCGCCCGTGGAATATCAGACCTCACGAAGAGCCCGGAATCCCGCCGAAGTAAGCACCGCATCGGCCGGCACGTCATGGGATTCGGCAGGCAGATCGTCGTCCAGCACCTCCCACGGCCAACACACGGCGACCAACGGGCATCCGGCGCGGCGGGCGGCGAGCGCCCGGTCGTACCAGCCGGCGCCACGGCCCAGACGGTAGCCACGCGGATCCACGCCCATCGCCGGGGCGATCGCCAGATCGCATTCGGCGAGCGCCTCGGGCGGCAGCACCTGTCCCTCCGGCTCGTCCGGACGCAGGTGCCCCGGCTGGTTCACGGTCTCCAGCGCATCCAGGCTGTCCAGCACGCTCCAGCCAATCTCGCGTCCGGAACCCAATCGCGGCACCAGCACCCGGCATCCCTCCGCGAGCAGCATGGCCAGCAGCGGCCGCGTCTCCATCTCTGAACCCATCGACACGTACGCGGCCACCGTCACACCCCGCGCTGCGTCGTTCCGCGCCTCGCCGTCCGCCCCTGCGACCGTCCGCAGCAGCTCGACGGGGAACCGTCGGGCCAGATCCTCGCCCGCGGCCGACCGCTCCTCGGCCGTCGTCAGCTTGCGCCGGGCCAGCGCCCGATGCCTCAACTCATCCTTGGAAACATTGGAAGAACCGTTCATACCGCACAACCTAGCACCGCCGGCGGGGTGGAGGGCGGCGACCATATCGTGGGCCGGACCGGCGAACCCCGCGCGAATCGCTAGAATTAGGGGCCGTGTCAGTTTTCCAGTCGATCAAAGAGGCGTTCAAACCGGATCATCAGATCCGCATGCCGCGCCTGAGCCACCCTGGTTTCCCCATCGTGCTGCGTCCGCTGACCATGGACGACGAGGAACTGTGGGACGAGGTGCGCTGGCGCAACAACGACTGGCTGGCCCCCTGGGAGTCCGGGGATCCGATGCACGGCGCCGCCATCACCTTCAACCAGTGGATCCAGCGCCAACGCCGCAACGAGCAGCACGGCACGGGCGCCCAGTTCGTCATCGAATACCAGATGCGGATCGTGGGCCAGATCTCGATCGGGGCCATCGCGTACGGCGCCATGCGCACCGGTGTGGTGGGCTACTGGGTCGATCAGGCGTACGCCGGCCGCGGGTTCGCGCCCATGGCCCTCGCCATGCTGGCCGACTGGGCGCTCGGCGACCCGTTCGGCCCGGCCCTGCACCGTCTGGAAATCGCGATTCTGCCGGAGAACGCGCGCTCGCTGGCCGTGGTGCGCAAGGTCGGCGCCCATCATGAGGGGTTGCGCGAACGGTACATGTACGTCAACGGCAAGTGGCGCGACCACGTCACCTTCTCGCTGCTGGCCGAGGACATCGGCTCGGGGTTCGCGGCCCGACTCGCCGCGAACGGACTGCATTAGCACGGCCGCGGCCCGTGATTACGCCATATCCCCCCGACACGCCCGAGACGGCAACACCAAGTTCGTCGGCGGGTCTCCTATTCTTGACTCTATGGGTTACGAGTCACTAAGCACTGTTGTCGTGCTGGTGATAGTGGCGATCATCATCGTCGTTTGGCTGCCCGTACGCACGGCCAACGGCATGAAACGCGCGACCGAACATCGGCAGGATCGTTACTCGCCCTCCCTCCACATCGTCGAGGCTGAGAGCGGGACGCGGTTCGGCGACGTCAAGCCGCATCAGGCGAAAGGGGCACCAGTGCCGGCATCATCACCGTCAGCGAGGCTGACACCTGAGCATATCGCCCGTGTTCGCGAGCTGCGGCGCGCGGCCATTCGCCGTCGCCAGCTGCTCGCCGGGGCTTTGGCCGCCGTGTCCGTGTTGGTCTTTGTGCTGGCGCTCGCGTTGCATTTCAGCACCCTGTTCACGCTGATTCCGCTGGCGTTGCTCGCCGTGGTGCTGGGTTTGGGGGCCCGTGCCGCGCGTCAGGCCCGCCGTTGGGAGGTCAAGGCGCAGCGGGCGGAGCGTGCCCGCGCCCGTAAGCTCAAGGCCGCCAAGGCGGCGAAGGCCCAGGCTGTGGAGGCCGCCAAGGCTGCGGCCGTTGCGGCCGGTGCCCGGTCCGCGCAGCTCGCGTCCGGTGATGCCGCCCGGGAGGAGGCCGCCACCGAGGTGATGGAGCAGCGTCAGATTCGCCGTGCCCTGCATGACGCCGAAATCGAGCAGGCCAGGGCCAAGGCGCTGCGTGCCGCGGCCCGTGCCGCCGCGCAGGCTGAGGCCGAGGCTTCGGCGGCCGCTGATGCAAACGTTGCCAGCGAGTCCGGTGCCGTCCAGGCCGATGCGTCCGTGCGGTCCGGCGATGCGACCGCCGCTGGTGAGTCCTCGGCCGAGGCCAAGCAGGACGTGGAGCCGTCGCTCACCATGCGTGACGAGCGCGACGAGGTCGCGGACGACGCCACCTCAGAACTGGCTTCCGTGCGCCCCGCCCGTGCGCTGGACGTGTTCGACATGGCCACCGCCTCCCAGGATCTCATCTCCTTCTCGCTCGGCGAGGCCCGCAACGAGGGCAATGCGCCCCAGGAGCCGGAAAGCCGCGAGATCAAGTCCACTAAGCAGGTGTCCAAGGCCGAACCGGTGGGTCCGGAGACCGCCGAGCAGCTTATGGACGAGGCCAAGGTGGTCAAGGCCGCCGATGACGCGAAGGCCGCCAGCGAGGCCCAGGCCGCCAAGGACGCCGAGGATGTGCGAGCCAAGGAGGCCGAGGAGGCCGCCAAGCAGGCCGCGTTCCACGAGTCCGAGCAGCGTGCCGAAGTGGAGGCTCCGGACGCCACCAGCGAATCGCTGAGCGTTGGTCTCGACTCCATCCTCGCCCGTCGCGGCAACTGACCTTTTTGGCTCCCCTCGCTGAGCACATTGCCGTGAAGCAAACAGCAGAGCTGTTTGTAGGCAATGTGCGAGACGACAGCCGAGCCAACAGGACGCGAACGAAGTTCGTCCGCAGTTGCGTATGCCTTTGCATATCTCCGACTTTTCTCTCACAGCGTTAGCACTCAAGTTGGCAGAGTGCTAACAATCGCGCTACCATGTGTCCTAGCGCAAAGGGACAACGCAAGTGATCGTCAGCCTCTTGAGGCGTTCTGGCGCGGCATTATCGAACTGAACTACAAGCAGATACGAGGTGACCCACAGTGTCGATTAAGCTCACACCGTTGGAAGACAAGATCATCGTCAAGCAGGCCGAGGCCCAGACCCAGACCGCGTCCGGTCTGTACATCCCGGACAACGCCAAGGAGAAGCCGCAGCAGGGCGAAGTCCTGGCCGTTGGCCCGGGCCGCCGCGACGACAAGGGCGAGCGCATCCCGATGGATGTCAAGGTCGGCGACAAGGTGCTGTACTCCAAGTACGGCGGCACCGAGGTGCACTACGAGGGTGAGGATTACCTCATCATCGGCGCCCGCGACGTGCTGGCCATCCTCGGCTGAGCAACGCGCATCACGCTTTGCAGGACCCCGGTCACGACGGCCGGGGTCTTTTCGTATGCCTTCATGGCTGGAATAGGCGGGAAGTCAGCCGTGAAACAGGCTGAGAGGCAACGCGAGGAGGACGGTCGCATATGCGCCCCTGTCATGCACGCCGTGCTCAGCGCTCGGCGTATTTGAGCGGGCCGGCGCGCCGCACGTACACTGGATAGCGGATTGAAGTCGCTATGAAAGAGGCTGTCATGCTCGACGTGCCCACCGCACCCGCCACCGCCCACCCGTCCACGCTCGCCGATCTCGCCGGCACCCTCGAACAATCGCTGTCCTGTTCGCGTGAGGTCATCGACCTCGTCGTCACCACGTTCGCGGCCGGCGGCCACTTGCTGCTCGAGGACGTGCCGGGCGTCGGCAAGACCACGCTCGCCCGCGCCATGGGTCGTGCCATCGACGGCGAATCGCACCGCATCCAGTTCACCCCGGACCTCCTGCCCAGCGACCTGACCGGCGTGAGCATCTACTCGCAGGACACGCGCGACTTCGAATTCCATCCGGGCCCGCTGTTCGCCAACATTGTCATCGCGGACGAGATCAACCGCGCGAACCCCAAAACCCAGTCCGCCATGCTGGAGGCCATGAACGAAAGCCAGATCAGCGTGGACGGCGTCACCCACGCGCTGCCGGACCCGTACTTCGTCATCGCCACCCAGAACCCCATCGAACTCGAGGGCACCTACCCGCTGCCCGAAGCCCAGCTCGACCGCTTCATGTCCTGCGCCAGCTTCGGTTACCCGTCCGCGCAGGCCGAAGCCGCCATGCTCACCTCCGCGGACTGGTCGCGACCGCTCGACCGCGTGCGCCGGGTGTGCACTGGTCCCGAAACCGTCGCCATCCGCGCCGCCGTGCGCGGGGTCACGCTCGCCGGACCCGTGGCCGATTACCTGGTCTCCATCATCCGCGCCACCCGCGCGCGCGAAGGCATCCGTTACGGCGCCTCGCCGCGCGCCAGCTTGCATCTAGCCGCCATGGCCCGCGCCCGCGCGTTCATCAACGGCCGCGACTTCGTGCTGCCGGACGACGTGCAATCGTTGGCGGTGCCCGTACTTGCCCATCGCCTGGTTTTGGATGACGCCGGCTTCGGCGCGTCCTCGCTCGACCGTGCGCGTGGCATCATCGCCGACATCGTGTCCGCCACTCCTGTACCACGGGCGTGACCATGGCGCTCCACAGGAAGCAGCGTGGGGCGGCGGCCCCGAAGAATGCGCCGGCCGGCGGTGGGACCAGTTCGGAAGGCCGTCGACGCATACGTTCGCATGGTGTGCGGCGCATGATCCGGCACGGTCTGATCCGACCCACGTGGGGAGGCCTGGTGCTGCTCGCCGCGGCGTGCGGATGCTGCTTCGGCGGACTGCTGCTGGACGAACGCACCCTGATGGACGTGACCATCGCGCTCGCGGTGGTGTTCGTATGCGCGCTGGCAGCGGTGATACTGCAGTGGTTCGGAGTGATCGCCATCGGGGGCCCCAAACTCACCCGGCAGATCGAACAACGCGACAGTCACGGCAACACCGTGGCGCGCGTGACGGGGGAGTTGCCCGAGCGACGCGGCTGGTATGTCACCGTGAGCACCGTGGTGCGGTGGAAGTCACCGCTGGGACTGATCGCGGCCCGCAAGGTCGTGCCCGACGACGGGCAGGCGCTGGTGCTGCCGACCACGGACGAGCAGGGCGCTTCCGGCACGTCCGCGGTGGACAAGCGGCATGTGGGTTCCAGCCAATCCGAACATTCCGGTGGCGTGCGCGCCTATGCGCCGGGCGACCCGCTCAAACTCATCTCCTGGCGTCACACCGCCCACCGGGGCGAGCTCATGACCCGCGAATCCAGCCGGGACGTGCGGGCCACCGCACTGTTGGTGCTCAACACGGGCGGCGTCACGGGCGAACGGCTCGACGCCGAAGTCGCCGCGCTGCTGCCGTGGGCCCGCGCCTCGCAGAACGCCGGCCGGGCGGAGCGGCTGATCGTCACCGACGGCGTACAGACCTTCGAAGGGCTTGATGGCGTCGAACGGTTCCTTGCCGCCGTGCAGCCGGATGCCGCATCGGCTATCCCGGTCGCTTCGGCAGACGCGACAGCATCGACCGCACCTGAAAGCGGAAAGCATCAGACAGGACGCGAGAAAGAGCCGGATTCCGGCATGCCGTCGGCGTCCATGCGCGCGGCCGCCATCGCACGGACGGCCATGAGCGGTCAGGGACCCGTGCGTGTGATGGTCTGCGATGCCGCGGACGGTCAGGAGCTCGCCGCGGCGTTGCGCCGCACTCCGGTGGCCGACCGGCTGACAGTGCTTGACCCGGCCGTCCAGGAGCCGGCCGCGGAGCCGACGTACCAGCGCATCGTCATCCAGGAGTCCTCCGGCGTGGGGCGTCGAATCCAGACTGGCGCCGACGGTGCCGGACGGGAAACGGATTTGGTGCCAGCGGGCGGCGGCGTACGGTCGCCGCGCCTGACGCAACGTCTGCTGCCCGACATCACGGGCGCATTGGCGCTGCTGGCGTTCTTCGGTGTGGCACTGAAAGGTCTTTCCGGCCTCATCGCCCCCGACGGCGCGTGGATGTGGTTCGCCGGCGCGTTGCTGGGCGTGGCCGCACTGGAGATTTCCGCGGCCAACGCCGTGGGCGATTGCCTGAACGGCGCGCAACGAAAGCCGCGCGGCGGAAAAGCCCGGCCCGATCGGTCCCGCGGAGCGTCCGCGGCAAAACCGACAGTCGAACCGGTCTCCGCTCCTACTTCGCGCGCCACCACGCATCCGGTGCTGCGATTCGCGGCGTACACGGTGCTCACGCTCGTCGCCACGGCGATACTGGCCGTCGTGCGCTTCCGTGTCCTCGCCGCCGACGCGCTTGAACGCATCGCCGAAGAGGAGGCCTCACAGGCCGCGCAGCAGAGCGCCGCATCCGGCCTCGTCACCGGACTTGCATCCCGATGGCGGGTCTTCACCACCATGGTCGAGGCCGGATTCGACCAGCTCAACCTCCAACTGCCGCCGCTCAAGGTCTCCGCGTACAGCGACCTGTTCCTCATCCTGGTGGTGGCCGCGCTCGCCGCCGCCATCCGGCTCATCCTCGCCTTCCGGCCGCTGATCCCCGTGATGGTCGCGCTGCCGGTGGCCGCGCTCGCCGCCGACTACGCGCTGGTGGGCCATCTCGCGCCCCTGTGGGCCATCGGACTGACCGTGGCCGCCCTGCCGTTCGCGCTCGCCGCCGCCCGTCCGCGGCGCTTGCATCCCGTACTGCGGTTGAACGGTGCGGCCGTTGCGGAACAGCAGACGAAACAATCGAGGCCAAACCGCCTCGGCGCCGGCGCTGGATCGGTCACTCGTGGCCTTGCGAGAGGTCGTGCCAACGGCGGCACCCCGGCGATCGCCCTCACCGCCACCCCGCTCCTCGCGGCCGCGCTCGCCGTTGCCATCACCCTGCCTCTGACCGGCCCGGCCGCCGCATTGGCGTACCGCGTGCCCCTGTCCATCGGGGAAGGCGGCGGCATGTTCACCTCGAACACCGTCAACCCGATGATCGACCTCAAACGCAACATCGCCGCCGGGTCGGACACCACGGTCCTGACCTACCGGGCCTACAAACGCCTCTACCTGCGCCTGACCACGCTCGACAACTTCGACGGCGACACCTGGGGCTACGACCGCGAATTCGCCCTCGACGCGGGCCTCTACGGCTCCGGCATCCAACTCGGCCGCAACAGCGAGGACGAACTCTCCAGTTACGACCGCATGATCATGAACCCGCTGGGCGCCTATATGTCCGCCCTCGGCTACACCGGCTACGACGTAGCCACCACCAACGCGAACACGCTCGAACAGTTCATGGTCAGCGCCAACATCCGCATCGACACCCTCAAATCGCGCTTCCTGCCCGTGCCTGGCAACGTCACGTACATGGAGAACGGTCCGGGCAGCGACTGGCTCCTCTACCAGGACGGCACGGTGTACAACCGCAGCAACGGCACGTCATCGGATCTCGAATACGGCGTGGACGGCAATGCGATCACCCCCATCACCTCATCGTCCGGTTTCAGCCAGCTGTCCCTGATCACCAGTGCGCAGGACGACCTGCTGGGCGGTTCGGAAGTCAGCGACGAAAACCGGGCAGCCTGGTATCAGGCCCGCCGCGACCTGGCGGGAACCGGTCTCGCGGAGATCAGAAGCGACTCGATGGGCGATTTCCTCCTCATCAAGGCCACGCTCAACGCCGATGGCAGCGTGACGGGAGCGAACGGATGGCGGCTCGGATCCGGCAGCTTCCGGGGTGAGAACCTGACATTCGCCGATGGTACATCCGCGGCCATACCCTCCAACGTGGTGTTCAACGAGACCGTCGTGAACCAGCTCGGTCTTGGCAGGGACGGGTACGTGCTCGGATTCGGCTTGGGCGGCAACGTGGCGATCGTGGCCCCGCTGGACGATTCGGCGTCCGAAACACAGGACAATCTGAATTCCGATGACGACGAAGCCATCTCCTCGTTCTATGGCGAGGGCATGTGGGCCGGACGCGCCTTCGCCATCCTGCAGGACTCCGGCATGAACCTGTCCGCCTACACCACGGTCAACGGCAGCATCTCCGAAGCCGTCCCGTACGCCGAGCGCATGCGGCGGTACGTGGAGGCCAGCGACAAACGCGCCCATAAAAGCCGGTACACCTCGCTGCCCAAGAAGCTGCCCGACAACGTCCAGGCCGTCATCGACCAGGCGCGGGCTGCGGGCGTGCCCATCAAGGGCTCCAGCTACGACGACCAGGTGCGCGCCATGCGCTGGCTGGTGGACTACTTCACCAACCCGAACAGCAAGTTCACCTATTCGCTCGACGCCCCCGACGGCGACGGGCGCGACAACCTCGACGTGCTCGACGATTTCCTCGACCCGGAAAACGGGCATGCGGGTTATTGCCAGCATTACGCCTCCGCGCTCGCCGTGCTCGGCCGCGCGCTCGGCGTGCCCACGCGCATCGTGCTCGGCTACAACGCCGGCGTGGGCGAACGGGAGGAAAACGGCTACTTCACCGTGCAGTCCAAGCAGCTGCATGCCTGGACCGAGGCCTACCTCGACGGCGTGGGCTGGGTGCCGTTCGACGTGACGCCCGCCACCACCGAGAACGGTTCCGCCGCGTCCGACGCCGATTCGTCCGATACCGGCGATTCGTCCGCCACCACCGGCGATTCCGGTGACAATGCGTCCGACACGACCACGCAAGACCAGTCCGGCGACGAATCGATCGATGCGTCCGGTGACACCGCCGATCAGTCCGACAAGTCTGATTCGTCCGACGATGCCGAATCGCAGGATGCGAAAGCCGATGCCGGCGCCTCCAGCAGTGGTGACGGGTGGATGACGTGGCGTATCCCGGACTTCACCGCATGGCCGATGTGGGCTCGCGTGCTGCTGGGGTTGCTTGCCGTGATGGTGCTGGCCGGCCTGTGCTGGGGTGTACCGAGGCTGTGGCGTTGGATGCGTCGACGCCGGGTGTTCGCGGCCATCGCGCGGGCCGAAGCGCGCGGGTCCGCCGCGGAGCCGTCCGGGCAGGCGGCGGATCGGGGGAAGACGTCGGAATACGACGATCTGGCCGCCGAGGCCTGGCGCATGACATGGCGTGAGGTGCAACTGACCGCGCGGGCCAGGGCGAGGTCCAAGTCGAAGTCTGGTCGTAGGCCCAGTCCGAACCAGACAGATATGGATATCGCTCGCATCCTCGCCGAGCAATGCCCCGAACAGGCCGATTTCATACTGCTTGCGGCCCGCAACGCCACAGCCGCCGCCTTCCATGGCACCGTCGACCCGGTGACCGGCCTGCCACGGAAGCTCAAGGCTTTCCTGAAGTAGTGCCATCGGCCTTCGGCCGATAGACGTTTTCTGGCTCCCCTCGCTGAGGGGAGCTGTCGTCGTAGACGACTGAGGGAAGTAGTGGAGACACCGCAAACTCCCCTCTCTGAGGGGAGCCAGAAAAGAAAAGGCTCTGTTAAACCAAGATTGACATGGCCCTTATTCTTGGCTCCCCTTGTCAGGGGAGCTGGCGGCGAAGCCGTCTGAGGGGTAGTCAGACATGGATTTATGTCAATTTTGGTTTACCAGAGCCAAAGAAAATCACACCTCGAACCCGGCCTCAACCAGCGCGTGGTCGATGTCGCGAATCAGGTCATCCGTATCCTCGAGGCCCACGGCCAGGCGGAAGAAGCCGCGATGGAACTCCGGCGGGTACAGGTACTGGCGTTCGTCATCCTCGCCGAGGAACACGATGAGACTCTCATCATGGCCCAGAGACACGGCGGACGTGATCACGTTGAGCTTGGAGACGAACCGGTTGTGCCCGTCATGGTCGGTGTCCAGACCGAACGCCAACACGCCGCCGAAGCCGGAATCCGGGCGGGCCAGCTGCGAGACGGCCACGTCGTGGTGCGGATGCGACTCCAAACCGGGGTACGAGACGAACCGCACGGACGGAATCCGCTCCAGATGCTCGGCGATGGCCTGCGCGGAGGCGTTGTGCTGGCGGATGCGCAGGGGAAGCGTCACCGAGCCGCGGTTGATAAGCCAGGCGTTGAACGGCGAAATGATGCCGCCGAAGTTCACCTGCGCGGTGAAACGGATCTCGTTCGTGCGCGCCTTGGTGGTGGCGATCACGCCGCCGAGCGCGTCGCCATGGCCGTTGATGTACTTGGTGAGCGATTCGATGACGATGTCCGCGCCCAGGTCGAGCGGGCGCACGTTGTACGGCGAGTTGAAGGTGTTGTCCACGGAGACGAGGATGTCCGGATTCGCCTCATGCGCGATGCCCGCGATGGCGCGGATGTCCGAAACCTTGAGCGTGGGGTTCGCCGGCGTCTCGATATGCACGAGCTTGGTGTTGGGACGCAGGGCCGCGCGCACGTTCTCCGGATCGGAGGTGTCCACGATGGAGGTCTCGATGCCGTACTTCTCCGGCAGGATCTGGTTGAGCAGGCGGTAGGCCGCGATGTAGGTGGTGTCCGAGAAGATCGCGTGGTCGCCGCGGTTGAGGAACGTGGTGAACGTGGCGGCAAGGGCCGCCACTCCCGAAGCGAGCACCACCGCGTCCTCGGCGCCTTCAAGACGGGCCAGCTTCTCCTCTAGGTAGCGCTGGTTCGGGTGGCCGTTGCGGGTGTAGAGGTTCACGTCCGAGCTGGACCAGTTGATGTCGGATGGGTCGTAGGGCAGCGCGTAGGCGTTGGCGAGCGTGATGGGGCGGCGGATCGCGCCGGTTTCGGCGTCGACCCCGTTGCCGAGGTGGATGGAGAGCGTACCGAAGCCGAGCGGCTGGTCGTCGAAGGATTGTCCGTGGTGCACGAGATCTGAGGTCATGGCTTCAGCATGCCAGTGCCCGCCGCGGCTCGCAAGCGGCTGAAACCCCTCAAAACCGCGTCATTCCGGGCTTTGAGAGCCGTCTATAAGAAAAACGGAAAACGGTATAGGATGAGGCCATGAGTTTCAAACATCGCAGTATCATCGATTCCATCCCCGCCTACAAGCAAGGCAAGCCCGCCCCCAAGGTCGAAGGCCAGCGCTCCTTCAAGATCTCCAGCAACGAGAACGCCTTCGACCCGCTGCCCAGCGTGGTCGAGGCCATCGAGAATCACGCGCTGCCGCACCTCAACCGCTACCCGGACATGCGCGGCTGGGCCGTGGTGGAACGTCTGGCCGGCGAGATCGGCGTCAAGCCGGAGAACATCGTGCTCGGCTGCGGCTCCACCGAGGTCATCACCATGCTCGTCCAGCTCGTGGCGGGTCCCGGCGACGAAGTGGTCTACCCGTGGCGCAGCTTCGAGGCGTACCCGATCATCGTGACCGGTGCCGGCGCCACCAGCGTGCAGGTGTCCAACCTGCCGGACGGCTCGCATGACATCGACGGCCTGATCAACGCGATCAACGAGAAGACCCGGCTGGTGATCGTCAACAACCCGAACAACCCCACCTCCACCTCCGTGTCCGACGCGGACGCCCGCCGCCTCATGGAGGCCGTGCCCTCCGACGTGCTGGTCCTGTTCGACGAGGCCTACTTCCAGTTCAACACCGATTCCGACACGTCCGTGGCCATGGACCTGTTCCGCGAGTACCCGAATGTGGTGGTGGCCCACACCTTCTCCAAGGCCTACGGTCTGGCCGGCCTGCGCATCGGATACGCCGTGGCCCCGGAGGACGTGATCGAAGGCATGCGCAAGGTGGCCCTGCCGTTCGGCGTGACCGATGTGGCCCAGACCGCCGCGCTCGCCAGCCTGGACGCCTACGACGAGCTGACCGACCGCGTCAAGTCCATCGTCTCCGAACGCAACCGCGTGGTGGCCGCGCTGAAGGACCAGGGCTGGGAGTTCCCCGAACCGTACGCCAACTTCTTCTGGCTGCCGCTGGGCGAGCGCACCGACGCGGCCGCCTCGCGCTTCCTGGCCGCCGGCCTGTCCACGCGCGTGTTCTCCGGCGAGGGCATCCGCATCTCCATCGGCGAGGCGGAGGCCAACGACCTGGTGATTGACGTGTGCGCCCAGCTCAAGGCCGCCGGCTTCTGACCTTTGCTGACGCCCGGTGCTCGACGTTCAGCGTCTGACCCGCGCCCGGCCGACACGCCGAAGCGGACGGCGGGGTCGGTGTTCGCCGACGTCGTACGTTACTGAAGCACCCTGTTGAAAGCCCTCGAACCGCGAAAACGACACGCCGATAGAACGGCTTCGTTGCAACAGTTTGAGGGCCTTTGCGCAAGGTCGATTTGCATTGGTCGCAGATTCTTGCTTTAATGGCCAAGTTGCCTGACGAGGTCAAGCCAAACAGCCTGGCCAAGACGGGAAACAGACTGGCGGATTTCCCAAGCGGTCAAAGGGAGCTGACTGTAAATCAGCCGCTTCGTGCTTCAGTGGTTCGAATCCACTATCCGCCACGCCCCGATAGCTCAGTGGTAGAGCACTTCCTTGGTAAGGAAGAGGTCGTGAGTCCAATTCTCACTCGGGGCTCTCTGGCGGGGTAGCTCAGCTGGCTAGAGCGTACGACTCATAATCGTAAGGTCAAGAGTTCGAGCCTCTTCCTCGCTACAAATTGCGCCCGCTGTTACAAGTGGGCGCGTCCATTAGACCTAAGAACACAGAGGTGAATGAGAATGGCTAAGAGCGCCGACATCCGTCCGGGCATCACGCTGGCCTGCACCGAGTGCAAGGAGCGCAACTACATTACGACGAAGAACCGTCGTAACACGCCCGATCGTCTCGAGCTCAAGAAGTTCTGCCCGCGCTGCGGCAAGCAGACCGTGCACCGCGAGACTCGTTGATCGCAAGCATCAAGCTTCAAACCCGACCGCCTGGTCGGGTTTTTTGTTTTCCGCTCCCGTCTCAAAGCTGCGTCATGTATCATGCGCAACTAGTAGCTGGGGTCTTGGTGGATGTTGTAAGACCGTAGGCTTGGCCGAACGGCCTTGAGTGTGTCGCACAACATCCACCAAGACCCCGGCGTCAACTCCGACAATCAGATCCACATAGGATAAGCACCATGACCAGCTTTGCAGACATCACCACCATGGGCGTCGGCGGCCCCATCGCCCACTTCATCGAACCCACCACGCGCGTGGGCCTCATCGAGGCCGTCGAGGACGCCGACTCCAAGGGCCTGCCGCTCGTGGTCATCGGCGGCGGCTCGAACATGCTGGTCTCCGACGAGCCCTTCAACGGCGTGGTGGTGCGCGACGCCCGCCGCCTCATCACGGTCCCGGACGAGGCCGCCCCCGTGGAAGGCGAGGATCGCACCGTGCACGTCAACGCCGAGGCCGGCACGAACTGGGACGACTTCGTGGCCTTCACCGTCCAGATCGGCCTTGAAGGCGTCGAGGGCCTTTCCGGCATCCCCGGCACGGTGGGCGCGTCCGTGGTGCAGAACATCGGCGCCTACGGCCAGGAAGTGGCCACGTCGGTCGAATCCGTGGAGGTCTGGGACCGCGAGACCAAGACCACGCGCGACCTGACCCCGGTCGACCTCAAGTTCGGCTACCGCTACTCCGCGCTGAAGGCCAGCATGTACGAGGCTCCCGGCAAGCCGGCGGACCGGTTCTTCCCGACCCCGCGGTATGTGGTCCTCTCCGTCACCTTCGCGCTGACCCACTCCGCCGAAGGCACCGTGGGCTACGGCCAGCTCGCCAAGGCGCTCGGCGTCGAGGTAGGCGACCGCATGGCCACCAAGGCCATCCGCGAGGCCGTGCTCAAGGTGCGCGCCGCCAAGGGCATGCTGGAGGATCCCACCCGTTACGCGCTGCCCGCCATGGACGGCACCAAACGCGAGGCCAACATCCTGGCCGATCTCAAGCGTCTGGCCGTCGTCAACGAGGAGGCCGGCATCCCGCTCGGCGGGGACGGCCTGCCCGCGCCCGACCACAACCGTCACAGCTGCGGCTCGTTCTTCATGAATCCGATCCTGCCCGCGGACCAGGCGGATACCCTGCCGGAGGACGCCCCGCGCTTCGCCGCCACGCTGCCGGACGGCACGCCGGGCGTCAAGACCTCCGCAGCCTGGCTCATCGACCACGCCGGCTGCCACAAGGGCTACCGTGCCGCACAGGACGCGCCCGCCAGCCTGTCCACCCAGCACACGCTGGCCCTCACCAATCGCGGGGGAGCGACGGCCGTCGACGTCGAGATGCTGGCGAAGTCCGTGCAGCAGGCCGTCAAGGCCGCGTTCGGCGTGGACCTGGTTCCCGAACCGGTGTGCGTCGGCGTGCTCACCCGCTGAACCTTCGTCTGAACCCCGCTGGACCTTGGCGGACGCCGGACATTGGTCGAATCGTCCACAATCCGACCGGTGCCGCCCATCTCGCCCGCCCAGGAAGTAATAGACAAGTCACATGGCCTCTCCTATACTCGATTCTCGATGTTTTGCGCGCACCCGGCGTGCTCAGGAAAGAAAAGGGAAGCCATGCAACTGTTCCGAACGAAATCCGTCGAACAGACCATTGCCGAAACAGGTGAAGAGGGCCGCAAGCTCAAGCGCAACCTGACTTGGTGGGATCTGTCCATTATGGGCGTGGCCGTCGCGGTCGGCGCCGGCATCTTCTCCGTGGGTGCGCAGGCCGCCGCCTTCCACGCGGGCCCGGCCGTGATCATCAGCTTCCTGATCGCCGGCGTCGTGTGCGGCGCGGCCGTGATGTGCTACGCCGAGTTCGCCTCCATGATTCCGGTGGCCGGCTCCGCCTACACCTTCACGTACACCACCGTGGGCGAAATCATGGCGTGGATCATCGGCTGGGACCTCATCCTGGAGATGCTCATGGCCGGTTCCGTGATCTCCAAGTACTGGGGCGTCTACCTCAACGACTTCATGCGACTGATGGGCTGGAACTTCAACACCAACCTCACGTTCGGCTCCTTCCACATCGACGTGGCCCCGATCATCATCGTCGCCTTCTTCACCACACTGCTCGTGTTCGGCACCAAGATCGGCGCCCGCGTGGACGGCGCGATGACCGTGCTCAAAATCGCCATCGTGTTCTTCGTGGTGATCGTGGGCTTCTTCTACGTCAAGGCCTCCAACTTCACCCCGTTCATCCCGCCGACCGAACCTGCCTCCTCCGTGGCCAGCTCCTCCGCCGTCTCCGGCGTGATGGGCCAGCCGCTGTGGCAGTGGGCCACCGGCATGGTCCCGTCCATCTACGGCGTGCCCGGCATCCTGTCCGGCGCGGCGCTCGTGTTCTTCGCGTTCATCGGCTTCGACGTGGTGGCCACCGCCTCCGAGGAGACCAAGGACCCGCACAAGAACGTGCCGCTGGGCATCGGCGTGGGTATGGCCCTCATCATCGTGATGTACATGCTCGTGGCCATCGTGACCACCGGCATGGTCTCCTACAAGGAACTTGCCCAGCAGGACAGCCCGTCACTGGCCACCGCGTTCGAGCTGGTGGGTGCCAACTGGGCCGCCAAGATCATCAGCTTCGGCATCGTGTTGGGCCTGGCCACCGTGGTGATGGTGCTGCTGCTCGGCCTGACCCGCATCGTCTTCGCCATGAGCCGTGACGGCCTGCTGCCGCGCAGCCTGTCCAAGACCGGCAAGCACGGCACCCCGGCCGGCCTGCAGATCGCCGTCGGCGTGGTGGTGGCCCTCGTGGCCGCCCTGTTCGACATCGGCGTGCTCTCCGACATGGTGAACATCGGCACGCTGTCCGCCTTCACGCTCGTGGCCATCTCCATCCCGATCATGCGCAAGAAGCGCCCCGACCTGCCGCGCGCCTTCAAGATCCCCGGCAACCCGTGGGTTCCGATCTTCATCGGCCTGGCGAACCTGTGGCTCATGCTCAACCTCACCGTGCTCACCTGGATCCGTTTCCTGGTGTGGCTGGTCGTCGGTTTCGCCATCTACTTCGGCTACGGCTACCGCCACGCACGCCTCGGCACCGGAGACCTGAGCGAGGAGCTGTCCGAGGAGACCAATCAGGCCATCAACGGCTGATTGACGTCTGCTTTGCTTGCTCTCTAGGGCTTCCCTCCCATCACGGAGGGAAGCCCTTTTCGTTCCTTTTCTTGGCTCCCCTTGTCAGGGGAGCTGTCGCCGGAGGCGACTGAGGGGTAGTCTCCGGCGGCATGTGAACAGCGTGTGTGAAAGGATTCTCCGCCCTGACATCGTGTCAACGAGTCCGACCGCGAGACTATCCTTGAAACCAGCTTTATTTCAAGGAGGATTCCATGCCATACGTTGTCGCTCAGCCTTGCGTGGACGTCAAGGACAAGGCCTGCGTGGACGAGTGCCCGGTCGACTGCATTTACGAGGGCTCCCGTTCGCTGTACATCAACCCGAACGAATGCGTTGACTGCGGCGCATGCGAGCCCGTGTGCCCCACCGAGGCCATCTTCTACGAGGATGACCTGCCGGAGGAGTGGGCTTGGTACAAGGACGCCGCCGCCAACTTCTTCGCCGAAGTGGGCGATTTCGGTGGTGCTTCCGCCCATGGCCCGATCGGCAAGGACCCGGAGCAGGTGGCCGCGCTGCCGCCGCAGAACCAGTGAGCCAGCCTGGGCCTGCGTGACTGATGCAAGCTTGATGTGCATCTGATGCGCGCCCGGCTGCCGCATTCCGACGCATAACGAACCCCCGACCCATCCCGGCCGGGGGTTCGTCGTATCTTAGGTAGGTACTTGCCACAGAAAGGGTTCCACATGGGCTTCCACGCATATTCCTCCCCGTACGACTGGTCCCGCATCGCCGGCTTCAAGGCCACGGCCAAGGCGGCGCCGGGCGGCATGGTCGACCTGTCCGTAGGCTCGCCCGTGGATCCCGTGCCCGACTCCGTGCGCGAGGCGTTGTCCGCCACGTCCGATGCGGCCAACGCCCACGGCTACCCTGTCACCGTCGGCACCGCGGACCTCAAGGCCGCCATCGACACCTGGTTCCGCACCATGCGCGGCGTGGACCTGAAGTCCATCAACGCGGCCGCCGTACCCACCGTGGGCTCCAAGGAGGCCGTGGCGCTCATGGCCTCGCTGCTGCATCTGGGCCCGGGCGATGTGGTGGTCCAGCCCAAGGTCTCCTATCCCACGTACGAGATCGGCACACAGCTCGCCGGTGCCACCGTGGCCAAGGTGGACGACATCACGGACGTCGAATCCTGGGTGCACATTCCCGGCGTCAAGGCCGTCTGGGTCAACTCCCCGTGCAACCCCACCGGCGAGATCATCTCGGCCGAATGGCTCGCGGACATCGTTGCCGCCGCCCGCCGCATCGGTGCGGTGGTGCTGTCCGACGAATGCTATGCGTTGATGGACTGGCGTGCCGTGCGCGATTCCGCGCCCGAGGCCGAATCGAACGAGCCGGCCGCCGGCGATGGCGCCTTCAGCCTGTCCGCCGCACCCTGCGCTCTGAACCCGCACATCTGCGAAGGCTCGGCCAGCGGCATCCTGGTGCTCTACTCGCTGTCCAAGCAGTCCAACATGGCCGGTTACCGCACCGCCCTGATCGCCGGCGACTACCGTCTGGTGACGGAGATGAGCGAGTTCCGCAAGCAGATCGGCCAGATCATCCCCGGACCGGTGCAGGCCGCCATGGCCGCGGGCCTGAACGATGCGGCCTCCGTGCATGTGCAGTGGTCGCGGTACCGCCGTCGCCTGGCCGCGCTGGTCAAGGCGCTGAATGCGTATGGTTACGAGGCGTCGATGCCGGCAGGCGCGCTGTACGTGTGGGTCAAGGCCAAGTCCGGCGACTGCTGGACGGATATGGCCGAACTCGCCAAGATCGGCGTCGTTCCGAGCCCCGGCGAGTTCTACGGCGCCCCCGCCTATCTGCGGTTCTCCTCCACGGCCACCGACGAGGCCATTGACTCCGCCTGCGCCCGCCTCGCCGCGTAAGTCTTGGCTCTGTTGACATGCCCTCATTCTTGGCTCCCCTTGAAGAACGCCGCCGTGGATCGGACAGTCCTGTGGACTGTCCGTAGGCGGCGTGCGAGACGATAGTCGAGCCAGCAGATTGCGAACGAAGTTCGTCATTTATTCCGGACGAGCTGGCCGCGAAGCGGACTGAGGGGTAGTCTCGCTCTTATGCAGCTGGAGCACAGGAATGTCGCCGTTCCACTACGCCCCGAACTGCACGGCCCTGTTGCCGAACTTGCGGCGCACCGCATCCAGCGCGGCCTCCGCATCGTGCCGCTTCGCTTCGGACGTGCGCCCGCGCACGTCATCGGCCTCCTCAAGCATGTCCTCCAATGATGGCTGCACCGCGGTGGACGCCGTCTCGCTGAGCGACGACGTACTCATGCCGGCCAGTCGGATCAGCTTCGGCAGCGGCGTATCCGGTCCCGCAGCGGCCGGTATTCCCAGCATCGTCTTCAACTGCCGCACGCACTCGGGATACAGCACGCCGGCCGTATCGGTCGGACGTCCCATCGTGAACGACCGGGTCTGGTAACTCAGGTCCGCGAACCGCAGCTTGACGGTGAGCGTCCGCGCCATCAGTCCCTTGCGCCGCAACGTACCGGCCACCTCGTCGCAGGCCGACCTCAGCAGCCCGCACACCACGCGCATGTCCCGCGTGTCCTGTGGCAGGGTGCGTTCGGAGCCGATGGACTTCTCCTCGCGCACCGTGGTGATTTCGCGCGAGTCCAGCCCGTGCGAGGCCATCCACAGTCCGCGTGCGGCGGCGGGGGAGCCGGTGGCGCGGGTCAGTGCGGTCTCGTCCATCCGTGCCAGGTCGGCCACCGAATTCACGCCCCACGCATTGAGCCGGCGTTCCAATGACGGGCCGATGCCCGGGATGCCGCGCAACGGCATCATCTGCACGAATTCCGCGGACCGGGCGGCGGGGATGAGCAGCATGCCGTTCGGCTTGGCGTTGGTGGAGGCCATTTTGGCGATGAGTTTGTTGCAGGCGATACCCACCGAGCAGGTCACATGGAACCGCGCGGACACCTGCTCGCGGATCCACGCGCCGATGGCGCTCGGACGCTCCCATTCCAGCAGCGCGGCGGAGACGTCCATGTATCCCTCGTCCACCGAGACCTGCTCGAACCGGTCGGTGATGGTCAGGAACACCTCATGCATGATGCGATGGGATATCGCACGGTAGTAGCGCATATCCACCGGCAGAAAGACGCCGTCCGGGCACAGCTGATGCGCGCGGGCCGCCGGCATGGCCGAATTGATGCCGTATTTCCTGGCCTCGTAGCTTGCGGCGGACACCACCGCGCGCGGGCCGGTGCCGATGATCACCGGTTTGCCCTTGAGTTCGGGATGCCGTGCCACTTCCAGCGAGGCGTAGAAGGCGTCCATGTCGATGTGCAGCACCGTGCAACCGGTTTCGTCGTGCCCCCAATCGCGTTTGGCGGCGGCCAGTCTCGGTGCGGTACTCATGCACTCCATTGTAGAAGTCGGACGTATAGGCATACGGCCGTATGGCGGACTTGGCGGTTCCATGTGTGCTGCATCTGCCCACATCGTGCCCTTGTCTCACAGTCACATCCGCAATCTGATCAATCTCATCGCCGCCCGTTTCTGTCCCTGCGCACCGAGTAGCGTGAGTCCTATGCAGCAGTTGAAGCGAGCGATAATCAGTCTTCTCAACCGGGTTCCGGTGGTGTTCATCGTGATTGGAGAGGCACTGGTGATCTACCTTGCCACGGCCATCGCCAAACTCGCGTTCACCCAGCTCGACCCGCTGTATTCGGTCTGGTACCGCGTGGGGTTCATGGCGGTGCTGCTGTTGGTTTGGCGTCGCCCGTGGAGCGTGGCCAAGCGGGGGCGTCTGTTCCATCGCAGCGCGCGTTCCTGGGGACTGGTCGTGCTGCTTGGTTGCGCATTGGTGCTGATGAACACGATGTTTTATGTGGCCATCAGTAACATGGACATGGGCATCGCCGTGGCCATCGAGTTCTTGGGGCCGCTGTCCGTGGCGGTGATCACCGGGCGTAGCTGGCGTGAACGGCTCGGCATCGGCATCGCGGCGATCGGCGTGGTGCTGCTTGCCGGCATCTCCTTGGCGAATCCATCCGGGCATGGCACCTTCCTGGTGGGTCTGATTGCGATTCTCATCGGCGGGTCGATGTGGGGCGTGTACATCGTGACCGGGCGACGTGTGGCGGCCGGTGGCAATTCGCTGGACAACCTGTGCATCGCCGTGACCATCGGTTGGCTGGTGCAATCGGTGTTCCTGGGTGTGCCGGCCGTCAGGCATGTGATCTGGCCCAAGCCGGACGCCACGTGGGCGCTTGAGCCTGGTGGCTCGCTAAAGCTGCTGGCATTGTTGTTCGTTATCTCCCTGATGGCCTCGTTCATTCCATACGTGATTGAGCAGATCACGCTGCGCCGCACCACGTCCGGCGCGTTTTCGGTGATGCAGTCCATCAACCCCGCGATGGCTGTGGCCGTGGGACTTGCGTTCGGCGAAATCCCGAGCGTGGGGGAGATCATCGGCGTGGCGCTGGTGATCTGTGCCGTAATCGTCACCTTCTCCGGTGATGCCGCGCCGGCCAAGGGCAAGTGATTTGGTTCCGTTGAACCGGGGTTGACGTGTTTTTGGGCTCTGTTAAACCAAGATTGGCATGCCCCTTATTCTCGGCCCTCTTTGTCAGGACATTGCCGTGAAGCAAACAGCGGAGCTGTTTGTAGGCAATGTGCGAGACGAAAGTCGAGCCAGTAGGCTGCGAACGGAGTTCGTCCTTAATTGCAGGACGAGTTGTCAGCGAAGCCGATTTAGGAACAGTCCCGCAGAATATTAGAGATAACGGCATTGTTCGATGCCGCGCGACAGGCGCGAACGACATCCGTGGTTCACGATATCCGCAAAGTGTGGTACAGTATTTTGCTGTTGCGCTTCAATGCTCAACACGGAGTCATGCCTGAGTGGCCGATAGGGGCACCCTGCTAAGGTGTTAGTCGCTTTTCGCGGCTCGAGGGTTCGAATCCCTCTGACTCCGCATCCAAGGGTTTCCGGAAAAACCGGAAACCCTTTTCTCGTCTTAGAACCGTTGGAACCGTCTGAGACGGCCAGCCATCTCTCAAACCCTCACTATGTATGCGGCTGGACGAAGGGTCCGCATACATAGTGACGTTTCGCATGTCCAAATCCTCACTATGTATGCGAGGGCATGGTTGAAGCGCATACATAGTGAGGGTTTGAATCGCCGGTTTGCGATGAACGGAGCATGCACGGTGCGTGGCCGTTGGCTGTATTGACAACTCACCGATGTTGCGCGGGAATAGCATGGACGCATGGAAGGTCAGTACCCCGTCGATGCCGATGCGGCGTCCACCATGAACGATGTGGTCCAGGAACGCGACTGGACCATGCTCCGCCGCATCCGCGTCAAAGCGCTGATTTGGACGGTCCTGCTCGTCATCGTGTTTGCGGTCGCCGTATTCGCATGGTTCGCACCGAAAGGCACCGCGCTCGCAAAAGCGTATGGCTATCTGGCCATTGCCGCGCTTGCCGTGTTCATCGTCGCCGTCACATACCTTGTGGGTTGGTCGCGTGGCAGCAGCCAACTGCACGCCACGAGCGCCGGCGATGAAATCTGGGTGCGATACACCCTCGAAGGCCCGGTCTTCGGCTCGATGGAATGGTGGTGGACCGCACCGCCCGTCAACCCCGATCTTCACCGACGCAAGGTGCTCATCATCGGCATACTGCTGGTCGTGGTGGCACTGATTTTCGCTGCGGGCGGCATCGCCGGGGCGGTGCTTGCACCGGCTCTGTTCAGCCGAATCATATCCATGGCGATGGTGCTGATCGCCGTTCCGCCGCTCTCCGCGGCCGTCGCCGCGTTCAGTTTCCTCCATAGTCCGACGTCGGCCAATCTGCGGTGGTTCATCTACGCGCGACGGTTCTCCTTCTGGTTCACGCTCGTCGCCGCGGCTATCGTGTTGCTGCTATCCGACGATGCCACGCAAACAGCGTCGATGCTCGGCCTTATGGCCGTGATGTGGACGCTCGTCGCCGGCGCCGCGTCAGGCATGCGCAACGCCGCGGAGACCTCGCTGATGCGTCGTGGTGCCTTCGCGGAACAGCGGTCCGGCATCGACCGCGACCTGCGCCGTATGGCCGCCGAAAACCCACAGACCGTCTTCGACCCAACGGGCATGGACCAGGTACGCAAGCGCCGTGAGCGTAAGCTCGCCATTCGATATACGCTCGGCGTCGCGGCGTTCATCCTCGTCATCGTCATCGAAGTGCTGGTCAAACTGTTGCTGGAGCGGTGAGAAAGGAAGAGGGAAGAGTTGGGCTCTGTTAAACCAAGATTGACATGAATTCCGCCGGACTACCCCTCAGTCGACTTCGTCGCCAGCTCGTCCTGCAATTAAAGACGAACTCCGTTCGCAGCCTACTGGCTCGACTGTCGTCTCGCACATTGCCTACAAACAGCTCTGCTGTTTGCTTCACGGCAATGTCCTGACAAGGGGAGCCAAGAATAAGGAGCATGTCAACCTTGGTCTAACAGAGCCAAGAATTAACAGAGCAGCTAGGCCATCGGGCGGGCGCACTGATGACAAGTCCGATCGGAGCATAACGGCAAGCGGGCCACAAGCCAAGCTACAAACGAAACTAACCATACGAAAGCCCGGTCCATCCGGCTCGCACGCCTTCGCGCCACGTAGCAATACGGGGGTATCACAGCACATCCCCAATGTTCGGAACAGAACCTCATCGTGCATCCGCTACGAGTAGCGGAGCCGGAGGTACGCCATTGTCCGTCCGCCTCCAATCCATAACTCTAGCGGCATCGGGCCGGCGGCACGTCGAAGACACCGCGGCAAATATCGGCAAAATGTCGCATATGCAAACGGATCTGCCTGCGGCGGGCGTGTCCGCCATGCCCCCGTCGTGCGCAGCGACGAAACATTCACGGGTTCCCCGACATCACCAGGCGGTAGTCTGATAGCAGAAGAAGAGCCAGTCGAAGGGGAAGTGGCATGAGTCATATCAGAGGTCGCGGCCAGCATCGTGCAAGGCCTGCGGGAACGGGCGCGTACGGTTCGCCCAACGCAATGATGACGCTTGTCATCGTATTCGTCGTGGCGCTCGCCGTGGCATTGGGCGTCGGCATTTGGTTCGCCACGCACCACGCAGGCAGCGGGCGGACCGGTACGCCCAACCAGAGCGCCACCGCCACCATCGAGAAACCTGAGTCCACACCCAAGCCGGTCACCGAGCACCATGGCAACTCCCCGGACTGCCCGGCCACGGACTGCATCGCCATGCTCGTCAATGGCGATTTGCTGTTCCATGAGGGCCTGTGGAG
>NZ_QFFM01000029.1 GCF_003129905.1 Bifidobacterium callitrichidarum
CCACCCCCCCCGCCCCGCACCCCCCCCGTCTCAGCGGACGGTTCCGGGCCGCTTGTCGTTTCAGGACTTGCTACCTGTCACCGGCCGGCGGTCCTCAGGCCGAAAAGGCCCAAGAAACCCGCCCGCCGGCGGACCGGCTCACTGCTGGTCGCCGAGACCGAGGTCGTCGTCACCTTGGTCGGAGTAGAAGTCGTCCGGGTTGAAGTCGTCGCCGAGCTTCAGGTCGCCGAACTCCAGGTTGGAGAAGTTCAGGTCGGACAGGTCGGCGTCGGAGAAGGACGCATCGCCCAGGTCGCCCTCGCCACCCAGACCGAAGTTCGGGTAGATGGTGTCGCGGATGGCCTTGTCGGGCTCCACCACAGCGTTGCGGTAACGGGCGAGACCCGTACCGGCCGGGATGAGCTTACCGATGATGACGTTCTCCTTGAGACCCTTGAGGTCGTCGACCTTCTCGGAGAGGGCGGCTTCGGTGAGCACGCGCGTGGTCTCCTGGAAGGACGCGGCGGACAGCCAGGAATCGGTGGCCAGGGAGGCCTTGGTGATGCCCATGAGCGCCGGACGGCCCACGGCGGGCTTGCCGCCGTTCTTAACCGTGTTGCGGTTGATCTCGCGGAAGCGGGCGTTGTCCACCAGCTCGCCCGGCAGCAGGTCGGTGTCGCCGGAGTCGATGATGGTCACGCGACGGGTCATCTGGTGCACGATGACCTCAATGTGCTTGTCGTGGATATCCACGCCCTGGGAGCGGTACACGGTGTGCACCTCCTCCACGATGTTCACCTGGGCGGCGCGCTTGCCGAGGATGGTGAGGATCTTCTTCGGATCCACGGAACCCTCGACCAGCTGGGTGCCGACCTTGATGTGGTCGCCGTCGGCGACCTTCAGCGGCACGCGCTTGGACACCTGGTAGGTGATCGGCTTGATGATGCCCTCTTCCTTCGGAGCGCCGGAATCGGCGTCCGGGGTCAGGATGATCTGGCGGCCGCGATCGTTCTCCATCACCTTGATGGTGCCGGCGAACTCGGTGATCGGCGCCTCACCCTTCGGGGTACGGGCCTCGAAAAGCTCGGTCACACGGGGAAGACCCTGGGTGATATCGGAAGCCGCGGCCACACCACCGGAGTGGAAGGAACGCAGCGTCAGCTGGGTACCAGGCTCGCCGATGGACTGGGCGGCCACGATACCGACGGTCTCGCCGACGTCCACCAGCTTGTTGGTGGCCAGGGACCAGCCGTAGCACTTGGCGCACACGCCGCGCTTGGACTCGCAGGTCAGCACGGAACGGCACTTGACTTCCTCCACGCCATGGGCCACGAGGTCGTTGAGCACGTCCATGGACAGGGCGTCGTCGTGCTTGTAGAGCACGGTCTGGCCGTCGGCCGGGTCGATGACGTCGGCGGCGAGCAGACGGGAGTACGGACCACCGTCGGCGGCCTTGACGAGCACGAGGTTGCCCTCGGCGTCGCGGTCGGCCACGCGGATCATCAGGCCCTGCTTGGTGCCGCAGTCCTCCTCGCGCACGATCACGTCCTGGGAGACGTCCACCAGACGACGGGTCAGGTAGCCGGACTCTGCGGTACGCAGTGCGGTATCGGCCAGACCCTTACGGGCGCCGTGCTGGGAGATGAAGTACTCCAGCACGGACAGGCCGTCGCGGTAGTTGGACTTCACAGGACGGGGGATGATCTCGCCCTTCGGGTTGGCCACGAGGCCTCGCATGCCTGCGATCTGGTTGATCTGCATCATGTTTCCTCGTGCACCGGACTGCACGATGATGGCCAGGTTGGAGGTCGGGTCGAACTTGTCCTCGACTTCCTTGGACACCTCGGCGGTGCACTCGGTCCACAGGTCGATGAGCTCCTGGCGGCGGGCTTCCTCGGTCAAGAGGCCCATCTCGTAGTTGGCGTTGACCTTGTCGGCCTTGGCCTCGTACTCGGCGATCTTGGCGTCGCGCTCCGGAGGCTCGTTCACGTCGGAGAAGGCGAAGGACACGCCGGACCACGGGGCTCGGGTGAAGCCGAGATCCTTCAGGGCGTCCAGCGTGGCGGCCACCTGCTGGGTGGAGTAGCGCATGGCGATGTCGTCCACGATCTTGGACAGACGGCCCTTGGCCACCTGGTCGTTGACGAACGGGTAGTCGGTGGGCAGCGTCTCGTTGAACAGGATGCGGCCGTAGGAGGTGGCGAACAGCACGGAGCCGTCGTGGAAGCGCTCTTCCTTGGCGACTTCGGTCTCGCCCTCACGCGGGTCGAGCACCTTGACCTCGCCCGGCTCCCAGTTCTTCGGCAGCACGAAGTTCTCCGGCAGACGGATGAGCACCTTGGCCTGCATGTCGATTTCGTGCAGGTCGAGGGCCATTTCGGCCTCCTCCAGGGAGGAGAACACGCGACCCTGGCCCTTGGCGCCCTCGATGACGGTGGACAGGTAGTACAGACCGAGGATCATATCCTGGCTCGGCATGGTCACGGTGTGGCCGTCGGCCGGCTTCAGGATGTTGTCGGAAGCCATCATCAGGGAGCGGGCCTCGGCCTGGGCTTCGGCGGACAGCGGCAGGTGGACTGCCATCTGATCGCCATCGAAGTCGGCGTTGAAGGCGGCGCAGGCCAGCGGCGGCAGGTGGATGGCCTTGCCCTCCACCAGGATCGGCTCGAAGGCCTGGATACCCAGACGGTGCAGCGTAGGTGCACGGTTGAGCAGCACCGGGTGCTCGGAGATGACCTCCTCGAGCACGCCGTACACTTCGGTGTCGCCGCGGTCCACCATGCGCTTGGCGGACTTCATGTTCTGCGCGTAGTTCATGTCCACGAGGCGCTTGATGACGAACGGCTTGAACAGCTCGAGGGCCATCGGCTTCGGCAGACCGCACTGGTGCATGCGCAGGGACGGGCCGACCACAATCACGGAACGGCCGGAGTAGTCGACTCGCTTACCGAGCAGGTTCTGACGGAAACGACCCTGCTTACCCTTGAGCATGTCGGACAGGGACTTGAGCGGACGGTTGGACGCGCCGGTGACCGGGCGGCCACGACGGCCGTTGTCGAACAGGGAGTCCACGGCCTCCTGGAGCATGCGCTTCTCGTTGTTGAGCATGATCTCCGGGGCGCCGAGCTCGATCAGTCGCTTCAGACGGTTGTTGCGGTTGATTACACGACGGTACAGGTCGTTGAGGTCGGAGGTGGCGAAGCGGCCACCGTCGAGCTGGACCATCGGGCGCAGGTCCGGCGGGATGACCGGAATCACGTCGAGCACCATGGCCTCCGGCTTGTTGCCGGTGGTCAGGAAGGCGTTGACGACCTTCAGACGCTTGAGGGCCTTGGTCTTACGCTGCTCGGAAGCGTCCTTGATCTCCTCGCGCAGTTCCTTGGAGATGGCCTCCAGGTCGAGGGACTGCAGACGCTTCTTGATGGCCTCGGCACCCATGCAGCCGTCGAAGTAGTCGCCGTAGCGGTCCTGCATCTCGCGCCACAGGTCCACGTCGTCGACCATGTCGCCGGGCTTGAGCTTCTTGAACTTGTCGAAGACGGCGTCCACGCGGGCGATCTGGTCGTTGTAGCGGGTGCGGATGGCGGTCATGTCGCGCTCGGCGCCGTTGCGCAGCTTGGCGCGGGCCGGGCCCTTGGCCTCGCCGGCTTCTTCCAGGGCGGCGAGATCCTCCTCCACCTTCTTGGCGCGGGCCTCGATGTCGGCGTCGCGGCGCTGCTCGAGGCGCTTGATCTCGGAGTCGAACTCGTCCTGCAGGCCGGGCATGTCGTTGTGACGGGTCTCGTCGTCCACCTCGGTGACCATGTAGGACGCGAAGTAGATCACGCGCTCCAGGTCCTTCGGGGTCACGTTCAGCAGGTAGCCGAGACGGGACGGCACACCCTTGAAGAACCAGATGTGGGTGACGGGGGCGGCCAGCTCGATGTGGCCCATGCGCTCACGGCGCACGCGGGACTTGGTGACCTCCACGCCGCATCGCTCGCAGACGATGCCCTTGAAGCGCACGCGCTTGTACTTGCCGCAGGCGCACTCCCAGTCACGGGTCGGGCCGAAGATCTGCTCGCCGAACAGACCGTCCTTCTCGGGCTTCAGGGTGCGGTAGTTGATGGTTTCAGGCTTCTTGACCTCGCCGTGGCTCCAGCCGCGGATGTCCTCGGTGGTGGCCAGGCCGATGCGAAGCTTGTCAAATGCGTTGACGTCCAGCACTTGTTAATCCGTTTCTTTCAGAAAAAGTTTTGTTCGCGCCTCATCGTGGCGATGTCGGCGTCTTGGCGTGTTCACGCTGTGGGAGCCGTCCGGGCCGGACCAACCGCCCGCTCGACGATGGAGCAGGCGGCGGGTCCGACCGCGGACGGCCCGAGGGATCACTGGTACTCGGGCTCTTCGGCCTTCTGGTCTTCCTTGGCGGCCGCGTCCGGGCGGGCACCGATGTTGAAGCCGAGGTCGTCGGTGGAGTTCGCCGGATCGTCGTCCTCGTCCTTCATGTCGATGGCCACGCCCTCGGCGTTGAGCACCTCGACGTTCAGGGACAGGGACTGCATTTCCTTGAGGAGCACCTTGAAGGACTCGGGGATGCCGGCCGGCGGCAGGTTATCGCCCTTGACGATGGCGCCGTAGACGCGCACGCGGCCGTCGACGTCATCGGACTTGGTGGTCATCATCTCGTGCAGCGTGTAGGCGGCACCGTAGGCCTCGAGGGCCCACACCTCCATCTCACCGAAACGCTGGCCACCGAACTGGGCCTTACCGCCGAGCGGCTGCTGGGTGATCATGGAGTACGGGCCGGTGGAGCGAGCGTGGATCTTGTCGTCCACCAGGTGGTGCAGCTTCAGCATGTACATGTAGCCCACGGAGATCTGCTTGCCGTACGGTTCGCCGGTGCGGCCATCGAACAGCGTGGCCTTGCCGTCCGGACCCACGAGGCGGTCGCCGTCGCGGTTCGGCAGCGTGGTGGACAGCAGGCCCTTGAGGACTTCGGGCTTGACACCGTCGAACACCGGGGTGGCCACCGGGGTGCCCGGCTCGGCCTTCTCTGCGCCGGAGGGGATGAGCTTCTTCCACTCGGCCTCCAGGTTCGGGTCGAGGGAGATGTCCCAACCGGAGTGGGCGATCCAGCCCAGGTGGAGTTCCAGCACCTGGCCCAGGTTCATTCGGGAAGGCACGCCCAGCGGGTTCAGCATGATGTCCACCGGGGTACCGTCAGCCAGGAACGGCATGTCCTCTTCCGGCAGGATGCGGGAGATGCAGCCCTTGTTGCCGTGGCGGCCGGAGAGCTTGTCGCCCACCGTGATCTTGCGGTGCTGGGCGATGTAGACGCGGATCATCTGGTTCACGCCGTTGGGCAGCTCGTCGCCGTCCTCCTCGGCATCCTCGCGGGTGATCTCCTTGACGCCGATGACCGTACCGGTCTCGCCGTGGGGCACGCGCAGGGAGGTGTCGCGCACCTCGCGGGACTTCTCGCCGAAGATGGCGCGCAGCAGGCGCTCCTCCGGGGTCAGCTCGGTCTCGCCCTTCGGGGTGACCTTGCCGACCAGGATGTCGCCGGCCTCGACCTCGGCACCGATGCGGATGATGCCGCGCTCGTCGAGGTTGGCCACGGCGTCCTCACCGACGTTCGGCAGGTCGCGGGTGATCTCCTCGGCGCCCAGCTTGGTCTCGCGGGCGTCGATCTCGTACTCCTCGATGTGGATGGAGGACAGGGTGTCGTCCTGCACGAGACGCTGGGAGATGATCACGGCGTCCTCGTAGTTGTAGCCGTTCCACGGCATGAAGGCGATGAGCAGGTTCTTGCCCAGGGCCAGGTCGCCGTTCTGGATGGCGGGGCCGTCGGCCAGGACCGAACCGGCCTCCACACGCTCGCCGTCATGGACGATCGGGCGCTGGTTGTAGCAGGTGGTCTGGTTGGAACGCTGGAACTTGGCCAGCTTGTAGGAGCTGGTGGTGCCGTCGTCGTTCATCACGCGGATCAGGTCGGCGGAGACGTAGGTCACCACGCCGTCCTTGTCGGCCTTGATGACGTCGCCGGAATCGTTGGCGGCGCGCCACTCGGAGCCGGTGCCCACCAGCGGGCGCTCGGACTCGATCAGCGGCACGGCCTGACGCTGCATGTTGGTACCCATCAGCGCTCGGTGGCCCTCGTCGTGCTCCAGGAACGGAATCAGGGAGGCACCGAGGGAGACCATCTGGCGCGGGGAGACGTCCATGTAGTCCACGGAGCTCACGGGCACATCGACTGCCTCTTCCTCGCCCACTCGGGCAAGGGCGGACTTCTGCACGAAGTTGCCGTTCTCGTCCAGCTCCTGGTTGGCCTGGGCGATCACGTGGTCGAGATCGCGGTCGGCGGTCATGTACTCGACCTCGTCGGTCACATGGCCGTTGACGACCTTGCGGTACGGGGTCTCGATGAAGCCGAACGGGTTCACACGGCCGAAGGTCGCCAAGGAGCCGATCAGACCGATGTTCGGGCCTTCAGGGGACTCGATCGGGCACATACGGCCGAAGTGGGACGGGTGCACGTCGCGCACCTCCATAGAGGCGCGGTCGCGGGACAGACCACCGGGGCCCAGGGCGGAGAGACGACGCTTGTTCGTCACACCGGAGAGCGGGTTGTTCTGATCCATGAACTGGGAGAGCTGGGAAGTGCCGAAGAACTCCTTGATGGTGGCGTTCACCGGGCGGATGTTGATCAGGGACTGCGGAGTGATGGCCTCGGCGTCCTGCGTGGTCATGCGCTCGCGCACCACACGCTCCATACGGGACAGACCCGTACGCAGCTGGTTCTGAATCAGCTCGCCCACCTGGCGGATACGACGGTTGCCGAAGTGGTCGATATCGTCCACGTCCACGCGCAGGTCCACGTCCTCGCCGTTGCGCTTGCCCGGGAAGGTGGCGGCGCCGTCATGCAGGGCCACCAGGTACTTGATGGTGGCGATGATGTCCTCGCGGTGCAGGGAGCGGTCGTTGAAGTCGGCGGTCAGACCCAGCTTGCGGTTGATCTTGTAGCGGCCGACGCGGGCCAGATCGTAGCGCTTGGTGTTGAAGTAGAAGGAGTCGAGCAGGTTCTTGCCGGACTCGGGGGTGGGGGTGTCGGCCGGACGAATCTTGCGGTACAGGTCCACCAGGGCCTCGTCCTGGGTCTCCAGGGTCTCGCGGTCCAGGGCGTCGAGCACCAGCGGGTAGTCCTTGAAGGCCTCGCGGATCTCAGGCTTGGTCATGCCGATGGCCATGAGGAAGACGATGGCGGACTGCTTGCGCTTGCGGTCCACGCGCACCTGCGGCTGGTCCTTCTTGTCGATCTCGAACTCGAGCCAGGCGCCGCGGGACGGGATGATCTTCGCGCCGAAGACCTCCTTATCGGAGGTACGGTCCTGCTGACGGTCGAAGTAGACGCCCGGGGAGCGCACGAGCTGGGAGACGATGACTCGCTCGGTGCCGCCGATGATGAAGGTGCCGTGCGGGGTCTGCAGCGGGAAGTCGCCCATGAACACGGTCTGGGACTTGATCTCGCCGGTGTCGCCGTTCTCGAACTCGGCGTTCACGTACAGCGGGGCGGAGTAGGTGTAGTCCTTCTCCTTGCACTCCTGCACGGTGTGGCGGGGCTCCTCGAAGTACGGATCCGAGAAGGTCAGGGACATGGTCTGCGCGAAGTTCTCGATCGGGGAGATCTCGTTGAAGACCTCGTCAAGACCGGAAACGTGGGGAACGGTGTTGGTGCCGTTCTTCTCATCCTGCTCCACGCGCGCCTTCCAGCGCTCGTTGCCGATCAGCCAGTCGAAGCTGTCGGTCTGCACGCCCAGCAGGTAGGGCACATCGATAGGTTCCTTGATGGAACCGAAGTTCACGCGGTCCGACGCCTTGTGCAGATCGATGTCATGCTGGTCGGCGCGTGCGATGATGGTGGTGGTGTTCGTCGTAGCTGTGTTAGCCAATGGACGTTCCTTATCGCTCGCTTATTGAGTAATTTCCCCTGGGAGCGCCGGCATGGCCACCATATGCCTATGCGGACGCTTCATTGTCGATGGCATGCCCGCAATATGACATACCCTATGCAAAATCTCAATATTAGCGCTATGGAGCGACAAATCAAGGGTTCCAGTGCCTTTCCCGGTTGACGGACCGGGCACCGTGAAACGCCCTGTGCTTTCACGCCTCCTACTGGACGGTGAACACCACCTTCTCGCTCTTGACCTTCGGATCGTCCTTGAGGCTCAGCTGCGCCACATACGTGCCGGCGTTGACCGTGGGCCAGTCGGACTGGTCCGTGCATTCGGTGAGTGTGGCATTGGCATTGCCGTTCCACTTCATCTGCTGGGAATCCTTGTCTCCCTTGGCCATGAGCAGAAGACGGGAGTCGGCCGGGCAGACGTCGGATCTGTAGATGGTCTCGTTGCCGGAGGTGATGGTCAGGATGCGGCTCGAATCGGAACCGTCCACCAGGCAGCTGCCCGTACCCTCATGCACGAGGGTGGCGGTGAATTCCATGGTGCCTCCCACCGGCATGGACTGGGATTTCGAGGACAGCTGCAGTGAAAGGTTCTTGGTCGAACAGTCCTTCACGCTGCTGGTCTTCTTCGGCGTGGGCACGCTCTCACGGGAGATCGCATACACTTCGTCATGGTGGATTGCGGTGTTGATGGCACTCACGCCGCGGCCGAGACTATAGATGCAGAAGCCGATCAGCGCCAGTATCAGCAGCAGAATCACGCCCACCACGATGCGGCGGCGACGGTAAATCGCCTGCTGCTTCTTGCTGATCCTGCGTTTACGTTTTTTGGGCCCGGATACGCCGGCGCGTCCGGGCATGGTCGACCTGCCGGAGCCCCCTCTACCGGATTTGCCGGCCCTTCCGGCTCCAGTCCTGCTCCCCCGCGCGTTCCTCATGCCCGAATCGTTCCTCTGCACTGCCATAACGGTTCCAGTCTACGGCCGCATACCCGGACACACACGACGCCGGGGCGTTTTTCACGAGAACACCAGCCTTAAAGCATCCACTCGGACATCAGCCTTGCGGCAGACGCAGCGCACCATCCTCCGTCATCTCGATGAGGCCGTCGTCGTCAAGGCTGGCGATGCAAGCGGCGAGCTGGGCCTTGTCCTTCCACAGCGCTTCGGCATCGCTCCTTGCGAGCGTTGCACCGGCGGGCAATCCTCGCAACGCGGCAAGCACCAGCCCGCGTACCTGACGGTCGGTGCCCTGGAAGCGCTGGCGGGGTCTGGTGCGCCGCTCCCCCAGTCCGGGCCTGCCGAGCTTCAGGAACCGGCAATCGTGCGCGATCGGGCAGACCTCGCACATGGGCGACTTGGCCGTGCACATCACGGCGCCCAATTCCATGACCGACTGGTTCCACGTCACCGAATCACGGACGGCTTCGGGCAGGACATGTGCGGCGAGCGCGCGTTCCGCGGGACTGGCCGCTCCCCCGAGCGATTCGGCACCGAGGAACACACGGCTCAATACGCGGCGGATGTTGGTGTCGATCACGGCGATCCGCTCGCCGAATGCGAAGCTCATCACGGCGGAGGCGGTGTAATCGCCGATGCCGGGCAGGCCGGTCAGCTGATCATAGGTGCGGGGCAGTTCGTCGGCGTAATCGCGGGCCACCACCTGCGCGCATTCCTGCAGGCGCAGGGCCCGGCGGGGGTAGCCGAGACGTCCCCAGGCGGTGATCACGTCGGCCTTGGGGGCGTCGGCGAGCGCTCGGGCATCCGGCCAGCGGGCCATCCAGTCGGTCCAGTAGGGCACCACGCGGCTCATCTGCGTCTGCTGGCTCATCACCTCGGAGACGAGCACGCCCCACGGTGTGGTCCGGCCGAAGCGCCAGGGCAGGTCGCGGGCGTTCGACTCCCACCATGCGGCCAGGCGCAACGCCACGTCGTCATGGACGGCGGCGTCCTCCGGCACGGGCGTCCGGGCGAGCAAAGTGCCGCGGGACCTGCGGGGACGCTGATCGGAGTGGGGCTGTGCTGTGTCGTTCATCGTTCTTATTCTTAGCAGCTATGACGAACGAGGCTGAACTGAACCCGCAAACCCCAGAAAATCCGGAAGCCAAGGTCGAGAAGATGTTCGAATACGGCTACCGCAAGTCGAACTACGGGCCCGACGAACTGGTGACCGACGCACACGGCAATCCGATCTCCGTGGTGGACGCGATGCTGTCCGCCGAGAAGGCCGCGGCCACCGAGACCGTGACGCCACACCTGTGCTACTACTCCCCCCGCATCCCCGGCAACACGGGTTCGGCCATCCGCCTGTGCGCGGTGACCGGCACGATCCTGCATCTGGTGGAGCCTCTGGGCTTCAACCTGCGTGACACCAAGCTGCGCCGCGCCGGCCTCGACTACCACGATATGGCGCATGTGGTGCTGCACCCGAATTTCGAGAACCTGGTGGAGTCGATGCCCAACTCGCGCATCATCGCGTTCACGGCACACGCCACCAAGCTGTACACGGACATCGAGTACCGTCCGACCGACATTCTGCTGTTCGGTCCGGAGCCGGGTGACATCCCCGATCCGATGGACATCATGGCGGGTCCGCATGTGGCCGAGCAGGTGCGTCTGCCGATGCGCCCGTCCCTGCGTTCCCTGAACCTCACCAACTGCGCGTCCATCGCCATCTACGAGGCATGGCGTCAGCTGAACTTTGCCGGCGGACGGTAGACAGCCGCGAATCCGGATATTTCAAAGGGATATCTCGCTTACAAGGGGCTGACTCCCGCCTTGCGGAAGACCTATCTGCGTTACGAGGGGTCGCAAAACGCAATAATCCCGGGTATGTACGTTGCAATCGCAACGCTCGTACCCGGGATTATTCCGTACAAGAGCCCCTCGTAACGCAGATAGACGTTCCTGACAGGCGAAATCAGCCCCTCGTAAGCGAGATGTCTCCGTCCAAGGCCCTATTTCAGTTCTTGAAGCTGTGGATTGGGGCAGGGATGCGGCCGCCGCGCGTCACGAACGCCTCGCAACTGGTCTGGTTCACCGGCATGATGGGCGCGTATCCCATCAGACCGCCGAAGTTGGCCATCTCGCCCACGCCCTTGCCGTAGACGGGAATCACGCGCACGGCGGTGGTCTTCTGGTTGACCATGCCGATGGCCGCCTCATCCGCGATGAGGCCGGAGATGGTGGCCGCCGACGTGTCTCCGGGGATGGCGATCATGTCGAGACCCACCGAGCACACGCAGGTCATGGCCTCAAGCTTCTCGATGGTGAGGCATCCGGAGGATGCCGCATCGATCATGTTCTTGTCCTCGGAGACCGGGATGAACGCTCCGGACAGTCCACCCACATAGCTGGACGCCATGATGCCGCCCTTCTTGACCTGGTCGTTGAGCATCGCGAGCGCCGCGGTGGTGCCGGGGGCACCAACCTGTTCGAGGCCGATTTTCTCCAGCACCTCGCCCACCGAATCACCCACGGCAGGGGTCGGGGCGAGGGAGAGGTCGATGATGCCGAACGGCACGCCGAGCCTGCGGGACGCCTCCTGGGCCACAAGCTGGCCCACACGGGTGATCTTGAAGGCGGTGCGCTTGATGGTCTCGCACAGGAACTCGAAGTCCTTGCCCTTGGCGGCGTCGAGCGCGCGGGAGACCACGCCCGGGCCGGAGACGCCCACGTTGATCACCGCGTCGCCTTCGGTCACGCCGTGGAAGCCGCCGGCCATGAACGGGTTGTCGTCCGGCACGTTGCAGAAGGCCACGAACTTCACGCAGCCGTAGGAGTCGTTGTCGCGCGTGTTGTAGGCGATGTCCTTGATGATGCGGCCGAGCAGTTCGACGGCGTTCATATCGATGCCGGTCTTGGTGGAGCCCACGTTGACCGACGAGCAGACGATGTCCGTCTCGGAGAGGGCCTGCGGCAGGGAGCGGATGAGCAGTTCCTCGGCCGGGGTCATGGCCTTGGAGACGAGCGCCGAGTAGCCGCCGATGAGGTCCACGCCGACTTCCTTGGCCGCCTTGTCAAGCGCATGGGCGATTTGGACGAAGTCCTCGCTGGTCTTGCAGCAGCTGGCGCCGACGAGCGAGATCGGGGTGACGGTGATGCGCTTGTTAACGATCGGGATGCCGTAGTCGTTTTCGATGGCCTGGCCGGTGGAGACGAGGGCCTTGGCATACGTGGTGATCTTGCGGTAGATCTTGTCGCAGGTCTCCTCGACCGTGTCCGCCGCGCAGTCGAGCAGCGAAATGCCCATCGTGATGGTGCGCACATCGAGCTTCTCCTGCTCGATCATCTGATTGGTCTCGTGGACCTCCATGATATTCAGCATGGCGTTTCCTTTCAGTGGATCCGGCACAATCAGATGCGGTGCATCTTGGTGAAGATCTCCTCGCGCTGGCAGCGGATACGCACGCCGATGTCGTCGCCGAGATCCTCGAGATTGCCGACCATGGCGCTGAACTCCTTGTCGGAGGCGGAGTAGTCCACGATCATCATCATGTTGAAGAAGCCATCGATGATGGTCTGCGAGATGTCGAGAACGTTGACGTGATGGTTGGAAAGGTAGGTGCAGACTCGTGCGATGATGCCGACGGTGTCCTGGCCGACGACGGTGATGATGGCCTTGTTCATGGCGCTCCCTGATTGATGCTGATCGGAAATAGGATTTTCGAACATATGAAAAACGGGTGCTCCCAGTATAGGGGAACACCCGTTACGGTTTATGGTGCGTCTCAGCGGCGCGCCAACGGAAACCGGCAATCAGTCGGAACCGTCACGCAGCCAGCTTCTCGATGTCCACGTGCACCGGCACGAGCTTGGGCTCATCCTTCTGTTCCTTGAGCAGGAAGGAGCACACCAGCACGATGACCACCAGCACCATGCCGAACAGGTAGCCATAGCGGGAGCCGTCCACAAAGCCCTGGGCAGGGTTCGTGCCACCCGCCGCAGTGTAGTTGGTCTGGCCGAGGCCGAGCAGGCAGGTGGCCACGGCGGTGGCGATGGCACCGCACACCTGCTGCATGGTGTTCATGATCGTGCTGCCGTCCGCAGCCATGTGGCCGGGCAGTGACTTGAGCGCCGCGGACTGCGAGGACTGCTGGATGAACGGGATGCCGACCATCACGATGATGTGCGCGGCAAGGAACAGGGCAACGGGCGTCGAAACGCCGATGGCGAAGAACAGCGCGCCGCCGATGATGGTCAGCACCGAGCCGATCCAGACCAGCTTCTTCGCACCGTAACGATCGAACATGCGGCCGGCGGCCAACGTGCACAGCGCGTTGATCACGCCGCCGGGCAGCATGAGCAGGCCGGCGACGGTGGAGCTCAGTCCCATGCCTCGCTGCAGTTCCTGCGGAACCAGATACATGAACGCCAGCGTGCAGGAGAACGAGCAGCTGATCATGATGGCAGGCGTGCGGAACGCCGCGATGCCGAGCGCGCGCAGATCGAGCAGCGGGTCGGCGATGTGCAGCTGACGGTAGGCGTAGAACGCCAGCACGAGCACGCCGATCACGAGCAGGCCGATGACCAGCGGCGAGAAGCCCATGTCGCTGATCAGGCTCACGCCGGCGACGAGGCAGCCGAAGCCGATCGCGGAGGCGATGATGGAGATCACGTCGACGTTCGGACGGGTGCGTTCGATGGGCGTGACGAAGAACAGCGCGGTGCATACGATGGCAACGACGGCGACGAGCGCGAACAGCGCGAAGATCGCACGCCAGGAGAACGCGCCGATGAGCGCGCCGGCGATGGTCGGGCCGATGACCGGGGCGAACATGATGACAAGGCCCGCCACGCCGTTGGCCGCACCGATCTTGTGCAGCGGGAACACGCGCATGATGGCCGCGTACATGGTGGGCAGCACGATGCCGGTGCTGACGCCCTGCAGGATGCGGCCGGCCAGCAGAATCGGGAAGGTGGGCGCGATGGTGCATACGATTGCGCCGATCAGGAAGCAGACCAGCGCGAACAGCACGAGCGTCTTGGCCTTGACCCACTTGAGCATGAAGCCCACGCACGGCAGCACCACGCCGATGGCCAGCATGTAGCCGACGACCATCCACTGCGCGGTGCCGGACGAGATGCCGAAATCGGTCATCAGGTCGGGCAGGGTGATGTTCATGGACGTTTCGGACAGCATGCCCAAGAACACGCTGATGTACAGGCCGAGCATGACCTTGTGCGGGTGGTCGAAGTGCTGGTGATGGTCCGGCACGAACGCGGAATCGTCGAATTGGGTATTACGAATGGTTGTCTGCTTGTCGGACAACGGAATCCTCTTCTGTATCTCTGTACTCGTTGCCGTTGCGCGACGCGCGCCATGCATGCCGCAGCCCACCGGCTCCCGCGTGATTCCGCGGGTTGCGGTGTGCGACTTCATTGGCGGGCGCCGAAAACCCCTAACGTCCGGGTCACATTCGGCAACAAAAAATCGCATGCCATCCGACAAGTAATACGCCGGTTGGCATGCGATTATTCAAAACAAGAAGTCACCGTAATACGTTTTTCGATTTTTCGTAAGTACGGCCGCGCGTGTCGCGGGATGCTCCCCTCAGTCAGCTTCGCTGACAGCTCCCCTCAGAGAGGGGAGCCGGAAGAGGAGACTTTAGGCTTCGCGTGACGCCGAAGCCGCGGCAACGTCCTGCAATTACGGACGGCCTTCGGCCGGCTCATCATCACCTCGGTTCGCCTATCGGCTCACCTCGGCCGTGGCTAGTCACAGTCCACTGGACTGTGACTACGCCTCACGCGATGCGCTCGGCGCCGCCACAGCGGCCAAAGCCCTCGGCGCGTGGAAGCCGCGCTTTTCGAATTCGTCGGCGATGGCTTGGGCGACCTCGTGGCTGCGGCCCTTGTCGACCAAGGCGATGATGGAGCCGCCGAAGCCGCCGCCGGTCATGCGGGCGCCGTAGGCGCCGTTGTGGCGGGCCACGTCCACAGCCACGTCGAGTTCGGGCACGGTGACCTCGTAGTCGGCGGCCAGGGAATCGTGGGAAGCGTTGAACAGGCGGCCCGCGGCCTCGATGTCGCCGTTGGCGAAGGCGTGCACGAAGGAGCGCACGCGCTCGATCTCGGTGACCACGTGGCGCACGCGCTTCTTCATGGTCTCGTCCGGCAGGGCATCCAGTGTTTCCTTGAGGGCCTGGAACGGGTCGTCGGCCTTGGCGATGCCGTCGGCGGTGACGCGCAGGTTGGCCACGCCGAGGATCTTGGCGGCCTCCTCGCAGGTGGCGCGACGCTGGGCGTACTGGCCGTCGTTGAGCTGGTGCGGGGCCTGGGTGTCCACCACAAGCAGTTCGAGGCCGTACTTGTCGAGGTCGAACTCCTGCTGGGAGACGTTCTCCAGCGGGGTGAGCTCCGGACGGCAGTCAAGCAGCAGCGCATGGCCGGCGGCGCAGCGCATGGAGGCGTTCTGGTCGAGACCGCCGGTGGAGGCGCCGGCCATCTCGTTCTCGGACTTGATGGCGGCGTTGATCAGGGTCACACGGCCGGCGTCGGAGTCGCCGTAACCCAGGCCGTACACGTCATCGAGCGCCAGCGCGGTGGAGCAGGTCATGGCGGCGGAGGAGCTCAGGCCGCTTCCCAGCGGCACGCAGGAGACGAACGCGGCGTCGAATCCCTTGACCTTATCGAAACCAGCCTCGCGCAGCGCCCAGGCCACGCCGGTCGGGTACGCGGACCAGCCATCCACGCCGCGGGCCTTAAGGCCTTCGAGATCGGCTTCGGCCACCTTGTCCGGAGCCACGTCGGAGACCACGCGCACCTTGGTGTCCTCGCGCGGGGAGAGGGCGATGAATGTGCGGTGCGGCAGGGCGATCGGCAGGCACAGGCCGGCGTTGTAGTCGGTGTGCTCGCCGATGAGGTTCACACGGCCCGGAGCGGCCCACACGCCCTCCGGCTTGGAGCCGTACGTCTTGGAGAACAGGGCCTCGGCCTGCTCCACGCCGCCTTCATGGGAGATCGGTTCGATGAATTCAACAGCAGTCATTGGTGTTTTTCTTTCTATACGTGTTCATATATCGAGGCTCCCCTTCCTGAAGGAATCCGCCCGCAAACGGGCTGGGGGAGCCTCAATAGTGCATCAGTCGGCGATGTCGATGTCGCCGAGCTCGTGGAAGCGCTTGGCGATGAGCTCCGGCGTGGTGTCGGAGATCCAGGCGGCCATGCCGGACTCGGAACCGGCCAGGTACTTGATCTTGTTGGCGGCGCGGCGGAAGGAGAAGAACTGCAGGTTGAGGCGGTAGTTCTCACGGCGCTTGTCGTGGATCGGAGCCTGGTGCCAGGCGGCGATGTACGGCAGGTCCATGCCCTTGCCGTCGCCCTTGTCGAAGAAGGCGTTGCCGCGCTTGAGCAGGTGCGAGTACATGGAGGCCAGATCCCAGCGCTCGTCGTCGTTGAGCTCGTCGAGGGTAAGCACGTCGCGCACCGGGGCCACATGGACCTCGAGGGGCCAGCGGGCGGCGGCCGGCACGTAGGCGACCCAGCTGTGGTTGCGCATCACGATACGTTCGCCGGCTTCGAGCTCGGCGTTCATGATGTCCTTGAGGAGGTTGCCGCCGGTCTTCTCGTGGTAGGCCTCGGTGTGCTGGAGTTCCTTCTCCATCTTCGGGGCGATGAACGGGTAGCAATAGACCTGGCCGTGCGGGTGGGCGAGGGAGACGCCGATCTCCTGGCCGTGGTTCTCGAACGGGAAGATCTGCTCGATGCCCTCCATCTTGGAGATCTCGGCGGTACGGAAGGCCCAGGCCTCCACCACGGTGCGCAGGCGGGAGACCGGCAGGTCGGCCGGCAGGCCGTGCTCGTTCGGGTCGAAGCAGATGACCTCGCAGCGGCCGGCGGCGAGCTTCTTCTCCCACAGCGGGTTGCCGTCCACGTAGGTCACGTCCTCGGAGACGCCGGGCACGCGCACCATCGACGGGAAGCGGTTTTCGAACACCACGACGTTGTAATCGGTGTCCGGCACCTCGCCGTCCTGGTACGGGTCGCCGGGCTTGCGGGCGGCCAGCGGGTTGCCCTTGGCGGTGGCGCCGGGGCCGGCGGTGATCGGGCGGTTCATACGGGCGGTCGCCATCGGGATCCAGTCGCCGGTGAGCGGATCACGACGCATCTGCGGGGCGGCGTACGGCACTTCGTTGCCGTCGGCGTCCAGGTGCGGGGCGAAGCGGTAGGCCAGCGGGCGCGGATCCTTGAGCTCGCGGGTCTTGGCGCCGGAGACGTACTCCGGATCGTCGTCCAGGTAGAAGAAATCACGGCCGTCGGCGAGCGTCGTCGGCGTGATGCGGATGTGCTTCTTCGCGTACTCCCCAGGGGTGTAGTTGGCGAAATCAGCCATGGGTGTCACTCACTTTCCTCATTGGTCTCGCTCTGGTGGGCCAGCACGAGTTCCTTGACCAAATCCTTTGTTTTGGCGGCGGAGTCGGGATCGAGACCGTCGTCGGTGATGACCGTGTCCACCTGATCGAAGCGCGCGAACAGGGACAACGACGTGCAGCTCCACTTGGTGTGGTCGGTCAAAACTATGGTGCGATCGGCGATGTCCATCATCGCCATATCGGTTGCGGCCTCCAGCGAGTTCGGCATGAGGAAGCCGCGGGGAATCGACACCGAGTGGGTGCCGAGGAATACGGTGTTCACGCGCAGGGAGGCCACCACCTTGTCGGCGATGGGGCCCACGAGCGAGTTGGATCGGGTGATCACGCCGCCGGTCACGATCACCTCGACGTCCTTGGATTCGAGCGCCTGCACCAGTTCGGCCACGGGGATCGAATTGGTCAGGATCGTGATGCCGCTGGACTGCTGCGATTCGAGCAGATGCTGGGCGAACACGTACGCCGTGGTGCCGCCGCCGATGGCGATCACGTCGCCGGGGGCCACGTACTTGACGGCCTCCTGCGCGATGGCATCCTTGAGCCCGATGTCCATTTGGGACTTGACGGAGAAGAGCGGCTCGCTCAACAAGGTGCTGGTGGTCACGGCACCGCCATGGACGCGCTTGAGCAGACCCTTGTCCGCCAGCTCGGCGATGTCACGACGGATGGTCATCGCTGACACACCCAGCTCCTTCGAGAGCGCGGTGATGCGTACGGCACCGCGCGTACGCAGCCTGCTCAGGATCAGGTGCTGACGTTGTGACGAAATCATACGAACATTATCGCACACAAAAACTCACAAAACAAACCGGCCTGAGCGTTTTGAGGACAAAATCCTGAAATTCTTGTACTTTTCCTCGCCGAATCACGGCACGATCCCCCGAAATCGCGCAAAATCGCACATTTCTCGGGGGCATCAGGACATCGGGCCGCACAAACCGGCAGCCCGATACCGGTTCCACGGCGCATGACCCAGGTCCGTCCGGCATGCGGAACCCGTGAGACAATAGGAGTCATGACCTACGTTTCGCAAAGCTTCTGGCATGATGCCGTCAACAAAGCCACCACCGACCTCTTCACCTTCGGCTATAAGCACATCATCAAGCCGAACTTCGTATTCAATCATCGCCCGGACGAGGCGCACGACCAGATGATCGCCTTCTGCTCCGCGGTCAGGCACATGCCGCCGCTGCTGTGGGCCGAACGCACGATGCTCGACTACACGGATCCGATTCTGGAGACGCAGGTGATGGGCGTGGACTTCAGCAACCCGTTCGGCCTGTCCGCCGGCCTGGACAAGAACTGCGAGATGCCCGTGCTGCTGGACAACGCCGGCTTCGGCTTCGAAACCGTGGGTTCCACCACCGCCCGCCCATGCCCCGGCAACGCCAAGCCGTGGTTCCACCGTCTGCCCGAATACGATTCGATGATGGTGCATGTGGGATTGGCCAACATCGGCTCGGACAAGGTCATCGAGCGCGCGGAGAAGGCCTGGACGCAGGCCCGCCAGATGCAGGTGTCCGTCTCCATCGCCCGCACCAACGACGCGCTGTGCGGCGATCTGGACGAGGGCATCGAGGATTACTGCATCTCGATGCGCCGGGCCGCCGGCCGCACGGCGATGGTGGAGGTGAACGTCTCCTGCCCGAACACGCACGTGGGCGAGCCGTTCACGTCCTCCCCCGAGGCGCTCGACCGCCTGTTCACCGCGCTGGACAAGATCGACCGTCCCCAGCCCACGCTGGTCAAGATGCCGTTGAACAAGCCATGGCCGGAGTTCAAGGAGCTGCTGGACGTGCTGGCCGAGCACAATGTGCAGGGCGTCTCGCTGGCCAACCTGCAGAAGGACCGCACCGGTCTCGAGATTCCGCGCGACTGGGAGGGAGGTCTCTCCGGCGGCCCGTGCGCCGTGGCCAGCACCGAACTGGTGCGCAACGTGTACCGCGACTACGGTGACCGTTTCGCCATCGCCGGCATCGGCGGCGTCTTCACTCCGGAGCAGGCCTATGCCAAGATCCGCGCCGGCGCGAGCTTGGTCATGTTCATCAGCTCGCTGATGTACCGCGGCCCGCAGCAAATCACCGTGTTGAAGCGCGGACTGGCCGAACTGCTGCGCCGCGACGGCTTCGAGCACGTCGCCGACGCCGTCGGCGTGGATGCGTGACTTCACCCATGTTTGGCTCCCCTCTCTGAGGGGAGCTGTCGAACGCAGTGAGACTGAGGGGAGCACCACGAATAACCCGTAGTACTCCCCTCAGTCAGCTTCGCTGACAGCTCGTCCCGCAATTACGGACAGGCTACGCCAGCACTCTCTTAGCTCGACTGCCGTCTCGCACATTGTCTGCAAACAGCACACCGTGCTGTTTGCTTTACGACAATGTCCTCAGAGAGGGGAGCCAAAATCACAAGGAATTAGTACGCACCGGTCACGTACTGCGGGGCATACGGGGCCTCGGCCGTGGGCACGCCGAGCTTGCTGGCGGCACGCAACGGCCAGGACGGGTCGCGCAACGCCGCGCGGCCGATCTCCACGGCATCCGCCTGTCCGCGTGCGAGGATCTTGGCGGCCTGCTTGGGCTTGGTGATGAGCCCGACCGCGGTCACCGGCACATCGGCCTTGAGCCGCACCTGCTCCGAGAACGGCACCTGATAGTCGGGTTTGACCGGAATGGACACGCCGGACACCATACCGCCAGTGGACACGTCCACCAAATCGACGCCATGCTCCTTGAGTACCTTGCTCAGCGCGATGGTCTGGTCAAGGTCCCATCCGCCTGCGGCCCAGTCGGTGGCCGAGACACGCACCAATACCGGCATCTCCTGCGGCACCGTACCACGCACGGCATCTACCACTTCCACTAGGAAACGCGAACGGCCGTTCAGATCGCCGCCGTATTCATCTTCACGTTCGTTGATGAGCGGGTCGAGGAACTGGGAGATCAGGTAACCATGCGCCGCATGGATCTCGATGGCCTGGAAGCCCGCCGCCACCGCACGGCCGGCGGCCGCGGCGAACGCCCCCACCAGACCGTGAATCTCATCCACGGACAGCGCGCGCGGCGTATTCAATCCACCGAAGGCGATCGGCGAGGGTGCCACGGTGGGCCAGCCACCGGCCTCTTCGGGCACGCTCTGGCCTTCATACCCCACGGCGAAGCAACCGGTCGACGCCTTGCGGCCGGCATGGTTGAGCTGGACGGCGGGCACGGCACCGGCCTCGCGGATACCGTCCACGATCCAGCGCCAGGCATCGATCTGGCCGTCCTCCCACAGGCCCACGTCGCACGGGGAGATACGCCCCTCCGGCGCCACGGCGGTGGCCTCGGCGATAATCATGCCGAATCCGCCGAATGCGCGGGAGACATAATGCTGGTAGTGGAACGGCGTGGGACGGCCGTCGCGCGCGAACGCGGAATACGTGCACATCGGCGGCAGCCAGATGCGGTTGCGCACGGTCAGGCCACGCAGCGTCATCGGCGTGAACAGTCCGGGACGGTTTTTCTTGGCGTTCTTGTCTTCCTTGGCCACGGCCTTGCCTTTCTTCTTGCCGGACTTGGCGTCCGGCCCTTCCACCGGCTTACGCTTGCCGGACTTGGTCTTCACTGAGGATTGCGGCGCTCCCCCATTCGCCGAATTCTTCCCGGACTTCGCCGAGGCGGCCTCGGTGACCGCCTTCAGCTCCGGCAAGTCAAACCCCCGGAAATCGAAATTCTCGTGCTTGAGATCATCATGCTGATCGGTGTCGTTCATCGCTCCCCTTCGTTGGTCGGCCGTCCCCGGCGGCCTGTGGACAGGACTGACCATATAGTCCCTAGATATTGTAGAACGGGCGCCGTCTGAAAGACGAACGCCCGTTAACTACGTAATTTTTTCACCGCCGAATCAGCCGGCCGCCAGCATCACTCACTGGCCACTGTTGGTCTGGCCGCCGTTGTTCTGGCTCTGATTCTGGTTCTGGCCGTTGTTCTCAGTGCCCGGCGTGGTGTTGGTGGTGCCACCGTTGTTGGTCTGGTTCTGCTGGCCGTTCGTGGTGGTCTGACCCTGACCGTTGTTGGTGGTCGTGCTGTTCTGGTTGTTGTTAGTCGTGCTTTGCGGCACGCTGTATTCACGGCCGCCGATGCCGTAGTACTTGCCCGTGGCAGTGTACTTGGAAGACGGCGTGCCATAGTCGTTGTCTACCGGCAACTGCTTCTTGTCCGCATAGGCGTTGAGGAAGTTGCGTACGGCCGGGGCCGGGATCATCGAACCATCCCAGACGCTTTCGTACACACCGTTGATGGTCATGTTGGCGATGCGGTTGGCGTACGGGTTCTGCGCGTCGCCGGCCACGGCGAACGTGGCGATCTGGTTCGGGATGAACGATCCTGCCGAAATCGCCAGATCGTCGCTCGTACCGGTCTTACCGAACGACTTGCGGCCATTGTTGAGCTGGAACGCGAAACCGGCACCGTCCGACCTGACCACACCCTGGTTCAGCGTGTAGGCCAAGGTCTGGATGATGTCCTTGTCCACCGCCTGGTGGCAATTGGCGGACGGCACCTTGAGGTCGTTGCCGTCCTTGTCCGTTACCTTTTTCAGGGCGATCGGGCTGCACTGCACGCCGTTGGAGGCGTACACCGCGAAGATGCTGGCCATGGTCAGCGGGGAGACGTTGACCGAACCGATCATCATGGACGGGGTGTACTGGGCGGTCTTGTCGATGGTCTCGCCGGTGGCGGCATCGTGGTAGCCCACCTCGGTGGCTGTGTCCGCCACCTTGCAGAGCTTCAGGATGGTACCCATCGAGGCCTGCGTGGTGTTGTGGGAGCGGACCAGACCGAGGAACGGGCTTTCAGGGTTCACCGTACCGGAGCCCAGCGCGTTCTGCACACTCCAGGAATCCGCGCCGCCGGTGTAGTTGCTGCAGGCGAAGTCCGTGGTCGGGTAAAGCGTCGTGGTCTGGAGGTTGTCGTTGATGGAATGGCCGGCTTCCATCCATGCGATGAGGTTGATCGGCTTCCAGGACGAGCCGATGGTCCAGCCGGAGCCGCCGCCGTCCGCGAGGTCGACCGCGAAGTTCTGTCCGGACTTGGTCGGGTCATTGTCCGCGGCGGAGGTGGCGTCATAGTAGCGGTTGAGACCGAAGCCCAGTACTTCGCCGGTACCCGGTTTGACCGAGGCCATGGCGATCTCCATGCCGCTGGCATCGTTGGCGGGGATGGCGTTGCGCGCGGCCTCCATCATCTGCGCGTTGGCGTCCACGTCAAGCGTGGTCACGATCTTCAGGCCGCCCTCCTGGAGGAGCTTGTTGCGCTCGGCGCGGGTCTTGCCGAATTCCTTGGAGTTCTGGATGCGGTGCACCACGAAGTCGCAGAAGAAGGCGTAGTCGCCGGTGTCCTGGCAGCCCACGTTCACGCTCTGCGGGTTGAGGGTGTCCTTGAGCGGGGTGTTCACGGCCTCGTCATACTGCTTCTGGGTGATGTACTCTTCCTGCAGCATGAGCTTGAGCACGATGTTGCGCTGATTCTGGCTTTCCTTGAGGTTCGCCTCGATGAGCGGGTCGTACTTGTTCGGGTTCTTGGTGATTGCCGCGATGGTGGCGGACTGCACCACGTTGAGGTCCGCGGCGGACACGCCGAAGTAACGCTGGGCGGCGGTCTCCACACCGTACGTGTTCACGCCGAACTGGGCGATGTTGAGGTAGCCCTGCAGGATTTCGGGCTTGGTGTACTTCTTCTCCATCTGCACGGAGATGAGCATCTCACGCACCTTGCGGGCGATGGTGTCCTCGGTGGCGTGGTACTGCGCGATCGAGTCGTCGTCCTCGATGGCCTGCATGAGGAGCACGTTCTTGACGTACTGCTGGGTCAGGGAGGAACCGCCCTGCTGGCTGTTCTTCAGCATGTAGGTCTGTACGAAGGCGCGCATCACGCCCTGCACGTCGATGCCGGCGTGGGTCCAGAATCGGCGGTCCTCACGAGCGACCACGGCCTGCTGCATGGTTTTGGAGATCTTGCTCAGCGGCACCACGATGCGGTTCTGGTTGTAGAACGTGGCGATCACGGTCTTGCCGTCGTTCGCGTACATGATGGACTTCTGCGGCAGGCTGGTCACATCGAAGTCCACGTTCTCCACCTTCAGCGAGGGGATCACGGCCTTGGCTGCGTTGTTGGCGGCGAACACGCCCGGCACGAGCAGCACGCTGGCCACCACGCCGCCGGAGACGGCGAGCATGATGTAGGCCAGCAGGAGAACAAGCACACGATGGACTGTGAGGGACTTCTTTTTGGGCATGCGGCCCATTCTAAAGGTGCCGCCCTACCAACCCGTGTTTCACTTCAGCCTTACGGACATATCATCACAAGAACCGCACCAGCATAGGATTCGCTGAATATTCGCCGAATGCGGCTATCGGCTTCGGGCCTATCGCCGCGAGCGCCGAATCAGCATGCCAGGCTGGAAGATGATGATGGACCGGCCGTCGCGCGCGATCCAACCGCGGTTCGAGAAGTCCATGAGCGCCTTGTTCACCGTCTCGCGGCTGGAGCCCACCAGCTGGGCCAACTCCTCCTGGGTCAGGTCGTGCGGCACCTTGAGTCCCTGCTCCACCGGCTCGCCGAACCGGGATCCCAGGTTGAGCAGCGTCTTGGCGAGTCGGGCCGGCACATCCATGAACACCAGATCGGAGATGCGTTCATTGTTGGCACGCTGACGGTTGGCCATGACCTGCAGCATGTCGATGGCCACGCGCGGATGCTCGTCCAACCACGCGAACAGGGCGTCATGTTCCAGCCAGACCACGCGCGTGCCATGGCTCATGGCCACGGCGGATGCGGTGCGGGGGCCTCCGTGCGGGTCGAACACGGGAATCTCACCCAGCACCTCGCCGGGCGCATGGATGGACAACAGTTGCACGCGATCGTCCGAGGAAGTGCGGATCAGCTTGACGCGCCCCTGCTCCAGCAGGTACATGCGGTGGTCGGTATCGCCTTCGGAGAAGATGTAGTCGCCCTTGTCATACACCGCGCGCCTCAGGTGCGGCAGCAACTCCTCGGCCTCGGTGGGAGAAACCTGCTTGAACAACGCCGTGTGCAGAAGGATGTTCTCCTCGTCGGCAAAAGCGTTCGGCGTATCCAAGCTCATCGCACCATCCTTGCCTTATCGTGGGCCGTCGTCGGCTGTCCGTCATATTGTAGCGCGTCCGCCCTGTCTACCGAGTCGCCGTATCCATCCGCTCCCCGAACCACGCCAGCAGATGGTCGATGATCGCCTCACGGCTCAGACCAGTCTGGCTTTTCATCGGATCCACGCGCTTGACGGCGGATTTGACCGCCTTGTCGGACAGTTTCTCACGGCTGGTGTTGAGCACCCGTCCCATCGCTTCGGCGTCGATGTCGTACGCCATCGTCACGTGGTGCAGCACCGCGCCCGGCCCCGCGTGCGTGCCGTCCGGGAACCGCCGTTGCGCCGCGCCGCCGATCTTGCCGTACTGCGAGGCGATGTCGTTAAGCCCCGCGAACCCTACATCGAGGCCCAGTCCACGCAGCGATTCGACCAACCACCAGTCGCACAGCCGGTACGATTCCTCGATGCTCACGCCCGCCACGAAATCGAGCGGCGCGTACAGGGAATAGGTGATGGTGTTGCCGGGTTCGATGAACATCGCGCCGCCGCCCGTGCAGCGACGCACTACGTCGAATCTCAGCCGTTCGGCCACGTCCAGGTTGACTTCGTCCGGGGCCGACTGGAATTTGCCGATCACCACGGCGGGCCCGGCCCATTCCCAGATGCGCAGGGTTGACCGGCGCTTGCCTACAGCGACTTCGCGGGCCCAGGTTTCGTCGATCGCCATCTGTTCGGCGGGGCTTCGCGGGGTGTCGTGAAGGACGACGAGGTCCTGCTTCAGGGACTCCCATCGCGATTGATAATCGGCACCGGAAGCGTCCGGGATAACGGAACCGTGCGGTTTGGACAGGACCTGATCGGCCTTCCGCTCCCCCATCGCCCTGCCGTATGCAGTTTCGATTGCGGCGGCATCGGTGCCGATCAGACGGGCTTCGGGGTGGGCATCGATCACGGCCTGCACCGACTCACCCGCCGTCAACGCCTCTTCGATGCCGTGCAGCAGTTCCTGCGATGCCGCATCCGACGGTGATTCCACGAAGAAATCCCCGTCCAGTCGGCAGGATGCCACGGTGCTGTCGGCCGCGAACGTCACGGTCACAGCCGCTAGCTTGCCGCCCGGCGTCTTGCATTCCCCACGTTTGGTCGTCACGAATTCAGCCATAGCCACCCACCATAGTGCAATGGCGTCTTTCTGTCGCAGAACTACCCCTCAGTCCGCTTCGCGGCCAGCTCCCCTGACAAGGGGAGCCAGAGAGAGTGCCGCACATACGACAATGGCCTCCACCGGGAATCCGATGGAGGCCATCACGTCGCATACCGCGCAGCAAGCGCTACGACGTCACATACGGTTCAGGATGTCCTGGCCGACCTGGTCGGTGCTGCGGACCGTGGAGCCGAGCTCCTCAATATCCGCCTCGACGGCCGTGTGGATCTTCTTGGCCGCATCGTCGAAACCGAGATGCTCGAGCAGCATGGCGGCGGAGAGGATGGCAGCGGTCGGGTTGGCCTTGTTCTGTCCGGCGATGTCCGGGGCGGAGCCGTGGATGGGCTCGAACATGGACGGGTACTCGTCGGAGGCGTTGATGCAGCCGGAGGCGGAGTAGCCCACGCCGCCCACCACGGCGCCGGCCTCGTCGGTGATGATGTCGCCGAAGAGGTTGTCCGTGAGGATCACGTCGAAGCGGGACGGGTCGGAGACCAGGAAGATGGTGGTGGCGTCGATGTGCAGGTAGTCATGGGAGACCTCCGGGTACTCCTCCCCCACCTTGTCCACGATGCGCTGCCACATGTCGCCGGCGTTGACCAGCACGTTCTTCTTGTGCACCAGCGTGACGTGCTTGCGGCGCTTCATGGCCAGCTTGAAGGCGTAACGCACCACACGCTCCACGCCGTACGCGGTGTTGATGGACACCTCGGTGGCCACCTCGTTCGGGGTGCCGCGGCGGACGGCGCCGCCCGCACCGCAGTACAGGCCCTCGGTGCCCTCGCGCACCACCACGAAGTCGATGTCGCCGGGGTTGGCCAGCGGCGAGGTGACACCCTTGTACAGCTTGGAGGGGCGCAGGTTCACGTACTGATCGAGGTCGAAGCGGAGCTTCAGAAGCAGGCCGCGTTCCAAGATGCCGGCCTTGATGCGCGGGTCGCCCACGGCGCCGAGGAGAATCGCGTCGTTCTGCTTGATGCGCTCCTCCTCGTCCTCGGGCAGGATCGCACCGTCGCGCAGGTAACGCTCGGCACCCAGGTCGAAGTGCTCGTACTCGAAATCAGCCACGCCTTCAGCGGCCTTCTCAAGGGCCTTCTGTGCCCAGGGCGTGACTTCCTTGCCAATGCCATCGCCGGGGATGACGGCGATCTTGTATGTCTTTGCCATAGCTTCTGGAGCCTAGTCGCGCATCCGCTGGACGGTCACGCCGCGCTCAGTTTATGGACACGCGGCATGACCAGCATCAATCGGCGGAAGGCGCCCAACGGCGTCAGCGGGTCACATGCATGACGTCCAGGCACCAGGCATTCTCGTAGGAGACTTCCTCCCACTGCTTGTACCGTCCGGAAATGCCGCCGTGGCCGGCCTCGACCTCGATCTTGGCCACCGCATCCACGCCGGCCGTCTGCAGCCGGGCCAGCCATTTGAGCGGTTCGACATACAGCACGCGGGTGTCGTTCATCGAGGTGGTGATGAAGATGCGCGGGAAGCCCTTGGCATCCACGGGGGCCTCCGGCGCGTTCTCGTACGGCGTGTACGACTTCATGTACCGGTAGACCTCCGGATCGTGCAACGGGTCGCCCCACTCGTCCCATTCGGTCACCGTCAGCGGCAGGTCCGGGTCGAGGATCGAGGTGAGGGCGTCCACGAACGGCACGTCCGCCTCGATGCCGGCATAGCATTCGGGGGCCATGTTGGCGATCGCGCCCATGAGCAGGCCGCCGGCCGAACCGCCGTTGGCCACCGTGCGGCGCGGGTCGGCCAGGTGCGCGGCCTCCAGGGCGCGCGTGGCGTCCACGAAGTCCTCGAACGAGTGCATCTTGTTGAGCCGCCGGCCCTGCTCGTACCAGGCGCGACCCATTTCGCCGCCGCCGCGGATGTGCGGCACGGCGTACAGCACACCGCGATCGAGCATGCTCAGACGGGAGACCGAGAAACCGGGATCGGAGGAGATCTCGTACGCACCGTAGCCGGTGATGAACATCGGCGAGTCCTGCGCGGGGAAGTCACGGTGCCACACCAGCGAGACGGGAATGCGTTCGCCGTCGCGCGCGGTGATCCACACGCGGCGTTCCATGTAGTTGCGCGGGTCGAAGTCGCCCAGCACGGTGGCGCGCTTGAGCAGTGTGTCACGGCCGGTCACCGGGTCGATCTCGTGCAGTTCGCCGGGGCGCGTGTAGCTGGCGAAGGAGTAGCGCATGCGCGGCGCATCGTACGAGGGGTTGCCACCGATGCCGATGGTGTAGAGGCGGCGGGTTTCGCCGGGCAGATGGTCGTCGCTGGCACCGTCCGAGGAAGAGGTGTGATCGGTCGGATGGGTGTCCTGCGCCCCGCCCACGCCGGATTCGCCGTTCTGCCACAGCGTCTCGCCATGGTCACCGGTCATGTCGGACCGGTCGGCGGCCACCATATCCCAGTCGTCCTCCAGCGGCGGCGGCAGGAGCTCACGGAACCGCCAAGGGCGGCCGGCCAGGAAGTCTTCGGCGGCGTCGGCCTTGGTCATGTACGCCACGTGCGGCTGGCCATCGGACCGGTAGCTCAGGGAGACGAAGTTGCGGTGCAGACCGATGCCTTCGATGCCCAGACCGTGCGCGCCCTGCAGGATCGCAGGGTTGACGGGGTTGAAATATGCCTCGGTGATGGGTCGGTCAGGCTCACCGTGCTCGCAGCCGTACGGCGAGCCGGCGGCCACGCACACGCCTTCGCCCAGACGGTACGGCGGCTCGTGGTCGCGCATGTCGATCACATCGATTTCGAAGTTCGGGTTGGCGGCGTTGTGGTAGACCACGGCCAGCGGGATGTCCTCGCCGTTCTTTCCGGCACCTTCGAAGCACGCGAAGCTCACGTCGTATTCGATGTCCGTCTGGCGCGGGATGAACGCCTGGAACTCGCCTTCGGGCGTAGCCACCGGCAGCATGAGCACCTCGGTGGTGGTCTTGGAGCCGGTGCCGATCACAATGCTGCGTTCGTCGAAGCTGATGCCGACGCCCACCCAGAAGCGTTCATCCTCCTCGCGGTACACGCACACGTCCGAGTCCACGGGTGTGCCCACCTTGTGCCGCCAGATGGCGAAGGGACGCCAGGAATCGTCCACTTCCACCCAGAAGACCCATTTGCCGTCTGGGGTGAAGGATGCCCCGCCGATGCCTTTGAACACCTCCGGCAGCTCGACCGGCTTGCCGTCGGCCGTGTCATGCTCAAGGTCACGGATGCGGAAATCGTAGCGTTCGTCGCCGGCGACGTCTACGCCGTAGAGCAGCCAGCGGCCGTCATGGCTCAGATCCATGCCGCCGAGACGGAAGAAGTCGTGTCCTTCGGCCTCCACGTTCGCATCGAACACAATCTGCTCGCCGGGCATGGAGCCGGGCGCGCCCATCGGGTCCACGGCCGGCGGGTCCCAGTCGTCCGTACCGCGCACGGGCATGCGGCACTGCACGCCGTACTGCTTGCCCTGCTGGGTGCGGGTGAAGTACCAGTAGTCGTTGACGCGCGTGGGCACCGACATGTCGGTCTCCTCCACGTGCGCCTTGAGCTCCTCGAACAGGGTGCGGCGGAATCCGGCCAGATGGGCCATGCGCTCGTCGCAGTAACGGTTCTGCGCGGCCACGTAGTCCTGGACTTCGGGCGATTCCTTGTCCCGCATCCATTCGTAATCGTCTTCGAATACGTCCCCGTGGAATTCGCGACGCTTGGGTTCGCGCTTGGCCACTGGCGGCATCGCGGCCGCCCCGTTCTTGCTCTGGTCAGTCATGAACGCGATTATAGGCATGAGCCATGGCATCGCCCCGCTGAACGCCGGCCGAGCGTCAGTCCAGCGTATCCAGATGAGCTTTCAGATACGGCAGCATGGTCTTGAGCAGGTTCGATCCGGTGGTGCCGGTGAACACGGGTACGTCCGTGACCGGGATTGGCTGGGTGGCGGTCACGCCGGCCACCGAGGCGATGCCGGTGGATTCCTTCGGGCTCAGCTGTCTGATGGCGATGGCCAGCACGCGACCGGGGTATCGCCGGGCGATGGTGGCGTAGGTGGTCGGGTCCTTTTGGCCGTCGTCGCCCACGAGAATGAACTTCATGTCCGGGAAGTCGGCCATGAGCTGTTCGGCGAACTCCAGTTTGTGCTGCGGGCCGGTGGGCACGAAGGTTTTGGGACGCGGGTCGAGGTCGCGCAGCAGCAGTGGGCCTTCGGGGAAGCCGTGATCGGTGATGAAGTTGCGGATGGAGCTCTCCACGTTCCACGGCGAGGTGGACAGGTAGAAGAACGGGGCGCCCGGGAACAGGTCGGCGATGCGGGCGAACAGCACGCTCATGCCGGGCACGGAGGCCTTCTTCTTGGGGTCGAGCAGCAGCAGGTTGTAGGCGGCCTTCCAGAACACCGGCGCCTGGGTGATCATGATGGTGTCGTCCACGTCCGAGATGATGCCCACCTTGGCGCTGGCCGGGATGGTGTAGAGGTTCGCCGCCACGGGTTTGCGGTTCTCCACGCTGTAGTAGACGCTGTGAATGCCCGGTTCCAACCGGCGGGCGGCCACCAGGTCGAGGTAGCCGGCGGAATCGGAGACGGCGTATTCCACCCCATGGGCCCGTGCGGAATCCACGCGGTCGTAGACTTCGGACACGCCGACCTGAACGGTGTTGAGCGGCACGCCATCGATGCTGGCCTGCACGTGCGTGTGCGGCGCGGCCACGGCGAGCATGCCGCGGATGCCGCGAATCAGTACGCCGGACTGCGCGTGCTCCGGCGAGTACACCGTACGGCAGATGAGCCGGGAGTAGTCGCCGGTGCCGTACCCCACATACGGTTCGACGCGCGGATACCATCCGAGACGGCGGACCACGGTGGTGGAGATGCGCGACCAGATGCCGAACGCGCCGGTCACCGTGCGGCGCATCAGACGGGTGGCGAAGGGCTTGACTTCGATGCGTTCGCGCTTGGAGGCGGCATCAAAGGTGGTGATGGCCTTGCGCGCGGGGATGGGTACGGTGGGCATGTCATCGCCGGAGGACGGGCTCGGGACCGCCTGTTTGGCGCTGTCCGCATGGAACGAAGCGGGCGCGGCGGCGCTTGCGGATCCGGCGGTCTGCATGTCTGCAGACACCAGATCCGGCGTGCTTCCACCAGCGGGATCGAGGTCCGATCCTGCATGATAATGCCGTGCCAAGCGCCTTTCGGCCGCTTCAAAATCCTCGCGTGGGCTTCTCATGGTCTCCCATACTAGGCCATGGTGGTTATGAGTGGGCTAAGTTCCACCCTGAAAACTCGGCTCCCTCCTAAGGGGAGCACTTAGGTGGCCCACCCCTCCCAGCCGGCCTACTTGACGACCTTGGCGTATTCCTCGGCGGAGAGCAGGTCGGGCTCGTCATCGTCGAGCTCGACCTTCAGGATCCAGCCTTCGCCGTACGGATCGCCGTTGACCACGGACGGATCGTCCGCCACGTCATGGTTCACGTACTTCACCGTGCCGGCCACGGGGCTGATGAGCGGCTGGACGGCCTTGGAGGACTCCAGCTCCACCACTTCGTCGCCGGCCTCCACGCGGGAGCCGGGCTCGGGCATGTCCACGAACACGAGCTCGCCGAGCTGGTCGGCCGCGTATTCGGTGATGCCGATGATCGCGGGGTCGACCGAACGGTCCACCCACACGTGTTCCTCGGAGTATTCGAGGTGGTCGGGGATGTCGAGGTTCAATGGCTGTTCGTTGTCATTTTCGTTCATGCACACCAGCCTAACCCAAATCGGTCGGTGCGGCCAGACGTCAAGGCCGCGGCCTACCTCACAGCTCGCGACCGAGCCACTCCTCGATCATGTAGCGTGCGATGGTGGCCTTGCCGGGGGCCACCATGCGTCCGGAGATGAGTTCGGCGGTGTATTCGTCGCGCGTGACCCAGCGGGCGGTCATGGTTTCCGCACCATCCACATGCACGTCCGTGGTGATCGCATGCGCCTTGAACGCCATCATGAGCGATGCGGGGAACGGCCACGGCTGCGAACCGAGGTAACGCACCTCGCCGAGCTTGATGCCAGTCTCTTCCATGGCCTCGCGGCGGCAGGCGTGCTCGAGGTTCTCCCCCGCCTCCACGAATCCGGCGGACACGGAATACAGTTTGGGATCCTTCCAGGCCGCGTTGTGCTGCAGCAGCAGGCGATCCTGGCCGTCCACGATGGCGGTGATGACCGCCGGCTCCACGCGCGGGAACAGGATGCGATGCCCGTCCGCCTCATTGGTGCAGCGTTGCGCCCAGCCGGCGAGCGCGGCCTTCACCGGCGCGCCGCAGGTGGGGCAGAACCGCTGGCGGGAATGCCAGATGCTCAGGGTGATGGCGCTGGTGGCCTGTCCGGCCTCGCGCGCGTTGGCGTGGGGCGCGAATCCGCGCAGGTCCACCCAGTCGAATCGGCCCACGGCCTGCTGGAGCAACGTGGGCTTGGGAGCCTCGTGCCCGGCGGAGGGGTCGATGGTGTCGTCGAAGGCATCGTCCGCGCCCTGGCCGGCGGAATCGGAGACGCCGAGCGGGCTGGCGATGTGCTGTCCGGCCGTATGGGATGCGGTCGTGCGACTTGCGGAGGACGGCAGGTTGGACTGGCCCATCGCGCCGTCCACCGTGCCGGAGTCCTGGACGCCCAGCACGCCGGGCACTCCGCTGCCGCAGGAGGCCGGATCCATGCCGTTGCCGTTATTGCCGCCGTTGCCGTGACGGGGGCCGCTGATTTCGGATGACGCGCCCGTTTCTGGAACGCGCGTGATGTCCACCGCGACGACGGATGCGCCGCGTGCGCCGCCATAGGAGCCCAGGAACATGGCCACCGCTTCCGGGTAACGCCTCAGCTCGGAGGCAACGTATCCGCCCGGCAGCGTGGCGAGCCGCATTTTGACGGATTCGTAATCCACCAGGTCGCCTTGTCCGCGCGGTACCGCGATACGGCCGCCGCGGGTGAGCACCACTTTGGTGTTCGGGTCAGTCAGCAGGTTCTCGATGAGATCCGGTTCGTCACGCCGATCCACCTGATAATCGATGTCGCCCTGTGCCAACGGCAGGAACGGCAGCGCGCGCGTCAGCGCCAATGGTGAGAAATGAATATCGGCGGTCATGCCAAACTCCTTTTGATTCAAGCTCTGTTTTTGGCTCCCCTCTCTGAGGGGAGCTGTCACCGCAGGTGACCGAGGGGAGTCCACGGATGCACGGCCACTCCCCTCAGCCGGCTTCGCCGCCAGCTCCCCTCAGAGAGGGAAGCCAGCCAACGCCCAAGGCTCTGGCAACCGTCGGGGCCGCCAGCTCCCCTCGGAGAGGGACGTCAGAGTGCCAAATCCCTCAGCGCTCCTGCACGCGCTTGACGAGCGAGAGCAGCGCGCGGGCCACGGTGTCGGGGTGTTCCACGGCGCTGAAGTGGCCGCAGTCGGGAATGGCCACGAATTCCGCACCAGGGATTTTCTCGGCGAGCGGCTTCATCACGCTCGGGTTGCTGGTGGGGTCGTTCTCGCCAGAGACCACCACGGTGGGCACCGTAATGGTGGCCGGCACCTCCCCCATTTCGGGGCGTCCGTAGGTCATGCGCTGACGCCAGGCCAAGCCGGCAGGACTCTGTTCGCTGATCCACTCGGTCATCGTTTGAATGAATTCCGGCGAGCGCTTCACCGTGGAATCCCCTTCGGCGGGATACGCGAAGTGCATCACCGGTTCCACGGAATCGGTCTCCTCGGCGGCGTTGGCCATGGTCAGGCGCCCCTCACCGCCTGTGCCATCGGACGCGGCCATCGTGTCGCACAGGGCCAGACCGGCCACGGCTTCGGGGTGCAGGCGCTGGATGTCCATCGCCACGTAGCCGCCCATCGAAAGGCCCACCCAGATGGCCTTGCCGTATCTCGCGGCCTTCACCAGATCCACGTAGGCCTCAGCCAAACGGTCCAGCGCCTCGCTGTATGCGCCATTGGCCATGCGCGGGCCGGAGTCGGCCTCGCTCGGCACCGGGGACTGACCGGAACCGGCCATATCCGGCGCCCAGATGGGGAACGGCGGCACGTCGTCCAGATCGGCGAAGTCGGCGAGCGCCTTCGCGCACACGTCCCACATGCGATGGTCCACCGGGTAGGCGTTCATCAGCACCACCGGCACACCCTCGCCGTCGCGAATCACATGATTGGCCAATTCGATTGTCATTATCGCTCCTTTTGCACCTATACTCCAGCCCAGGCCAGCGCCTGGCGCACGATGCGCCCGTGGCCGTTGACCATCTGGGCGATGAACGTGTCCATCATGTCGCTCTTGGGCGCCACCCACTCCACGTCCAGAGTCTCGTCCTGCGGCTTGCAGTCGCCGGCGATCGGCACCACATAGCACAGCGCGATGGCGTGCTGGCGCGGATCGTAGTACTCGCTCAGGCCCGGCGTGGGGAAGAATTCGGCCACGGTGAACGGCTGAAGCGAGGCGGGCAGCATCGGCAGGGCGATGTCGCCCAGGTCCTTGGCCACGTTACGGGCGATGGCCTCACGCAGCGTCTCGTGGAAGAGCACACGGCCCGTGATCAGCGTACGTTCGATGGAACCGTCATCGGAGACGCGCAGCAGAGAACCGACCTGTGCGATGCGGCCCAGATCATCCGTGCGCACCGGCACGATCTCCACGTAGGCGATGGGCATCTGGTGACGGGCCCTGTTGATGTCCGCCGGGCCGAGCCATCCCGGCGGGTTGCCGTGGCCCGAGCCGCCTCCATGGATGAAGTCCTCGGGCGTGATGTTGTCGAATTCGCCGCGGTTGCGACCGGCGTCGTAGTCGCCCTCGTCGGGCACTTCATCATTCATGACTGGCATGCCTCCCATTATCGCGCGAAAGTCGCACGTGCGGTGGAAGCATCCCGAATATTCCCCGCATCGCGGAAGGCATGGCTCGGGCACACGCCACGGCCTGTTCGTCTCGGGGCAAAAATGTTGGGTGGTACTGGAAAGCTGGTACGCAGCACAACGGAAGTTCCCATTCATCCCACGCCCCGCGCGTGCCCGCTATATAAGAGGAGAGAAGCATCATGGCAACCAAGGCCATCACCTCAGCCGATTTCGAGAAGACCGTGACCGACAACGAGATCGTGTTCGTTGACTTCTGGGCCACGTGGTGCGGTCCGTGCCGCGCGTTCGGTCCGATCTTCGAGGCCGCATCCGACAAGCCGGAGAACGCGGACATCGCTTTCGTCAAGGTGGACATCGACGCCAATCAGGATTTAGCCCAGGCCGCCGGCATCCAGGCCGTGCCCACGCTGATGATCGCCAAGCAGGGCGAAGTCATCTTCCAGCAGGCCGGCGCGCTGCAGGCCGCCGATCTGGACGATCTGATCGCCCAGGCCAAGGCCCTCGACCTCGCGGCCGCCAAGGCCCAGGCCGCCGCCCAGCAGAACTGAGCCGGTCCCGTTCAGCCCCGACCTCGAACCGGAAGCGCCGGGTGAACGATTCAGTTTTCCAGCCGCCACCATATGTGGCGGTTTTTGTTTTTTGCAGACACTACATCTAGGACGCATTCGCCATCGTCGCTTGCCGTTCATCCACTCACCCGCCTATCATGGAAGGCAGTGTGTGAAATCCAACCGGAGTAATCCGACCAAGGAGCGCAATGTCGAAGCACGTCAGGCATACCCCCCTGCTGAAATCCCTGAGCAAGCGCCAGTGGGCCAAGGTCGCGGCGGTGATCGCGGCAGTGGGATTCATCGGGGCGGCGGGTGTGGTCTCCCGTAACTTCTATCAGAACGATGCACCGAAGTCGTTCTCCGACGTCACCGCATTCTCGGCCACCGATTCCGCGGCCTCCCGTTCCGCGGCCCGCGGCGCCATCGACAGCGCGGACAAGAACACCACGTTCGTCACCGTCAAGATCAACGGCGACTCACGCACGGTGCTCGGCGAGAAGCAGGACATGACCACCGTCAAGGATGTGTTGGAGACCGGCAACATCACTTTGGAGCCGGATGATGCGGTGAACCCGTCGCTCAAGACCAAGGTGACCGAGGCCACGGTCATCACCATCGACCGCGCCGGCGCGGACGTGGAGACCAACGAGACCGCCATCGCCTTCAACGAGGTGCGCAAGGAGACCTCCAGCCTGCCCAAGGGCCAGGAGAAGGTGGAGACCGAGGGCGAAAACGGCATCATGGAGACCACGTCGCTGGTCACGCGCGCGGGCGGCAAGATCGTCTCCTCCAACGTGTTCGCATCCTGGGTCAAGAAGGCCCCCGTGGATAAGGTGATTCTGGTGGGCACCGGCTCCTCCTCCACCACCGTGGCGGCCAACGATCTGGGCACCACCACGCCGGCCGGTGAGATCCAGTCCTGGGCGCATGACTATCTGCTGGCCAACGGGTACACCGAAGAGGACTTCACCGCGGCGAACTACATCATCAGCCATGAATCCGGCTGGAGCCCCACCGCCACGAACCCAAGTTCCGGCGCGTACGGTCTGGCCCAGGCCTATCCGGGCAGCAAGATGGCCTCCGCCGGCGCCGACTGGCAGACCAACTACCAGACCCAGTTCAAGTGGTTCATCGACTACTGCAACCAGCGTTACGGCGGCATCACCGCGGCCTACAACCACTGGATCACGTACAACAACTACTGATCGGCCGTCGTTCCTGCTGATTTCCCCACCGGTTGGAATGCCCGATGGAAGCCCCGCCACGTTGCTGTGCGGGGCTTTTTTGTTGGCATTTCCACCGCGGCGTGTCGCTATGTGGATACAGGACAGCCGCCTTCGCGCTTACCGGACGGTAGCCAGAATCCCAGTGATTTCTAGGGTTTCCAAGGGGTGTGCCAACGTGCAGCACGGGCCCGGCTGGGCATATGCCACTTCACACCCCCTTCGGTTGCCCCAAACGGCCGAAATTCGTCGGACGGGGGCATGTACACTAGGGGGCGTTTGCACGGGGATTCCCCTCAGCGCGGCATAGCCCAACACAATCGAACACAGGAACAGGCCGGATGCTTACGGCGCTTGCACGGCAGGCGCGCCTTCACGGCCCGCGGATTCCGATATTTCGCCAATAGCTCCTTTCCACAGGCGGCATTGTGCGTTGCGTGCACCGCATCGGGGACCATATAAGGAGAAAAGCATGACCAAGAAGATTCTGGCCGTTCTGGCCACCATCGCGGCGGTGCTCGGCCTGAGCTTCGCCACCAACACCGCATTCGCCGTGGACGGCGATGGTTACGGCGCATCCGTGACCGTGAGCGGCAACACCGCCACCGTGTCCTTCCCGGCCGGCGCGTTCCAGCCGAACGAGCAGGTGACCGTGACCTGGGACGACGCCATAATCGCCGATGTGCAGCAAATCGGCCAGAAGACGTTCACCGCCGCCGCCGACGGTTCCCTGAACCTGCGTTACATCTTCAAGGACGGCCAGGCCGGCCAGACCATCACCGTGACCGCCGTGGGCGCCCAGACCGGTTCCCGCACCGCCGAGATCACCGTGCCGGCCACCGGTGCCGGCGACCAGTCCGGCAACGGCACGGGCTCCGGTGCCACCGGTTCACTGAACGGCTCCGGCACCACCGCCAACACGGGCGCCTCCGTGGCCCCGTACGGCGTGGCCGCCCTGATGCTGGCCGCCGCCGGCATCGCCCTGTTCGCCGTTCGCAAGAGCTCCAACCAGCACTGAGCGCACGCCATGCGCCTACCCTCTTGGCTCCCCTTGTCAGGGGAGCTGTCACCGAAGGTGACTGAGGGGTAGTTTCAAATGGTAAATAATTCAACCGGGAATCACTTCCGATTCCCGGTTTTTTCATGCCTTGCAAAACCACTGCCCCTTCCTCTTGGCTCCCCTTGTCAGGGGAGCTGTCGGCGCAGCCGACTGAGGGGTAGTTCCTAGATTAAGAAGAAGCCAGAAAACGATAATTCTCCACTCTCGTATAATTAGCCGAAATCTCCGCCACAGTATTGTGCGATAGAAAGGAACGTATGCAGCTGCTTTTCGTATGTACCGGCAATCAGTGCCGCTCGGTGATGGCCGAATATTATTGTCGATTCCGTCTGACCCAATTCGGTAACGACGCCGAAAATACCACCGATGCCGTCACCGTTTCCAGCGCCGGCACGCTGCAATATCCACCGCACGCCGCCGACCCATTGGCCATCGATATGCTTGCGTCCGACGGCATTGACGCCACCGCGCACCGTTCCGCACCAATCAGTGCGGAAATCACTCGCACCGCCAATCTCATCCTGTGCTTTGAACGCGCGCAAATCGCTGAATTGTTGGGCCAGAACCCGGCCGCCGTGCGCAAGACATTTCTCTTCGACGACTTCGTCAATGCGTGCGCCTATCTAGGCAATCAAGGCCCGATTCCCGGAGACTCCATTGAAGCCAAATTGCGCGAAGTGGCGGACTCCATGTCCATGATCCGCCCGTTCCTGCCCGTCGCACACGAAACCGTGGATCCCCACCGCCAATCTCGCGAGGTATTCGAGCAGGTATACGCCGAAATCAAACACGGCATCGACACCATATTCCACACAATCGGCGAGTAAAACAGTCTTATAAGCCCGCCCTTGGTTCTCTTGTTAGGAGAGCTGTCACCAAAGGTGACCGAGGGAGCAGTCCATAAAAGATACCGTAAATAAGTTTCTGTTAAATCAAAATCGACATAGCCCTTATTTTTGGCTCCCCTTGTCAGGGGAGCTGTCGGCGAAGCTGACTGAGGGGTAGTCAGACATGGATCCATGTCAATCTTGGTTTAACATAGTTTTATATAAAGCATATGAAAGCCCATTTATTTGTCATATTTCCCGCACACCCATACAATCAATAACGAATGCAAATAACTTCGACAAATAAGGAGCAAATTATGGCTTCTCTGCTGCAGGGATTTGAAGAGGTCCAGCTGGTCAAGCCGGTGGGCAAGACGGTGATGACGGTCACCGATTCCGCCATCCGCTTCAACAAGGCGACCGTGGAGGTGCTCGGCTCCCCCGCATACGTCAAGGTGCTCATCAACGAGAAGACCAAGCAAATCGCCGTGACTCCGGCCACCGAAAAGGCCGATAACGCCGTTAAGTTCGCCAAGGCGGGTGCCGCTTCCGTGAGCGTGAAGGAGCCGGTGCTGGTCGAGGCCGTGAAGGCGTATCTGCCCGTGGGTGAAGCCCCGGAGGGCGAGGTGGCCTACCAGTCCGTGAACGGTGCCGCCTACCCGGAGAGCAAGACCGTGATCTTCGACGTCGCCAACGCCACCGCCGGCACCATGAAGCGCCGCGGCCGCAAGAAGGCCGCCTGATCCGCACGGCAAACATTCCGACCAACGGCTAGGGGTGCCATTGCATGACAACATGACAATGGCACCCCTAGCCTTACCCGCAATCAGATCGTCATCCTATTTGCTCAGCAGCAAACCAGTCCAGAGTCCTCACACTCTGCGCCACAATACCCTCACGAATTCGTCCGATAAGTAGCATCTTATTTTGTTGACTTTCCACCGTGCAATGTGGCAGCATACCGGACCAGGCCAACGCATCTTTTGCGGCTTCATCAAACGCAGGAAGAATCCGCAACGAAATATCCAGCAGCATGGGTGCAATGACGCTCCAACTATCGTTACCGCACTGTTCTGCCAATTTCCGCCAATTTCTTAGCTCAATACGCTCCCAATTGTATTCTCCACCGATACTCATTGCGAGTTTCCGATCTTTACGCTGTGTATCGTAGGCAAACAGCGAAGCAATATCATATAAAGGCGCAAGTCTCGGTACTTTCCCTGGAATCTCAAGAATCGCGTAATTCTTTGCATGAGCATCGGAGCCGGCAATCAGATAGTTGAAAATCAAGGCTGCGAAAAACGCCTTCACATCTTCCTCGAGAAACCCATGAGCACGCATAAAGCGCACAATATCCTGAGGGCTTGGCCCACCATCAGATTGGTATTTCTGATTGGTCATCACTCCCATTGCCTGGCAGAAATCCTCCTGATGGATTCTGGTCACTGTAGCCGGCATGGTGGAATCATCTATGCGTCTATCCCAGCGAGCGCTTACTATAGCCGGCACATTGCCGAATACCCGATAATCGGATCGAGCAACCGATAGTCCAATTTTCCGGGCCGTCGTCAAGCATAGGTATTCATTAAATGCCTGTTCCCGCAGACCACGTATGCCCGGTTTGATGATATGCGTCGTAGCTGCTGCGCCTTCAGCTTCGTACCATTGATTATTGGTATACCGTAACGCCAATTTGTCCTGCGCACCATTCAACGACCAATGCTCGCCATTGTTCTGCCAAGATGCCTGTGCCGCACCGGTAACAGATTCAAGCCTCTGGCCGATTTGTTCTTCATTAATCGGAGTCAGGACTTCTACCATTTTCCCCGTCTCAGTGCCAGGTGCCACAAATTGCACGGCGCCGCCACAATCAAGTCCAATCGCGGTCAGGAGAGCGAATGGATTACGCGCGTTCACCGAATACAGGCGTGCAATTCTCTGACGCACGGAAGAATCATCGGGGAGAATGCCATCGATGTATGCTTCTACGGCGTTGCCCCGCCATGGTTCGACTCGTCTCGGCATAGCAAGGGACAATTGCGCAACATCAGAACTGCTCAGGTCATAGGTAAACGTGTGCCTCCCTGAGGCTTCTTCACGTAACACACCGACTTTACGCCCCTCAAGCAGAACAATCAGTTCCTTGATTGCCGACATCTTTGCCGCCTTCCTATCTCGCACGCCAAGAACGACCGTCACGCCCAATCTTCAGCCATCTCGCTAGGATGCGCTCAGACCCTTAAGATAATCTTCCGTAGATACACTCATTGACTTCCGAAACTCACGGAGTTTCGACTGCAATTCCTCACCATAATCATGGCCTTGCTGATTAAAGGCAGCCGTAATCGGCATCACTTCGGCCACTGGCGTCTTTGCATCTGTTTCGACTTGCGTATCAGTGCGAGGTAGAACGGCCGCCGGATGCGATTCTTCCGTATTCGTTTCTTCGGTACAATCGGGGGCATCGTATCCCAACGTCACTGCCACTCCAAGCACCTGACACATCGACAGCACTCGCGCGAAGCTGGCATTGATGATTTTCCCTTGTTCAAATTGGCTGACCCAAGGACGTGTCAGGCCGGCCCGTTCGGCAAGTTCCGCCTGCGTCATTTTCTGTACGATCCGGGCGTCTCGCATTGTCACGGCCAATTGCGACATGGACACCACACTACTCATTACACGCATGTCTGCCCCTTTGTCTGGCACATTCAACACAACCTCAATTGTTAGATTATTCTAACATAAATCAGCAAGATAATGTTATGAATATCAAACAGATATCACAATGTTCTATAACTCGAACATACCAGAGGGCCATAGGCAACCTGCTAACGAAAAAGCCCCGGAGCAATCCGGGGCTTTTCTATGAGCTCCTGCGACTGGGCTTGAACCAGTGACCGTCCGATTAACAGTCGGATGCTCTGCCAACTGAGCTACGCAGGAAT
>NZ_QFFM01000003.1 GCF_003129905.1 Bifidobacterium callitrichidarum
TCCTTCATGATCTGGGTGATCTGGGTGGCGGCGATGGCGATGGACTTCGGGGAGGCCATCGGGGCGTTGCCGAGCGTGAAACCGTTGGCCAGCATGTCCCAGAAGTTCGGCAGGCTGCAGTTGGACTGGGCGGTGAACGGCGAGTAGTCGGCGTCGTGGAAGTGGATGTCGCCCTTCATATGCGCGTTGGCTACGGCTTTCGGGAGCAAGCGGAATGCCGTCGCCTTGCTCACGGCTCCGGCCAATAGGTCTCGTTGCGTGGAGTACACGTTGGAGTCCTTGTTGGCGTTCTCATGCACGAGCTCGGGATCACGGTCGATGAACCGGCGGACGGCTTCGTTCACGTCGGTCATCTTCGACCGGTCGATGTCCTTGCTGAGACGATAGTCCACGTAGGCGTGCGCCACATCGTACAGGTGGGCGTCCACGAGAGCATGCTCCACGAGGTTCTGGATGTCGTCGATTTTCGCTGGCTCCGTGTAACGGCCTTTGATTTCGCTTTCGACCTTGTCCGCCAGTCCACGAATCAGAGCGTCTTCCTGTGGGCCGATCTGCTTGTTGATGTCACCGTAGGCGGCTTTGATGGCGGTGCTGATGTTGATGGGGTCGAAGTCCACGATTCTGCCGTCTCGTTTTTCGACTTTCACCGGGGTTGTGGTGGTTGATTTGGTGTCGGTCGGCTGGTCGATGAGGACCGTTGGTTCTTCCATGCCTGCTCCTTCTCGTGGATTTTGGCGCGACTTTGCCCACTGTGGGGTGTTTGCCGGGTTGTGGTTTGAAACGGTAGAGGTGGGTTTGTGGTTTTGTGGACGCGGTGGCTTGGTTTCGTGGGGTTGCTGAATTGTTGTTGGCTGTTTTGGCGGGTTGCGTGGCGGGGATTTTGCTAGGGGGTGGTTGTCCATCCGGTGGTTTTCCCCTTCGCGCGTGTCCCGCGTGAATATATTATATACTGTAACTATCCACACAAAAAAAAGCTTCGGAGAGTCCGAAACAACAGAGCCAAAAGGAGAGAACAATGTACCTCAAAGAACTCCGCAAGAAGTTCCTCAACGAATGGGTCGAATCCCTCGACAAGGACAAGAACCTGCTCGACACCAACAACCTGAGCACCTACGCCAAGGCACTGGAAGGCGACCGTCCATTCCGTGACGCCGTAATCGCAGCAACCGTCGGCTACCACATGCTCACCAAAAGGAACATGAACACGTTCGCCAACAACCCTCACGGCGAAACCGCCAAGCAGCACATGTATAAGGTGCTGGACGCGGCCCTGTATGACCCGGACTACGAGTTCGACGCCACCCGATTCGATCGCGCCTACCAGCTGGTCAACCAGCTCATGCAGGAGAACGAGGACAACGCCCAGCCGTACGGTATGCTCGCGTTCCTCAAGTTCATCGCAGGCAACGTGATGGAAGCCGTCGATTATGCGGACAAGGCACTCGACCATGACGGAAACTGCACCATCGCCGCAACCGTACTCGTCGTCTTGGGGAAGAAGATTAAGCCCGCTTGGACGCAGGCGAAGTAACCATCAATCTTTTCTGTGGGTGTCGGCTTTCGGCCGGCACCCACTTGCGAAAGGAAAACCAGATGACGTTTCCATCAGCGAAACTCTATCTATATGCCAGCGATACGCAATCCGATGATTCCGAGGATGGAAGCATCGTTTCAGCGAACATGACTTACGAGGACAGCGGGGACATCAAGTTCGCCATTCGTGGTGCGGTCGAGGTGATTGGGAATCCGGCCCTGCTGACGATGATCAATTCGGTTATCGAAGACAAGAGTCGCGAGGACTTCAAGAAGGATGGGGTCATGGTTCCCGCGCACTTCGAGCTGACCACCGTGCAACGCGAGAACCAGATGTCCCTTATGGAGCTTTCCTTCGATTACATGGGCGAGGACTCGGCCATTACCTCGGTGGCGTTCTGTGGTCTCCTTTCCGAAGCCGCCGTGAACGGTATCTTCCTGTTCCTCATGTATTTAGGGACAATAGTGTCCGGTGAGAAGCAGCCCGAGGAGGAGTGATGAGCTACGACTTGTATGTGGCGGACAAGGCCGTCGAAGAGGATCATTTGTACGACGAATGCCCGCTGGGGGATTTTTCTCTTGGGGATGATTCGGAGCGTGGTCGGTACTTTAACTACACATACAACCTGAGTGAGTTCTTCACCGAGTATGGTGTGAATCCGATTCATGATTTGGATGGTTTGCAGGCCAGTGAATGCGAGGATCGAATCAATAAGGCGCTGAGGCGGATTTCCGATGTCGATATCCAGTCTTTGGAGGAGAAGTACAATCCCGACAATGGATGGGGGAATGTAGATTCGGCCATTCGTTGGCTGTGGTGTATCCGTGATTATTGCAGGAAGCATCCTGATTATCTCGTGTACGAGAGGTCATAATGTCTTGATTCTGTTGGTCGGCGTGTCTCAGCCTCATATTGGGATATACTGAGTATGTCCACACAAAACAGAGAACGCCAACCAACGGAAGAACGCAACATGCCAGAAAACTTCTGGGAAAACAAAACCATCAACCAACTCAACGGAACCACCGTACGAGTCACCACCCCGAACAACACCTACGTCGGGAAACTCATCTACGGTGTCGAACGCAATCAGGACGGCACCGCTCATTACACGCTCTGCATCAACACCGATAATCAGGGGCCTCTGCGAATCTTCACCGCAGACCACAGTGATGGCTTGGTCAGACCGCAGTTGGATGTGCGGATCGAAACCGTGAGCGCCGTCGAATCCGCGGATGGCGCCGAAAACGTAGTCGCCGTCGAAACCCCGGTACAGCAGGATGACAAGGACATTGCAGTCATCACCTACTCCAGTCCGGAACAGCTCAAGTCCGGAGACCTCGTGACCCTCAAGGGAGTGGAAACCGCCTTCCCCTACGACGGAAAAACCAACGGTCGCGGCGTCCGTATCCGTATCGGCACCGGCCCGGAGCCGGTTTGGGTAGACGGTCGAAACATCGACACCATCATCCGCCCCATCAACCCGCTACCGACCAAGCAGGGCATTTACTCGGGAGCAGACGGGAGTCTGTTCTATCTGAATGCTCGCGGCGGCTGGTATGTGATGTACGACGCGGATTCCGACTCTTGGTTCGACCACAAGAATGTTACGGAAAACACGGTGCGTCAACATCTGCCGTTGACGTCGATTCGCTAAAACAAGGGAATTTATCTATGACTGTTTTGAAACCGTTCTGGGATAAGAAAACCATTACCAACCTCGTCAAATACAGAGTGTCCGTCGACTGGCATGGTGGCCGCTACTCCGCGGAGTTGGAAGCCCATCATATGGAGAATGCGCGTATCCCGCAGACGTATCCGCATACGCTGATTATCCGTATGCCCGACGGGACGACCCGTATCCTGTTCACCGCATTGACCATGACCGCCCAGGTCAAGCCGACCGAACTTGTAGACAAGCTCAACGTCCTCCCTGCGGAGGATTATCCGGCCGGGCTGGTGAAAATCGCCTATCAGGCGGCAAAGGAATTGCAGGCCGGGGACAAGCTGAAGATTCGCGGACTGGAAGAGCTTTGCCCTTGGGATGGCGAGTATAAGACCGGCGAGGTTGAGATTCGCTTGGGTAATGGCGAGCAGACCGTTTGGGTCGGTGAGAACGGTATTGAATACATTATCCGCCGTCAACAGCAGTTGCCATCCAAGCCGGGCTTGTATTCCGGTAACGACAAGTCGTTGTACCAGTTGGATAAGTTCCATAACTGGCATCTCATCTATGATGCGTCGCTCCACGGTAACGAACAGTGGTCGAATCCCATGGTGTGTCCCAGCGAAGCGTACCTGTTGAAGCGTATGCCGTTGACGTTCATCGACCCGTTGAATCTTGGTGAGAACGATGACAGCAAGACTATTTAATGCCGGCAACGGCAGGTTCGCTGTCCTTGAATCCGGGGTAGCGACCGGCTGGCTTCAATCGACTTGGAAGGGTTGGCGTCGTTTCTGGCGTGCGGAACGTATTACCGGTGGTAGTGGAGAGTTCCGTTCCAAGCGTCGTGCCGTTGAGTGGTTGGCGGGCCGCTCATGATTCCGCCGGATGATGTTCGGAAAATTCTGCAATGGATCATTGTCACAACACTGATCCTGTCCGCAAAGGATTGGCTGGTTGATTCGGTTGGTCCGGCTGGAATGTTCGCGATCTGTCTGACGGTCGGATTCATCGGCATTGGTATTGCAGTCGACACGATGACGCACGCAAACGATAACGAAAGGTAGAAAAGTATGGCATCGCAGCTTAATCTGGCGGAGAAGATCGTCAAAGACGGGTATCGGCAACTGTCGGACGAGAATCTCAGCAGCCCCTCATACGCTTCAGACACCGCGTACGCGCAATCCCTAGCATTACTGCATATCGCCGAATCATTGGACCGCATCGCCGACTCGTTGGAAAAGATCACAGCCAGGAGACTCATCTGATGGCAGGCAAGGTGACGGATGCGATGGCATACATGGCCATCAACGCCATGTGCGTCAACTCCATCGGAATGACTCCCCGTGAAGCCGCCGAAGCGGCCGACGAATGGTTCCGAGAGCATGATCGGCAGATTTCAGAGAGTGCATGGGAGGAAGGCCATCGGCAGGGTGAATCGGATAGGAAAGTTCCCCTGTATCGGACATCGAACCCGTATAGGAAACCCAGCCGTCCACCGGAATCCTGAAAGCCAGCTGAACGGGGCGCGTATTTCACCGGTTCTGAAACCCGTAGGTTGAAACCCAATCAAAATACGCAACCCCACTACCCATCGAGGTCATCATGATGCAAGGAAACAGCAGGTGGAGGGAACAAGCCGCCTGCAGGAATGAAGATCCCGAACTGTTCTTCCCACTCCCCAACGACAGGGGAAGCGAGGAGAAAGCCATCGCAATCTGCGAAACATGTCCGGTTAAAGCCGACTGCCTGCAGGCCGCTTTGAACGAGCAGGACCAGTTCGGTATCTGGGGTGGTTTGACGGCCGAGGATAGGCGGAGTCTGCTGCGCCGGCGTATGCGTTTGAATCGTATCCGCGAATATGAGCGTCGCCATGGGTTCAGGCAGACGCAGGACGTCTTCTACACGATTTAACTAATAGTAAGGAATAGGATTATGGAGCTCGGGAACCTCCTCTTCGGAAACAGTCACGGAGACTATCCGATCGACCGAAACACGGCAGCCGCAGACCAGCTCAGCGACATCATCAACGAGCTCGGAATCAGCGGATACGGGCATATCGACTACGACAATGAGGAGAAGCTCAAACCAATCACCGGAAGCACTCTCATCCCCACCGATAGGGGAGTGGACGTGCACAATCCAGTCACAGGGAAGCTGCTCGCCAGATTCCAGGCGTACTGGTGGGGTGACGGTGACAGTCCTGAAGCCGACGAACCGAATCTGATTATTCCTGACTTCGGTGTGGAAATCCGCTGGTATAAATACTGGTCGCGAGACGCCTACGCCAACCAGCCGTTCACCGAGGAACTTGTCGCCAATATTCGCAAGGTGTTGGAACCGGCGTTGACTGCAGCATACCCGTATGTGCAGCATCCGGTTTATACGCCGGTCGATTGGGATCATCCTGTTCGCGATTACAAGCTGTGGGGTGAAACCATCAAACCGATTCTCGTGTGCAGGGTTCCCGGCCGGGTTTCGGCCGACATGTATTCACATGGCTTCATTTACAAGGGCAAAGACAGCGGGGAACCGTTCAAGGCGATCATGTTGACCGAGAATGAAATGTTTTCGACCAGCACCCAATTCAAGGACATCGACGACGCGAAGGCATGGTGCGAACGCCGCGCCCGCCGTTGGAAGAGACCAACCAAGTAGGAGCAGAAAACATGCCATATGATTACATTCACCCGCCGAAGGATTCCGTCACTATAGGTGAATGGACTAAGGCGTGGAAGAACCCGGAGACCGGTGTCATCACCATTTCCTCGCTGTTCGATGGATTGGAAAACAGCCAAATCGAACTGCTCCCCGATGAAGCCGACCGACTTGTTGAATTCATCAAGACAGCCGCACCGTCCACAAGAGAACAGTCTCAGCGCAACCGGATCGCGTTGGCCGCCGAAGCCGGTACCATTGCCGAACAGCAGCGTATCGCCAACGCGGAAGCATTACATCGAGCCGGGAGAGTCTGATGGGATTTGAGGTCAGTGAGCCGGCCGCGTATTGGATTGGCGGCCGTGAATCGTTGACCTCAAATAGTCGGGCACATTTCAATTGTGAAGCCGACGGTACCTACTCCGTCGTAATTAAAGACAGCAGGAGCAATAACGAGTGCGCCATGTGGCGTCGTGTTTGCCGCTTCTGCTGCCTTCTTCTTTCTCTGGGGATAGTTCGGGAGGTTTGGCTTCCTGCGGCAGGTTCGGGGCAAGAAACCGTTTATATCGCGGGGATAAGGTCGCAGGTCGAAGCTACTGCCATCCATGAAGCAGTGTTGTCCTGTTCGCCGTCGGTTTTGGACTGTTTGATTGGAAACTTGGAGGCGTGCGAGCAGGTCAAGATGCTGACGATCGCGGCGTAACTGGGTTCTTTGGTTTAGGGCGTGTCCTATCACCTATTGCGTTATACTGTTATTGTCCACACAATATAGGAGAAGAACGCAATGAACCATAATATTCTCGCCGAAAACATTCACGACGGCATTGACAGTCTCATCACCGACGCTGAATCCCGGCTCAAGGACACCCCGGACAACCATGATGCCCGATACGAGCGCGGACTGCTCAAGGACTATGACGAACTCCTCTACTACTACATCGATCACTGCCAGCGAATCCGAGAAGACAAGCATCTTGTCATTGATCCGATTCGCCTGTTCCGCAATCAGGTCGAATGCGACCTCATCAAATACTGGAATTTCGATCACCAGTGGCATCACGATGTTCGTCCGACCGTCATCGGCCGAGTCGCGCGCATCATCAACAAGACGATTGAATCCAATCCGGAATGCGGGCTCACGGTAATCGGAGCCCGCACCGAAGTCGAACTGGCCTAACCTCTTGTAAGCCGTTTCCTCGCCAAGATGGCGAGAACCAATGCCACGAATGCCGTCAACAGGACAGCGGTTCGCCAGCTAGGTGATTCATTGCTTCCCGCTGACGGCATATCCATAACAGGCGTCTGCTTATCGTCTTCCAACCAGTCGGCCGTCAATACCAGATTTCCGTCTGGGAGAAGACTGCCCGGAGTATAAGCGTTCCCGTTGGGTGCAGTCCATTTCAACGGTTTGAAACCCGTCCTCTTATAGGCGATATCCGGCGCGCTCATGCTGATACCCTCATACCGGTCTACCGGATTCATGGTTCCTGTCGCGTCATCGGCTCCGGGTTGGAAGCTGACCGTTCCGGTTTTCTTCGCGTCCGGTGCTGTGACGGTTTCGATTTTCATGGACTGGGATTTGATTGGATTGTACCCATTGACCCAATTGACGGTTTGCGTATACACGTGGGTTGCGCCGGTCAGGTTTGGTCCTTCATAGATGGTGACTTTCAAGCCCGAGGGCACGGATAGGCTGCTGACCTTATCGGTCAGGAAGTCCAAGTCTGCGGCCTCGTAGGTGCCGACTCCGAAGCTTTTCTTCTGGCCGGAACCGTAACTTGGGCCGTATATCTGATTCCAGATAGTCACCTGCCGGTTGTCCGTGAACGTTGCTTCGGCGATACTACTGGGCTTGTATCCGGCTCGGTAGGCGATGGCCTTCACCGTCAGCGGACTGGTGTTGATCGGGATACTAGTGCCGTTCCACCTGTAGCCGTTTTCCGAGGATGGCGTGCTTCCGTCGACCGTGTAATACACGTCGTCCGTCTTGTTTTCCGGGATGATGGTGAACGCGAGATTCCCGTTACTGTCCGTTGTGCCGGTGATTGTTGGTCGGGGAGTGGTTCTGACGTTCGCCGCATGGTCGGGTATCAGAGTGAATTGGAGGACGCCGCCTGCCCAGTCGTATCCGTCGACGTGCGCGGTTTTAGGTTCGCTTGAATACCCGTTTAAGGTGACGGTGATGGTTGAGGAGGGGATGTTTTTCAACGTGAGGTTGCCGCTGCTATCCGTGTGAGTGGTTGTCGGAGAGACTGTGGAATCATCCGGCGTGACCGTGACCGTTGCCTTACTCGGGTCGGTGTCATCCGCCGTCAGTACTTTGATTTGGACTGTCGTATCGGAGACGACATTCGTGGTCTGGCTCGGATTGGCTCGACGGTCATAGGCGATGACCGTGTATTTGGTGGAGTCGGCGGGCGTATCGATGGTGAACGAGCCGGTCGGACTCCAATGGATCGGTGAACCGTTCGCCAAGAGTTCGTATCCGGAGACCGTTGCGGCTTCACCGGAACCGGTCGGATAGGCGGCGGTGATGGAGAGTTTGCCGTCCGTCAGCCGTTTAGCAGTCACGTCAGGACCGACGGTTGTTTTGGAGAACAGGCCGGCATCGTTCATGCCGCGTGCTTCTGCGTCGATGCTGAAGTATTGGATTTTGACCGGCAGCTTCGGATACTTGGCTGTATAGGCTTTCACTTCATCGTAGATGGTTGCGCCGTATCGTTCGAGGACTTCACTCATGTCGAAGCCGAGCGCATCCGAATACGCTTTCGCTGTCGCATTCGCCATACCCTGCGCCTGACTGTCTCCGACGACACGATATGCCGCAACGTTGCGTCGAACCTGACGGTAGACGGCTCCCAAACCGCCGTACTTGTTGACTTGATCGGCCAGTTCCTTCGTGTATGGGCTGCTGGTGAAGTCGTAGGTGGAGTAGTCGTAGTCGTCGAAATAGCGGAGTATCTCCCATTTCGAGGTCACATCCCACCAGATATCACCCCACTTGGAAGCGGCGGACGGGTCAGTCATCTTCGCGTCAAACCATGCATCCAACTGCTTCTGCGCGTTCAGAACACCGGAATGATAGACACTGGTCTCGAACTTTCCGCCGGCCTTGACCTTCTCCGCACCGACCTCATGCCTGCCCCACATGCTGAACAGGTTGTTCGTGGATTCGACCTGAGCCAACGGTTGGATATCCAGCACATGTCCGAACTCGTGGTCGTTGCCCCATCCGTGCGAACCGTCGACACTGGTGGCGACACCGGGGAACACGCTTTCGGGCAGATGGTACATGGTGTACCAGGCGAACATGCTGGAAGGGCTGGTCAGGTTCTGGGTGAGCTCCAATACGACCTTCATCTTCGACGGGAGCTGTCGGGAATCCGTATCGGCTGCGTCGAAGCCTTGCACGTGGTCGAAGAATGAGAGCCTGTTCTCGCTGACTTTAACTATGTTCGTTATCCACGCTGTAGCCGCTGTCTCGTCCTGGATATCTTTCAGCACGTCCACGAGTTTGGCTGCGCGCAGCTCGTACACCATGCGTCCGGTTTCGATCGACGTCACGTCCATGCCCAGGCTGGGGTTGTCGTTGAGGTCGCCGGCTTTGGTGTCCACGCCGTCCTGCACGTAGATTCTGAGTTCCTGCAGATAGGTCCAGAACGCTTCAGGGTGCGTGGAATCGTACACGTAGAACGGGTATCGGCCCAATGATGGTTTCCCGTCCGAACCGTCCATATTCTCTATCGTCACCGACGCGGGACTGGTGGAATCGTTGCGGATATAGAGCACCTGACCGACCTTACGAGAGGTCGTATCATACGTGATTTCGTTCTCGCCGGCCTTGAGCTTTCCGCCGTCATCCATGCGTACCAGCGCGTAATTGTTCGCGTCCACTCGGCCAGCCTGCCGATGAGCCCATAACACGTTCGGTGCCGTACTGTCCGTGGTGAGCGTGATCTTGAATTTCGCAGTGATTCCGGGGCGGATATAGTAGCCGGTCCAGTCGGCGTTCTCGAATTGGAAGTATTGGTAGGTGCGGTTCTTGTCGGTGTCTTTGGAGCCGACTGTGGATAGTTTGATGGTTGTCGGCTGACTTGTACTGTTATCGGCGGTAGCCGCGGTTTCCTGCTGTTGGTTTGTTTCGTTCGCAACGGCAGGTTGAAGGCCGAAACCGGCCGATAGTGTGGCGACCGTCAGGGATAGTGCGAGGATTTTTGAGATTCTGGAAGCCAATACGACAGCCTCTCTAAGGTTGTGTGGACGTTCTCAAAGAAGCATACTGCATTTGGCTGCACAGAAAATACGCGGACCAACCAAACTAATGTGATTTTCATGCCAAACTAATACAAAAATGGCGGGAACTAATGTAAATCAAGTCGAATCACATTAGTTCCCGCAACGCCTATGCGAACAACGCCGCTCCCTCGGTCACGAGGATGAGCACCACGATCGCCACGATCCACAGCACATCGATCATCAGATCGATGTTGAGACGGTAGTACTTCGCTAATCCTGAGGAGACCTCGCCGTCCTTGCCGGCCGGCAGCCCCTGCTCGGCCACGGTCGCATGGCTCAACGCCATGAACTGGATGGTGGTGGAGAACATAAGCGTCAGGCACCACGGGCACAGCGCGTGGATCACGAACAGCGACTGGCTGCTCAGCCAGTACGAGTACGCCAATGCGGCCAGCCCGCCCAGCCAGGTGCAGGCGGCGAACCAGCGCGGCACGCGCACACGCGCCAGACCGATCACCGCGATGGTCACGAACACGCTTTCCGCCGCGATGCCGAAGAAGGCGTTCGGATAGGACAGGCTACCGAACTTCACGATCTCCGCCTGCCAGGACTGGGCCACCGTGGAACAGGAAATCACGGCGTTCACGTCGCATCCGAGCGATGCGGAGGGGTTGCGGGCCAGCTGCAGCGTATCCGCAGACAGGATGAACGATACTACCAACGCTATGGTGGAAGCGATTAGCATGACAGCGTAAGTCCACTGGGAAGAATGCCTGAATCCGATGAGTTTCGTTTGTGAGATTTCCATACTGTATTGACCTTGAACTTGTTGAAAACGTTGAAATGCCAACAACTTTCCAGCCTGATTACATTATGATCATCCGAGGGATGTAATGTAATCAGGCTGGAAAGTTGGAAAACTGGCATGAATCTAGCACTGAGCTGTACTCAACTTTTTAGATGAGGGCAAACGTTAGACGATGAAGGTTATTAAACGGTTGAAGTCTTTTTTGACGGCCTGTCTTTCATTGATTTCAGGCAGGGGGAATGAGCCGGCAAGCTGTTTCCATAATTCTAGACTCGGCGTCGAAGTGAATACCCAGCTTGCGCTAAAGGCATGCTCCCGGTCATCGGTAAGCCAAATGGGGTGTATGTTCGCTTTTCTTGTGATGTAATTCGTCTGATCGAGAGCAATGAGCGATGAGTCGCTCCAGTCGATGCCGTCCACCCAATCGATGATTGGCATTATCGGTGGCTGCGTGGATTCCTTTGATAGTTCGCCGAATCCGTCTGACATGCGGTGATCCGCGACATATTGAAGGTCGTCCATTGCGGTGGATGGGTTCGTGTAGAAGCGGATGTACTGCTTGTTGTATGCCAAGCGTTGGGCTTTGTCCCATTTTCCCGGCTTGTTGTTCGAGATAATCCAGGTCTCGATGTTCTGCAGGCACATGCGGGCGATCAGTTGTTCGGCGAGTGTTTGTGAACCTGTGCCGATGATTTGCAGTTGTAGTTCCTGTTTATAGTTCCAGTACAGCTGACCTGGAGCGTCAAGCGCCGCACCTAGTTTGATGTTTCCGGAACGTTCCAGCCTTTCTCTTTCGACTAGTCGGCGGATGATTTCCGCCTCACTGCTGCCTGTCCTGCGTGATTGTGCTGCCAACCATTCCGATTGCTCGTGCGTTAGCAGGATATGTTTCTTAAGGTCTTTGAGCATGTGACACCTACCTAGATTCCGGTACTGTTTCGATACCGATTAATCGGTACCTAAAAGATACTGGTCTGCTCTAGTGTGTCAAGACACTGCACCTAGTTTTTCGAGGAACTTGTTTTTCAGCGTCTGACTCAATCGCCCATGAATGTTTTAGAAATAGGCCTGTTTCGAGAACATGTGCGAACTTGGCCCGCTACTCAAAACAGCCTCTAAACCCTTGGAAATACTGAATGTTTTAGAAATTTTTGCAATGTTATAGAACAGTTATAACATTGCAAAAATTTCTAGAACATTGCCGGCTCCTATGACTACTCGTGTTGGAATTTCCTTAATCGTTCGGCTGCGCTCATTTCGTTCAGGGGTTTGCCGTATGCGACTTTGGCGTCTGGGTTGTGCCGGTTTTCCTCAAGGATTTGGGCGAGTTCGGCTTTCATGTGTTTGGCTTCCTTGGGGAGGCTGTCGGGCATGGCGAAGATCGGGATGTGGGTGTCGGTGAGGATGCTCATATCCGCTGGCGGGAACACAAAGGAGTGTTCCATGAGTTGGCTGATTTCCTGTGCGATCTGATTCGGGTCCTTGACCGTCCAACAGGTCGGGTCAGGGAGTAGAGCTCCGGCTTTCTGAGGAAGCTGTTTGACCGCCTTACTACGCGCTTTAGCGAGTTTCTGCAGTTGGAGTTCATCCCGGTTGCGGGTTTTCTCCCACTGGTCGTGATGTTTCCGGTATTCGGCCTGCTGTTGTTTGATGAGCTGCACCGTCTGCAAATAGACTTGGTTCTGCTGCTGCCATTCCCGGCTCGGTGTTTCCTTGATGTGTTGGCCGAGCGTGCCGTTGATGATTGAATCGGCGAACAGGATACCGAGGATGATGCCGGCTGCGAGACCCATGCCTGCGCCCAACATCATCGACCAGTCGTGCATGGGAATATTCCTGTTCCACTCGTACAGGTCTTCCGCATACACCAAGGTGTGCGTCATACCAATCAACGTGCCAAGGATGAGACCGAGGACGGGCATCAGCCATTGCACCAGTTTCGACAACCTCTTATGACGCGGTTTGCCCGGTTCCGGCGGACGGTGGAGAACCGGCACGTCCGGGCGAACCGGTTCCGGCTCGTACACCGTGTTCACCACAGGAACCGGCGGCAGCGTATCGGACAGTCGGGTCGTCACATACTTCAAATCCTGTTCGCGAGCCTTGCTCATACGATTCGTATACTCACCCATGCGTTCCACGAGTTTCGTGGCCTGTTTGGTCCACTTCTGATAGGTTTTCCCGTTCTCGGTTTGGATCCAATTGCTGAAGTTCTGCCATGCGGATTCGAACCGGAGCTGATCGATGCTGCTTTTGACGGATTGGATACCTCGGGTCTGTTCGATCAACAGTTGATTGGTGGTGGATACCTGATCGTTCAACCGGTTCAGGGACTCATTGGTTCTTGTCGCTTGGGTGGCGATGTTCGACAACCATTGGTTGCTGATGTCGATGCCGTTTTCGATGGCGTTCAGGCGTTGGTTTGTTTCACGGGTGGCTGCGTTGGCTTCCGCTTGCAGGCGGGTGAGGTTGTTCAACTGGTCGGATTGAGCTAATGCCACACCCAGTGACATGACTTGCAGACCGTTGCTGGTGTCAAGTTTCCTGTTGGCGTCGCTGATGCCTGACATGGTTCTCCTCCGACTGCTGGTGCTTCTGGCTTTTATCGTAGGAAATATCAGGGGCGACGTGCCAAGCGTTCTCTGATATTGATTACGAAAGACATCACTGCGGTAGGTACTCGGCATTCGCTTGTACACGAATTCAGGTGTTTTTCGTGTACAAGATGTACGCAAAAACCATAAAATTCATGTACATGTGCTCAGACGAAGATGCAATCGATCTGGCGTTAGCCGAGAAGCGAATGAGAGAATGGGACGGAACGACCATCAGCATGGAAGAGATGTTGGCGCAGCTGGGAATCACGAGAGAAGAACTCGATAAGCTCCCACCTGTAGAAATAGAGATGGAGGACGACGAAAACAAGAGATAGGCGGGCCCTATGAGGAGCATGCATAAATCCGGATTCATCTAGGCAAACAAACGTCTAGATGAAAGGACAACAATGTCCAGAACATATAAGGATCAGCCTTATCGGCTCTTCCAGAAGAAAGCCATCGAACATGGTTATCGACGTATCCGTTGGATTACTCCACTACCCGTTGATGACACATGGTATGCGGACGTGGACGGTTACCTGTATTCACGCCATAACCAGCGGGTGCACGCACCTCTGAGGCATTACTCCGATTGGCGTTGGATCGAGGACGATTGGCTCACAGATTACGGGAACGAGCGTCATATCAAGCAGCGACTCAAAATGGCCTGCCAGACCGCGAACAGTGGTCTCATGGATGCTGATTGGGATGATCCGCTTGTGTACCAGCGTCGCAGAACGTGGTATCTCTGATGCTTTCCCAAAAAGGGTTGGAACGAATTTTTCGCTCCAGCCCTTTTCCATAGCAATATAATGCGGCCTGTCGAAGGAGAACAGGAGTGGAGCGAACGGTGAATCGTGAATCATGCCGGACTGTGGCTGTTGAGGATTTCCGTAATGGTGATCCGAAGGATTTGTTTGGTCTGGTTGATGACGGTCCTTTGTTTGTTGCTGATGATGGTTCGTTGGATGCTGTGGTGTTGAGTATTCCCGCGTATAAATCGTTGTTGGAGCGTATTGAATCGTTGGAATCCGGCCGTTGATGGCTTGATTTCCTGGGTTGTGGCTGTCTGTCCAATGGTGGATGGCCGGCTTGTTTTATGTGGTTCAAGGTGAGGGGTGCCGGTTTGCCTGTTTAGGCTCCGTTCGAGGGTTTCTTTGTGTTCTCCGGTGACTGCCCTGATTCGTTTATGTCTGCTCGTCTGAGAGCGGCACGATGGTCCATCGTCTTGTCTCGCGTGCCTCAAAACCCTCGACCCTGCTATACCGAAATTCTCCACATAGGGGGGGTGTTTGAAAAAACCGAGGTTGAAATCCCTTCCACGGCGGGTAGCTTCACCTGTGACAACTGAAGAACCAGGCACTCTATCAAGGAGTATTCAATGATCGGACTGTCCAAACAAGACAGTGTCATGACCCCACAGGAATGGGATCAATACAATCGAACAGTCGGCAACCTCCACCATCTGCTCGACCAGATGGATGACACCATCCGTTTGAAGAAGCTTTCCAACCCGGACGTATTGAACGCGCAACTGCCGGTCAACAACCGTTACACGGCACCGCAAACCTACGCATATCAGCCGCAGCAGCCGGCTCCAACCTACCAGCCGACACCCGCCGCTCGTCCGGCCTCTCAATACTCATACCGTCAGACACGCTCAACCAGCAGCGCGCCGACCACGCAATTCCCCGCCTACCAGCCGCCTGCATCGAAGCCGCGACAGCAGGCCAATCCGTTGGGGATGCAACTGCCGCCATCCCAGCCGATGCCGGAATTCCACCCCACATTGCCGACCTATCAGGCTCCGACGCGAGTGGAACCCTCCTACCAGACATCCTCATCCGGAACCCCGTCCGCGCCGTTCGGATTCTAACCGCGTAAGACAATCCACTCCGGAACCATTAAGCCTTAAACCAAAAAGCAGTCAAACAAACCCAATCAAGATTGGAGCCATAGTTTTGGCAAACAGCATTTACAAGACCAGCATCGCCATGACCGCCATCATCGCCAGCCTGGGATGCGGCATGACCACGAGCGCCATGGCCGATCAGACGACCCCGCAGTCCGATCAGGTCGTCTCCCAGAGCGTTGAAGCCCCGACCGCTGACACTAAGACCACTGATACGCCGGCCACCGGCACCAAGGATGACACCCCGGCTGCGACCACCGTCGCGAAGATCGGCGACACTGCCTACACGACCCTCGCCGACGCGGTGAAGGCCGCCAAGGACGGTGACACCATCACCCTGACCGGCAAGATCACCGGCAACACCACCATCGACAAGAAGATCATCCTGCAAGGCACCGACGGCAATCAGGTCAACGGCACCATCACCGTGACCGCCGCAGGCGCGACCGTCCGCAACGTGTCGTTCGTGTTCGACCAGGACACCACCAAGGGCGACAAGACCGACATGCGTGGAGCAGCGTTAAGCCAGCTCATCGTCAAGGCAGACAACGTGACCGTCGAAGCCAACTCGTTCACCATCACTCGTGACGCGAACACCACTCGCCAGTTGAATGCCGTCTGGGTGCAGAACGCCAAGACCACCAAGATCACCGGCAACAACTTCAACATCGCCACCCACGCCCGCTACCTGACCGACCAGACCAAGACCGGCACTGACTCGTGGAGCTGGGTCGCCGTCAACCTGATCGGCGGCGTCGACAAGACCGGTGCCAGCACCGTTTCGGACGTGACCATTACAAGGAACACGATGACCGTGGGCGAAGGCGATCGCCTCGACGCAGCCAAACTGCCCGAAGCCTCCAAGGGCAAGAACCTGAGCGGTCAGGTCAACCTGCTCGTCGCCAACGGCAACGACACCGCCCGTCAAGGCGTCACGAACGTCACCGTATCCAACAACACGGTCGTCAACGCCTCCAAGCTTGCCGACACAGACGCCAACCTGTACGGTCTGACCCTCATGGGCACCAGCGCCGTGAACGTGTCCAACAACACGTTCGCCGGCACGGTCGCCGTCGCCACCAGCCATTGGGGTACCCAGGCCGGCAGCCTGGGTCTCACCTACACCGGCAACACCGACAACACTTCCAAGGGCGTGAGCTTCGGTTCCGGCTCCTACGCGGGCACCGTCGACTACAGTGACAACACCGGTACCGCCGGCGCCACGCTCGTGAAGACCGACAACGGAACGTTCACCACCATCAGCGAATCCGTGGACGCCTCCAAGGACGGGCACCTCACCCTGCTCGGCGACTTCTCAGAGAAGTTCATCGTCCCTGAAGGCCGTAGCCCGATCATCGACCTGAACGGTCACTCCCTGTCCGGTGACATCGAAAACAACGGTACGCTGACCCTCACCGATTCCAGTGAAGCCCAGACCGGCACCGCGTCCGGCGCCATCACCGGCAAGGGCAAGCTGACCATCACCGGCGGCAAGTATGCGAAGCTGCCTGATGGTGCGACCATTCCGGAAGGCTACGGTACCGTGACCGACAAGGATGGTGTCACCAGCGTCGTCAAGGCCGTCATCAACACGGAGAAGCCCACGGTCGAGATCAGCGCCAAGGACGGCAAGATCGACGAAAAGCAGATCATCGCCCTAACTGGAGCCACTGTCAACCTGCCTGGCTATGACCTCAAGGTCACGGACATGAAGCCGGTGAACGATCTGATCGAAGCCAACAAGACCGGTCAGGCCACCGTCGAACTCCAGATCATGAAGGACGGCAAGACCATCGGCGACCCGATCACCGTGACCGTGAACGTCACCGGCGAAACCGTTCCGGTGCATGTCACCGTCAAGAACGATAAGATCACCGTCAACGTGAAGGACGGCAAGCTGGACGAAGCCACCCTGCTCAAGCTCGTGGAAGCCAAGGCCGACAATGATGGTGCGACCCTCTCCGTTGACGCGAAGCAGCTGGAAGCCCTCAACCAGGCCATCGACACGAACACCGCCGGTGACGTCGTGGTCGGCGTCATCGCAACCCTCGGCGACTCCACCGACACCACGCCGGTGACCGTCACCGTGCAGGCCATCGACTTCACCGCCAACGACTTCGACTGGAAGCTCACCGACGGATATCTGACCGCCGACAAGATTCTGGAGCTCGCCAAGCCGACCATCAAGCTCGACGGCTACAAGTACACGATCGACAGCAAGCAGGTCGACGCGCTGAACGCTCTGATCGACGCGAAGAAGCCCACCAAGGCCATCATCTCTATCACCGCCTCCGGCGAGAACCTGCCGACCCTGACCAAGACGGTCACCATCAACCTGACCGACACCAAGCCTTCCACGGATGACGCGAAGAAGGACGAGCAGGGCGACAAGCTCGCTCACACCGGCGTCACCCTCGGCTACGGCATGGCCTTTGCCGGACTCCTCTCCATGGCCGGCGTCGCAGCCACCCTGCTCCGCAAGCGTCTGACCAACAAGTAACGGAGCTGCCTATAGGAAACTAACGCGGGCGACGTGATTCGCCCAAACTTCTAGGGACATTGGGATCGGGGCCACAAATGTGGCCCCGATCCCTTATCTGCGATAGCTTTCAGCGATACGTTTCTTTGCATCCTCCATGTCCGTCTTCATCCGGCTCAACTGGTTCGCATATTCAGAGAAGATACGACTGGTGATTTCCAACGTCTCATGCCGAGTGGAGTCGTCCATCCCGTCCAAGTCTGTCTTCAATGCTTCGAATCGATTATGTCGGCGGATTTTCTCCTGTTTCAGGGCTTCCGGGGAGAAGAACATTTCCTTTGTTACCGGGAAGTTCTCTCTGAGCTCTTTGTCCAATGCACTCCAAATCAGGAACCGAGCGGAATTGGAATCGGATACCGCTTTCTGCCATTCCTTGTCGGCTTTCCTTGGATTATCCGTTTGTTCGGCACCCCATGAAGCTTGTATTAGCTGATCAAAATGAGTCAGCAACTCTTCAGGATTGATTATCAACAGCAGTGCAGAGAGTGCTTTGGAATAATCGTCCAGTGGATCACGTGAACCGTCTGATTGGAAGCCCGCAGCATCCCGTATGGCAGTGACTGCCGTTGGATCCAGTCCTAGGTAATCAGCAGCATCCTGCGTCGAATAATCATGGGCTTTCATATCGCCGGTCAGATGCGCAACTGGTTCTCCAAGAATGTCGGATAGTTTGAGCAGATTCTCATAGCTGGGTGGCGTATGGCCAGGTAGGTTCTCCCAACGGGATATCTGAGCTTGGGTCACGCCCATATCGTCCGCGAGGTCCTGTTGACTGAGCCCGGCCAGTTTCCTGTACTTGACGATGTTCCCGCTGAGAATGCGTAGAGACTCGTTTATATCAAACATGTCATAATTCTAGCTGATATGGCTTATGAAGCGCGGCGAGTATGCATTTGAGAGCATGAAACAGCTCCGATAAGTTGAAACCAACGACCAAACAAAGGAGCAAACATGCAGGACAACAATCAGACCACAAACTCAACCGCCACGGAAAACAAGGCAATTCAGTGGGCAAAAGACCATAAAACAGCCATTGTTCTAACCACCCTTGGTTGCGCCGCCGTCCTTACAGGAGGAATGCTGGTCGCAAAGAACAACTACAAGATAGGCCACGCTGACGGCATTACCGAAGGTTTCGGCAGCGGGTATTCGGCTGGGATGAAGGAAGGACTCCGCCGGATTCAAATACCGGAATCGAGCTCTGACGACGCCGCGTTCAATCAGGTTGCATCGACTGTCTCCGGGCATGCCAGAAAACTGCCAACTGGTTTCGTTCGCTCCGTGGCAAAGGATCAGGAGATCAAGTCGCTCGGTCTCGATCTTCCTGATGATGTGACGTTCGTGGATGCGCACAGTCGTGTCCGGAGTCGTCCGGTTGCCGCATAGGAGTGGTTCGGCGTGCCGTGTTGATTCGCTTGGCTTTTCTTCTGTTTTTGGAACATATGTTCGTCTACTGGCTGGGATAGAACATATGTTCCAAACGGAGAGGAGCGAACATATGGCAACCAAACTCATCACCCTACGATGCGGCCATCAGGAGCGCGTCAACGTCGACGGGCCTTATCGGATCATCGAACGCCGCATACGCCAAGTCGAACAAGCCGAATGCCCCATATGCCAAGGAAACAATGACAAACGCTGGGCCGACAACAACAGGCTGATACCACTCCGAGGAGTGCATGATCAGTGTCTTCGCGCCGAAACCATCCGCAAGAACACGCTTAATCGAATCAAGGTACTCATCGATCATTCGACCATCAGAGATAAGGACGCTTTCCAAGAGCTGAAGAAACAGGCATTGCGAATCGACAGTGCAGCCTGGTGGCTGGAACATCGAGGCGATGCCATCGAGGTTCTGGCAAGGGATATCGAGCTCTGATTTTTTTGATGTCCCTCACGTAGGGGGTGGATGAGTTTTATCTTCCCCCTACGTGAGGGATACGGTGTTTTTCGCATCATTTCAAGGTTTTAAGCATCTTCCAAGTGCTTAAAAGTCGAAGTCGCACCCTTATGAGATGTCACATCTCACAGAGATGCAACACCATTTCCTACATGGAAAACAACACAGATACCACGTCTGCCCTCATTCTCAATGACCTGCGGACGCTGCAGAATTACGAAACATCAACCGAACCGGCGAACACCCCAGTCAAAGAGTACAACCGGCTCATTGAACTACCACTCCAGCAAATCGTCCAAGCACTGAACGAGAACAACCTCGATCCTGACGAATACAAGACCCTGCTGCAATACGCGGCGACAAGTCTCCAATCGCAGGACACCGGAAGATTCATCAACCGTACCAAGGACGAATTCACATTCCTACGCCAATACACCGGAGCAAGCCAGCAGTGGCTGGCAACCAAGCTCAACGCGAGTCTTTCTACAATCAGACGTTGGGAAAGCCCGGATAGCGAATACATGCCATCAAAAGAAGCATGGACAGCCTTGGACGAACTCAACCAGCTCATCAACAAAACCGCCAATGAAAACCTGGCAAAAAGGATCCAATCCAGCGAATCCCTAAGAAAACAGTGGGGAGCCGCCTACTCGTACTGGTTTGGAAAGGACGCAGAGCACACCCTGCTTATAGGACTCCACCACTATAAGGATGAGACAGGATTCCGTAACGACCTAACAAAATACATCTACCATCCATGGCCTGATGTGACACCAGCCAGCACTCCGCTGGAGAAGAATGCGGACCCATTCGAGTACGACGTTCAGCAAGCTGAAAAGGAATACAACGATCGTCTGCAGAAGGATGCTTACCGCAGGGAGGATTCACCCGAATACGAAAACGCTTGGAGTGTTTTCGAACAGGCAGATACCTATGAGATTCAGAACGCAATCACGAGGCGCATCGTGCATCTCGTTGAAACGAAAGCGTATGACCATTCACTCACCGATAGAGAGCTGAGTGTCTCTTTCGATATTCATGCCGGAAGTATTCTGCCTAACAGGTCAAACAGACGTGTGGGTGGCTTTAAGAATCCAGTCAAAAAAGTGAAGATAAGCACCCTAGTTCCCGGATTTATCCCCGGAGATTCTCATGACATGGCGCAACTCTCGTATCAAATTCAACGTCACTGTCGGGCAAGCCGGAAATACAGGGACTATACCATCTTCTGCACGGATGACCAGTTTGCCTTCATCGCCCCGATAAACTATGTCTCAGAGCAGAAGGAAGACGATGTCAAATATGTGACGTTGGACTCTCCGATTTTCAAAGGTGTTCAGAAAGAGGAGAGGGCTGTAGAAGTAGCCGAAGGTCAATTCCCTGAATATACGGTTACTCAAATTAATGCAGATGCTTCCAACCAAACGGTAATTCGATTGGAACGTCTTTCAGATGAAGACAAGACTGTACGTAATCAGCTAGCGGAAGCCTATCATCTCAAGCCATGGGAGATCCAGATTTCCGACAATGCTGAAGGCGGTTTCAAGTTCAAATCTTCCAAACCTATATTTGACGATAAGGTCAAGATAAACAAGCTGGTCAAGAAACTCTGCGGTCGAAAAACATGGTGGAAGACCAATGATGATTTCACCATTCTCATCACATACCCGAACATCGCTTCTCGAATGAAAGAGACCCAGAATTCATAACCCAAATTGGCCTGTAGGGGGTCGCAGCAAACAGCAAACCCCCTACAGGCCAATTCAATAAAACCGCGGAATTTCAACTAAAAACCTACCATTCAAGCCATCTGTTCTTATATCAAACATTTCCCGAGAACACCGACCGCTCATAAGTGCATCAGACTGCATTGCATGAGCGATACGAGTAAGAGCACGGTGGTTGAAGCCCTCCGTCGGTTGAAAACCTACGACGAGACAAAACAACCAATGAAACTTCCCGTCGAGGAATACGCCCAACTTGCAAACCAACCATTGGACATCCTGCTGCAAGCACTGTCCACAGCCGGACTGGAAGAAGCCGAATATCGGGAACTAGTCGCATTTGCAGCCACGGGATTACGAGAGCCGCGGAAGAAACAGTCTATTGAACGCAGTAAAGAGGAATTTCTTTATTTACGACAGCGGTTAGGATTGAGCCAGCAGTGGATTGCGGATCGCTTGCAGATAAGCGTCGTCACAGTGCGTCGCTGGGAGGATCCGTCCAGTTCTTATAAGCCGGACGATACTGCTTGGCAACTCCTAGACGAATATGGGAAATGGGAATACCGCACCGCGTTAAAGGCAGTCAACGATAGAATCAACGACATCGTGAATCGTCGGAGAGATCTCGGTTCTTTTAATGACTACTGGTATGGGGCGGACGACACCCTCTGGTTGGGGTTGCATTATTACCGTGATGAAGTTTCATATCAAGCCGATGTTGAAATCAAGAAGCAGACGCAACCTACCTGCGATGACGCCATTTCATATATGGCGGATACATATTCCACGTATTTCAACCAGTGGAGCATATTCCCGGAAGCTAAGAGCTTCACGGTGCAGAACGCGATTACCTCAACGATCGTAGAAATCGTTAGCAATGGGAAATACGATACAAAAATCTCCGGCAATCTAGTAAAAACTTGTTTCGACCGGAAAGCAGAGACGGTACTCGATGCAATGACGTCTAAGGAAGAAAAGAGTAATACCGTTTCCTTTGACTTTGCCGATCAGTTCTATAGTGCGCGTCGAGTGAATGAGTATGTTCTAGGTAAGTCACTCTCCGGACAGCCTGTCATTTGGAATACCGATCTGGTTTCTGGCCTGCTGGTGACCGGGAAAGCCGGTTCAGGTAAAAGTGTCTTGGAACAGAATCTGGTAGTACAGGCATTGCGTAAGTACTCCCAAGTCATTGTCATTGACCCATTCAAACTGGGGTCTGATTTCAACTGGGCTGAAACTCATATCACTCTGGTAACCGGTCAGACTGATTATCGGAATATCGAGGGGATATTATCCGGAATCCTGGAAACCATCCACGAACGAAATAACCTGCTTGAATCCAATGGCTGTCAGCATTTGAACGTTTTGCCGAATCATCTGCAGCCTCAAAGAATACTGCTGCTGTTCTGCGGATTTGATGCCTTTATCAATCAGCTTTCCAATATATCCGGCTCCTATACCGATATGACGGGATTCGAAGACCATGAGTCCCAGAATGCTTCGATTCGCCATAGCTGCGAACTATTATCGAGAATCGCCATTACTGGCAGAAGCACTGGAGTCAATATCCTTCTGGACGCCCAGTTGCTAAGCGAATCATCGATAGACCGCATCATGAATGGGCGCGCTTTATATAAGTGTCTGTCTAAAGTCGTAATGGGCGATACAACACCGGCAGGAACGCCGAGTCCAATCAGCCAGCAGATTGCAGTGAAGCAAACCTTGTTGGCGAAGACGAAACAATGGCATATCGGCATGGGAGTCTATTCCGTATTCGGAAACGACCCTGTCTTCTTCTCCACGGACTGGAATGGTGGATCAGACAATCTGATGAGTCAGATTTCATCACTTCCAAGCGTTAACTCCAAGCGGGAGAAGAGATGAACACCCAGACGATAACACGTGGGATAGCAAGTCATCTACCTGCTTTGGTCTTCGCTCTGGTCACGCTATTGACCGGCTTGGCCAGTATTTCCGCATACGGGCCTCTGACCATCCCCGACCCGGATATTCACGTGTATGCTTCCTACGCTCTCGCAACTGGTCAAATCGGGCAAAACATTCGAACCATGGATGACGGCGCAGGCAACCAAGTACACATCCAATACGTGCGTATGCCGTCGAATCTACGCCAAGCCCCATTGGATAACAAGACAGTCGGCAACATTCTCGACCCGGTCAACCATGAGAATGATGAGCGTTTCAAGCAATGGAACAAGCTGACGATGGCTGACGTGGGAAGCGGACTGAAAGCTTCCAGGGCCAACCAGTATTCTCCGTTGTCGTTCATTCCGCAAGCGGTCGGTATTGGTCTTGCCCGAGCGACTGGGGCAAGCATGTGGAATCAGCTTCAAGTCGGTCGAATATCAAGCCTGCTGGTTTATTGCATGCTAGGAGTGATTTCGGTAGTTCTTGTCAGACGCCTCGGATGGCTCATGACAGTGATCCTTGCGAACCCCGTATCTGTTTTCGTTGCATCGTCATTGAGCGCGGATACTTTGACCAATACGGTTGCCGCGCTGACCATTGCACTGGCGGTCAAATTAGGAGTATGCGAGAAGCGTTCAACGCTGTTAATTGTCGGTCTTAGTGTTTGCTTGGCATTGCTTGTGCCTTTGAAGCTTTGCTACATGCCTTTGGCTCTACTCCCATTGGCTTTAGAGACCATTCGTTTAAGAGACCGTCTACTAATTACGGTAATCCCCACTGCAGTTGGCATAATCCTCATGTGCTGGTGGAGCTTGTCTTACGGTCGCATAGCGGCCACTGTCAATATGAGCGAAACCAAAAAGCATCTCGTGGATCATCCCATCCACGATATTTTGCGCAGTCTCGTGGGCGGATGGAACAACGTATGGCGTGTGCTGGCAGGGCATGGAATTATGACTGCGGCAATACTCGTTATTCTGACCGCGTTCGTTCTCACTACACGAAAAATGAGTTTCGATCGGAAGAGAATTTGCGTAGTCATAGCCGCTGCGATTCTCAGCACGACCGCGATTGCCGGCATGCTCATCATCACATGGGCCAAACCAACCCTCCCATGGGGCGTCGCCCCGTTCGGCTTCCAGGAACGCTATTTACTACCGCTCCTCCCATTGCTCGTCTTCACCACAAAACCAGAAACTTCCCTCTCAAAGTAAGGAGAAGAACCATGTCAGATCACACACTCCGCGGCTCAATCATTGGCAGCAAGTCCCTTGAATCCGACGAGAACATCGACCCAATCGAACGAGAAGAAGTCGCATACATATGTCCCAAAGGCCACGAGACCATAATCCCGTTCGCGGTTACGGCGGAAATCCCGGAGGCATGGGAATGCCGATGCGGAGCCGTTGCTCGACGAGAAGATGTTGACGACAGGTATTTCTACGGCGGGTACAAGCCGAAGAGAACACACTGGGATTTGCTGCTGGAACGCCGTACCGAGGAAGAGTTGCAGGAGGTTCTAGAAAAACGTCTGAAGATGCATCGCGAAGGTTGGATTCCCGACTACGAATAAATGGGGATTCAATCCCACATACGTGGGGACAAGATGGCTTTCCAGCTTTTGCGAGCAAGCTTCACGGATGATTCAACCCCACATACGTGGGGACAAGTCGCCATCCAAGGAATATCCAAGGATTTATCTGGAATCAACCCCCACGTACGTGGGGAAAGAAGACTCCTTCCATTAGATGCCATTCACACCGGGATTCAACCCCACGTACGTGGGGACAAGACGGCACGATAAGCCAAGACAAACCAGCCCAGGATTCACCCCCATACGTGGGGATAAAGCGGCCCGGCACACGTTCGATTTGCTTTCGGTGGATTCAACCCCACTTGCGTGGGGATAAGGGCGTAGTCATTACTCAAACGCAAGGCGGCGTGGATTCAATCCCACATACGGGGGGACAAGACTCGGAATCCTCCCCGCACAGTTGGAGAACTGGATTCAACCCCACATACGTGGGGACAAGAGTTCCGTCAAGATCGTTGACGACTCTGGCGGAGATTCAACCCCACATGCGTGGGGAGTAAAGGCGGTTCTCCAGCTGCGTGGGGAAGATTCCGATTCAACCCCACATGCGTGGGGACAAGGCACGCGCCTTCGAGAAGTTGAAGGACGCGGCGGATTCAACCCCACAATGTGGGGACAAGACTGGATGGAATGGCGGCAAAGTAGCCACTGTGGATTCAACCCCACATACGTGGGGACAAGTTTGGCGTATCCAACCATTCCTTGCCGTGCTCGGATTCAACCCCACATACGTGGGGACAAGGGTAGTTCAATTCCGCCGCGTAGGTTCCGAGGGGATTCAACCCCACATACGTGGGGACAAGTAATCGTGGAAGATGCGGATACCGAAACTATAGGATTCAACCCCACATACGTGGGGACAAGGACAGCGGGGACACCGCGTGGAACACGACGTAAGATTCAACCCCACATACGTGGGGACAAGTCAACAGCTTGCGCGGAAGAAGTTTGGCGACGGAAGATTCAACCCCACATACGTGGGGACAAGGTCACCGTCGATATTGTCCTTCCCGAACACCCGGATTCAACCCCACATACGTGGGGACAAGCTGTCAATCACAGCGTCGGTCAGGGCGTCGATAGATTCAACCCCACATACGTGGGGACAAGGCTGCAGGCGCTTACAAACGCCCTAGGAGGCAAGATTCAACCCCACATACGTGGGGACAAGATGAACGCGGACTTCGGCCACCAGGCCGTGCCGGATTCAACCCCCCATACGTGGGGACAAGTCGCGAAGGGCCAAACCGTGAAGCGGAACCGCGGATTCAACCCCACATACGTGGGGACAAGCGTCAGGCGGCAAACGCTGCGCAAAGCGTATTGGATTCAACCCCACATACGTGGGGATAAGTTCTGGCCTCCGAATCAGTTCAGAACGAGTTTGGATTCAACCCCCACTTACGTAGTGGATAAGCATGTGGATGAGCCTGATCTGAAGCTGGTGCGGGATTCAACCCCACCTAAGTGGGGACAAGTGTATGGCGATGGCGCGCATACCGTGTTTGCCCGGATTCAACCCCACTTGCGTGGGGATAAGTCGAGTTCATTACCGGTGGCATTTCTCTGCCGGGATTCAACCCCCACATATGTGGGGACAAGTTAACGGGTGTGAGAATCTCGCTGACTGTCTTGGATTCAACCCCACATACGTGGGGATAAGGCGGTGTTTTCTTCTACTTGTTTCCAGAACTGGGATTCAACCACACTTGCGTGGGGACAAGGTGTTGACGGTCTGGAAAGCTGGCCTTAGCCTCGGATTCAACCCCACGGAAGTGGGGATAAGTAAAACGCCGTGGCAAGACGAGGACTATTGCCCGGATTCAACCCCCACATACGTGGGGATAAGTCTTGGCGCTACCCCATACACCTGCCGTTCGAGGATTCAACCCCACATACGTGGGGACAAGTCATGCTCTGGATTTGATCCACGAGTACTTCGGGATTCAACCCCACATACGTGGGGACAAGGAGCACGTTAAGCGGCCTGCCATGAGCCACCCGGATTCAACCCCACATACGTGGGGACAAGTGCGGAGCTCACTTGCTCATGCGGTTTCAAAGGGATTCAACCCCACGTACGTGGGGACAAGAAGTCAAGGCCACGGCGGACGACGAAGAAGCCAGATTCAACCCCACATACGTGGGGACAAGATTCGGACGAGGGCTTACGGCGGACACGCCTGGATTCAACCCCACATACGTGGGGACAAGTCAGCAACAAGCGTAGGCATTATTCCTCCTCCGGATTCAACCCCACATACGTGGGGACAAGGGTGCGCTCATCTGCGCCGGCCTCTTCGCCGCGGATTCAACCCCACATACGTGGGGACAAGCGATCGTCAAGAAAGCCGCCAATTCCTCCACAAGATTCAACCCCACATACGTGGGGACAAGGGCGAATCCAAGCCATTGTGCTTGACCTCGATAGATTCAACCCCACATACGTGGGGACAAGAGAACCGCCGATAGCTGAAACATGGAGGGGGCGGATTCAACCCCACATACGTGGGGACAAGTACGACGGTCAAAACCAACGTCGTATGATTCAAGATTCAACCCCACATACGTGGGGACAAGCCGCGCAGGAGAATACCCGCACGCTGTTGAAGGGATTCAACCCCACATACGTGGGGACAAGAGCAGAGAAACGGCGGAATTTCAACGGTCGGTTTTCGGAAAAAGCTTGTTTTTCCGGCGAACGACAGTTGATTTTGGCCGTTTTCTACATAAAGCGGCGCCCTCTAATATGCTCTTCTCCGGGATGAAGAGCTCAACCCCATATACATGAGGAATAGAGCAAAACCCGGGTTTCCGATCGGACAGTCACTCGCCGATGGTCGTTTAGAGTCTGATTCTGTCTTATGCTCCGAGTTCAGGATCCGACTGTGTCTGTCTTCGCTTGTGGGTCTTTTTCATGAGTAGTACTCCTTCATGGATTACGGGTTCGTATTTGGTGTTGATGTGACGGACGATGAAACCTTGTTCGGTGTGGGCTGGGACGACCATGCAGGCTCGTCCTTCTCCGATTTTCTTATCGATCTGATGCCATAGCTGGTCTCGTACTCTTGCGGAGATGTTGCCTACGTATAGGCCGGCGTCCAATTCGATAAGTCGGAGTCCGACGAGTCCTTTGAGACTGGGTGGGGCGGAGGTCAGGCGTACGACGCATAACATAGCCGCTCCTGGTTCCATCCCGACAGTACTTCGCCGGAGGCTCCGGCCCATAGGGTCATTTCCGGTTCGTTATCAGGCTCGTATGTCTTGTCTCCTTCCAAAAGGTCAAGTATGTCGTTTACGCAACGTTTCATGAAGAATCCGTCAAGCATTCGGTCTCTCAGCTCGTGTCGGACCGATGATGCGATGTCCGTCTGGTGTTTCGAGGCCATGTCGAACGCCAAGGGGAGCAGCAGTTCGGTCCGGTACAGGTCGGCGATGTCGAAAACGAAGGCTCGCTGGTTGTTCCTGTGGATGAAACCCAATGCGGGGGAGCATCCGAGGGATACGATGATGCTTTGCACGATCCCGTATGCGGTCACTCCGGCGGCGGAAAGCGCCGTGTTGACATCGTCTCGTCCTCCGCCGCGCTGCTGGCGTCCGAACCAGGGGACTCCGGTACGGTCGGATTCCGCGGCATAGGCTTTCTTGACACGATGACCTTCCATGCTGAGAAGCTCCTTCATGCCGGCATTGCTGACATCGACATCGGGGAAACGTTTTTGGAACATTTTCCTCGCCACGATGATTCGTTTCCTTGGTGAAACGGAGAGCATCGCCTGACGTTCCAGTAGCCGGGTGGATGTGGACAGGGGAGTGGCTCCGGCGTAGAACCGTGTCATGTTCTCCCCGGTCCAAAGCAGCGAGCATCCGTTCTTTGCGGCGAGGGAGATCGCCGCATGGGTGATCCTCGTGCCGGGCCCGAGCAGAAGTGTGGATAGGGTGGCGGCGGGGACGCTTTCCGTTTCGTTTTCGTTGCGGAATTGGATTGCCCCATCAGCGCACTCTATGGCGCAATGTTCGACATAGAGTGCGCTGATCCGGTCTTCCACTCGGGCGAGTGCGGTGATGAGCGTTGTCATTGTTCCGAGGTTTGTGCGGGGATGACGGTCATCAAGCCGAAGCCGTAGCCTTTTGCGCGGCCGACACCGTTTTTGAGCATCTTCGTGAACTTCTCGGGGTCGTCCACGGAGATGAACCCGTCGTACACGGAGGATGCCAGAGTGACCGTGCGGCCTTTCCGCTGGAAGACCTTGGTCGTGTCGTTCACGATGACCGCTTCCACGTCCATCAGACGGTTCCTTGTCATGTGGAACCCGTTCGCCTGCGACCTTTTGTCCAACCATTTCACGGCGTCAGACCCGTAAAGGGGAATGTTCTTGTCATCGACCTTGTGCGTCGTGTTCGCCTCCAGACGGAACCTCCAGATGGTTCCGCGCTGGATGTTGGCGAGGTATTCGTCGTAGTCGCAGATTTTGAACGAACGGCATCCGAGTTCGGCGTCGAGGATGTTCCTTGACGGCCGGGTGGTTGAAACCATGTAGAGCAGCATCCCGGTTTTCATACGGTCCAGACGCCAGAGGATTCGCTCCCCGGTGGAGCCGATGGCGGTGGTGAGGATCGCGTGAATACGTTCCGGGCTTGCCACACCTCGACGGGTACGACGGTCGACGGGGTCCAGCTGCATCTGAGTGAAATAGGTCACTGCTTGTCTCCTGCTACGGGCGGGTAGAAGTCAACGGGGTCGAGAAGTCCGCTTGTCTCATTAGACGATCCGGTTCCGGTGCCGCGGTCTCCGAATTTGCGAGGGCTGGCGGCTCGAATGGTCTTCTGCAGGCGTGGAGCCCAGCCACGGCTCTTCGGGGCGAAACTCGTCGGACTGTCGAACACGACCTCAGCCTGGCCGTCGTCATCCTTCGGTTCCACCACCACGCGGCCTTCACCGGCGAGCAGCTCATCCTCCAGACTCGACTCCACGATATGCGGCCTCAAAGGCTCCGACGGAGCGAACGCCCTGCGACCGAAGTACAGCGGACGCTGCGGGAAAGCGAGCGCCTTGCAGTATTCGCGGAGGTTTTCGTCGGTGTCTTCGATGCCGATGGTGAATTTTGCGTCGGCGATGTAGTCCTTGTGCATGGTGTAGTTCTTGCTGCCGGCGTCGCAGGTCTGGAAGTCGGTGTTCCACTGGCCTTCCTGGTCGACCCGGACACCGATGCGCATGGTCTCGAACCGGCTCAGGGAATCGGTACGGCCCATGCCGAGGGCGTTGGCGATGAGTCCGATGATGCCGCTTTTGGTGGGTTCTTTGCGGGTGTTGCGGATGTTGAGTCTGCCGTAGTCACCCCATGACATGAGGGGTGCTGCGACGGTGAAGATGAGGACGGTCACAGGTTGGCCTCCACGGTGGTCTCCACGTTTTCGAGCAGCTGGTCGAGGGTGACGTGCTCGCCAAGCTTGTCGGCTTCGCTGGTGTCGTCGCCGATACGGACGACCCATGATGCCTTGGGAGCGATGTTGTAGTTCTTCCGGTAGTCCTCCTCGGCTTCGACGAGCCGGCTGACGGCGTTCTTGACCGCGGGTGCCGAGACGGGCTTCTGGAAGGCGGTGACGAGGTTGTTGGGGGTGGAGTCCTTGATGGCGACGTAGATGAGGACCGGAAGGCTGTTGGATGCGTAGGCGTTCTGCTTGCCGGTCGGCAGGGTCATGGCGAAGGCTCGGATGAACGAGCGGATGGCCTTCGCGGCCTTCTCGTTGTCGCCGAGGTGATCGGCGTCGGCGAGGTTGGTGGCGTTGACGACCGCATAGCGGAGGAAGGTCGGGGTGGTGAACTGGTTGACGTCGAGGAAGCCTGCGCCTGCGGCTGTGATGTCGCCCTCATCGTTCACGGTGGAGGTCGCGAGGTCGTCGACTGCGGTGTAGTAGTCGGCTTCCGGAGTGGATTCGTCAACGCTGATGGCGTGGGCGACCTGGCAGGTGGCGTCCACGTTCAGGTCGTTGCTGCTTGCCGCCATACGGCCGAACAGGGACACGTCAACGGCGTGGTCGTCCTTCAGGAGCTTCTTGATGTCCTTGGCGTTCTTCTTGCCCCAAGCCTTGGCGTCACCGGATTGGATGGCCTCATACACCTTGTCCGCGAGCGTGTTCAGGGCCGGAGCGCCGATGAAGTAGAGGGCGGACAGGTCGTTCTTGTCCTTGCCCTGGGAGGTGAGGGTGAGACCGGAGTTGGAGTTCTTGGCCGGTCCGATGAGCACGTCGAGCGTGGCGGCGATGGCGGCGTCCGGGTCGATGTCGGGGTGGTTTTCCTGGATCTTGGAGGCGATGGTCTGCACGATCTTCTTGGTGCGCATGCTCAGGCTGTCGGCTGCGACGGTGGGGTCGTTGCGGAAGCCTTCGCGGATGGCGCGCTTCCATGCCTGGCTGCTGACTCGGGCTCGGACGGCGCCGCCGAAGAGCACGGTCTTCGGGGTGTTGGTGTCGTCTCGGTTGATGCAGTTGGGGCCGAGCGGCTGGAGGGCGTGGATTTCAACGAAGAGGGACATGGTTGTCTGTTTTCCTTATCTGTGTTTGGTGGGGTTGGTTGTTGGTTGGTTATCGAAGTATTGGTTATTTGGCGGGGGAGTCGGTGTCATCGGGAGTGACTCGAGCGTACAGGCGGGACCATTTGGCGATGACCTGCTTGCGGTAGGGGCCCTGCAGTTTGACGAGGTCGTCCGCGAGATCGAGATAGTCGACCGTCATGCCGGAAGCGCCGATAAGCGTGGTGAGCGTCTGCATGTACTTGAACGTCGTGGCGAAGCTCTTCGCGTTCAGCAGGGTGGTGAAACGGCGTATGATACCCGGCCCCTTCCTGTAGGCGAGTCTGCCGACGGCGGAGGCGAACGGGATGCCGTTCTCCATCGGATTCGCATGCGACTTCTGCATGTGGGTCGCCATGAGGGATCCGGTTGCGAGGAGCGCGATCTCACGCTGGGCCGGAACCTGCGGATGGTTCATATCCCATTCGGTCAGCTTGATTCCATTCATCCAGCTGAGGATCATCGCGTCGGTGACGACGCTTGCCGGGTTCCACCGGCGGAGCTTGGCGGCAAGCGCCGGATTTCCTGTTTCGGCCAGTTCCTGCAGTCGTCCCACGCTCCATGCCGCGTGTTCGATCTTGTTGTCCGTCACTGGTTTTCTGTTCCTTTCCTTAACATGTAGGAGTATTTGTTCCATGCCGTGGCTGCGGACACGAAACCGTCCTTGCCGATTCGGCCGACCAGGGCCTTGCTGCTGGCGCTCAGGTACAGGCCATATCCGAACCAGTACAACTTGTCCTTGCAGGCGGTTTCGAGTTCCTGGACCGTGTCCAACGCGGTTTGAGCGTCGGGTCGGCTGGCCAGCCATGCGTCGAACTCGCTTTCGCACAGGCTCCACGCTCGCTTCGCGTTCAGGGCGGTGAACGCAAGGATCGGAGTGCTTTCGGTCGGGGTAATTCCCTCCGATGCCTTGATCATGTCGCACAGGTTCCTGAGCGAGCCGACCCAACGGTACATCTGGGAAAAAGTGGTGTTAAGCCGAATCCTCAGATCATTGGAATCGTCGACCAACAAGCTTGTACGGGTGCTGATCTTGTTGTAGGTGAACGCCGTGATCACACCGGCCATAGGACCGTAGGATGCGCCGAATCCCTCGATGGTCGCGGGCACCTCGACACCGCATATTTTCAGCCAGTCGATGGTCTTCGGACGGAAGATCAGCGGCGGCTTACTGGACTTGCACTTGCCCTTTGCCGGCTTTTCATCCTGCGCATCGTTGATCTTGGTCTGGTCGGTGATGTTCAGGAAGGTAGGGAAGTCCCTCCACAGGCCGCGTTCCTCGTTCGCCTTGATGGGGGTGATGACTTTCTTGTCCTGATCCTCCTTGAAACGGCACATGGTCTCATAGCCCATGGCGTCGCAGGTGCGGATGCGGTCTCCCACGGTGAGCCTGACGCCGGTGACCTTCTCCCCGTCATGGGCGAGGAGGATACGACGGGATTGCCAGGTCATCAGAGTGGCCGGACCATGCAAATCGTCGATGGTGAACGTCTCCTTGACTGAGTCGTAACCGTCACGTCCGCCGACCTTGTCAGGAATCTCCTGCTCCCAGATAGGGATGTCATCACTGATCTCGTAAGCCTCATCGCCGGTGACTCCGACAGTGTTGAGCATGAGCGTGTGCCAGAGGCTGTCGCCGAGGATCAGGATGCCTTCGAATGCGCCGCACCAGCCGGTGCCGCTGGCGTTGATGTTGCCGCCGGTTTCTCGGTTGTCGCCTTCCATACGCGGCTTGTTGCCACTCGTATCGTAGGCCTGCACTGCCACGAGGCAGCGGGCAGCCTCGGCGAAGCTGATGGATTCGACGCCACGACGATATGCGGTGCTCTGGTTGTCGTTGGGGATGTCGAGCAGAAGACGACCGAGATCGTCAGGGCCCTTGTCGTTCGGCTTGGTCAGGCCGGGTACCTGGAAGAACGGGCGTTCCGGATCGAGCAGGTCGAAGCGGTCGCGGTATTCTTCGAGGTAGTCGAAGAGCTGGTCGTCGGGGCCTTCGTCATAGAGGCGATGCCATTCGTTGGGGTCGAGGTCTTCGCCGTAGGCTCGGGTGATGATGGCGATGAGGAGACGGTGGAGCGTGAATCGCTGTGCGTCATTGTCGCCGTCGAGGCTGAGCAGTCGTGTGGCGTTTTCGAAGAGCCCGGTGATGCCGTAGTCGTGGGTTTCGCGGTCGAAGCCTGTGGCTGGCAGCCATGGCTGGTCGAGTAGGTTGTACGTGTTCGTGGGAGTTTCCTCTCCATTTGGCTCTGTGTGTTGGGTGGTTTTTCGAACCGCCCTTTGTGTGGACGACTTCAGAATAGCACCCTGTTCCACGGAGACCAAATCGCGACACGCCGACGAATCATCCCCTACGCCATAATGAACCCGCCCACACAGAATGGATGAGGAACCGGAAAGGTCTCACCGGCAACACGAACCCGCCCGACAGCTCCTCAACGAAACCGTTGAAACCCTGCTTGAACTCCAACACCCCACGACCCTCATCACCCGAGTCATCGAACACGCCGGTGATCCCATAGAAGTTGTACCGGTTGACCCCGGTACGCAGGCAGAACCGGTCCATCGCCTCCAACTGGATCAACGCGGGCGCATAGAACGACTTGTACTCCCCGCGGCTTCCGGAAAACAGGTACACCACCTCATTCGGATGCTCCACGAACAGGGAGGAGGCCACCGGAATCAGGGGAGCGGCACCGGCCAGCGAACGCGCCTGTTCCAGCCGGCGCAATGCCGCCTGACGGTTGGATCCGAGCTCCCTGAGCTGCCGGGCGACCTTGCTTGAGGGATGGGATTCCGCCTTCCTCTCCAGCTTCCCGATCCGTTCCTCCAACGATTCGACGGCCGTCTCCGCGGACGAGACGAACGCATCAGTGTCGATTTCGGCGAGCATGAAATGCGCCCTGTCGCCGAACGCCTTACGGAACTGGCGGAAATACCGTTCGCCCTGAACACGGAACCCACGCCGGTCGGCCGTCTCCCTTTCTATGTCGGCGAACACCGACAGCTCATCCACGCCGATCTCACGCACCTTCACGCCCATGGATCCGGCCTTGCGGATGCAGGTGCGCATACGCGGTTCGAAGGACCGCATCAACCCGTCCCGGTCATGGATGCCGGTCAGATCCTTGACATAGTCCCAACGGTTCACGACCTCTCCATACCCGGTGCCAAGCTGCCCATGCCTCCAGCCGAGAGCGGTGAACCCGTCGATGAGCGAGGTGTTCCTTTCGCCGACCGGCTTCCCGTTCGAATCATGCCGCTGCAGCACCTCCGGCGGCCATGCCTCGACCATGTACGCTCCGCGACGTCTGGCCGCCCGCCTGATGCCATCGGTGAGGGGTTTCAGTATCCGGGGTTCGAGGCTGCCGATTGGGCCGAGCCATATGGAGCCCGTCCATCCGAGTCGGGAGTGCGAATACGCGATCTGGACCGCGGACACCAGTATCCCATCCTCGTAGACGCCCAATTGGTCGGTCTTGCGGCCGCGCAGGTTGGACAGTCTCCGCATACCCTCGGACTGTTGGAAGTTCCCGTTCCTGGCATGCTCGGCGAATCGTTCGAATTCCTCGGCGTCTATTTTCCTGCAGATGATGGTGTTGGTCATGGTGGCTCTTTTCCGGCTCCGAAAAACATGTGTGGACGATATCAGTCTATTCCGGATATGAAACATGAGGACTTCAATTGGACGTGGGTTTGCGTGTCGCGTGACCTCCGCCCGTAAGGTTTTCCTCAGAGGTTCCGATGCAGGAAGGGAGTGCAAGGCGATGGCCGAAACCATTTCAAACAGGCAGGATGATATGGGTTTCCCCGAGCGTCGCATCAGCATACCGGGGGAGGGTTTCCCACCGGATTCCGATGACGGGTTCGACGCCGATGCGGTCGACCTGCACATCTCCAAGTTGAAGGCCAGCCGGGCAGGTGTACTGCTCGTGAGAAGGTTCTGGACCGGCAAGCACTAGATTCCGGGAGTTGTCGGACACGCCTTCGGTTTCCCGTTTCAGACCATTTGAGATAGACTGAACATGTCCACACGTTTAGTCGTCGGGGGAGCAGCCCCGGGACCAGACAGAACAGAATCAAGGAGAAACGCCAACCATGGCAGACGAAACCCCAATCACCATCACAGGCAACCTCACCAGCGACCCCGAAGTACGCACCAACCAGAACGGGCCGATCGTCACCTTCACCGTCGCCCACCAAACCCGCGTATTCGACCGCCAGGCCGGACAATACGGCGGCGGCAAGACCAGCTTCTACAGGTGCACCGCGTTCCGATCCCTGGCCCAGAACATCGCCAGCGCCATGTGGCGCAAGGGCCAGCGAGTCATCGTCACCGGCTACATTGAGCAGCACCAATGGCAGGCCGAGGACGGCACCAGCCGCAGCACGTTCCAGGTGATCGTCCAGGACGCCGGCCTGAGCCTGCTGTTCGCGGGCGGCAAGGACACCAGCACGTACGGCAACCATGCGGCGCCTGGCAACTACGCCAACACGAACGCGGCACCGGCGCAATTCCCGCAGGCCGGCGGTGCGAGCCAGCAGCCCCAGCAGGCCGCATCGAACGGCGTCTACGATCCGTGGAACGGCAACGGGTCGAACAATGCGGGCGCATCGTCCGGATTCGGTTCCGGCGCCGATTTCGGTTCCGTAAACCAGGGAGTCTGAGGCGGGTGATTCGATAGGATGCTGACATCGTTTTCCGGTATGGGATGCGATGCCGTGCAGCAATATCCGAATATCCGATAATGTAGATTATGTCAGATTTTTACGAACCAAGTCTTACACCGGCCCAATGGAAACAGGCGTTGTTCCAGGAGCCGAACATCCCCGTCAACGATGATTGGACGCCAAGCGAACCGCGCCACGTCAACGGTTCCGCCCGTCCGAACAACGGTCACATACGACAGCCGAACGCCGGATGGAACCGGCGCGGATCCAACGACGATAGGCAGCAGAACCGCAGACGCTACTGACAGGAATCGGAAGCGGACTCCCAACGGGGCCCGCTTCCGCGTATCGGACGGCATGCGTCGACCATCAGACTGGGTAACCGCCAAACCCCGATCCGGAAGGAACGCCCGCCGTGAGCCGACAGATACGCATCTACAGCGACAACCAGCTGTTCTCGTTCATCATCGCCCAAGGACAGGAGGTCAGCTTCGACCTGCTGCCCACGAACAAGAACTCCAACCAGAAACCCGAACACGTCGCACGAGCCGAGATCGAAAACGAGGACGGCACGATAATCCGCGTCAAATACCACAGGCTGGGCGGCTTGTTCGGCCGGAAACTCGTGGAGAAGCACGTGGTTATCCTCAGACGCCTGAAAGCCAAGGACAAGGACATCTACCAGGTGCCGAACTGGATCGGCCAACTCGACCTGGGAGTACAGGTCATGGGCGACACATCGTTCTAGAAGCCGCGTCGGAAACCGTTGGAATTCAGGCGCATAATGGAAACAGGGCGACAGATCGCCCGAACCTCTTCCTTTCATTCCAGTTTTTTCGGGGAGCCTGACAGTGGCAAAGCATAAGCTAGGAGCACCGCAGGGCCGTGCGGCCGCGCGTAGGATCAACAAGCGTCAGAAGATCGTAGCCATCGCATTGCTCACCGCACTCCCCCTCACGGGTTACGTGGCCTCTCAGATGGCTCCCAGCCAACTCCCCTCGGCCGTGGCCTCCCCCGCATCCGACACGGATACGAAACTGGACGGCACGACGGTCACCGGCGTCAAGAACGTCAAGTTCGATTCGAAAACCGCGCTCACATCCAACCAGCTGATCGCCTCGAACACGAGAAGCAACGCGGCTTCCCGTGGCGACGACAGGGGTACGCTCCAATCCGAACAGGAGACGGGTTCCTGGGATCTCGGCGAGGCTCTGAGCATCACGACCGGGAACGGACAGAAGATCGACGCATCCAATCCGGTCATCAAAGTGCTCGTCAACAGCAGGGATTCCGGAAGTGTTCCCGCCGGTTTCAACCCGAATCATGCGACCGGAGACAACGGCAACGCCTACCCGTACGGGCAATGCACCTGGTGGGCGTACAAGCGCAGGGCGGAACTCGGCATGCCGGTCGGATCGAATCTCGGCAATGGCTCACAATGGGCCGCGTCCGCGCAGTCATTGGGTTATTGGGTGGATCAGACGCCTCGCCAGGGTGATGTGGCCGTCTACGGTGCCGGCCAGCAGGGCGCGGACGCCGTATATGGGCATGTGGCCGTAGTGGAGGCCGTGAACGACGACGGGTCGATCGTGATCAGCGAGTCGAACGTGAACGGTCAGATCGGACCGTTCCAGCGAACGGTTTCGGCCGATAATGCGAAGGCTTTGCAGTACATCCACTACTGATTTTCCTGCTGGATTCTTCCTTCGACACGCTGATGGAGGGGGTTTCCTGTAGGGGGTTGTGCTTTTTCTTTTTGTCTTAAACCTTTATGGTGTGGATTTTGGAACAGGGAACGAGAGTTCTCCCCTGCCGTTCTGCATGGTTCACGACGGCATAACGGTGCGAGACTGTTCCCCGCTACATGAAAAGGGTTTGCTTCAAACGACAAACCGAACTCAACAAAGCAAAGGAATCACATGTCCTTCAGCCTCACACCAACCCAGCAGCGCAAGCGAGTCCTCGGAGCCATCCTCGCCACCGTACTCACCACTGGCGCATTCGCCGCCCCGATCACCGCCGCCTACGCCGACACCCCGGACTCCCCCACATCCGTTTCAACCGAAGCGCAATCCCGCTCCGCCGCCTCATCAGGCACCATCACCGTCGCATGGAAGGACCTGACCGGAACCACCGGCTACATCGCCACCGACGACGCCTCCAAGCTCCCGAAGGCCGACGGATACGCCGTCAAAGACGTCAAGGGAATCGCCTTCGGCAAATACACGGTCACCTACACCGCCACCGAATCCCAGCCCGGCAACGCGACCTTCACCTATATTCCGTCCGTGTCCGCCGACAAGGACGGGAAGGTCAGCTTCGACGGCACCACAACCAAGAACATCGCATTGGATTCCGGCAAGACATCCGATGTGCTCGACCTAAGCAAGGGCGGCATGCTCGTCTTCCCGAAGAGCGATGTCGAAAATGGCACGTTCACCATCAATCCGGTCTTCGATGAGACCACCAAGCCGGATACCCCTGCTACCGGTAACACGGTGGAAGTGAAGGATACCCTCTCAAAGAGCTTCAAGGAGCTTGGCATCGCAGCCGGCGACTACACCGTGACCTGGTCGGGAGACAATAAAGCCACATTCAACATCTTCAAAATCGTCTCCTCCAAAGAGAAGTCCGCTCCGGCTGTGCTTCCACCTGATTATGTTGGCACACTCGCCGCGGACGGCAGCCTATCGTGGACCACAAAAGACGGCAAGACCGTTGACCACATTTCAGTCGAAGACAGTGATGTGCTGACGATTACCGGAAACGGAACCGCCACATTCAATACCTACAAGGCCTCCACCTCCACGCCGGATCCCGAAGCAAAGTCCTTCACCTTCAACGCCGACGCCGACACCCCGTTCTACGGTACGCTGGATTCTCAGAAACTGACTGAAGGCAATTACAAGGTCTCCGTGACCCCGAACGCCAAGGATGGATCGATCCTTGCCAAGATCGGTGAACCGGATGCGGATGGCAAGGTAACGAACCCGCTGTTTACGATTGAATATGCGGGTGGTTCGGCCGGTAAGAACTTTACCGTTCACTCGGTCGCCGACAATGTGGATTCCGCCAACCAGGTTCTTCTTCTGAAGCCCACTTATGGTATCGAACTGACCGGTGGCAGCGTTACGTTCACCCAAGCCTCCGAAGGGCCGAAGTGGACGACGGAAATCGGCACCGAGGAAACCAAGCCGATCAGAACCTATGACATCGACCTGAGCAAAATTGCCGACGCTAATGGCGACCGGATGCCAATTCTCGGTCTTGTCCCCCTGAATGGTGGCGAAAAGCTTCCTTCCGTGGTTGTGCCGAAGGCTGATGACCAGGCCAAGGCTGACAGCAAGGACGAAGCAAAGACCCCTGCGCCAGCATCCGAATCGTCCGACACTGTCACCCCGACGGATAAGACCGATGAGGACAAGACGGAAAGCACGGAGAAGCCTGCCGATACAACCAAGTCCGCTTACACATTTGCGGATCAGTTCCAGGCCCTGCAGCCAGGAACCTACAGGATCACCTTCACGGCAAGCGACGGTGAGGCCGCTGCCCCGGCTTTGAATGGTGTCTGGTACAACCAGACCGAAACGAAGGATGGCGTGTTCAACAAGACCCCGGACGCCAAGTCCACCACCGTTACCGTGCGTGACGGCAGGTTTGACGCGGTCGGCGAGAAGCCTGCTCCGACCGAGCAGACTTTGGAAGTCACCAAGGGTGGCGTCCTTTACTTGAACGCCGGCGAGAATGCGGGAACCGTGCATCTCGCTCTTATCAAGGCAGCGGAGACGCCGAAGGACGGCGACCAGCAACAGGATAACAAACTGGCCCACACGGGCGTCGGTATTCTTGCCTCCATCCTGGGTATCACCAGTATGACGGGTGCGGGAGCTGGGTTCGAGCTGCTTCGCCGTAAGAAGAGCCACGCGGAGTAAGCCTGAACTACCGTAAGAGGGGTGGTGCAAGGACGGTCGGACGTCTTTGCACCACCCCTCTTTTTTGTCTAAATCTAGTTCAGTATGGCATCCGAGCTGAGGCGTTCGTTCCGTAGTTTTATCGCATACTGCTTGGTGAACGTATGCCGCGGCTTATCGATGATTTCAGCCAGTAAATGTTTCGAGTCAATCATGATTGTTTGTCCGATGAGAACTTACATTTCAAATCTGCATAAATTTGCATCAAGCCAATAATAAACCAAGGCCTATTACCGAAATGTTCCCTTTGCTGAAACGCTTACGGGAAATTGATATAGAACACCGATAGTACGATTAATGCCATTACGCATATGGCCCCCGCGGAGACCAGGAAAGAAACCGTCACTGGACCCAGGAGCGGTCTTCGATCGAAGTTCTTGTGCATGAGCGTGATGATACCGGCTACATCGATTAAAAGAACGAGGATGATCGTCAGGAGTGGTAAATACCTCATCGTAGCGTTCCTTTCTTACTAAGAGCTATCTTGGTGGTTATGAGATAGTCCATATGTGTGATATACTGAAGACATGCACACGATACGAAATGGCAAGAACACACAGCTGCCCAAACGAAGACCAATCCTCGGGGTCTGAACTCGAAGCATAAGACAGCATCCCCGAGACTAAAGAAAGTTTCCACCGACATGACCGAGTGGATCCTAAATCCGGTTTTGCTTCACTCCTCACGTATGTGGGGTTGACCCTGTACGCCGGATACAGGGATGATAGGGCGCCTCTATAAGTAGAGAAAACGGAAAACCCACTGTCGTTCGACGGAAAAACACGCATTTTCCAAAAACAGACCGTTGGAATTCCGCCGTTTCTCTGCTCTTGTCCCCACGTACGTGGGGTTGAATCTTTTTGCAAGCCATGTATACCCGCCCATACCAAACTTGTCCCCACGTACGTGGGGTTGAATCGAGTGTGGGCTTGCCGGAAGAGGCCGCGTTCAGCTTGTCCCCACGTACGTGGGGTTGAATCCTGGTATGCAATGGTGCAGCACCTCGCCCCAGACTTGTCCCCACGTACGTGGGGTTGAATCCTCCTGCTTGGGCGACGCCGACCACTCCGGTCAAGACTTGTCCCCACGTACGTGGGGTTGAATCCCGGTAACGGCTGGAACAATCGAAAAATTACCGCTTGTCCCCACGTACGTGGGGTTGAATCCGTAATTCCATTTTCCAAGCATGGACTCTGCCACTTGTCCCCACGTACGTGGGGTTGAATCTCCTTGTCGTCATACCACGATTGCACCAGACGTCTTGTCCCCACGTACGTGGGGTTGAATCCGGTTTCGAACCAGTTAGGCCATTCCAGTGCGGCTTGTCCCCACGTACGTGGGGTTGAATCCTCGACCATATACGCCATCTGCCTTACCGGTAACTTGTCCCCACGTACGTGGGGTTGAATCCCCAAGGCGCGGCCTTGATTGGCTCATGCATGGCTTGTCCCCACGTACGTGGGGTTGAATCTGTAGATCCGCCAATCCCTCTCATTTGAGCGGACTTGTCCCCACGTACGTGGGGTTGAATCCAGTGCAAGAAGTGCAAGCCCTAACCCAGCAGCCTTGTCCCCACGTACGTGGGGTTGAATCTCTCTGGGTAAAACCTAGGTCGCTACCATCTTGCTTGTCCCCACGTACGTGGGGTTGAATCCCGGATAAGAGGCAAATACTTTCTGCATCGTATCTTGTCCCCACGTACGTGGGGTTGAATCCCAAAGTGCTGGCAGGCACACGCTGGGTTGTGGGCTTGTCCCCACGTACGTGGGGTTGAATCTGGGTGGAAAGAATCAACGCCTTCATTTTCAGGCTTGTCCCCACGTACGTGGGGTTGAATCTCAGGCTAAAGGCAGCCGAACTTGCGGAACAGGCTTGTCCCCACGTACGTGGGGTTGAATCCCATCGGCCTTGACGCGGACGAACTTGCTGTGGCTTGTCCCCACGTACGTGGGGTTGAATCCGGAACACTTACGCGAAGCACAGGTGGAAGCCCCTTGTCCCCACGTACGTGGGGTTGAATCCCAAACAGACCTCAAGACCAATGTGGGCATAATCTTGTCCCCACGTACGTGGGGTTGAATCCAGGCGAAACGACTTCGAGACCGCGCTAGCCGACTTGTCCCCACGTACGTGGGGTTGAATCCTTGCGCGTAGAAGCATGGCGGCGTTCGCCATTCTTGTCCCCACGTACGTGGGGTTGAATCCTTCTGGACACTGGCTGAACCGGTATCCGACCACTTGTCCCCACGTACGTGGGGTTGAATCCGATCGCAAGCAATGGGCCAAAGCAAACCCGTCCTTGTCCCCACGTACGTGGGGTTGAATCTATAACGATACGCATTGATTCAGCGAATGAGTATCTTGTCCCCACGTACGTGGGGTTGAATCAGTGGATGACTATGCCACAAAAAGGTATACGCGCTTGTCCCCACGTACGTGGGGTTGAATCCCCTGATCGGTTCGTGTTCGGTATGTGGCGGGCCTTGTCCCCACGTACGTGGGGTTGAATCCTCTCGGTGACCTCGTAGACGCCTGGATAACTGCTTGTCCCCACGTACGTGGGGTTGAATCCGCCACGGCGACAACCCCGCCTATCGCCACTGCCTTGTCCCCACGTACGTGGGGTTGAATCCCCCTCTTGATTATTAGTGGCATATTTGCGCAGCTTGTCCCCACGTACGTGGGGTTGAATCTTACGCCGTGTGGTTACAGCACCTTGGAGTGCGCTTGTCCCCACGTACGTGGGGTTGAATCCGCCTGACCGGGGCGAGTACGCCGGTGAATCAACTTGTCCCCACGTACGTGGGGTTGAATCTCAGTTCACTTCATCCCCATTCCGGGTGTGAGACTTGTCCCCACGTACGTGGGGTTGAATCTGCTTGGTCTTTTGGATGGAACCGCACCGCGAGCTTGTCCCCACGTACGTGGGGTTGAATCTTGAGGCAGCTAGTTCCTGGGGAGTGCTCACGGCTTGTCCCCACGTACGTGGGGTTGAATCCTCGGAAGGGATGCCGTGCAGTGTAGTCCGTGGCTTGTCCCCACGTACGTGGGGTTGAATCCTTGCCCATCCAAGGCTTGATGCCGAGTTGCTCGCTTGTCCCCACGTACGTGGGGTTGAATCTTTCGCCGAGACATTCGCCACTTCGATGCGAGACTTGTCCCCACGTACGTGGGGTTGAATCGATGCTTCCACATCCCATATCAATAGGGCCCACCTTGTCCCCACGTACGTGGGGTTGAATCCACTGGATGTCTACGCGGCCTTGTGGCCGGACCCTTGTCCCCACGTACGTGGGGTTGAATCCGTCGCTACACGAGCAAGCGCAAGGTCTACGGCCTTGTCCCCACGTACGTGGGGTTGAATCCGGTTTGAGGGTGGTTGTTGTTCCAGCGGTGATCTTGTCCCCACGTACGTGGGGTTGAATCTACGACGACTGGCAAGCCGGACTAGGCCGCTTGCTTGTCCCCACGTACGTGGGGTTGAATCCACGACACGCTCATGGAACTCCTCAACGGACCCCTTGTCCCCACGTACGTGGGGTTGAATCTATATGTCGAAAGTAGAACCACTTTTGATTCCACTTGTCCCCACGTACGTGGGGTTGAATCCCGGAACAGCCCGACACAGGCGGTACGGACACGCTTGTCCCCACGTACGTGGGGTTGAATCCGAACTGGAAAAGCAGCTCGCCGAACTGCAAGGCTTGTCCCCACGTATGTGGGGTTGAATCCACCGTCACACCCGACAAGGACTAGACTGACGGTTTGTCCCCACGTACGTGGGGTTGAATCTCTGAGCATGGTCTCTTTGACCGAATCCAAGCCCTTGTCCCCACGTATGTGGGGTTGAATCTTCCTCATCCGACATCGTGCTTGTGGTGGTTTCCTTGTCCCCACGTATGTGGGGTTGAATCCCGCTGCCCAGGTCACTGCCGGTGATGACCAGCCTTGTCCCCACGTATGTGGGGTTGAATCTGGAAATGGAATGCAAATGTCCGAGAGTGGACACTTGTCCCCACGTATGTGGGGTTGAATCCAGATTGAGCAGGGCGGTAAGGGTAAGCGTCTCCTTGTCCCCACGTATGTGGGGTTGAATCCGCGCTGCAGCGAAGACGAACCGTCAGCCGAATCTTTTCCCCACGTATGTGGGGTTGAATCTGCCGGGGTTGGTGAGGCCAGTTGGAATGACCCCTTATCCCCGCGCAAGTGGGGTTGAATCTAGCCGGCTCTGTCCGAGATGGCGAGCCTGTGCCTTATCCCCACGTATGTGGGGTTGAATCACTCAGGGAACACCCGTATCGCATCATCCACATCTTGTCCCCACGTATGTGGGGTTGAATCTTGGCAGTTCTGGGTAGAGGCCAACCGTTGGCGCTTGTCCCCACGTATGTGGGGGTTGAATCCCAGTTCGACAAGCTCGCGCAGAGTGTTGGCGCCTTATCCCCACGCAAGTGGGGTTGAATCTCCGCAGAGGAGCGCGACGGAATGGGCGAATATCTTTTGTCCCCACGTATGTGGGGTTGAATCCTTCACGTGTCGGCATCCACACGGGACGCACAGCTTGTCCCCACGTATGTGGGGTTGAATCTTAGCCTGATCACGAGAATCCAAGTATGCCTCAACTTGTCCCCACGCAAGTGGGGTTGAATCCTTTCTCGTATTTCGCGGTTTAGGTATCCTTAGCTTGTCCCTGCGTATAATGGAGATGTCGATAGGACGGTCGAAGCACCGGTTGTCGGTGGCTCTTATCGACGTGGGAGTATGGAAACATCTCTTAGTAAGGCGTAAGGGGGGGCGGCTTGCAAGGGCCGCCCCCTTAACTTGTCCCCACGTATGTGGGGTTGAATCCACGGACGGCACCTTGGCGGTCGCTCTCGGCATCTTGTCCCCCACGTATGTGGGGTTGAATCCTGGCAAGACCGGTGCATGTTGGCCGTCGGTGTCTTATTCCTACGCGAGTGGGGTTGACTCTCTTACGCGACATTCCGTGACTATCGAATTATCTCATGTAAGTGTGTTTTGGTTCTTTTTGGATTTGGTTCGTCGGGCTTGATGTCATTGGCGTCAATAGTGATATACTGTAAATGTATACACATTATGAGAGGTTCGATGAACACAAGCACTATACCGATTTGGGGTAAAACCGATCAGGAAACCAGCAACCCCGGGAAATGGCTTCCCCTTTCGACTCATTTGACCGACACTGCCGAAACCGCATCCCTTATCTGGAATGAGTGGATACCCAGCAATGTAAAAGCGAGATTAGATGATTGCCTTGGCTCATCTAATGCGATGCCAACCCTGATGTTTCTTGCTTCGATTCATGATGTCGGCAAGATCAGTCCACTGTTTGAAACACAGGCTGCAGATGCTTATTCGGGGATTATCCGAGAGCAATCCGAAAATGGTCTTGTAATTCCTGAATTGGTGTCCACCTTGCCGAGGGGATCCAGGCCGTCCGAATACAGGCATGAGAAGATCGGCGCATCGGCATTGTATGGTTGGCTCCTTCGGCATGATGTGTCTGAGAAGGTAGCTGCCACGTATGCCCAGATTATCGCAGGTCATCATGGTGGCTGCTTGGATTATGGGGCGCTCAAGGACTTGGGGAAACCGTCCATGTTCAAGGGCGATTCCAAATGGGGTGATTTGCGAGAAGCGTATTTGGATGAAGCCTATGAGCGTTATCCATGTGTTTTTTCCGAGACCCCGTTGACTAAGCAAACCCAATTGGTTCTTACCGGTTTTCTTGTCGTTTCTGATTGGATTTCCTCGAACCAGGATTTATTCCCTCTGGATCCCTCCAGAGAGACGGATGGTTACCCGACTAGGGCTGTCGCTTCTTGCAATCTTCCTTCACCGTGGACTCCTCAGTTGGAGGAGCAGGATGCCGGAAAGTTGTTCAGTAAGCGTTTTGATCGACCTTCTACCATGATTCGCCCGTTCCAGAAGGAAGTCGTAGATGCGGCTTTCAACATGGATAGTCCCGGTATCATGTGCGTGGAGGCTCCGATGGGTGAAGGTAAGACCGAAGCCGCATTCCTGGCTGCGGAGGTTCTTGCTTCGCGATTCGGTTTGGGTGGACTCTATTTCGCTCTCCCCACCCAGGCCACTGCCGACTCGGTCTACGGGCGTATGATGACCTGGCGTTCGCATCTGCCTGATACGCCAGGTTCAACGTATCTCTCCCATCGGCACTCGACTGGGATCATGAAACAGTTGGGTCGCGAAACGGAATGGTCCTGGTTGGATGGACGGTACCGTCGCACCATGCACAACATGGTCGTAGGCACAGTGGACCAGATTCTTCTCTCCGCGAGGAAAGCCAAGTATCTCGTGTTGCGTCATCTCTCCTTCGTCGGGAAAGTACTCGTCATCGACGAAGTCCACGCCTATGACGAGTACATGACCGTGTACTTGGAACGGGCACTTGAATGGTTGGGCTCCTACCATGTCCCGGTCATACTCATGAGCGCCACCCTACCAAACGCACGCCGCGTCAGCCTTCTTCAAGCCTACGCGACAGGAGCCGGATACTCTACGGAACAAGACACGAACAACCTCCTGTCTCCATGGAAGATAACCGTACTTGATTCCAAAAAAACGAACACCCGCTATCCCAAGGGATCCTCGCGCCACACCACAATCACCACGGAAATGACCACAGACGAAGAAGGCATCCAAACCGCCATCGACATAGTCAAGGCCGGCGGATGCGCTCTCATCATCAAAGACACCGTCAACAGGGCCAATAGAACCTACGAAAAAATCAAGGCAACAGGAACCCCCACGCTCCTGGTTCACTCACGCTTCACGGTAGCGGACCGTCAAAAACTCGACCACACCCTAATCGAAGATTTCGGTCCCCAGCAAGACCATCGACCCCCGATGATTGTAGTCGCCACACAGGTAGCGGAACAAAGCCTTGACGTGGACTTCGATATCATCGTCTCTGATATCGCACCAATCGATCTGCTCCTGCAACGCGCCGGAAGACTATTCCGCCACGACAGGACAAGCCGCCCGGTCAGCAACGCCAAAATGCTCATAACCGGCGCCAACGGATACCCAGAAGGAATCGGTTTGGTTTACGACCCATGGATACTAGACCAAACCACCTCGAGCCTACAATCCCATCCACAATGGAACCTTCCTGAAGACATACCGGAACTCGTCGAATCAGTCTATTCCAAAGCAATCGAAGGCCCCGAAGGCAAAGCCTTCAAGAGAAAAATCAAAGCAAAGCAAGCCGAAGCCAGAAGAGCCCTGATCCCCCACGCATACGGACGAAGCACCTGCCTAGACGGATGGCTCAACAACGCACCAACGACGGGATCAGTAAGAGACGGTGGCCCGGTAACCGAAGCCTATCTGGGTGAGAAAAGTCAAGAAAACCTGATTCAACTCACGGAAAGCTCACTAGGCTACCTTGACGCCAACACCTTCATTGAATCCATGAAAGACCACGAATGGGCCGCCAAGAACGGAAACATCACCATCCCCACAGACAACCTCCCATTCACAATCAACACAACAGGCTTCACCTACACATACAACTACTCAAAAGAATACGGCTGGCAAGTAAACAAACAACTCAACCAATAAGCCGCCTCTAGGCAGGGGGGTCACACAACAAACCACCCTGCCACCACTCAATAATTCCCCACAGATACCCAATGAGCATAAGCATTCTGAATGCTCCCATACCCGGTTTCGCAGTACTGGATGAACCATTTGAACTGGGTTTGGTAATTGGTTTGCCAGTCTGCTCCTGCCACGCTCATTTTTGAGCCTGGCAGGGCTTGCCCCAAGCCGTATGCTCCGGAGCTGGGGTTTGTTGCGGTGGGACTCCAGCCTGATTCGTGGTTGATGATGTGGTTGGCTGCGGTGAAGTCGTCTTCGGTGTAGCCGTTGGCGAGGAGGTAGTCGTGCGCCCATTTCTGGATTTCTGAGGTCGGGGTTGTGATGCCGAGTTGGCTTGTTGGGTCGAGGGTGCCGACGAGGATGACTTTGTCTGTTGGCGGGGTTTTGACTTGGGCTGTGAAAACGTTTGAGTGGACTATCTTGTCGCCTGTTTTGATGACGAGTTTGGTGGCTTCCATGACTCCGTTTTGGCCTTCGGTTTCGGTTTTTTCCTGCCCTTTGGGGAGGGTGGAGGTTTCTTTTTTGACTGTGGAGAAGGGGATTGGTTCTTCGCTGGTTTCGACTGTGGTTTCCGGTGCGGTGATGGTGATTGCGGTGTCTTCTTTGACTTTGCTTTCCAATGTCGGTGAGATGACGGAATCCGGTTCCAGGGTGATGCCGTTCTCATCCAATGCGGCTTTGATGGTCTTGTGTGGTTCGGCGAGTATGCGACGCTGTTTGCCGTTGATGGTGATTTTGATACTTGTCTTTGGTGCTTCTACTGCGTTTGCCGTGCTGTTGTAGTATAGACGGTCATTAAGTGCAGAGAAGCATAGCAGGAGTCCGATAGTGATCAGGCATGCGATGACCTGCAGGATTGGTTTCCTGGGTTTTTTGTTGCGATGCTTGGCCATGACCGGCCCCCTTCCTTTGTTTTAATCTCAGGTAATGCTCGGGTGCGGGGACTCCAGAATCGGAATGTTCTCGGCCATCCACGGGCAAGCCCACCGCCAGCAGGCGAACACGATAGCCGCGGTCAATAGTGCGGTGAGCACCAGTCTGACAACGACATTGCCGGCACTCAATCGGAAGATGATGACCAGCGGGTTCGCGGACGGGTCGCGTTGGATGATGCCCATCATCCTCTTGTGGCTGATGATCCATGCGAACGTGTTGAGCACCAGCCATGAGATGAGCGTGCAGAGTGCGAGTACGCCGGTGACGGGGAGGTTGACTGTACGGCTGAGTGTGGTCACATGCTTGGTGATCTGTGTGCGCACGTCGGTCGTCGTAGTGGATAGCGCTTCGGGCATGCCTTCGGTCTTGTCTATCCAGCCTTCCAGTTGGCCGTGGACGATGAATCGTTGCGTCTGTTCGCCGGTTCCGGCCCAGAAGATCATCGGATAGCAGGTGGTGAGGGTGATGCCTCGTTCGACGCCGGCCGCGTATGGTGCGATCACATCAGTCTGATGCATGTCAACGATCTGATGCGAGACAGCCTTGTACACAAACCAATAGTCATTGGTTTCGATGATGATTTCCTGACCAGGGGTCAGTTTGTCCAGGTAGCCGAAGTCGGTTGCGGTGGCGTGGCCGGCAAGACTGTAATTGCCGATTTGTCCAGCATTGGCAGTGCTTTCGTAGTGGCCGGCGCCCATGTTGTTGAGCACGTCCAAACCGGTGCCCTGCTGGATCGGCCGCTTCCAATCCTTGCCGAGGACGGGCATGTACACGTAACCCATGATTTCCCCATATTTCGGTTTGGAGTTGTCGACGGGGATGTCGTCGGTGTGGAGTTTGGCGGCGTTCGACTTGCTGGTCTTGAACTCCTTCTTGCTGGCGGTGACGAGTTCACGACTTACGGAGTCGGTGTCCATGCCGCTGCCCACGTACTGCCATCCGATGTAGATGGCGAAGAACAGGACGAGGAGGATGCAGGTGCCGCCGATGAACTGCAGCAGGTAATCCCACCATGCTCGGCGGATACGTTCCGGTTTGAGACTGTCCCCATGCTTCGGTTTCCTTCGAGGCGGATATGCGGGAGGCGTGTTCCCGCTGGAGCGTGGAACACGTCGAACCGGGGTAACCGGTTCGCTGGCTGCGGGCATGAAGTCTTCCCAGTCGGCGTCGGCGTAACTTGCGCTCATGCGACCTCCTCGACTGTCTGTTGTTTGCGGGCTTCGAAGACGAGACTGCGTGCCTGGGTTGCTTGTTGAATGGCCTGTTGGAGGACCGGGTCATCGTCGGCGAACGGGGTCAATGTGTTGATGACACTGGACAGGAGTCCGATGGATGCGCTGGCGCAAGAGGTTTTCGACGCTTCACCGTTTTCGTCGCGGAAGATGAGTCGGATTGGCATGGCTGTCTGCGGTGTTTCGGTGACTGGTTCTCCCCCGCCGTTGCGTTGTGTTTTCAGCCAATAGTCGAAGAATGCGGCCGCCTGGTCTGGGCTCATGTCTTTTGGCGGATGCTGGATGAACGCATCCCTGACTGTTTTCGTTCGAATCATTATCTTTGTCCCCGTAAAAGAGTGTGTTTGGTTCCCCTTGAAATGATGATGGTTCCGGTCAGCTGATTTCCTGCTGTTTGCGCCGATAGGCTTCGGTCACCGTCTGACTGTGTTCGGGGTGTTCCATGAGTTCGTCCAGATAGCAGTCGAGGACGAGCGCGTGTTTTTCTCCGGTGAGCTGGTCCATGGCGCTCATGGTTTTCATGGTGATGCCAGGGCCGATCCTGTTGTCTGTCCGGAATTGGATGATTTCCTTTGACAGTTTCCGTTGCAGTTCGCTGATACCTGGGATTGTTTGGATGTCGGTTCTTGTCGCATACCAGTCGGCCAGTTCCAGCACCGATTGGCGCATCAACGGCATGACCTGAGTGGACATGCGCAGCTTGTGGTCCACGAAGACCAGGAATGCGAGCATGCACAAGGTTACCGCAGCCATGGCGAATCCGAGGATTGTTCCGACCATCCACAGCATGGGCTTGGCTTGCAGACAGTAGACTCCCAAACCTGTCCATGCTGTGAGGGCGATGATGTTCAGGATGATTCTGCTCCTGATTTTCTGGTTCATTCCTTGCTTGTCCCGTTCATGCTGACGGCCGCCTGTTGCTGCCGGTAGGCTGTTTGCTGTTTCCAGAGGGCTGGTTTCCTGGACATGTCGGTCAAATACTGGTTGAGGACTTCGGCATGCTGTTCCCCGCTACTTGCGTCCATCGTTCGCATCGTCTGGATTGCCGGTGTGAGCTGTTCGAGGGGCATGTTCTGTGCGATCTGCAATTGCAATCCCAACCGTTCACGCAGGCTGATGATGCCGTCCAGCCGGTCCAGATCGGTTCTCGTCGCATACCAGTTACCGAGCTCGTAAATAGACTGGCGGGCGACCGTTTCGGCCTGCTCCTGGTCGGACTCCACCTTGTACACGAGCAAAGCCACGACCATGGCGACCACGGAGATCAGCATCCACAGCAAACCGACGCGCACCCACAACTGCCAGCCCAACGTTCGCCGGACACTGGTGACGATTACGGCAACACCCCAGAGAATGGTTGAGACCGTGCAGATCGTGATGATGCGTTTGATGTCGGTTTTCACTCCGGGTCGGTCTCCTGCAGTCGTTCGTGTTTCCGGTAGGTGGCTCCGATGAAATGCAAGGCGGTCAATGTGCCCAGTTCCTCGGGTGTTTCGACGCCGGGGAGGATGATGTGGTCGGTTTGCATCCGGTTCCGCTCGTTGGGAGCGCATTCGAATTCGGCTACGACCTCATCGCCTGTGTGTTTCCGGTTGCCGGTGACCAGCCAGTAGTGTTCGCGTACCCGTCGTTTCATGGTCGGGTTGACGGCGTTCAACTGGCCGGTGTAGGTGTCGAACAGGCTGGATGGTACGGCGTCGGGGACGACGGCGGAATCATAGTAGATTTGTCCATCCTCGTGTTTGGTGAAGTGGATTTCGGCGATGATGTCGCCGCCGTCTTTTTCACCTTCCGTTGGGATGATCAGCCGGTATCGGGTCGGTTTCACCTTCGGCCGGGATTGGGTTTCCTTCGGTTTGGCAACCGGAGGCTTCTTCCCCGTGGTCGTCTTCCGAGTGCGGGTTTTCGTTTGGCTCTGTTAAACCAAGATTGACATGGCCCTTATTCTCGGCTCCCCTTGTCAGGGGAGCTGTCGGCGAAGCCGACTGAGGGGTAGCCAGACATGGATTCATGTCAATCTTGGTTTAACAGAGCCTTTCGTTTTGGCGCCGGTCACTCGGAGTCCTTCTCCTCGGTGCGGGAATCGTACATGGCGTGGATCTGTCCCAGGGCCTTCGGATGGTCGACGGCGGCCTTCGCGTACTTCTTGAACACGACCGCATCCTCTTCACCCAGCAACAGATCGAGCATGCTGATGTAGGTGAGCAGGTTCTTGTTGTTCTGGGATGCTTCGCCGTCCATGTTCAGGTCGAAATCGTTCTGATGGGTTTCCAAGTAGTCGGCGAGATGCTTGCGGATTTCTGGAACACCGGGGATTTCGTTGCCGTGCGTGCGCTGGCTGTCTTTGACGGCGAGGCGATGCAGGTCTTTGACGAGCAGGTCTTCGGCCTGGTGGCGGGCGCGGGTGATGCCGATGGTCAGGTAGGATTTGATGGCGGTGTAGATGAAGTAGATGGTGAGGAGCGCGTCCACGATGACGAGGGCAAGGTTGCTGGTGTCTTTGGCTTGGATTTCGTGGATGACGAGGTAGATGCAGACGGCGACGACGATGAGGGCGAGGCAGGCGTCCCAGATGGCGTTGCTTTTCGCGGTTTTGAGTTCCTTGGTTCGCATGGTGGAGGTGAGTCCGACGATGACGGGCTCGTCCTTCTTGGCAGCGGGCTTCTTGTCGGTCTTGGTCTTATCCTCGGCCGGCTCGGGCTTGGTGTCGGTCTCCGGCTTCACGTCGGGCTCGCCGGCGGCGGGCGTCGGTTCGGCGGCTGGCTGTGCGGGGCTGGCCTCCTCCTTGATGGTGGGGGCTTCGGGTTCCGTGGACTGCGGCTGGCTGCCGGCGGGCGTGGTGGTCTTGAGGTTTTCTTCGCTCATATTCTTAGGTCTCCTTGACTGGCTTAGTCGGTCAGTTGTTGCTGCTGTTGTTACGGCTGTTCTTCCACTCCTGACGGTCGAACTTCGCCGGAATGAACACGTCGTACCCGTTGGGAATGTATGGGGTGGAGTATCGGTCGCGGCTTTCGACCGGCAGGTCACGCAGGTACGGATTGTCCTTGAGTTTTCCGACCGACGGGTGTGTGGCCAACGGGTCGGGGATGGCGTATCGTGGCCCGTCATCGTGGGTGAAGTGCAGGTCGAGTACTGTTTTTTCGTCGAGACGATCCATGATCGTTCCGAGGGTTTCGCTCATTGTTTTGGGTTCCTTCCGCAAAATACGTGTGGTGAATATTAGTGTATCGGTGTTTTACCTGCGGAAAGACACGGGATATTCCATCCCCCTACGATAGAACTTCGCAAGCTGTCCCCACCGGTCCAACCATTCGAAATCAGGGAAATACCCGTCCCGTTGGATTTCATCCAACGACCAGGCTCCCCCGCAACGGTACAGGCAGTAGTCTCCGGGTCGCGCGTCCTCGCGGCTGATCGTTTCGAGCCCTTTGATCTGGTCGGCGTGATATCGGGACTCGAGTCCGAGCATGTCGTCCAACCGGTGGGCTTTGGTGGTGCCGTCATCGTGGATTTCGATCATTTCCCACTGTTCGTACACGGTGTAGGCGTACAGGTTTTCGGCTTTGGAGACTTGGAACCTGTCGAGTACGCTTTCCCATTTGCGGAGGGTGCGTTGTTTGGGGGTTTCCTGTTCGAGGGTTTTGAGGTTGGTGATGGTGCCGTTGAGGGTGAGTTGGAGGGCTTGGCTTGGTGTGTTGTACCAGGCGAGGAGGAGTGGGGCTGCGCTGCCGATGCTGCCGTTGATGAGTGTGGTGGTTTTCCATCGGTCGACGTAGGAGTCCCAGATGGCGAGTAGCGCCTGGTTTGGGGTTTTGGTTCGTTTGGTGGTTGTGGGTGGTGTGGTGGTGGTCATGTGTTTGGGGCCTTTGTCTTTGGTTTCTCCTGTTGTGTTCTGTGTACGCCCGGTTTTCGGGCATACTACGTGTGGACACTTTCAGAATATCGCCTTTTGTCTCTGGCTCCAAAGTTACGGCGTTTCGCTTGCCGATTCCTGAATGTTCGAAGCTGTTTCGCTAGTCGTCGAAACCGCAGATCAGGTTGAACAACGCCACCCGCAGATCCGTCTCCGCCTCATTGAAACCGCGGAGTTCGGTGAGCATGCCACCCTCGGCCAACGCATGGAGGCGGATGAGGTAAGGTTCGCCGTCCTCCCCCGCCGCCGGGACGGTGAGGAACGATCCGTGGCCGGATGGTGTGCTGGTGTGCCATGCGAGTGAGAAGACGACGTGCTTGCCGTCGAGGTCCTCCGGGGTGGCGGGCGTCCAATCCTGGTCGGGCATTTCGGTGATGAGATGCTGGATGGTGGTGGTGATGACCGGGTTGCGATGCGGGATTTCGTTTGTATTCATGTGTCCTCTTCGTTGATGTTTCTCTGTGTTTGGATTCTGAACCTGACCCATATTGTGCGTGCAGATGCACGCAAACGCAAACAAGACGGCGTGTCTTCCAACACGCCGAAACGCAAACGCCAACCAAAAAGCAGCTACCATGACAACCATGGGAACAAACCTAGGAGTCAGCGACCTCGCCAAACGCATCAACACCGCCATCCTCTCGCAGATGGGCATCCACCGCGCCTCCAACCGCGAACTCGCCCGCCTCACCGGACGCAGCGAGAAATACATACGCGACAGGATCAACCTCGACAAGGAGTGGGCGTTCGGCGACGTCGAGATCATCTGCAACGCATGGCAGCTTCCCATAGACCAGTTCATCAACGGTGCGATCACCGGCGTCACCCTGACCGACGAGGACCGCAAGCTATTGCTCATGGCCAAACTCCGCAAGAGCAACATGGCGTTGGCGGCCAACAATGATCCGTTCAAGATGCAGGAGATGGAAGGCGGTGAAGGCCGCTGAACACTGGTAGTCGTCCGGTCGACAAGGAGGAGGGGTTGTGATTCTCATCGACCATAAGGCTTACGGGCGCGGGGGCACCCTGCCGGGACGAATCATGCCTGTCAATGGGCGTATGTCGTATGATCAGATGCTTCAGGCGTTGGATCATACGGATGTGCATGTCACCGAGGATGTGATCCGTGACGAGCATTTGACCGGTGTCTACGATGAGGATTTGAAGACGATTCTCATCGACAGTCGTATGACCAACGTGCAAAAACGCTGCACCTTGGTGCACGAGCTCGTCCACTGGAAGCACGGTGACCAGGGGTGCAGCAGTTGGCTGGGCCAGCATGAAGAGAACCGCGCCCAACAGGAGACCGCCCTACTGCTGATCAGTCCGGATGCGTACCGTCGCGCCGAACACGAGTGTGACGCGGACCCGTATTCCATGGCCTGCCAGTTGGACGTCACCATGTTTGTGTTGAACACGTATCAGCGGATGCTGCACAACGGCTTGTGCGGCTGCAGCTAACGTCGGATGATATTCGCCGGATTGTCGGTTGGGGTTTCGATGGGCGTATTGCCAAGAACCCCGGTTGCGATCAATAGGGAGACGAGGAAGAACAGGCCGATGACCAGCGAATTCGGCTTCCCCGTGTCAGCCGACTGCAAGATAAGAACATCGGAGACGATACGCAGCAGAGCGGTCACGAGCGTGACCGGAGCCAGCAGACGCCATACTCTCATGCGAGCCGACTTCCTGTCCGGGCGGATGGCGAGCATGCAGGTGAGGAACATACTGGTCATAAGGCACAGCGTATCGACTGCGATCATCGCGACAAGCCACCCCATTACTGACCCTCGCCGTTCTGGTTGACGTCGTCTTGTTCGACGGCGGCGGCGAGGATATGCTGCAGGGCAATGTTGGCGCCTGCGATGGCTTCCTCGGTATAGAATTCGGCCGTCTGCTTCTGGATATCACTGCCCTGCAATACCAGTGTGATGACCGGCATCGCGGCAGGCGGGAACGCGCCGTCATCAATCAGCTCGTACCGTTCGAACAGCATAGGTTCCACGTCGAAATCAGCGTCCACGACGTTCGACCAGCGGCCGAGCATGGCAAACAGTCGGACAGCCAAAGGGTTGATAGTCGTATTGCTGGTGTCTCCGGTGATATTGAGCGTCGCCAACGATTCATCCAATGAGGGCGCATCCGCGGTCACCAGACGCGGTATGAGGTGGATGGCGATGGTGTCGTCTTCGTCCATACTTGTTCCTTACTTGCGAATATTTGTCTGATCAGGGGCTTGTGGTGGCCGGAGAGTACTTGACTCCCCGGCCACCACAAGCGGTTAACTAGTTTTCAGGCGGCTCATACTCCGGAGATGCTGGCTCCTCGTCAGGCAATGGAATCTCGTCATCCCATCCGGCGGGTGGTTGCGGTACGTTATCCGGCCCATAGTCTTCAGGCGGATATTCGTCCGGCGACAAATCCACGTGCGGGTCGTCATCCGGTTTGGCTGGATCATAGTAGGCTACCGGGTTCGGGTTCTTGACCGGAATCGGCTTCGCCACAGACTTCCTACTGGTGGTCTTGCGGGACTTCGCCTTCGCCTTGGGCTTCGACTCCGAGGTCTTCTTCCCGGTCTTCGACTTCGACTCCTTCACGGGAGCATACGTCGACCGCTTCTCCCCCGCTTCCGGTTCGGCGGGCGGGTTCTTGATATCCCAGCCTTCCGGTTCATCATCCTCACTGTAGGGGATTTCCGGTGGAATGTCGGCGGTCTTTTCGTCCTCGCGGAACTGTTGCGCGTAATTGTCGAAACGCTGCTTGCCGTTCTTGGCGATGACGAGTACGCGACGGTTGACGCCGTCGATACGCTTCGTGCTGGATTCGAGGCCGAGCATGGCGATGCTGTTCTTGTGTTCGATGTCGTTCTCACGATACGGGCATTCACGGCTGATCGCATACCCGTGTTCGAGGATACGGCTGATATACCATTCCTGGGCTCGCGTCAGATCACTGCTGCTGCCGATGACGACATCGGTCCAATGATCCTCCCAATGCGGGGGAAGCTTCTCGTCTCCACGGCGGATGGCTGCGGCGCGGTCGCGTTCCATGCGGATACGGTTGGCCTCATCCTGCTCCCAGAGGGCGCAGCTGGCCATCATCCATCCGTTCGCCTTGTGTTTCTTGATGAACGAGCGGATGCGCATCATCGCGGTTTCGCGATCCATGGGATTGTTTGGATCCTTTTCGCGGATCGCCCAATCCTTGTTTTCGCTCATGCGGATGAACGCGAATCGGCGTGCTGACGCGGCGGTCATGGTGGTGACGACCGGATTATTCGAGCAGATGGTGAACGCCGCATACGGTTGCACTTCGATGGCGTTCTCCTGGATACGACGAGCCACCAGCGGATCACCGGTGGAAATACGCTTCAGGTTCGTCATCTGCTCCAACGTGATGTCGTTGGCCTCCTCATCAAACGCCCACATGGCGCCCAACAGTTTCAACACTTCCTGATCGGTGCTGAAACCGCCGCCGCCACGCTGTCCGCCGAGGATCTTCTGCGCGTCGACGCTGGCGACCTTCTCCTTGAAGGTCTCCTTCATGCTTTTGACGATCAGACCTTTGCCGTTGCCACCGTCACCGTACATGATGTAGGTGAGGTGCTTGTAGGGTTCGAGCATCGGGGTGGCGAAGATTCGGGTGAGGTTTTCGGCGCTGTGCCCGTTGTCGTTCGTGGTGATGAGCTTCAACAGGTCTCGCGCTTCCGCGGCGACCTTCTCGTCGAAGTCGCAGTCGAGGTTGACGAGATACGGTTCGTTGAATTTCGGGTTGCCGGGTTCGATTCGGCCGACCGGGTCGAACTGGTATTCGGTTCCGGGGCGGATGAACACGACGTTGCGGAATTTGATGCCTCGGCGTACGCGGGTTTCGAGTTTGCCGGTTTCGTACAGCATTTGTTCGACCCACATGGGGTTCCATGCGGTTTTGGGGATGACGTATTCCTTCTGCATGTCGAGTACATGCCAGGAGTCGAGGAGGCGTCCTTCGCCGCTCATGTCGACGTCCCTGCAGTAGAGGGTTTTGTCGTCGGTGCCGTCGATGTTGAGGCCTTGGAAGATGTTGCCTTGCACGTAGTCCCAGAGCATGCGCGCGTAGCCTTCGTGGAAGCATTCCTTGGGGGCTTTGCCTTCGTCTTCCCTTCGCGGGTAGTGGATGCCGTGGGCTTGGCGGTCGTAGAAGTCGGGTCGTTCGCCGTCGTTGCATTCGCGGAGTCCTGTGGCGACGTAGTTGATGTCGCCGACGTTGATGCCTCCGGGGAGTGGGGTGAATCCGTCTCCTTGGTGGAGGCGGCGGAAGGCTTCGGTGTAGGGGTCGTTCTGGAAGTCTTGTTCGTCGCCGTATCCGGTGTAGCCGTAGCTTTCGTTGACGGCTGGCGGTGTTTGGTTGTCTTCCATGGCGGTTCCTTAGGACATCGGAATGTGTGGGCGTTTTCAGTGTGTTACTGGTTTTGTGTTGCGTGTTTACTGTATCACTGTTGGTGGTGGTTGTTTTATGGTGTAGGGGGTTTGGGTGGTGTTTTTGGCTTGTTGGTGCGGTTTGTTTGGGTTTGGTTCGGCGTGTCTAACTGTGCCATACTGATATTGAATACACGTTGATTTGGTTTGCTAAACGTTGCTATCCTTTGCTGCTTTTTACTGGAACTTGCAGTAGCATTCGCCGACACTGACGATGGTCAGGTTAATTGCATCGAATTCGAGGCCTTCAACCCGCCTGCAGATATAAGAAAACCCCGGCGAAGAAGCTTAAACGCTGTCCACACGTTAAACAGAGCCGCCGGGGACGGAGAAGAGACATGAACCCAAAACAAGTTTTGAGTCAAACACCTCTTATGCCGGGAATTTCACCCGAACACGTTTACAGACTATAGCATGAAAACCACTGGAACAACGCATTCGGCGCGTTTCCTGCGGAAATACTTACTTCCAATCCGGTTTGCGCGCCATCAGTTCGATCATCTGCTCGGGCATCGGCTCATCCAACGCCTTCGTTAAAGTCTCCCAATCCTCGGCGTTCAGACGGATGGTGTGCGGGAAGTCGCTCAGTTCATCGTCGGCCGCATCGAGCAGGACGGACAACGCCCACCGGTCGGCGTCCATCCCGCTACGTTTAGCGGCCTGTTCGATCAGTCGCCGCTGCTCCGGAGTGAGTCGAATTTCAATCCGATTATCCATGTCAGGCCGCGCATCCCTGCAGGAAGCTCACCGTCTCAGCCTTCTCCCATTTGCTCATCGACAGCTTGTACTTGTTCTTGATGTACACGCGCTTCGCCATGTACGCGCACTGGTACGTCTGATTCGACGGCAACCATACGGATGGCGTGCTGTACTGCCAACGCTGCTGGCCGGTGTCCTTCCATACGGTCTTGTACCGGTTGGGCACGCCTTTCGAATACAGGTTGATGCCTTCGCTCTTGCGATTGTTCGCATCCCCTTGGGAGGCGAGGAGCACTTCGGGATCATTCGCATAGGCGACGCGATCCTTCTCCCGATCCGGCTTCCACAGGCCTGAAGCCCAGGCGTCGTTCAACGCGACGACGTGGTCGATCTGCACGTCCGCCGAGGTGGAGCGCCCGTATTTGAAGTTCACGTCCGTTCCCGTATAGGGGTCGTGGAGGACGCCGGTTTTGATCTTGCAGGTCTTCGCATCCTGCGTCGTGTTCACCAAATCTCGGGCGAGGATGTAGTCGCGGGTGGTTGCCGTCCCGCACATTTTATCGCTGTTAATCCACGTGCCGAAGTCCTTTTCCCTGTCGTAGCCGGCGGGGTGCGGGGTTTCGACGGTGATGTCTTGCGCGATTTGCGCGGCCTGCTGGTAGGTGATGGGACTTGTGGCCGCAGCGGGGAGACCGGTTGACTCGTCTACTCCACTGTTTCCGTTGGTGGTGCCGTTCGGGTTCGCCTGCAACTGCCAGCCGTTCGAACCGGTGTTGGTGTTGGGTTGGAGGTTCTGCCAACTATCGTTGTTCGGGTTCGCCTGCGGTTTCGGCAGGGTGATATGCAATCCCAACGAATCATAGTCGGAGCCGGAGGGTTTCAACCCTTCGACCCCGTCAACCTGGTTGAGGGAGGCGCCGAGCGCGCTGACGACCCGGTTCCAGGCGCCGTCGCGGACAACGATGACGCTGGCGCAGATGAGTGCGAGGATGATGAGGATGGTAGTGATGATGCCGGGAATGTTGAACCCGCCGCCACCGTTTCCGGATCGTCGTCCTGCCATTGGTGTCCCCTACCTGTGAATCCGCCGCGTTTAGAAGAGGCTCATGATCGCATTGCCCGCCAAGGCGAGCACGAACACGGCTCCGATGATGAACCCGATCAGGGTGCCGTTGTTGTTCACCCAGTCGCCGAAACCGTTGTCGCCACTGTCATTGTTGTTTTTCTTATCCGCCATGATGCTGGTCTCCTCCTGTTATTTCGCCGAATCCGAACTGGTGTCGGTTTTGCCGCTGTCGAATGAGGTGTCCTCGTCACCGGAACCGGTGGCCGGGCCGCCGGTGTCTTTCTTGCTATCCGTACCGGTGCTCTTGTCGGTCTTGTCGCTGCTGCCGTCCGTGGAAGTACCATCGGTCGACGTGTCACTGGAGCCGTCGGTGGATTCGTCGCTGGAACCATCCGTCGTCCCATCCGAGGACGAGTCCGAACCATCCAACGTGGACCCATCCAACGTCTCATCCGATGACGAATCCTCCTCCGTCGTCTTGATCAACGACTTGTTGACCGCATTCCGATACGGTTTCAACCCCTTGATATACCCGTCCGCACCCCAATCCACGACCTTCGCGCTACCGGAAGTCGGATTCTTCACCAGCAGACACATGCTGGTGGTGGAGTTCGAATAATGCGACACCGTATCCGTACCCTTATCGGTCTTCTCACCGTACGGGGTGAACGTGATCGTCACCGACACCGCCGCATACGGGCTGGTCTCGCCCTTCTTCAACCCCTCCTGACTGTAGACGGCCCAATTGATGCCCACATTCGACAACGTGCCGATGGCCGCCGGCTGGTAGGCGTGCTGCGTGTTCGGGTCGGCGACGTTCACGGTCAAAGCGTTCGCATCCTTGCCGACGTACACTTTCGCCCATTGGCGGATGATCTGCGTCAACGTGTCCGTCGAATCGATTCGACGGTATCCGCTTGGCGCGGTCGTACCGGTCGATGAGGATGTCGAGTTCACGGTCTGCATCGGCAACAGCGACGGCTTCCCGTTCGGCGTGCTCACGCCCCCGCTCACATCGATCAACTGGGAGCATTGACGGGTCGTCCCATCCGCCTTGCTGATGAAACTGAACGTGTGACTCCACGTCGCCGTCGTCACACCCTCACCATCCGTGGTCGTGCCGATACGTCGAGCCTCATCCCAGATCAGATTGCTCGTACCCTCCGGGAACGGGCTCGAATCACCGTCCAACCAACTGGTGACCGCCTCCATGGCAGCCTGTTTGCCGGGTTTCACGTCGGAGCTTTTCGCCACATACGCTTCAACCTTGCTCAGACTGTTGTTCGCCGTCGAAGACGCACCCAAGGAGATGGGGAGTGCCATGAACGCGCCGAACGCGATCATGGTCATGAGGATACGCACCCAACTGGTTTTCTTCCTCGCCTGCTTCCACGCATCCAGTTCGACCTCGTCGGCGTTCTCGAATTCACCCCAACGGACGGGTTTGCCTTTGGGTTGCTTCTTGGGTTTCTGACGTGGTTTGGTGGGTTGCTGTTTTTTGGAGGCCATGGATGCTCCCTGGATGAGGGTGTGGGTGTGTTTCTGTTGGCTGATGGTACTGGTTGCACCCGGGGTTTTGAGACGCGGACATGATGGTTCCCCGTCGGTTTTCGCATGATTTTGTGTGTAACACCGTGCCACACCGCTGCCACACCCGGTGTGGCACCTCTTAGCCCTACTCCCGTAAGGGCTGAGAGGGGGTTGCCACACCGCCACACCGCCTATACCACCTCTCCCCCATCCCCCAAAACCCTCTGTTACCGCTTTTACTTACATCCCGCCGTTACGGTGTGGCGGGGGTTACTAATACTATATGGGAGTAGGGCTGAGGGCTGCCACGCCGGGTGTGGCAGCGGTGTGGCACGGTGTGGCATTTTGTAATGAAAGTGTGTTTACTGCATACAGTCTTAACGAAAACGGTTTTACAAAAGTGGATGGAATGACACGCCAAGACCAGAACTGAAGGCAAACACAAAAACGTTTCGGAACACCTACGCGAACATGGTCCCGACAGCAAAGTCATGCCGGGAAACCTAAAGAATCATCCTATGACCGCTGTTCTCTCGCAACATCAACAATAAAAACATGTCAACCGGTTTGCCCGACGGGTTGACAACGGTCGTGTGGCGTCCAAACGTTCCAACTGGTTGGAATATGTTTTGAACCATGAGAATGGACTTGCTTTGGGTTGAATCCCATTGCTCGCCCGCTCGCGTTTCTTCGCGGTTTTTGGGGCGGTCCTCTCTTGCAAGGAGCTCATCTTATGAATTTACGCTATTCACTGCGGGGGGGGGGCTTAGATTATTTACGTTCCCCCTGGCTGTAACTATTATCTTGTTTCTTCTGACCATCCCGAACCAAGCACAAGCAGGACCTATCTATACATGTCACGGCGGCCCCAATCCTGAATCTTGCGCCAACGGGGACCCTCAAAAGTATGGGTACTCATGCACCCTCACCAGCTCCGACCCCGATATGGGCTACTACGAATACGACTGCTACTACAAGGGGGGCTCCACAGGAGGTGGGACAGACACCGGGACAGGACTCACGGCTACGATTAAATATTCGCTGAATGGAGGGACCGGCTCATTCGCCAACCAAACCGCATCCTCAGCCACGGCCGGCAGCTACGCGTTCACGCTGAGAAAAGGCAAGCCAACTCCGCCGACAGGTAAGAACTTTCTGGGATGGTCCCTAAGCCCGTATAGCATTTCTGCAACTCCACCCGTGTTGCAACCCGGAGATCAACTCATCGTCCAATACGGTGCGACCATAACCTTGTACGCCATGTACGGAACCCCATCAGACGATAGCAACTGCGTCGTGCAGATGCCTACAACCGGAGCGCCCGAAGGAACGAATGTTCTGGCCGCGGGCTCGATAGGAGTTGCCGCGACTGGTTTAGCGATGCTGCTGCGCCGAAGGAAAAACTCCTTCTGATTTGCTAGCGCATATTAAACCATGAGAATGGGCGTGCTGTGGGGATAGGTCCCCATTGCTCGCCCATCTGATTTTCTATGTGTTTTCGGGGCGATTCTCTCTTGCAAGGAGTTTCTATGAACCTACGATTCATACCGCGGGGGGGGGGCTTAAGTTAAAGACCTTCACCCCACTTCTGGCAGTCTTATGCGCGGCGTTTCTTGGAGTCATACCGGCACACGCCGGGAGTGCTGTGACCTGCAAAGTCGACGCTTGGGATGAGGATACCGCAATCAGTATCTGCCAAGAGATGTATCCCGGTTATGACAACTGCGAATACTATGATCAAGGTGCCGGCAATGCTATGGTTATCTGCACCGACGATTCAAGTAGTGGTGGTGGAACAGATACCGGAACGAAACTCACAGCTACCATCTCATATGATCTGAACGGCGGCACAGGTTCTTTCGCTGACCAATCGAAAACTTCAAATAAAGCCGGCAGCTTTACTTTTAATCTTCGAAAAGGAAAGCCTACTGCACCGGCTGGCAAGGTATTTCTAGGATGGTCGTTAAGCAAGCCGGATTCCACTACCGCTAAGCCATCGGTGTTGCAACCGGGTGATCAACTGATAGTCCAATACGGGGCAACGATAACTATGTATGCTTTGTACGGTTCGCAGGCCACTCTCAACGATTGTGTTGTTCAGATGCCTACAACAGGAGCTCCGGATGGGTTGAATGCTTTGGGTGCGGCTTCGGTTGTGCTTGCCGCTGTTGGCACCGTTGTTTCGTTGAGAAGACGAGTTCGTATCTAGTCGAATTCCCCTGACCATGAGATTGACTTCCTCCCCCGGCTGAAGCCGGGGGGATTCCCGTCTCGCGACGGGTGTTCTTCCTGTTTCATTGACGGATCGGATCGGTGTCGCGGGGTATTCTCCGTTCGACCGTCCTACCGTCTCCGCAGGCTATGACCGCCAGTCCGGCGGCTAGAATGTTTTCGGCCGCGTTGATGTCCCTGTCATGGTGTGTCCCGCAGTACGGGCATGTCCATTCGCGGACGTTCAACGGTTTGCGTCCCGTGCGTTTGCCGCACGTGGAACACACCTGGCTGGACGGGTACCAGCGGTCGATGACCACCAGTCGGCGACCGTACCAGTCGGCCTTGTATTCGAGCATACGGCGGAATTCGCCCCATGAGGCGTCCAGTATGCTCCGGTTCAACCCCGACTTGGCCTTCTGCCCGTTCCTGAGATAGGATCCGGGCCGGTCGGGGTCGGGTTTCGCCTTGACACGGCTGCTCATTCCATGCACGTTCAGATCCTCGATGACGATCGTTTGGTTTTCACGAATCAATCGGGTTGAGAGCTTGTGCAGGAAGTCGCGTCTGCGGTCCGCGATGCGGGCGTGGATACGCGCGACCTTGAGCCGTGCCTTGCGACGGTTGTTGCTGCCCCTCGCCTTGCGGCTGAGGGCCTTCTGCGCTCTCCGGAGGCGCTTGGCTTCCCGGAGAGCGTGTCTGGGGTTGTCTATCTTCTCGCCGTCCGAGGTGACGGCGAACGATTCGAGGCCGAGGTCGACGCCCACGCTTTTCGACCGTTTGCGCAGTCGGCTGACCGTGGTCTCCACGAGGATGCTGACATGCCAGCGTTGCGCCGAATCCAGGGACACGGTAACGCTCGAGGGCTCGCATCCCCTGGGGATGGTGCGAGACCATCTGACCGGCAGCGGCCGGTCGGTCTTGGCGAGCGTGAGCTCCCTGCGTTTCTCGTCCCAGGTGAACGCGGTTTTCATGAACGTGGCGGACCCGCCGTGGGATTTCTTCTTGAACGTGGGGTAGTCGCCGGTCTGGTTGAAGAAGTTCGCGTACGCCTGCTGCAGGTGTCGGAGGGACTGCTGCAACGCCACGCTGGACACGTCCTTGAGGAATTCGAGTCCTGGCGTCTTCTTCCATTGGGGGAGCATGGCGCACGTGTCCTTGAACGTCACGTTGCGGTGTTCGCTGGTCCATGCCTCGGAGCGTATGGCGAGCGCCTTGTTGTATACGAGTCGGCAGCAGCCCAGGGTGCGGCGCAGCAGATTCTCCTGCTGCGCCGTCGGGTAGAAGCGGAACCGGTATGCCCGCTTGACTGTCTTGGACTCGTCCATTAATTAAATCATATAATGATTGTTTTTAAAAACAAGGGCGCCTTGCATCCCCATGGCTAAAGCCAGGGGCATTACGGCACCAGCTGGTAAGTGAACGGTAGTAGCCTGTGCTCCTCTCATGGAGGAGAGCACAGGCTACTACCGTTCACTGATGTCAGGCAATGGGTTTCTTGTTAGAACCAATGGATGGCTTCGACTGGCCACCCACTTGGTTCTCCTTCAAGTCAATGGCATTCAGGAGTTTTGACGTGACGTCGGGATTCGAGGAGTCCACCGGCCAATAGTTGCCGTTCACGGTTATGGTCGGAGTGGAGAATCCGCCTTGCGGGTTCTGAACCTTCGGGTTGCTTGTCGTATAGTTGTTGGCGGCTTCTAGCCAGTCCTTGTATTCAAGAACGCCGGAGAACGCTTTATCCGCGATGGCCGGGTCTACGCCGGCTTTCACAGCCTGCTCCTTGAGCTGGTCGTTGCTTACCGGCTTATAGGAGTCGCCTTCCTGCGGCTGGAAATCCTGAGTATAGATGTTCGTCATGTATGCGAGCAGATGTGTCGGATTGTCGTCGTGTTCGGCGATGTAGACTGCTCCGTTCGCAGCGCGATTGGAATAATCGTCGGATGAATTCTGGTTCAGAAAGTTCACCAGATACAGGTCCACGTTGATTTGACCGGCTTCGAAAAGCTTGGTAATGGTTGGGTCGATTGTCCGGTTGAGCTGGCCGCAGTAGGGGCAGAGGGGTTCCTCATACAATCCTATGGTTGGCACGTTTTTTATTGGCTTGTTGTACCCGTTTTTTGAGAAGAGGATACCACCGGTCTTGCCGGCGCGTTTGGGCTTGTTGTTTACGCTGTTCAAGGTTTTCGCGAGCTGTTTCATATCCGGTTCTGGCTGTTGGCCCGTTTGCGTCTGAGCTGTCTGCGCGTTGTTCGCAGTTTTGCTGGATGCTAGCAGATATCCGACTGCGAAGGTCATGATAGCGAGAAGAATGGAGAGGATTCCAACCAGCCACACCCATGGCCCCATGTGATGAGAGTTACTTGGTTTGATGGTTTCCTGCTGGTTTGTTGTCATAGTTGTTTCTATTCCTTGCGTTTGACGTGCTTGTCCGTTTTGGGCTTGAAGTATTTGATGGTGGGGAGACCGTTCCGGTAGTCGGATACGGTCTCCCCGGACTTGTTGAAATGAATTAGTTGATTGTTCTATTCCTGCGATGGATGATGATCCCACTCGACATGAGCAGAAGACTTGCCCCCCAGAGCATTGCCCCGTTCACGCCGGTTGATGGCATTTGCGAAACCAATGGCACGAAAACTGGGTACAGGTTGACGTCCTTGGCACCGTAGGTGAATGTAGCGTTCGGATAATAGCTAGTGCCGGCGCCCTTCGGATCAATGTTCCAGTGATCGAACCTCATACCCGCCGGGACGGTGAACTTCTTCGACTGCAGGTTGGGGTCGCTGAAATCATAGAGTTTCAACGTCGACCCTTCATCCCTCGTATATTGGGCTACCGGGTCCGACGCATTAGGGCCACCATGGTAGATGAGCTTCGAGGAAGCCACTTTTTGCCATATAGCGTATAGGGTTTGGGAACTACCGTAACTGACGGAGATAGTCCCGCTTTTATCCTTCGGATATGCGGGTTTGGTCGCTTTGCTGTTCTGATCCCATCCGAGGAACTTGTAGTTCGTGCGCGTGGGCTGTTTGCTGCTGATGGAGAAGTTGACGGAACCCGAGGCACTGGTCGCGTAAATGGATTTCGACTGTTCGGCCGGAGCGCCAGAACCACCGTTCGCGTTATACGTTAGAGTCGCGTAGTACGTGTGATACGTGGGTCCATTATAGGAACATGATCTTGTGCAGGTACGCCACCATTGATTTTTGTAAATACATCCTTGTTCGAGATAAGCTCCGTCTCCCCACCAGTATGCGCCGCATGAAGTATGGAGAGTATAGCCACTAGGGCAGCTGGAAGGTCCTTCATATTGATCGGCATACAAGTCCACTCTCTTATACGACGTGCATTCAGCGTATGCGGTAGATACCGGAACTGTCACTGCTGCCAGACAGATAGCGATAAGGGCTAGGACACGAGCTGGTAACTTAAGCCCCCCCCCCGCAGTCTATTGTGATTAGACATAAAATCTCCTTGCAAAGAGAGCAACCCAACAAGAACCGTTGTAAAACAACGATAATGGGTTCGCCTCCGTATTGGTCGAAGGCGAACCCATTATCGTCGTGCGATGAAAAACAACCGGTTTCATTTGAACCATTGAAACCAGCCGATGTTCCTATGCTCAGCCGAGCAGGCGCTTCTTGCTAAAACAGACAAGACCAGCAAACATAAACATCAGACTTGCCGCTGGCATAGGTGACTCCGAAGTCCCGGTCGATGGCATTGACGTCAACAATGGTGTGAAAACAGGATACAGGTTGACATCAGTCGTTCCATAAATGAAATTCGCGTCCGCATAATATGTTGTCCCGGTCCCATCCGACGCAGTAGTCCAATGGTCGAATTTCATTCCGGACGGTACAGTGAATCCAACGGCTTTAAGATGCGAATCCGAGAAGTCGTAGACCGTTACGGACGTTCCCGATTCTCTTGTGTATTGTTCTACCGGGTTGTTCTCGTCGGTGCCGGCATGGTAGATGAGTCTAGATGAGGGGATTCTCTGCCATATCGCATAAAGGGTGATGGTGGAACCATAAGGGACGCTAACGCTACCGTTCTTGTCGACGGTGGCTGCTGTTGCGTGCTTATCGGTGTTCCATCCTAGGAAGGTGAAGTGGTCCTGTGATGGTTCTTTGCCTTTTAGTTTGAATATTATTGCTCCTGTGGTTCCGGTTGCGGTCATAGGGGTTGGAGCATTTGAACCACCGTTGGCGTCGAATACCAGTTTGGCGGTCTTCTGTGGTTGAGGTAGTGAAACCGGTTCTGATGGGCTATCGCACATGACCCACCAAGAGTCCAGTCCGCCTTCTCGGATTCGGATGCAGCCGAAATCTCCGAGGTCTTTGACTAGTTTTCCGTTCAAGTCAGAGATTGTGGCGTGACCCCCACCTCGGTTGGGTGTGCCATTCCCGACGGAGAAGACGTCCATGCGAAGGACGTAATTCGTGCCTTTGTATACAAACCCGGCGGTGCCGTAGCAGCCACGAGGGCAGCTATCCGCGCTTTTAGAATCCATAATCACGGTTTGACCCGTGTCCAATGTGATGGCGAACAGCGGATACCCGTCTTCCGCTTGGGAGGGGATTGCTAGTATCAGTGTTGATAGTATTGCGACGAGGATTGTTAGTAACCTAAGCCCCCCCCCCCGCAACAGACTGTGTTTGATCATATGTTCTCCTTGCAAGAGAGAAACCTATGTGAACCATTGTGATAACAACGGTCATAGGCATGCGTTCATGCCGTTTTGAGGCAACATCATTATCGAGGGTTTTCAGAAGAGTGAGACTACTTGGCTTGACGGCCCGATAATTATTGCGTCGAGAATAGTTCGCTCGACCATGCTCAGAACCTTGGAATACGGGGAGTCTGGGCTTTAATCTCTCTTGCAAGGAGTTTTTATGATTCTAGAAAATCATATGCGGGGGGGGGACTTAAGTTTACGGTCTCTCTTCTGGCAATGTTCTGTCTAGCTGTCTTTGGGGTTGTGCCTTCCTATGCCATCGGCGGGTCGGCGACATGCAAAGGCGAAATAGGGCTTGGCGAGGAAACGGCAATCAGCATCTGCCAGTCAAGATATCCTGAGTACCCGTATTGCACTTACTATGAGGAATCCCCTCATTACACGGTTGTATGCACCAAAGAAGACCCCGATTCAGGTGGTGGCACTGATCCGGATCCAGTCGAATTGAAAGCGGTCGTCATGTACGACGTGAACGGAGGGTCCGGTGCTGTCGCCTACCAGTCAAAGACCTCGACGTCGTCAGGTAGCACCACGTTTGCGCTCAGACATAATAAGCCGACCCCGCCAGCAGGCAAGGAGTTCCTAGGCTGGGCGATGGGCCGAGCTGCGACGAAACCGGTGTTTCAGCCTGGCGATCAGCTGACCGTCCAGTATGGGGCGACCGTGAAACTGTATGCGGTTTACGGGGCGCAGGGTGCGTCGACGAATGATTGCGTTGTTCAGATGCCGACCACCGGCGCCCCTGACGGGTTGAATGTTCTGGCTGCAGGTTCGATTGGATTGGTGGCGGTGGGCGCTGCTATCGGGTTGCGGCGAAGGAAGCTGTCCGTCTGATTCGACGTTGCTGATTGGACCATGAGAATGGGCGTGCTTTGGAATTAGTTCCAAGGTGCGCCCATTCGCTTGTTTCTGCGGGCGTGGGCGGGTTCCTCTCTTGCAAGGAGTTTTCATGTTCGATATTAGAAGGTTGCGGGGGGGGGCTTAAGTTTATAACTCTCGCAACGATACTTCTCTTAATCCTGCTGACACCAAACATGGCTATGGCCGCCGACTTCAATCTGTTCAGCTTCACCCTCGATACTGGGAAACAGGTTTCCATTGACGCGATTCCATCGGAAGGATGCGGGAGTGGCTGTGCCAATTCAGCGGATTTCAAATATAAGGGCACGAAGTATGTCGTAGTGATGGAAGTTTATTCTCTGGGTTCAGCTGGAGTTGCCGGATATGGACGCGCAACCGTATATTTCGCAGACACTGGAAAAGTAGCCAAAGAATTAGGTTCATTTACCTGCAATAGAGCTTTCGGCGGAGATCTTTCCGGATGGGTAGCTTGCGGAGGCCCATCGGGCAAAATCTCATTGCCTACGCCACCCAAGCAAGCGATATTGAAATTCGATGCGAATACCGGCGTTAATGCGCCTACTGATATGATCGCATCGGGCACTTCAGGGTCTAAGACGTTCAAACTGTCCGGCGCAGAACCATCAAAAACTCATTGGAGCTTCCTCGGCTGGAACACCGATCAGCATGCGACGGCCGCCGCCGTGAGTAAAACCGGCACAATCAGCGTTCCATACGGTTCAACTGTCACCCTATACGCAATTTGGCAGAACTATTACCCGGCGCTTAAAGGAGTAACCAATCAGACTATCCCGGTTGGCTCCTCTTTCGATCCTAAGGCCGGTGTGACCGCGACCGACCCGGAGGACGGCAATGTTCTCCCAAGCCTGCGGATTACAGGAACTGTGGACGCATCCAAACCGGGACAATATGAGCTGATTTATACAGTACAGGATGCGGTTGGGTATAAGACGACCGCGAAAAGAATGATCACTGTCCAACAGTTCTTGACTAGCATGCCATCAACTGGAGTACCAAACGGATTGAATGCTCCTTGGTTGTTGTCGATATTTTTGTCCGTCGTCGGTGTTGCCGCTACGGCAGGGAAGCGCATCCGCTCGTAGTTTTCCCATTAACCATAAGAATGGGCGTGCTCTTGGGGTTATTCCTTAAGGTGCGCCCATTCGCTTGTCTTGGCGGGTCCGGGCGTTTTCTCTCTCTTGCAAGGAGTTCCTTATGTTCGACGCTAAAATGTTGCGGGGGGGGGGCTTGGATTTATTAGGCGAATCCTGGTCTTCACGCTCGCAATCCTGTTGATACCGATGATAAGTCCGAATACAGCACGAGCTGATTATGCCAGCGAATACTGCAAAGTGGCCTCCAACGACATGGCGGCATGGATGTATCTTCCGGACGGTCAAATTTTGAAGGTTCCACTCGGCCCGCCAGCCCTATTGGAACAATACAAATGCCAGACGAGGATCACCTTCAAATATGCGAACACCACATATAAAGCATCCGCCAGCTATACAGCTTTCCCTTACGGTTCACAAGGCGTAGCCGGTCAAGTTTACGTGCATATTCTCGACAATAGCGGAAAAGAGATTAAGAAGCGAATGGTCGGTAGTAACTGCTGGGTTGCCGAATATGCTGTAGGTGACTTTAGTACTGACCAGTTCTATCGCTGCTCCGACTATACAACCACCCCGACAGACCCTCAAACAACCAAAACCGCCACACTGAAATTTGACCTACAAGACGGTACGGGCGATTTTAAACCGTTAACCGCAACGGGCAAAACCGGCTCTCACACATTCCAATTGGATGGAACCGTGCCAAGTAAAGCCCACTGGAGCTTCCTCGGATGGAATCAGGATGATGCCGCAACCGACGCTTCAGTGAACAAGGACGGTAAGGTCAGTGTTCCCTATGGTTCGACCGTCACCTTGTACGCCGTTTGGAGGAACAATTACCCAGTCATCAACGGAGCTCAGGATACGACGATTCCCGTCGGATCCTTGTTTGATTCGACGGCCGGCGTGACCGCCACAGACCCGGAGGATGGTGATGTTCTTCCTAGTCTGCAGGTTACGGGAACGGTGGACACATCGAAGCAAGGAACATACGAGCTTACTTATACGGTGCAGGATGCGGTCGGATACAAGACAACGGTGAAACGAGTCATCACCGTCCGTCAGATGTTGTCTAGCATGCCATCGACTGGCGAGACCAATCCGCTGATGCTTGTATCCTTGGGTATCGGACTGTTGGGTTTAACCATTCCTGTCAGGCGTCGTCTTGTCTAGTTTTTGCGGCTGCAGCGGCGTAGGATTCGTGGACTGTCTTTCTTCGGATCGATAGGGCGAACGGGTTTAATGCCCAGTAGCAGTTCAACCTGCTGGACCGCGTTCGCAAGATTCTTGCGCTGCGTATCATGACGGCAATCGTATTCGATACGGTTGCCGTCAACTTTATTATGAAAGCCCGCAACTACGTGAATAATGTTTAAGCCGTGCTCTACCCATATGGGATCTTTTGCAGTGGTGTCAGGATGCCATCTCCAGCTGTCGTGCTCGATGACGGTATTTAACCCAGGAATCCATACGTCGGCTTCCTGGCCTTTTATTATGGCCCTATTACGTACGGTTCGAGAATAATCACGTGACAGGTAGAACATCAAAGTCTGCTCACCGAAGCTAGTGTTCCATTTCGACCCGCATACGGGACAGCCATGGCCGCGTTGGGCACGTTGTCGGACTTCAGTGACCCATTTGTGGCCTTGTGGGCATTTCCAGTGGGCTTTGTACCGGCTGGATGATTTCATTCCGACTGGATTGGCTTTGTCATCCCATTCGCTCATGATTTCCGGATGGAGTGTGGGCAGGTCGTTGACGCCTGGGACGATAAGCTGTCCGGTGCAGACTGGGCATCCGTGTCCTCTGGTTCGGACAGTTATCTGTGATTGCCATGAATGTCCTTTGGGACATTTCCACCAGACTCGTTTGCTTGACCCTTTTGTCACGTTATCCGGTGTGAGTGGAAGATTTTTTTCGCGATCCCATTCTGGAATCAGTTCTGGGTTTGTTTCGGTTAGACTCATATATCTGAGTTTATGCTATTTTTGTAGCCTGTTATAACGCACGAATCTTTATGCGGGGAGGGGTTGCAGTTTTGCTGCAACCCCTCCCCGATTCAGTTAAAACCACATAGTCGGATTAGCGGTTCAAAGCTGTTCTTCGTGTGATGAAGGCCAGCACGCCGCAGCTGAGGAGTATCAGCGCGCCGATGCTACCCAAGCCGATACCAACACCGGTCGCTGCTAATTTAGCCGCCTCTGCAGGCGTTGGCGTCCACTTTGCATACAGGTGCAGGTCACCCGTGATGCGCGTATTGACGTCAAACTTCTGAGTCAGAGCTTTGTCCGTATACCATCCAGCGAACGTGTAATTGTCTCGTAACGGAGTTCCAGGCATTTGGGCGAGATGACCGTTTTCAACTTCAATCGTTTGAACCGGATTCCCATTATTCGGGTCGAACGTCACAGTGTGCTTCGTGCTATTCCATTTCGCGTACAGAATCATGTCGGAAGTCACTGTTGTGGAAAAGTCGAACGGTGTCGCGAGAGACTGATCCGCATACCAGCCGCCGAATGTGAAGCCATCGCGGGATGGGTCCGATGGCTTCTTGATTGGGGTCCCCTCCTGTACTTCGATTGGATCGATCTTGCTTCCACCGTTTGTATCGAAGGAGATTTTGTGAGTTGAAGCAGATTTATCCGGTTTTTGAATCCACTTTGCATACACGGTAGTATCACCTTCGACTGGTTTGGTGAAGTCGAATGGGATGGAGAATTCGGAGTCGGAATACCATCCGGCGAACGTCGAATCCTTTCGTGACGGGTCTTTCGGACGAGTTGGTGTCTTGCCTTCCTCAACGTTTTGAGTTGTGACATTCCCCGAACCATCGTCGAAGGTAATCGTATACTTTATGGCCTCGGGTTTATCGGGCTTGGTTCCGGAATCGGAATCATCCTGCTTCTCCCATTTCGCATACAAGGTCATATTCTTGGATATAGGGGTCTTCGAATCGAATACGTCGGTGAGCTTGGTATCCGTATACCAGCCGGCGAACTTGTATCCGGAGCGTTCCGGGATTGGAACGGTCAACGTTTTCCCTGATTCGACCGAGATGGGATCGATTTTGTTTCCGACATTGGTCTCAAAGCTAACTTGGAATATGGTTGGCTTATCTGGATCCGGAGTACTATCGTCGCTTTCCCATTTCGCATACAGGGTCAGGTCGGCGGTGACTGGCTGACTGAAATCATATGATGCAGTCAGAGTCTTGTCCGTATACCATCCTGCGAACTTGAATCCTGTCTTGGAGGGGTCGTCCGGTGCAATCAGCTTCTGTCCGTCATCGATTTTCACAGATGCTATGGTGCTTCCACCGTTGGTTTCAAAAACAACGGCATGGGTCTTTGCCGGAGTCTCGTCTCCACCGTCACCGCCGTCTCCGCCATCATCGCTCTTGGACCATGTAGCGTAGAGGGTTAGATCCTTCGTGACAGGAGAGGAGAAATCATAGGCCGTACCACCGGTCTTGCTAGTTGACCATCCAGTGAACTTGTACCCCTTGCGAATCGGATCCGCAGGCTTGGACACTGTCTTCCCTTCTTCGACGTTCTGCGCCGGAATACTGGTTTCACCTCCGTTCGTATCGAAAGTCACGGCATGCATCATAGGAGCAGCAGCGTCCTCCTCCCATTTAGCGTATAGGGTGAGGTTCTTAGTAACCGGTTGGTCGAAATCGTATGGGGTTGAATACTTGTCATCCGTATACCAGCCTACAAACTTGTATCCGTCCTGTGCCGGATCAGTCGGTTTCGTCAGTTTCTGCCCGGCATCGACTTTGACGGAATCCACTTTGCTGTCACTGTAGGTGACGAAACTGACTGTGTATTGGGTTGGGGCGGCCGTGTTCCATTTCGCATACAGTTGTAGGTCCGACGTTACCGGCGTGCTGAAATCGTAGGCTTCGGTGAGTTTGGCGTCCGTGTACCAGCCTGCGAACGTCTTCCCTTCCTTGGTGGGGTCTGAAGGTTTGGTCGCTGTCTTTTCGTCTTCCACTGTCTGAGAGGGCACGCTACTTCCTCCCGTTGTGTAGAACGTGACTTTCCAGGTTTTCGCCGCTTCCTTCCAATGAGCGTAGAAGGATGTTTCTGGATTCAGACCACTGTAGGAGGATGCTTTGTCACCGTCTCCGACCTTGATGCCACCGGTTCGGTCCGTATACCATCCGTCGAATACGAAGCCATCCCTGGTAGGAGTATCCGGTGCATCGATCACGTCATCCATATTGGAGTCGGTTCCGACGATTGTAGTGTCGGACGAATCATAATTCCGGTAGAAGTTGTGCTGGTATGAAGCATATTCTCCGCCAAGAGTGACGTTCTGGGTAAAGGCGATGGTATTGGACAGGCTCCAGTTCTCGGCTGAATCATCGCCTCCGACTGAATCCGCGTACACTGATTCACCGGAGCAGACATCCTTGGATTGACCGGACTGGCAGGAGATTTCCACGTAGGTAGTGTACTTTGAAGCTTCGGTTCCCAGTCCTGAGGCATAGTAGAACCGGTTGAACCAATATTGGAGGACGGCACCCGGCTTGGCCGTTATATCACCGTAATTGATGTAACCTTTGATACTTACCGACTGGACTTTCTCGCCCTTATATGTGTCGGGGATAGTGAATGTTCCCTTATCCGAGTAGGTCACTTTATCCATTTCACTCGGATAAGTGAATTTGGCCCCTGGGATCAGGGTGTCGGGGCCTTTGCTTACAGCACACATGACGCCATGCCCGCCCTTGCAGTCAGAGGAACCGATGAAGGTGATATTGGTTCCCGCACTGGTGGCCATTGCTGCTGACGGGACAATGGCAGCAGCGGAGATCATCGCGATAGCTGTAGACGAAAGCAGCATTTTTTTGAAGCTTCCGACCATAGTCTTTCTCCTCGCAAAAGAAAATGGTTCAGAAGCCTCATTGAGGTAATCCTTTTATGGGGTTTCTGAACCTGTGAATTCATTTCACTCCATACTGGGATAGAACAGCCTGAGTGTGGCTTCCATTGATAATGATAGAGGAGAACAGGTGGATTGGATACCTGCTGATTGCAGCATTCCAATCCACCTGTTCTCCTCTATCGGGAAGCGCCGTAAGTCACCGGATTTAGCTGTGGGGAGAAAAGTCAATAGGCGTTACATTGCCCCGGCGGTATCCAGGATATGGTTGCCCCATTCGTTGATTTTTCTGGAAAAACGCCGCATCATATCCGGGATTTGTGTAATTCCAATCGCTGCAAAGGGAATCATCGCCTGGGCCATGGGCCACATGTATTGTCCTTTTGCTTCCCATATCAGGTAGAGAAGGAATCCGCCTGCCACGAATAGGGCCAGACCGTATTGATTAGCCTGCATTTTTCTTTTGGCGAAGCAGATAACGAAACCAACGCAGGCAACTAATTGGATGATGTTCATGACATTGATCGACAGCCAATGGAGTTTCCCGTCATACATGCTGTTGGATATCCGTGTTTTTGGTCTTTCGCTCAGTGGCGGAGTTGTTCCCCTGTTCCAATTGGATGCGATGATGCTTCCATACGTTGGGTCTCCCCATTCGTATACGAGTTTCTTGCCGAAGAATCGAATCGCAGACACTGGGTTATGGGCGAATTCAACGATGCGGTTCCTTAAGTTCCTGTGGTCCATTTCGGACTGTTTTGCTGACGAGTAGGTTTCAGACGGTTGGATTGTCGGATACGTATCGAACATTCCGAGACCTCGATATGGCTGCTTACCGGTCGGGTTAGCTCCCAACCCCATGACTATCCAAGTTGTTTTCGGCAACCCGTTGCTTGGATTCGCGTCATATTCACTGAAAACGGCTTTATCGATCGACATGGGGATGATCAGGCTTGTCGTCAGTAGCAGAACCACCGGGATGAGAGGTTTCCAATCGCGTTTTCTCAAAGAGTCGAACAGCCAGACGCATGCAATTGCCGCACCTCCAAGAAGGAAGGTTCTTTTCGCGATTACCGCCACCAACATGAGAACCACTGCAGCAATATGCCAACGGTATTGATTCCTATTGAACCCTCGTGATTGTGCCAGGAACGACAGAAGCAGACATGTCAAAGCAAACTGGTTCCCGTATACGAATGTCACATACAGGATCGAAGGCAGGAACAACGTCTGAAGAACGGCGGCTACAGCCGCGGCCGGCGAGTCACCTGTCCAAGAGTATACGAGTCGAACCACACACCATGAAGCCAGTCCCACGCAGACTGCATTGCCTAATTGGAACAGCAACAGTGCATTGGATCCAGCTATCCACTGGCATGCTTTCAACGCCAATATCATTGACGACTGGTAAGGGTATCGTTCCATATACCTGGCATGTGCCCATTGGGGTGCGTCCGATTGAGTAGCGGCATTCCATAATTCGAGCGAATCCCATACGACTCCGACATTTGCGGAGAAAACCCAAAAAACTCCCCCTACACCTGTCACGAAACCTGCAACCAACGCAAGTTTCCTGTAGTCGAGGGAAGATAACCTGTGAATCAAGCCGGTCGCATATAAGGCGATGACAGTGATCAAAGCCGCTAATCCAGTGACCCACCAATGACGGGTTGAAAAAGTGAAGATGCGTTCACCGTAATCTGTGGAGACGGTCCAAATGAGGGATATGAATCCTACGATGACGCCAATAGCGATAATAATCCAGCGGGCAATGGATTCGATAAGGTAGGAAAAATAGTTTTTCACCATCAGAAAGCCCCCAATGTTGCGACAATGACCAGTAATGCTGCGATGCAGATGAAAGAGATGGAAGCTAGGAAGAATGAGAGGATTAGGCCCCAGATTTTCTCATCCCATTGACGGTAGAAAACGTATGCGAGCAAACCTGTGGATAAGCCGAATACGATGATAAATATTAGTATTATTCGCAGTAGCAACGGCATCACCTATAGTTCCGGCCGTTGACTGTTTCGTTCGATGTGAACACCATTCTCTGAAGCTCCTCATGGCTTGACAGTCTGCGGATACATCCGTGAACCAAGCGCTATGAGGCACGGGTTCACGGAATAGCTTCAGTGTGATGGTTTGCAATCTAGCTAAAGTACGCGGGACTGTAAATCCCCCTTCAGAAACCCGCCAGACTCAAAGCGCTTAACGTCAATGCGCAATCAATCAAACCACCTGAACGAAGTCGGTTAATCTCATTTCGGGAACACCATACCGGGTGCTTCAATTCAAAATCCACGGTATTGGAAACAGGCACGCAATCGTAGGCAACGACTATTCGAACATCATCCTGTAGGATTCCCCCGTCAGCATGTATGCGACCGATTTCAACTAACCGATGAGGTTCGAGACCAGTCTCCTCCATCAATTCACGCTGTGCGGTCTTCTCTGGGGTCTCTGATTCCTCGCCGGCGCCGCGAGGCAATTCCAAACTCCAAGTATGGTTAGCTGGACGATAATGCCAAGCCAATAACGTTTCCCCATGGTCATTGATAGGTACGATTACCACGCCGGGGACACTAGTGGCGAAACCCGCATAATGATAGAGAAAATCACGCCCGTCAGCTCTGATATTCTGCTTCCATACGGAAACGTGAAAACGAGGTTCGGACCATACGCGAATCTGGTCACCGCTCGTGGGAGTTCCTAATATTTCATCCAAATATTTCTTGGCTTGTATAAGTGACATTCGGTCGTTGTTAGCTGCGTAATCGCTTATTACTTGTTCTAATTTCTTATCGGATTCGGCAAGATTGTTGAATTGTTTTTCTGATTTAATCATGAGGTTAATCTAATGCTCTCGTGGAATGGGGGGTAATAGCCGAATGTGATTAGCGGATACTGCCGGTAATGATGAAACCGGTACTGAGGTGATCATGGTCAAGGACATCATCAAAGTTCCATAAACCTTGATATTGCAACGAAACGCAGTCTTTCTGAACTTAAGACACGCCCGTGTCTTTGACATGAAAACGGTATCATCCTAACTTAGATGTCAACAACCACAGAGGTTGTTGGTGTGCAGAGAATTGTTGGTATCCAAGAGATTTCCCGGCTTGGGTACCGTAATCTTCCTGTGCATGAAACCGCTATTAGATATGTGAGGAAGCATATGGAGAGAGCAGACCATCAAACGTTCAAATGGGATACACCCGACTTGGAACTAGTTTTCCGATACAGTGATTCGACACCGGTCGAACTCACGACAGTACAGTCTGGAGAAACGAAAGCAGTTTTCTCTGACCCCCTACCTATTGTGGAGATACTTGCGGCAGGGCATGGACATCGACTATCAAGCGGCAGGCTTATAGCCACGCATATCGGAGCTGAACTCAGGTATAAGAATCATGAAGCCACCGTGTCTGATGGTAAATACCGTCTGACGGTATACCTTACCGATCCGGAATCCCACGTCAATGTGGAAGCCCACTATGAGACCTTCACCGGTTCTTCGACATTCCGCTCGTATATGACCGTAACCAACGCCGCAACTGCCGATGACACCATTGTTCTGGAATCCGTCACCAGTTGGACAGCTGGCTTTGGCGCCCCGAACGCAGAGACTGACATCAATGCCTGGGACGTGCTCGAATGCGACAACGAATGGCTCGGCGAAGGCCGCTGGAAGCGTACGCATGTAACGGATTACGTGCCCGAGATGCATGAAAATCTCATCGGACACAACCAGCGTTACTCTCATACGGTCGTCTCAACCGGCACATGGTCTACCGGAAGCGGCGCACCTATGGGTGTTCTGGAATCAAACCAGCTGAAACTCGTATGGCTGTTCCAGATCGAACACAACGGTGCATGGCGTTGGGAGATCGGCAAGAACGGCGACGACGGATACCTTGCGTTGTCGGGTCCGACGAATAACGATCATTCGTGGGAGAAGATCCTGAACTCCGGCGAATCGTTCACCACTGTTCCCGCAGACATCACGCTCGCGGCATCGTTCGACTCTGCCATGGAGCAACTGACTAAATACCGTCGAGCCACGCGAACCCCGCACGACGACAACCACAAGCCGCAGGTGATTTTCAACGATTACATGAACACCATCAACGGCGACCCGACCACCGAAAAACTGCTTCCTCTCATCCAGGGAGCATCGGCAGCCGGCGTCGAAGTGTTCGTAGTGGATTGCGGCTGGTACGACGACACCGGAAACTGGTGGCCGTCAGTCGGCGAGTGGAAACCCTCCAAGACCCGTTTCCCGAACGGTTTCAGCGAAGTCATGAGCGCCATTGCCAAGGCGGGGATGAAACCCGGCCTCTGGGTCGAGCCGGAAGTCATTGGAGTATTGAGCCCAATCGCAAGCAAACTTCCCGACAGCGCGTTCCTTAGCCGTCACGGTCACCGTATTGAGGAACAGCAACGCTACTTCCTTGATTTCCGTAGCCCGGAAGCATGCGAATACATCACCGGGGTCATTGACAGGCTCATTAACGACTTCGGTGTCGCATACTTCAAGTTCGACTACAACGTGTCCCCCGGAAGCGGCACCGACATCAACAGCGACAGTTGCGGTGACGGGCTCCTGGAACACAATCGTGCCTACAGCAAGTGGATTGACAGCCTCCATGAGAAATACCCTGACCTGATCTTGGAGAACTGCTCCTCCGGTGGTATGCGCATGGATTACGCACAACTCTCCCGGTTCCAAGTGCAATCCACTTCCGACCAGCAGGACTTCCGACTCTACCCGACCATCGCCGCCGCCGCCCCAATGCAGATGCTCCCTGAACAGGCTGCCAACTGGGCTTACCCGCAATCAACCATGAGCCAAGAGGAAATCGCTACCAACCTGAACACAACGTTCTTGGGACGATTCTTCCTCTCCGGTTATATCAACAGGATGGAGGACCAGCAGAAGAAACTCATAGCGCAGGCAGTTTCAGCATACAAGGAACAGGTCCAACCTGTTCTCCCGAATGCGATACCTTTCTGGCCTACAGGATTGCCTCATTGGGATGATCCTGTCGTCTCACTGGGATTGAGGACTGACGAGTATTCGCTTGTGACCGTATGGGCACGCAATCTTGCTCAACCCCAAATCTCACTGCTGAATATCCCCTTCTACCAGGGTGAAGAAACCGAAGTCTCAACCGTGTTCCCCATCGGTGACGGGTTCCCCGCATGGCCTGTCCATTGGAGCGATGAAAAGGGCATACTGTCGGTCTTCACCCCAGCAGACGGATACGTGTCCCGTACGTTCCGCATCAAGAACAAGTAACAGTAAACCTAAAAGAACGATTGAAAAGGTTGAAAAATGAAGAACAATAGCGCAATGAAGCACATTGTTTCCGCTGCCGCATTCATAGCTGCCATGTCTATGCTGCTCGCCGGATGTAGCAATCCGACCGCGTCTAGCACTGACGTGGATACTTCGGCCGCCGATTATTGGCCGAAAGCCACCCAATCACTTGAAGGAACGACCCTGAAGATGTGGGTGCCCCAGGCTGCAAGCAAGATTCCAGTCAACATGGTCAAGGAATTCGAGAAGGCCACCGGAGCCAAGGTTGATGTCGAAGTGATTCCCGACCCTTATGAGCAGAACGTCCAAACCAAGGTCACTACCGGAGACACTCCGAACCTTGCCCTCTGGCAGCCCACACGATCCATGCTCGCAGGTTTCATCGCCCAGGATAAACTACAGAAACTCGACAACGCCCCATTCGTGGACAACTACACCGAAGGCATGGCCGAAGCCGGAGGCATGGTCGACAACACCCGTTACGCGGCATTGTTCGGAGCCCCATCCGTAATGGGTGTCTTCTACAACAAGCAGGTCTTCGAAAAGGCCGGTATCACCGATACTCCGAAGAACTGGGATGAGCTGGTCGAAACCGCCAAGAAGATCAAGGCGGCGAACATCGACGGCGTCGAATCACCGTTCTTCGAAATGGGCGGATCCCAGTGGGGTACACAGTATTCGGTTCAAGTCCAGTTGGCTGAAGCCGCCAAGGATGGATTGTGGGATCGAGTGAACACCGGTAAGGAAAAGTTCACCGATAAGACCATCATGACCGCGATCAACAACTACAAGGCGCTGTTCGATGAAGGTTTGGAAAACAAGGATGCAGGCTCCGCCAAAAACGACGAACAGGCTGCAGCATTGTGGAACGGTAAGACGGGCATGATGATTGGCATCGGTGTCATGTTCAACATGGTTGCCGCACTGGCCAACAATGACAAAACGGCGCTCGATGAGAAGATTGGCTTCTTCCCGATCTCGGCTGAAGGCAACATCGGCACCATCATTCCTGATGCGAACAATGGTGTTGTAGCTTTCAAGTCCGGGGACGACAAGAAGGATGCCGCCGCACGCCAGCTTATCAACTACTGGCTGAGCGACGGGTACGAGGGCTTCGTTAAGGACCAGAGCGCTGTTTCCGTCCTCAAGACCGTGGACTCCTCCCCTGATGTTCCTGAAGCTCTCACGGATTCCGCGGCCGCCATCAAGGATGGCGTGGGATCCATGCAATCCCTCGCCATCGGCAACCCCCGACTTGTACATCAACCTGGCTGACATGATCAATGGCACCAAGACGCCGGAACAGGTCGGACAGGCGACGCAGGACCAGTTCGCTCAGCTCGCCAAGGCTCAAGGCGCGACTGGATTCTAAAACTTCCCCGAATAAAAAGGGTGGTGGCAGGCAGGTTCTATCTCCTCTTCCACCAAGTCTGACACCACCCTCACTCCTTTTGCTTCTCCTGGTTCAAAGGAACGATTATGGCAAAACCAACATCGACAAGCCGTCACACCATCCTCATCAAACAGAACTATCCGCTCAGATTCCTAATCCCCGCGATAGCGTTCCTGCTTGTATTCTTCTTCATCCCGACAGTACTGAACTTCATCTATGCGTTCACTAACTGGTCCGCATTCAGTAAAACCATCAGCTTCAACGGATTTGACAACTTCATCACCCTGTTCACCAGCGGCACACTGCTCAGGGATCTGCGAATCACGCTCCTGTACGCAATCTTCGTCGGCATATTCCAGAACGTGTTCGGACTTGCCCTTGCGGTATTCCTTGAAAAGGACACGTTCATCAACAGGCTTTCACGAGTACTGTTCTTCGTCCCCGTCATCATGTCCGCTTTGGCAGTCGGATATATCTGGCAGGCCATTCTGAAAAGCGATGGTGCTCTGAACCAAATCCTGAGCGCATTCTCCGGGCATACTGTGGAAATCGCCTGGCTGGGCAACATCAACTGGACGTTGCTCATCGTCGCCAGTATTCACGGATGGAAATGGATGGGTCTTGCGATGCTCATCTACTTGGCTGGCTTGAAGACAATCGACCCTGATGTCATCGAAGCGGCCACCATAGATGGGGCATCCGGTTCGCAGCTGTTCTGGAAAATCAAGTTCCCATTGTTGGCACCGGCATTTACCTTCAACGTTGCCACATCGCTATTGGGCTCCATGAATGGATTCGATATCGTGCAGGCAACCACGCAAGGAGGTCCCGGTGGTTCGACGGAAATCCTGAACATCTTCATTTGGCGTACCTTCGGCCAAGGCCTTTACTCGCAGTCCACCACCATGAGCCTCGTCCTGTTCGTCATGGTCATGATTATCGCAGTACCTGTCATTTATCTGCTTCGTAGAAGAGAGGCGAAGATCCTATGAGTTCCGCAACTTTCGGTCAGGTAAAAACCAATGAGCGAGTGACAGTAAACAAGAAATCACCTCTGGGTGAGATTATCCACACCATTCTTGCCGTCATTATCCTCATCATCTTCTTGGGTGTGCCTTTCTGGCTGTTGATTGTCACGGCCGGAAAATCCCAAGCCGAAGCCATCTCCCCTAACATGAGCCTGCCATCCCACTGGCAACTATTGGAGAACTTCAAAACCGTGCTCATCGACGGCAAAATGATTCAGGCGTTCTTCGGATCGGTAATCGTGACCGTGCCTTCGGTCCTGCTTACACTGATCTGTGGTTCCATGGCCGCATGGATCCTCGCACGCCGCACCACCAAGCCAATGGCCATCGTATACGCGCTGAGTATTTCCGGCCTGATTCTTCCCCCTGCAGTCGTCACAGTCATGATGCTGCTGAAAATCATCGGATTATCCGGAACCGCACCCGGCATGGTCGGAGTATATGTCGGAATCTACCTTTCCACGGTCATCTTCTTCGTGACCGGCTTCATACGCACAATCCCAGTATCACTGGAGGAAGCAGCCAGGATCGACGGTGCCGGACCGGCGAGAATTTTCTTCACCATCATCCTTCCTCTGCTTGGACCGACGTTGGCGACTGCAACCATTCTGGTCACCTTGTACATTTGGAACGACGTGTTCTACTCGCTGTTCATCCTGTCCGGCAAGATGAACCTTCTCCCGCTCAACCTGTACAACGTGGCTTCCGCAGGCCTCTACCTCAACAACTGGCATCTAATCTTCGCCTACATTATCCTGATGAGCTTGCCGCTACTGGCGATATTCGCCTTCACACAGAGCAAGATCATCTCCGGTATTACAGGCGGAGCCGTGAAGTAAATAACATACACTAGAACCAATAAACCGAGAATCAATGGAGACGCGATATGGTGAGAACAACAGTCAAAACAGCATCCATCAGGGATGTGGCAGCCTTGGCGGAGGTATCAGTTCCCACCGTATCGCGTTTTCTCAACAACCCGTCAAGGGTAAGCGAGGAAAAACAGGAGCGGATCAGCCAAGCGATCGCAATGCTCGGCTATCGACCGAACCCGGTAGCCCGAGCATTGGTCCACAGGCAAATGCCATCGGTGGCAGTGTTCACGACCAATACCACGCTCTACGGTCCTTCCCTAGTATTCGAAGGAATCGAGGACGCAGCGAGAGAAGAGGGACTCCCTCTTTCCATCTGTGTCCTCAACGGGCAAGACCGCTCAGACCTGCGCAAAAGCGCCCAACTTTACCTGGACCAGCATCCCTCCGGCGTAATCATGCTCGACTTCGACAACCTCGACATCGACATGACCTCACTTCTACCGGAAAACCTTCCAGTCGTAACCGTTGCCGGCGACGCAAAAAAAGCCAACAATCAAGTCACGCTGGGTGCCGAGCGAGGCGGATACGAAGTCACTAAATACCTATTGGAGTTAGGTCATAAGACCGTCATCCATGTCGCACTCCCCCATGAAGGCGTCAAATACAGTCGCATGGCCGGATGGCATAAAGCATGCGAAGAATCTAATGCGCCGATCTATGCACCAATATCCTCCGACTGGGATCCCGAAAGCGGGGTGAAAATCGGACATCGACTAGCCGAAGATGATAACGTGACTGCCATCTTCGCTGGCAATGACATCATCGCTTTAGGAATCATAAGAGGCTTGAACGAAGCAGGTAAAAAGGTCCCCGAAGATGTCAGCGTCATTGGCTTTGACGATCAACCATTATCTAAAATCTGGACACCAAAACTAACCACTTACCGAATGAACTTCATAGAAGGCGGTAAACAAGCTTTCAAACTACTCAGAACTCAAATCGGAGATAAACAAATCTCGACGGAAAACGGCCATGTTGTTGTGCCTGGTGAATTAATCGTAAGAGATTCGGCTAAGAATATCTAATAGAATCAAAAACTATGGGCCCCTCCAAACTATTTGGGAGGCCCATAAGTCGACCTATATTAGATGGATAGATTTCTCCTAAACAAGAATCCAATACCGAGCAGACAGATGACAGCTGAAGCTAAGCCAACCTGAGTTAAACCGGTCGGAGCTCCCGTAGTAGGCATTTGGGCTTGATAAGCTGCCTGAGTGTTCTTCGGTTTCCCTAACAGAAGAACACCATATTCCCGGTTATTTGGTCCTGACGATGCGGTTGTAAAAGTTACATCGGACATAATTGGCTCTGCAACCAAATTATGGGTTGTAGAGCCATCTCGTATGGGCATCACCCATAGTTGGCCTGTCTCATCAATCGAAAGCGCTTCTTTTTCGTAAATCAATCCACTCCATCTAGCTGAATGAAAAGTGATTTCACGAGAATTTAATATGTTGGGATCCGTATAACAAGCATCGGCATTTTCTGACGATTTCTTTATTTCACCAGTTGCACCATTGTCAAATTGAAAAACGTTGCCTATGCTAGATACGGCGCACGGTTTATAATACAGTCCTGAGTTTGCGGCTGCTCGCGTGAAATACCCCACTCTTTTAAATGTGCCTGCAGGATATTGTTTAATCTCGGATTCTGAATATGCGTAGTACAGGTTATACGAATCATCCGCAGCCTCCGCTTGTCGTGCCGCCAGTATTGTATATAAGCATCCCAAACACATGGTGACCGCAAAAATTATAGAGAGGAACTTAAGCCCCCCCCCCGCAACATTTCTCTTAAACGACTCATATAGGATTCTCCTTACAAGAGAGCATATTTACAGCCATATCAGCCGGCATTATTTTGATGGTTTTCCAAGACCTGATTTGCATGCGACCGTCCTTGCCTTGCATGCGTTAACAATCATCGACGTTCCCGCAATCCCCATTAGATATGCTCGATCCAACGATTGGGGGAAACATGGATGAGGATGAAACACTGCAGTTGGCTCGGTTCACGATTGATGGTGTCCCCGAGATAGGCGAAGTCCGCTTGAACGAGGATGGCTCCCTGACTGGTCTACTCGCAGAATTGGATGGTTCTGCGACTGAGGTTCTCTTACAGGATGCAGATGGTTTAATGACCGAGAATGTCAGTGATTTGGAGATTATCCGCGGCCATACGGATACTGAAATCGACCGGCTGCGTGAAATTGATTGGGATGCGCGTGCCAGTCGGTCGAATCTGATTGTTGATGGTTTCCGTGATGGCTTGTTGTCGGCTGAGTCGGCTGGCGGCTTGTTGTGGGAGCATTTGTTCGGTGATGGGTCGGTGTCGACGCCTAATCAATAATGGTTTCCATTATCTATAAAATGGCGACACGCCACAGATTTTGCATCGACCAAAAACCCTCGTGCCTATCGTTTAAACCAACAACGCCAACATCGGGACGAAGGAGACAAACGATGAAGGAAACTCGCGAGGTTACATACAAATGTGGGCATATCAGGCCGAGGAAGGTTGATCTCGACAATCTCGAAGAAGGCCTCGCCTACTACCTGAACAAGAACTGCCCGTCCTGTGCTTTTAAGGAAAGGCACGCCGCAGAGTACTCTGCGACTCCCGAGGAGCGTGCCGCGGAAGCCACGAAGGCTGCCGCATGGTGTGCGGCGAACGGTTGCTGCAAGCTGGTTGGGTCGGAGAAGCAGGTTGCTTGGGCTGAGTCGATTCGGTACAAGTTTATTTCGGCGAATGTCGCCGACCTGCAGAAGCTTGTTGACGATGGTGCAAGCCAGGAGATTCTGGATAAGGCGAATGCTCTGATCAACGAGCGGAAGAACAATTCCGACGTGAAATGGTGGATCAATAGGCGTTGGAGCAAGGCGATGTTGCACGATGTCGCCGCGTTGACTGAGTGATTGCGTGCTGTGGCGTCAACGGTGACGTCCGTTTCTAATTTCTACACTTATTGATAACGATTCTTGTTATCTTATATTCGGCCTCTGATCAACAACGCTGTTGAAATCCAGTGGCATATGTGTCGGAAAAATTCAATAGGGAACCCCAATCCCCTACCCCTTATTCGTCGTCGTCCTCGTATTCGTCGCGATGCCGTTTGGGTCTGCGTATGGTCATGTCGAATGGTAGGCCGTTTTCGCGTACGGTTGCGCGGCAGAATATGGTGACGGCTTGGCTGAAGCTGATGCCGAGTTCGTTGAAGATTTCGGTGGCTTGGTCGCGTAGGTCGCGGTCGATGTTGATGCTGGTGGGGATTTTGGCTGCCATGGTTGGGGTTCCTTTGCTTGTGGTTCTTGTTTAGTTTAACGCTTGTTTTAGTGGTTTTCTTCCGGTTTTTGGGTTTGTGGTTGTGTTTTTAGTGGTTTCTGCATTGGGTGCGGACGTCTGATGTTGGCATTTCAAACCGGTTTGATTGGCGTGAAAACCTTTGTTTTATAAGGGGTTTCGCGGTTTTAAGGCTTTGCTGTATTGTCAAGCGCGACACGCCGAAGACTTGAGAAAGATTTGCTTTTTAGTGGAATCCCACTAGCTTTATAGGTAACAGGAGCCCACCAAGGGCGACACCACCACACAGCGAAAGGATCTCCAATGGAGAACAACAACAAGCGCAAGGCCATCATCACCGGCCTCGCAACCACCCTCGCAGTCGGCATGCTCGCGCCGACCGCCATGGCCGACGAAGCCACCACCACCCCGGCGACCACTACACCGGTCGACCCGACCCCGGTCAACACGACCCGTGACGCCGTGTCCGACGCACAGCAGGCCGTCGACGAGGCGAAGAAGAACGTCCAGGAGAAGCAGGATCAGCTCAACAAGGCTCAGGCCGCCGCCCCGTCCCAGTCTGAGATCGATCAGGCTCAGCAGAACGTACAGGATGCTCAGCAGGCCGTCACGGACCAGCAGCAGGTCGTAGATAATGCGCAGGCCGAGAAGGATCAGGCTCAGACGGATTACAATCAGGCGTTGAAGGATGCCGGCATCGACCAGGGTTCCCTGGACAAGGCCCAGCAGGATGTGACCACGGCTGAGAACGATAAGACGAAGGCTGACGCGGACAAGGCGAAGGCTGAGGCTGATAAGCAGGCCGCCGATCAGAAGGTCACCGAAGCTGAGAAGGATAAGGCCAACAAGCAGCAGGTTCTCGACGAGAAGACCGCAGACACTGCTGCGAAGAAGACCGAAGCCGAGGCCGCGACTGATGCGGCCGACAAGGCCGGTGCCACGAAGGAGAACATCGACAAGGCTCAGACCAAGGTCGACTCCCTCAACCAGGATATCACCGAGGCTCAGAAGGTCGCCGACACCGCCAACAAGCAGCTGACGGACGCGAAGAACACCGCCGCCGATCTGAAGGATAAGGCTGATCAGGCCAAGCAGGACGCCAAGGACGCCAAGACCGCGGCCGACGATGCGAAGGCCAAGGCCGATGAGGCGAAGAAGAAGCTCGACGAAGCCAAGGGCAACCAGTCCCTCGCCGATCTGAAGGCCGCCTATGAGAAGGCTCAGGCCGACTACGAGGCCAAGCAGAAGGAAGCCGCCGACGCCAAGACCAAGGCAACTGAGGCTAAGGACGCCGCTACCAAGGCGAAGGCCGAAGCCGACCAAGCCAAGGCCGACGCAGACACGCTGAAGGCCGACGCCGAAGGCAAGAAGCAGGCCGCAGACACCGCACAGAAGCAGCTCGACAAGGGTGCTATCGGATTCCTGGAACAGGAAGGTTCTGACGCTGCGAAGTATCTTGTGAATCAGGATGCCACTTTCAAGGAGTGGGTTGATAAGGGTTGGATCAACCCCAAGGAGAGTGGAACCAGCTTTTCACTGGACAATATGAAGAAGTCTTTGTCTTACATCGACTATTTCAATCAGATTCGCAAGGACAACGGGCTTCCCGAGCTGAAGGTCTCTGACTATCTCATGGGAACCTCCATGTCTGACAATGAGGCTATTCAAGAGAATGGTTTCAACCATCCAAAGGAATTTATCGTCGGCGAAAACATCGCCTACGGATACAATACCCAGGAGAGTGTGTTCAAGGCTTGGTATTCAGATGAAAAGGGGTACCTCGACGAATATGCGAAGACCGATTCTGAGTTGGCGGCTCACAAGACTGATTCCAACTGGATTCTAAAGAACCGTCCGTGGATTTACCACGGCGAAGAGCATGATGGTGTTCAGTATGAGTCCGTCGGACATTATCTGAATATCATCGACAAGGATTTGAAGACAACCGGTTTCGGACTTGGCGTCGGCAAGGATGGGTACACGTACTCTACCCAGAACTTCAATGCCAATCTTATGACCGGTGAAACGATCTATACCACAACGGAATACCTGGATCGAATCACCAAGTATGAGAACGGTCTAAACTCCGATATCAATGCTTGGAAGGATGCTGACAAGAAGGCTGCTGACAAGCAGACCGAGGCTGACACTCTTGCCGGTGTCGCTACTGACAAGCAGAAGGAAGCCGACACCGCTGCCGCTCAGCAGAAGGCCGCCGAGGAGGCTGAGGCTCAGCTGAAGGCTGCTCTCGACGCGGCCAAGAAGGCTTACGATGATGCGGTCAAGAATGGTGGCACCACTACCCCGCCAATGGAAGGCGGCCAGGAGCTGATTGATCGGCTCCAGAAGGAGTACAACGAGGCTCAGAAGAAGGCTGACGAACTGCAGGCCGACTATAAGGTCAAGCAGGAAGCTGCCGACAACCTCGATCAGCAGCTGAAGGACGCGAACACGGCTGTCACTGAGAAGAACAATGCTCTCGATGAGGCCAACAAGACCCTATCCGACAAGCAGGCTGAGCTCAAGACCGAGACCGAGAACCTCAACAATCTGAAGGATCTCCGCAAGAAGGCCGACGACGCGACCGCAGCCTACCAGACCGCGGTCAACGCCCAGGCCGACGCCAAGACCGATCTCGACAAGGCCGAGCAGGCTCTGCTGAATGCGGAAACCGATGCCGAAACCGCCAAGACGACTCTGGAGACCGCAACCAAGGCCGCCGAACAGGCTTCCACCAACCTGCAGGACGCGCAGCAGAAGCTGACCGACCTGGAGAACACCGCGAAGGATCCGTCCAAGGTTCCGGCCATCAAGGCCGCTCGCGAAGTGCTTGAAGGCAAGGCCAAGGCTCTTGCTGACGCCAACGCCAAGCTGGCCGAACTGCAGGCTAAGCTCACTGATGCTCAGGGCGTGGTTGACAGCCAGAATGTGCTGCTGAAGGCGGTTCAGGATGCTCAGAAGGCTCTGACCGAGGCTAATGCCGCACTGAAGCAGGCTCAGGATACCCTTGATCACCTGCTGCACCCGGATCCGTCCCCGAACCCGGGCACTCCGGATAAGCCTGATCATGGTGGCTCTGACAACAACAACCCTGGTTCCGGCGATAACGGCGGTTCCGACAACGGCGGCGAGGACAACAACAAGCCGGGCGACAACGATAACAAGCCCGGTGATAATGGCGACGGCTCTGACACGAATAAGCCTGGCGACAACAACAATGGATCCAACGGCGATAACAACACCAACAACAACGGTGGAATTGTCACTCCGGGCCAGAACAACCAGGCTAACGGTCAGAACCAGTCCAAGCCGAACACCACGGACACCGTCACCCGCTACCAGGTGAACGCCGACGACAAGAGCATCACCAAGCTCGCCAACACCGGCGTTGACCCGATGGCCGCAATCATCGCATCCGCAGCGGTCCTCACTGTCGGCCTCGGCATCGAAGTTGCCCGTCGCACCACTAGTCGTAACGACTGACCATAATTAAACACTTGGGTTCGTGACCCGGTCGTAAGGCCGGCGAACACTCTTCTCCAGCTCGCACAGGCCTTAGCTGTGTGGAAACTGTTTGACCGCGTCATGAACCCAATCCCCTAGAAACGGGCTAATCGAATCGACGTACAATCGAAAAAGGTTAGCCCGTTTCCTCATATCTGTATGGAAGAGAGAAGAATCATGCTTACTGCAATGTGCGTAATCGGCATCATCCTCCTGGTGCTAATGGCTCCGTTCATTGGATTGGGAATGTTCTTTGAAACGAGCACCGGACAGTCCGTATATGACGGCATCAACTGGGTGCTTGGCGGAGGTTGGTTTGTCATAATCTTCGGCGGAATTGTATGGCTCGGCTGTCTCTGCGGCATGCTGTTTCAACCATTCAGCCTGCTGGAAGGACAAAGCACAGAGAGAAAATACAATCATTCCAACTTCGAACTGTTCTTCAGTTTCATCATCACCACGGTTCTGACGATTCTTGCCGCACTGTTGGGTCGCTGGGTATGGCCGTTTGGTTGGTCAAGGAAAGTAGTCATGTGGGTTATGATCATTTCCATTGTCCTTCAGGGAATCGTCACCTTGCTTGGAATGAACGCCAACAAGAAACCCGCTAATCCCGTGTCGGCTACGATTCCACCTTCCGTCGCCATTATTGACACAACGATGGCATCTACAACCGAAAAGAAGGAAACACCTAAACTTCGCGTCGATTAGAGAAAGGCCCGATTCCAATTGGAAGACTGGCTTTCTCTAATTCGTTAGATCAATCAGGCCTTACGGCGACGAACGAACGCTACCGTAAAGGAGCATACCGGCATTGGCCAAAGCTTGGCTTAGTTATGTGTGTTTCTTTTTTCTTTTATCTTCTACCGGGTGGGGGAGAGAATTCGAAGTTTTGTCCTGACATATGAATGTTGGGCAGGGAATCCTCTGAGGTTCCCCTGCCCAACATTCATATGTCAGCCGCGACGGCGTTTGCTTTCAACGAGGAGCATGCTGATGCCAACGAATCCGAAGATTGCCATGGCGACGGCAAGCAGTCCGATGGCCACGCCTGTGAGTGGGAGAGGCTGGGCTTCCCATTGGGCGTAGAGGGTGATTTCGCCCTTGTCCTTGTCGACAAGGTTGGTGACTTCGGCCTCATCCTTATAGGTGGTTCCGGATCCGTCCGCCTTGGTGTTCCATCCCTTGAAATTGTGGAGAGCGTACTCGTACTTGTTCGCGGTGAGCTTCGCTGTCTGGTCATATTCTATGGACTGGTCGTCCATGTCACCGGTCGCGGCGTCATCGTTCTTGTCGAACTTGATGGTGTACTTGTTGGCACGCCAGACGGCTTCGAGGGTTTCACCTTCGACGGTCAACTTACGGGTGTCCTCGGGAAGGATGAGTTTGAGTTCCTTGGCGAGTTCCTTGTCGGACTTGTCGGTAGTGTCATCGACGACATCATCCGTTGTTGTTTTGTCGGTAGTGTCGTCTTTCTTGTCCGTGGTGTCCTTGTCTGTCTTATCGTCAGAGGTGGAGTCGTCCTTCTTACTGGAGTCGTCGGTGGCAGTGTCATCCTTCGATGCACCGGTGGATTCGTCTGTGGAATCCGTGGACTCGGAGTCTTTTCCTGTGTCATCGGTGGATTTGCTGTCAATCAGTTGAATCGTGCCCTTGGTATGGGATGCTGATTCGTCTGCGGAAGGCTTATCCGTGGAATCGGCTGAATCCGAGGAAGTATCTCCTGAATCGCTGCTCTCACTGGAATCAGTATCGCTACCTTCTGATGAAGTGTCATCGGAAGTTGATTCATCCTTCGTGGAGTCCGTCTTATCCGAGGAAGAATCCTTTTTATCGGACTTGGTACTAGCGTCAGCGAGTTTCCATCCTAGGAAGGTATGGCCGCTCCAGGTGAAGCCGTTCTCAGCAACCTTCACCTCCTCGTCAACCGTTCCCTCCTGGGATGGGGTTTCCCCGGCGGCCTTATCGGTTCCTGGAAGATAGGACAGGGTAGAACCGTTGGCCTTCCACTGCGCGTAGAGGACCAGATCGCCTTCCTTCATGGTCAGCTTGTCGCCCGGCTTATAGGAGTCACCCTTGCCGTCAGCTTGAGTATTCCAACCCATGAATGTGCGGCCAGCCCATGTGAAGCCGTTCTCGGCGATGTCGATTTCGTCACCGTCAAGTCCTTCCGAGCCATCGGTCGTTCCTTCGGCCGCCCCACTGTTCTTGTCGTAGCTGACAGTTGCCGGCATTGTGGTCCACTGGGCGTACAGGGTTTGGGTTTTCTGATTCAGTTGGACGTCATCACCTGGCTTGACCATGCTTCCGGAACCATCCGCCTGGGTATTCCAGCTGACGAACCGGTGGCCCTTCCACTTGAATTCGTTTTCCTGTGCCTTCACGCTGGAAGCATGCTCACCGGTCTGATCGTCCATGGTGCCTTCGCCACCATTGGCATCATAGGAAAGCGAAGACTCCAGTGTTCCGACTTGGACGACAGGGGTGGCGTATTCCGTAGTCTTCTTGTCATCGATGCTTTCGCCGTTACGGAAGAACTCGTAATTGAGGATTGCCTTGTCCTTGCTAACCTTGTAACCTTCTTTGCCAGCAGAGATAGCACCGGTGTCCTCGTCGCCCTTGTCTCCGTCATACTTGTACCCGGAATCCTCGTAATGCTTGATTCCATCGGCATTGACTTTGACGTTGACCGTCACCTTGTAGATGGCCTTGGCTCCGATTTCTCCCTTGGATGGCCAGGCAATCTTCAGAGTACGGCTGCTGTCATCCCAAGTCGTCTTAACTTCTTCGGCTTTCGGGGCTTTTGAACATCCTGTGGCATCTTCACCGGGGTCGACATTGTCCCTATCGGTACAGGTGACCTTCGCTTCAGATACATCGGTTGGATCGACATAGGGGCCGAATTCGTCCACGATGCTTGTATTGGCGACGCGCCAACTTGTGGCCTGTTCCTTGCCGATTTCGTCGAACAGTTTGGACATACCGTCTTCGTCGGTCAGGTCTGCTTGGATTCCTGCCTTCTTCAGCATCTCCAATGTGGCTGGCAGTTTTGTTCCGCTACCTGAGCCGACTTGAACTAGATGGAAGCGCCATGGAGTGGAACCATCTGTAGGCGCGCCCATGGCTTTCGCAGCATCGAGACCTGTTGAAGGCTCATCCGTACTGCCACCATCGGTAATGATCATCACATCACGTGTAGCGGTTTTCGTTCTGGCCGTGTCTGCGATTTGCTTGATGTATTTGAAGGTTGAGCCGAGAGCATCGCAGTCCACGCAGGAATAAGAGTATGAACCGACATTGGCTTTGAAGGTACTGGCTTTGTTGTTCCAATACGAGCCGGTATTCTTCAACGCATGATCGCCTCCTACAGATGAATAGGAGTCATACATTGAGGTGAACGCAACCTTGTTCTGCTGCTCTTCCGGAAGAGTGCTGTTCGGATCAGCAAGACTCTTGCTCGCCAGATCGGAACTGGCCTTCTTTACCGTATCGGCCAAAGCGCCCATGGAGCCACTGGAATCGTATGCGACAATGACATCGCCTCCCAGATGCACCACTGAAGGCAGGCTCTTACCTTGCAGTTCGTAGGTCATGGCATACACGCCTTCAGTGGATGTAGCTTTGACCTGACGAGAATGTATAGGCACACCCAATGTTGGGGTGTCATCGGCCATCGCTGCGGGGACACCCGCCGCAAACAGCGTCGCCGTGCCTGCGATGATGGCCGTAAGGGTTTTGAAACCGTGTTTCATTGTCCCGTTTTTCCTCTCCTAGATAGGACTGCTGTGCAATCCTCCTGGGGAGGGCCGGGCGTTAGACGAGTCTGGGGTTCCGGCCTGATAAACCGTTTCTACGGCAGGCTTATTCCCGGAAGACTATTTTAATGCGAATCGTTCTACTTCGCTGCACGCTTGTGGAGACGACGGCCCGGGAGGAGACGGAATTCACGACGGCATTGGTGCATCATCCAAGCGAAATAGTCAAGGAATACCGGGGTTCCGGCGGCGGCGGCCGCGATACTCCAGTCCTTTTCCCAGTCGAATGTGCTTCGTGCCTGGACGTCCTTTTCATATGGTGCAACGTCTGGCATTTGGGCTCTGATGCCTGATACGAGGAGTCTGTGCGTGTTTCGACCATATGGGGTGCAGGTCATCAAAGTGACTCTGTCCTCCCCCTTACGGATTGTCAGCTTGCTGAAATCATCTGGGAGGATCACGTCAATCTGGTCGACCTTGTAGGCGAGGGTTTGTCCTGCAACGTGAATATAGAAGGTGTCGCCTTTTCTCATTTCATCCAAATGGGTGAAGAACAAGGCTTTAGGACTTCCGGTATGGGCACTGATTACCGACAGCGTATCTTTTCCTCCGACTGGGAGACTGGTTCCGTACATGTGTCCTGCACCTTTATCCAAGGTCGCGAGGCTGGTTCCGTGGTAGATAGGCAGTTTGACGCTGATGCTTGGAATACTGATGCTGGCCATAACACCGTTGCCGTCGGTATCAAGAATGCTGTTATAGGTCCTGTCTTTCTGACTGATCGGAATCTGATCCTTGTCCTGGGTGAATGGATCGACCGCATCTCCCAGGACCCTCTGCCCATCCTCAACCAGTTTCCGGTTATAGGCATGAGCCTTCTTCATTTCCGCCTTCTCGTCATCAGTGGCGAGTGCGGCTGTGGCGCTTTGTTTTGCGAGTTTGTCGGCGTTGTAGAGTTGCGCGAGTGGGCTTGCCAGCGCGAGACTGACAGCTACAAAGAATAGGAATACTGTGAGCCAGCTCCATGCCCATCTTTTTTTGAGGAGGCTGCGTTGGCTGTATGTTTTTTGGCCTGGTAGTGGCTTGTGTCGAGCTATGACTCGTCCGTCCATGATTCCCATCCTTATTTGGATACCACAGTTTAGAAGGGAGCGCCCCTACCGGGGTTTTAGCCCAGATAGGGGCGCTCAGAAATCAGTTAAGGATTAGTTTCTTAACTGATTGGTTGGAGCTCAGATGCGCTGGGACTGCTTGGCCTTGACGGCGGAGACAGCCACACCGGCGGCCACAATGGCAGCCATGGCGCCGAGAATCACCTGCATGGTGGAACCGGTGGCAGGCAGCTGGCTGAGGTTCTTAACCTGCATGATGCCGATGCCGGTAGGACCGTTCTGGTAGGCGAGACCGTTCTTGTTGGTGGTGTCGTTGACCAGGGTGGAGTTCTTGGTCCAGGTCTTGTCAGCGTTCTGGGTAGCGGTAGCGTTGAAGTAGAAGTCAGCGCCGAGGCTAGCGGAGAAGCCGGTCGGGAACGGGGCCACCTGGCTCACATGGTAGTTGCCGGCGATACCGTTGATGGTAACGTTCTTGCCGGCGGGAACCACGATGGTATCAGTGCCAGTGCCGTCCTTTGACAGCGTGTAGTGCTGGTCGTCAACCTTCACGAACTTCTGTGGGGTCTTGTCTGCACCCTGGAAGATCTGGAAGCTGGCGTCAGAGGTCAGAGGATTCTTGTCCTTATCCACGGCGGTCAGGGTCACCTCACCGACGTGAGCCTCGGACGGGTTGTCCTTGTCTCCGTCCTTACCGCCTTCGATGGTGCCCAGCTGGTCACCCCAAGCGTTCGGGTTGTTGGAGTAGTCGGTGGCGATGATGTTCTTCAGGCCATCCTTGACGGTGACTTGTTCGTTAATCTGACCGTAATAGGTCACCGTAATAGTAGCGCCAGGAGTGAAGATGGCCTTGGTGGCGTCATCCTTGAGAATGTTGCGCACGTCCATGGCAGTGCCACCCTCTGGAGTGTAGGTGTCAGCGGCACCGAATTCCCAAGTCAGGACACGACCATCCTTGGAGGTGGTGGAGGTGTCGGACTGGGTGAACTTGTACAGGGAGGCATCCAGAGCCTTACCGTTCACGGTGATCGTGGTGGCGTGAGTAGCGTCGTTGACATAGTCAAGAGAGGCGCCGAGCGTATCGCGCAGGTTCAGACGGTAGCCTGGGTAGCCAGTGGTGTTCGGCACCTTCTGGGTGACGGTGTACTTCAGGTAGTCGCCGACCTTGTGAGCCGTGTCGGAGTTCTCGAAGTCCTTGGCTGGCGGAGTGATGTTGCCACCCTTGTCCGGGTTGGTTGGATCCGGCTTCTCGGTCTTACCGGTGTTGTCGTCGTCGATGGACTTGTAGACGACGGTGCCGAGCTCGCTGCCAGCGAAGGACTGGCCGCCGAGCGTGGTGCCGACGATCATCGGGATAGCGCCGGTGTGACCCTTCGGGGTGGTATCACGGATCAGGTAGTAGCCTGGGGTGAGGCCGGTGAAGTCGAATTCCTTCTTGTTGGTCGCGTTCACGGTACCCGGAGTGCCCGTGGCGTCCTTGATGGCCTTCTGAGTATTCAGAGAGGTGGCGAACTTACGCAGCGCGGAAGAGTAGGACGGGATGGTGTCGGCGGTATCGCCGGTGATCTGCATCACGTCGTAAACCGGGTTGTCAGCGTAAGTGATCTTCACGCCGGCGTCGCCGAGGGCAGCGGTGATGGCGTCCTTGTAATCCGCGTTCGTGGTCACGGAAATGCCGGTCAGGTTCGTACCGTTCGTGGTGCCGCCATCATAAGTGGCCAGTGGAATAGCCTGCAGGGTAGCGGTCTTGCCGTCGAACGCCTTATCGTTCGTAGCAAGCAGCTTGATAGTGCCATCCTTAGCCTTATCCGGGGCAATGGCGGTATCGGCAGCCATCGCAGTGCCGGCGATCACACCACCGGCCGCCAGTGAAGCGGCAGCGGTCAGACCGGCAAGCACACGCTTGGCAATGCGCTTATCAATCATTGGCATGATTGTTTTCCTTCCTATAGTGAATATTCATTTGTAGGAAAAATTGGTGAGACCAATCATCGTGGTCTTCTAACAGCCTCGCCTCGTCATCATGGTGACCAGGTCGGGGTTCAGACTGGTGGCGTGGATGACCTGACTGGTTTCCAACGTGCCGTCGTATTCGCGAACATGGGGACGATCGTCCACGCGCCCGCAAACCATGACAGGAGTACCGACTTTCAGCATGTCCAGTTCAATGCTTCGTTGGATTGCGTCGGCGGTTTTCCCGTCGAGTTGGATGATGATGCGGACTGGTTCCGCGCCTGGGATTGGAGTCCATTTTTGGAGGTTGGTGTCGAATCGGCGGGGAGTGTTGATGATGACTGCGGTGAGTCTGGCTCCTCTTCCGTTTCGTGCGGGTCTGTACACGGGTGTATCGAGTAGATCCCCGATGACCGTGCATTGGCTTTTGATTGCGGCCATCCCGCTCCTTCCTTCATGAGATGGGCTTTTCCCAACAGCGCCTCAATATAGTGGTGTGTGTTTTGGGGTCAAGTGTGGGTTCTTGTTTGGGTTCTTGGAAGGTTTTGGTCAGCGGTTTGCTTGGGTTTTGTCAGGATGCCGCGGTTTTATTGGGTTTTTATGGCTTTGAGGTGGCGGGTTTTGGAGGGGAAATTGAAAAACCCGCCCACCCCCTACAAGGGTGAACGGGTTTATTCGCTTGCGCGGATCAGCTGATTTTCAGTAGCGTGGGCCGGTGAAACGGTTCTTCCGATACTTCGGAACATGCGAATTCTCGAACACTCGGTTCTCGACCAGTGCGTCGCGCATGATGGCGGCCATGATCAGCCAGGTCGGCTTGTCCAAGTCAATCGAAAGGTTCTTCAACGCGCGGAACGTCTCCTCATCGACACGGCCGGTGATACGACGCGGCAACTGGTCTTCACGCACGTACGCGCCATCCTCATCATGAATGACGGGCAGACCACTACCGGGCTGGCCTTCCACCGGCGCGGGCACGGTCACCTGCTGCTGAACCGCAGCGACGGCCTGGACCGGAGCCTGCTGGACGGAAGCCTGCAACGGCTGTTCCACCGGTTGCGCCGGCTGGACGGGCTGCGACGGTTGACCCGTGGTCGGGGTGAACAGCATGTCAGACGGAGACTGGACTGGAGCCGACTGGACGACCGGAGCAGCCTGCACAGGAGCAACAGACTGAGCGGCCTCCGTCAGAACCGGGGCTACAGTCTCTGCCTGCACAGTATTAATAGGAGTGGCTGGAGTCTCCTCCACCACAGGCGCCACTACGGGAGCCTGCTGGACCGGCTGCTCCACTACAGGCTGCTCGACCTCCACCGGCGCGGAATCAACAGTCGCCTGCCGTTCCTTGACCCGCTCCTCCTGGAGTTTCGTCTCATCCTGCTCATACGTGGCCTCATTGACCGGACGAATTCGTTTATTCGAGTGAGTGAACGCGCTCTTGACCATGATCTTTTACTGCTCCTCTCCGTTTTCGCGCATTTGATCAAGCTGTTTGACGTATTCGATGAGCTCTTCGGCGACGGACGCATACTCCTCGTTGTCGGTGCTGGTCGTACCGTACATGCGTCGGATCGCTTCACGCTCATGGACGACGGTTTCGAACCTTGTGATTTCGGAACCATCCAATTCGTGGATCGCATCCTCGGACAGTTTCGTTCCACGCCTCATACGGGTCAACAAAACGACCGCATTCTCGGTCGCGTTGTATGTCATGCCCGCCTGACGTCGATCGGCGACACCGGGCTGCGTGGGTACGATGGTCACGTCACTGATATCCATGGCCCGTTGGATCACATCCATACTGGATGCGGGAGTGTCGATCATGATCCACGTGTCCGGATATTTCTGCATCAACCGTTCCCGGTTCAACCCATGCAGGTTCATGGGTTCCACGGTATAGGGGAGTTTCTTCCCGTCCTCGTACACGTAATCATCCCAAATGGTCGCGCCTTCGGTGTTGTCGGTGTCGAACACGATGACCTTGTATCCGCGTTTGGCGAGCTCCCCTGACAGCATCATGGTTGTCGTGGTTTTGCCGGTACCGCCTTTTTTGCAGGCTATGGCGATGATGTGTGTTCTCATAAGCTCTGACTGTATGCGGTTTGTGTTTTAGACGCGCCGATGCTTGGAGTTTTTGTGGGGTAAATGGTTGGGGTTGTACAACCCTATAGGATTGTGTGATTCGAGGGGTGGGGGAGTAGAGGGTGTGTGGATTCTGTTCGGAGAATGCAGTACACTATACAACTGTCGAACGCACAACCAGACGGTAACCTGCGTGAAGACAATAGAGGCGGCTGCCAGGGAACGGACCTAAAGAGTAAAAAAGGTCCAAACCCAAACAGCCGCCTCACCTTATATATAAGGAGTCGGAAGCCACTCCCCTATCAGCTATTCGCAACCGTAAACAACCGGGCAACAAAATCAAGGAACTTCCCCACCAACATCGGCAAATACCCGCCAATCGTCGCCAACGTCTCCCTCACCGGAATACCAAACGCCTCCAACACGCCACCAATCACCCAGACAAAGAACAACACGCAAACGATCTTCCCGGCAATCGACAAGACGCGCACCGAACGACCCAAAATCTTCATCACCACACTGCCGCCACCAATAAAAATCAGCAACAGCATCAACACCGCGCCAGTCGGCGTCAGAATCCAACTCATAAACACCGACAACGTATCATTCGCAGTACTCGTGGTCGTAGTGGTCAACTGATCAGTCCCATTCATACCAGTTCGGTCGGCTCCTTATATATAAGGAGCCGACCTCCTCCTTCCAAAGCATTCCCAGGATTGGCCGGAGGAACAGAAAAGCCGCCGACCGTAGACGGCAATGATTCTATTGGATTGGGAAACGAGGAATGAGAGACAAGAAAGAATTCCCCTGCTTTTTATATGGGTAAAAATCTCAGCTTGTTCAGGGGATCCACGTACAAGGTTTTATCTAAAGGCGTCGTAAGACCCCCGGCTTTAGCCGTGGGGATATAAGGTGTCCCGTTATCTTACAATTCCGCTTCAATTCTGTAAACATGTGATATAATGGTTTCCATGAGTATCCAGACCGTCAAACGGGCCTACCGGTTCCGTTTCTATCCCACGCCGGAGCAGGAGCATCTGCTGCGGTGCACGGTCGGATGCTGCCGCAAGGTGTATAACATGGCGTTGGCCGCCCGCACGGAGGCTTGGACGGAACGCAAGGAGCGCGTGACCTATGATGACACGTCCGCCATGCTGACCGGTTGGAAGAAACTGGACGAGTATTCGTATCTCAACGACGTGTCCAGCGTCCCGCTGCAACAGGCGCTCAGACACCTGCAGACTGGGTTCAAGAACTTCTTCGCAAAGACGGGCGACTACCCCGTGTTCAAGAAGAAAACATCGGGCGGTTCCGCGTCGTTCGTCTCGTCCGCGTTCACATGGGATTGGAAGAGCCGGTCCCTGACGTTGGCGAAGATGCGCGACCCGCTGCCGATCCGCTGGTCACGCACGCTGCCCCGCCATGCGAAGCCGAGCACGGTGACCGTATCATTGGACGCTGCACAGCGTTGGCATGTGAGCATCCTCGTCGAGGACGAGGTCGAGACCCTGCCTGACACCACCGGTCAGGTCGGCGCTGACCTTGGCTTGGAATCGCTTTGCATCCTGTCCAACGGAGAGAAGATCACCAATCCACGCTGGTACCGGAACGCCGAAACGAGACTCGCCCGCGCGCAGCAGGAGTTGTCGCGCAAGCAGAAAGGATCGAACAACTACCGGAAGGCCCGGTTGAAGGTCGCACGCGCGTACGCACATGTCAGGGACATGAGAACCGATTTCCTGCACAAGCTGTCCACGAGGCTGATCCGTGAAAACCAAACGATCGTCCTCGAAGACCTCGCAGTATCGAACATGTCCAGAACGTGCGCGCCGAAACCCGACCCGGACCATCCCGGACAATATCTTCCCAACGGACAGTCGGCGAAGAGCGGGCTGAACAAGAGCATCATGGACGCCGGATGGCGTGAATTCCGCATGATGCTCGAATACAAGGCGAGATGGTACGGGCGTCAGCTCGTGATCATCGACCGGTATTACCCGTCGAGCCAGATCTGCTCCACGTGCGGGAGGAACACCGGGAAGAAACCATTGGACATTCGTGAATGGGAATGCCCGTACTGCGGCACACGCCACGACCGTGACGTGAACGCCGCCAAAAACATTCTGGCCGCCGGACTGGCGGTCATCGCCTGCGGAGACCCGAGACTCCAAACCGCCACCATACGGTGACGGTCGAGTAATCCCGGACAATCAAAACAGGAAGATCCCTATCGCGAGACAGGGAATCCCCCGGCTTCAGCCGTGGGAAGGAAGTCAAACTCGCGAGTATTATACTCAACATCGATTTTGTTTCATGACGCCGCAGTAGCATCGCTACTGATACCATTGTAGGTAAACGCAGTTCAGCAACAGTAGAAATAGAGGCGTCCCACATGGTCGATATCAACACCCTCAACCACTACTCCTACCGAATCCAATGGTCCAACGAAGACCACGAATACAAGGGCACATGCTTGGAAATCCCCGGACTCAGCTGGCTTGACGACTCTCCCACGAGAGCCCTCTCGGGTATCCAACGAGTCGTATGCGAAGCCGTAGCCGACATGGAAGCGCGAGGTGAGACCGTCCCGGAACCGTTGGCGGAGCGATTCTATTCAGGCAGGTTCATGGTTCGTATTCCACCGGAGCAGCATCGGCGTCTCGTCGTGGAGGCTGCCGAACAGGGCGTGAGCCTCAACCGTCTCGTCGCTATGAAGCTCAGTGCCAAATGATCAAAGAAGATTAAAGGAGTAACCGCAATGACCGTGACCTATGATGACAGCCAACCATTGAAGGAACGCGCCCGCACGTTCGCCCAAATCTGGGCTGGGCGAGGAGATGAGAAATCCGAGACCCAACAGTTCTGGCGGGATATGCTCGACCATGTTCTCCTGGTCGAGAACACGTCGGATCGGCAGACGCTCTGGTTCGAACGGCGCACCGCCCTCTCCGGATATATCGACGCATTGATGATCAAGGCGCGAGTACTGGTCGAGCAGAAGAGCGGCAACATCGACTTGGACAAGCCGGAGGAACGGCAGAAAACCCAGAAGACACCGGTCCAACAGGCGTTGGATTACGCGAACGCTCTCCCACCGTCGGAGAAGCCGGGCGTGATCATCACCTGTAACTTCAATACGTTCCGCCTCTACGATTTGGAGACTGACCCGATCGCAAGCAAACCACAGTCGGAATTCGCGTTGCAGGATCTCCCCGCGCACATCAGTGAGATTGCCCGCCTGTTCACACACGAACACTCCCGCGTCGTCCAACAGGAGAAACTATCCGTCGAAGCCGGCCAACGAGTCGCCCGCCTGCATGATGGGTTGGCGAAATGCTTCCCGAACCCGGATGATCCGGTAGACCATGATGCGTTGGCTATGATCACGGTCCGTCTCGTGTTCTGCCTGTATGCGGAGGATGCGGGATTGTTCAAGGCGGACGCCTTGAGGGATTATGTGGCTGGAACCTCGTATGACCGGTTGAACGAGGACCTTTTCGACCTGTTCAAAGTCTTGGATACTCCGGTCGAGGAACGCCGCCGCTACCTCTCCCCTCGACTTGCATCATTCCCGTATGTGGATGGCGGCCTGTTCGCCGAAACCATCGACGTGCCACCATTAACCGAGGAACTGTATACCGCACTGTTGGATATCAGTGAAGGATTCGACTGGTCCGGCATCAGCCCGGTCATCTTCGGCTCGCTCATGGAGGAAACACTGTCGCATGATGAACGTCGAAAAGGCGGCATGCACTACACGAGCGTGAAGAACATCCACCGTGTCATCGACCCATTGTTCCTAGACGAACTCAACGAGGAACTCCAGAAAGCCGAATCCCTGAGCATCGCCGGCGGCGCACGTAAGAAAGCACTCGACCGGCTACACGACAAAATCGCCGGTCTCCGGTTCCTGGACCCCGCATGCGGATCCGGAAATTTCCTTACAGAAACGTTCCTCCAATTGCGTCGCATCGAGAACCGCATCCTCACCGACCTCAACAATGACGGCCAACTCACCCTCGACCTCGACGGCGACTACAACCCCGTAAAAGTGTCAATCGACCACTTCTACGGCATCGAAATCAACAACTTCGCATGCGCCGTCGCCAGAACCGCACTCTGGATCGCAGAACAACAAGCACTGGACGATACCGAGTCGACTATTTCCGGTCTGCCACGTCTCCCATTCACCGACACGGCACACATCGTACAAGGCAATGCTCTCCAACTCGACTGGAACGAAATTCTCCCTGGTGACCAGTGCGATTACGTCATGGGCAACCCACCCTTCATCGGCCAATACCTTATGAGCGATAGCCAGAAAAAAGATATGAAGGAAGTATGGGGAAAGAACTACGACGGTTATCTTGACTATGTGACCGGATGGTTCCGTAAAACCAGCAGATATCTGATCAAAGACTCTTCCTCTTTCGCGCTCGTTTCCACGAACAGCATTACCCAAGGTCAGCCTGTATCGAGTCTCTTCAAGCCGCTCATCGCGGATGGATGGCAAATTAGCTTTGCACATCGGACCTTCGCGTGGGATGCGCAATCAACAGATAATGCGCATGTCCATGTTGTGATTATCGGAATGGGACGCGACACTACCGGCTCAAACAGGCATGTACTGTTTGAGTATCCGAACATCGACGGAGACCCGATTAAAACATCTCCCTCGCATATCAACGGTTATCTAATCGATGGGCCAGAAGCTTTCGTGGAGAAAAGGACCACGCCTTTGTCTCCTGACTTACCAGAAGTTGTATATGGGTCCAAACCAACTGACGGAGGAGGATTCTCTCTTGATGACCAGGAAATTAATGATGCGGTAGCTCAAAAATATGTGAGAAAGTTTATCGGGGCACGCGAATTAATCAACGGAGATAACCGATGGTGTCTCTGGCTTAAAGCTGCATCCGCATCGGACATGATGTCTTCAAAACTCATTCGAACGAGACTGGATCAGATTAAGGAATTCCGGCTTGCCAGCACTAAACGACAGACGCAAGAAGCATCGAGAACACCTCAGCTGTTCACCGAGGACCGACAGCCGGACGTCTCTTACCTGGCTATTCCGTGTCATTTTTCCGGACGTCGAACTTACGCAACATGCGATAGGTTTACCCCAGATGTGATTCTAGGGAATTCATGCTTCCTCGCGGAAGACGAGGATGGCTTTGCTTTTTCGATTATCGAATCCCGCATGTTCATGGCATGGCAGAAAGCCGTTGGAGGACGAATCAAATCTGACTGTCGTTTCAGTAACACTATCGTTTGGAACAATCTGCCTCTTCCACGGCTATCAGAAACCGCTAAAGCGAAAATAATGGCTCTGTTAAACCAGAATTGACGTGAATGTGGATCACATGTCCAATACTGTAGTTACACTGAGATTACAGTATTGGAGGTGAGAGCGATGAGGCTCGCGGACGCGGTACGCAGACAACTCAAGGGCATGAGCCCGGTCGAACGCGAGAACGCGGTGCGCGAACTGCGCGAAGTCCTCTATGAAGACGCCTATGAGACCATCACCGACCGTGACGACGATTTGGCGTGCCCACGCTGCGGTTCCGTCTCCATCATCAAGAAGGGGCATAATTCGGACGGCTCGCAGCGTTGGCAGTGCAAGGACTGCAAGCGTACGTTCTCGAACACGCGGGATACGCTGATCGGCCGGTCGAAGCTGCCGGTCGCCAAGTGGATGATGTACGTGGAGTGCTTCGTGGACTGCCTTCCGTTGCGTGATTGCGCGGTCCGGTGCGAGGTGTCGTTGCGTACCGCGTGGCTCATGCGTCGCCGTTTGCTGAAGTGCCTCGAACGGTACCTGCCGAAGTTCGCGGCCGGGGCGGGTTCGTCCGTCCAGTTGGACGAGACATACCTGCGAGAGAGCTTCAAGGGCAACCACACGAAGGGCAGGTTCATGTTGCCGCGACCCGCACGTCATCGCGGAGGCTCCCTGCGCAGGCGTGGACTCAGCAAGGAACAGATCTGCGTGATGACCGGCATCGCCGATTCGGACACGGCGTTCGCCGTATTGAGCGGACGCGGCGTCATCTCCAAACGACGTGCCATCGAATCGCTCGCCGGACGAATCGGACGTGGCGCCCATGTGACGGCGGACGAAGCCGCCGCCTACCCCGGCGCGATGAAGGCGCTGGGCGCGGTCTTCGAGCAGGTGGACGCGGAATCGCATCGCATCAACCGGATCAATGCGCTCCACTCGAACCTCGACGGCTTCCTCCACGGATTCAGGGGCGTGAGCACGAAGCATCTGCAAGGCTATCTGACGTGGTTCCTGTGGCGGCGTTCGTTCCGTAGCGACAGGAACGATAGCATCATCAGACAAGTGGACGCGCAGCCCTGCCCGGGCGTGACGCGCGATTGGAACGGTGTCATGCCGCCTTACATGGAGTACTGGGGCATGGTGGCATAATCGCAAGTACACTGTACATATCGCTGATACGGAATGAAAGGAGGAACGGCATGGCGAATACACCCACCACGACCATGCGCCTCGACCCCGAATTGAAGGACGAGGCCATGAAGGTGCTCGAACCATTGGGATTGAACATGACCGGAGCCGTCACCATATTCCTCAAAGCGGTCGTCAGAGAGAACGGCCTGCCGTTCGATATGACGCTGGATGACGGATCAGGAAAGGCAATATGAGCGAATTCTTACTATCGGAGGCCGACATGTTGGACAATGTCGGAAAACTGTTGGAGGCGGCTCGAATCTCCGCGAACGAAGAGCAGCTCAAAATCAATGCGGAGAAAATCCTTGAAGAGCTTTGCACTGAACATGGAATCTTCTGGAACTCGTACACTTATGAGCATAGTTTCGATTCCGGGCGCAGAAGGATAGACGCCGTCCACGGTTCCACTGTCATAGAATACGAACCACCACGCTCGTTCAGGGGGATGGAGAACGCGCAGCTGAAACATGCCCGCCAGCAGGCTGAAGAATACGTCGCTCTGCTTTCCGAAGAAGAAGGCCGACAGATAGGCAGGTATTCACTCATCGCATGGGATGGGGAAACGATAACGTTCGGTCGTCCTGCTGACGATGGTTTTATTTGGGAGCCGGCACGTCCGTTTGACAATCTTTGTTTGAACCGTTTGCTGACGTTGATTGCTGACGGTGGTCGTCCGCTGGTCAGTCCGATGCTGCTCAAACAGTTCATCGGACCAGACACGGAGGTTGGCCGACGCTTGCTTCCTGTGTTGTTTCAAGCTATACGTAGCGCCCAGGCAGCGGAATCCTCGACTAGGACAAAACTGATTTACACCGAATGGACGCGTCTTTTCGGGCAGGTCGATGGAACGGAAACGGAAAGGCTGTCCCGTTATTTGGAAGACGCGAGCCGCATCCACGGAATCGACTACAGGACCGACCCGCAGGCTTACGTATTCGCTTTGAGTACATATATTGCACTCGTGGCGAAGACCTGCGCGGTTTACTCTCTCGCCTCACGCTCCGATGAGGCTCTGAATCCTTCTTCCGACCCGAGGACATTCCTCAGGAGCATTGAGACCGGTGAATATTTCAGAATGTTCGGCATTGAAAACATGCTCGGAACGGACTTTTTCTCTTGGTATCTTGGTGATGACGTGACGGAGAGTCTGGACGAACCGCTTGGTCTCCTCCTCGAACGACTGCGAACCATCGATTTCGACGTCACGCAGAAAAGTCCTGAATCAGTGCGGGATTTATTCAAGGGCTTGTACATGGGATTCACCCCTGCACCCATGCGACACGCGTTGGGGGAGTATTACACGCCGGACTGGCTGGCGTCACATGTTATGGATGCGGCGGGTTGGTCCCCAACGCAGTCTTTGTTGGACCCTACTTGTGGTAGTGGAACATTCATTTTGGAAGGTCTACGCCGACGACTGGAAACTGACTCGGGCTCCTCGCCCGCAAGGGAACTGCTGCACGGCTTGTACGGATTCGATCTCAATCCCTTAGCTGTGCTCACCGCTAGAGCGTCGATCGTCGTTTTCCTGTCAGGACGTTTCGACGCGTCCGATCCGGTGCTGCTTCCAGTGTTTCTGGCAGATGCGATCAACACGGCCGACCCTGTTGACGGTGTGTTCACCCATTCGATACTGACGGAGAAGGGAGAACGCTCGTTCTCCGTTCCTGTATGTCTGGCTGAATCCGCTGATTTCTTCCCTGTTATGGACCAGCTTAGGATATGCATCGATGCGGGACTAGATTGTCCTGCCATCGAAACGTCGCTGAAAGCGTTGTCTCCAGTTGTACGTAGTTTCGAGGCTTCCGCTGCCGCGGTCTTCGAGCGAACCATTGAAGACCTAGTGGACCTTCATCGTAATCACTGGAACGGTATTTGGTGCTTGATTCTGTTTGACCGAATCGAAGCCGGTTGCGTCAAGGACATCGACTTGGTTGCGGGGAATCCGCCGTGGGTCAAATGGAGCAATCTTCCCCGCCCTTACGCGGAATTCATCAAGCCAATCTGTGATCGTATGGATATTTTTAGCGAGGACGTATGGGTCGGCGGCATCCAATCGGACATCTCGACCGTTGTCACTTACCATGCTTTGGAACGTTTTGTGAGAAAGTCAGGAAGTCTGGCTTTCCTCATTACCGGAACGGTATTCAAGAACGAGTCCAGCCAAGGATTCCGACGCTGGAAACTCAGTCTCGAAGGTACTGATGAACTTATGACAGTGGAAACGGTGGAGGATTATGCCGCTCTCCGGCCGTTTGAGGGCGTGGCGAACTGGCCGACCTTGCTGCTTATACGACGCAACGGCAAGGCAACGAGCTACCCGGTCAAATATCGACGATTCACCAGCTCGAAGCGGGGTGCTTCGCCGAACCTTGATTCCTATGACGACCTTCAGGCGATGCCTGTACCTGGAACCGATGCAGGCCCTTGGTTGGTTGGGACCGCAGAGGAGATGAAAATCTGGCCGGGTTTGTTCAACGCTTCTAGGGAATCCGTCTATCGCGCCCGAAAGGGAGTGACCACCGACGTCAACGGTATCTTTTTCGTGACCGTACAACAGGTGCCAGACGAGAAAATGGTTCGTATCGCGAACGATCCTCGCAACGGTCGCCGGCGCGATGTCGCGGCAACGAGTGCCGTAGTGGAAAAGGATGATGTCTTCCCGTTGCTTAGGGGCCGGGACGTGCATAGATTCGTTGCCACCCCGCAGGCGGGTCAGTGCGTAATCGTTCCGCAGCGGGGAATGTTCGGGGACGAGGACTTGCCGGCAAGTCGGCCGCGGATGTTCAGGTTCCTCAGTCAATTCCGCACCATTCTCGAACAGCGGTCCAGCTACCGACGCTTCCAGCAGGGCAAGCCGTTCTGGTCCATCTGGTCGACAGGCGAATACACCTTCTCGCCATACAAGGTTGTCTGGAAGGAAATGTCTGGCGGCGGTTTCGTAGCGGCATACGTGGACTCCAGTGAGTTCTGCGGAGGAACGAAGATGGTGATACCGGACCATAAGGTCTATTTTGTCCCGGTCTCTTCCGAGGATGAGGCCGCCTATCTGACCGCCTTCTTGAATGCCGGTATGGTTTCCGATGCAATCAACGCATACTCCTCAGCGCTGAGCTTGGGAACAAGTGTCACCGACTACCTTAATATCCCTGGCTTTGATGGGCACAATGAGACCATGATGCTTATGGCATCAATGGCGAAACGCTTCAAGCATGGCGATACACCCACAAAAGAAGACGAAACGACCTTGAACTCGATGGTCCGCAAACTAATTAAGTAGAAGAACGGCTGGCGGTTTTACTTGAAAAAGAAAGACCGCCAGCCGTTTTATAAATATGTCAATTCTGGTTTAACAGAGCCAAAATAATTGAAGCAGGTCAGAATGTATTAAAGGCCCGATCAGACCATCCAGGTGAAACCTTGGCAAACCTGTACAATCCGCTGTTTATGCATCCAGATCTATTAAAAGCTCACGAGCAGCTAGACAGGCTTGTTGACATTGCTTTTGGATCAGATAAATGGCTAAAAGCCGATGACAATGCACGACTGAAAGTACTGTTTGATTCGTATACTCGGATGACTTCAGCCGATTAGGGCGAGTAATGGAATGGCCTCCCCTATGGGAGGCCATTCTTGTCTGGATTCAGTTCTGCGGAGGCAGTCCGACGGAGAATCCGTTACCCGTGATTGGCGGCTTACGTTTGTCTTCCTTCGGTTTATCCTCTTCGGTTTGTGGCGGCAGTGGTACTGGAGGTACCTCTCCTGCCTCACTGGTGGTTCTCTGTTCGGTTACAGTCTGCGGCTCGGGAATGGTTTGGGTCGCATCATTGTCCTCGGTTTCAGCAGCCGGCTTGGTTTCCGTGGGCTCGTCTTCCGACACCGGTACCTCCTCCGGCCCCTCAGTCTTAGCATCGCCGTTCTGGCGTCGTTTCGCCCATTCGGCTTTGCTTTTCTCCGCTTCGAATCGGGTTTGTTGTTCCTTGTCGGCGTTGGCTGGGCTGGTTGCGGGTGTGCCGTCGTCGTTGGGTTTGACGAATGTTTTCAACAGTTCGACGACTGACATGGGTACGTGCGCGGGTTCCTGCAGGTCGACAGCTTTGATCTCATCCAGCAACTGTCGGACGGTGACGGCTTTGATGCCGCCCGGCCATTGGAGGCTGTCGTGGAATTCCGGCGTACCGTTCTTACCGGTCGGCACACTGCAAACACGCCAATGCATGAACACGTTCGGCATACCGGGAATCTTCATCCAACGGGTTTTCCAATTGTCCGCCTGATAAGCCATGTTGCTGGACATTTTCAAACTTGGCGAATCACCGTAGCCTTTGACGAACGCATGCTTCGACTTGCTGACACGCAACAGCATGTTCTCCTCATCGGAGGGAACATACACGACATCCGAGCCGCCGGCATAGTTCTTGGCGTCAACGAACCACAAGTGCACCGTACCCTCACTGTCAATACCGGCGAGCACGCAGTCGATATCAGCCTCCATATGCTTCAGGTTCTTGTCCAAACCGTACAAGCTCCAGAAACTGATCACGTTCATCTTCTCATGCGTGATAATCTTGGCGAGATCCTTCTCACCGGTCGCGCCCATCAACGCGCTCATACCGAAGTGAGAGGATTTCAAACCGCCACCCGGATTACCGTACATGAGACACCATTTACGCGGCGAAGTGAACCATTGATCGGACGCGGCCTCCAACAACGGGTCAGGCATGCCGTCACCGGGCTTATCAACCATCCGATAACCTTTGTACGATTCCTCACCCGCCTGGGCTTGGGGAATCTCATACGCGTCGGCGATCGACTGCAATGAATAGACGCCGGTCTTATACTGTTTCGTCTTCGGACGCTGATCATAAGGTTTCATATTATCCGGAGCATTCGGCCTAGTGTCAGTCGCAGTCGTCTGCAAACGCGCCTGACCAGCCGCAGCTTCCACGCCGGTCTGAACACCCTTATGACTGTACTCGGAAAGACGCGGATCCATTTCACGCGCCTTGTTATAATCCGACTCCTGCCAAGTCGCGTTAATGATCAACGCAAGGAACACGCCAACCAACGCGACAAACAAGGAAAAGAACCGGAAACCCCAACTCGGATGAGGCGAAACGAAATTCCGATACACCACACCATGCAAACCAACATGCACAATAAACGCAGGAATCAGACAGATGACGATACGCTTCGCACGCCGCAACTGATAGCCCGGCAGGTGATCGACATCGTATTCCAATCCCCATAGACGATTCTTACGATCCTCCTCCGACTCACCCAACAATCTCGGCTCCTGCATCAGCCGATACCCACACTGAGTACCCCACGGATGGCAGAACGCCAAGGCAACAATGAAAATGATCGCGAAATCAATCCACGAGTAGAGATCTCCGAAAGCGTCTTCCAGACTCCACAGGATTGCTGTCCCAAAAGGTATTGTTTCCATGGCTTTATCGTACGACTGCGTTGTGGATGTCTGGAAAATCGGTAAGCGTGTCTCTTTGTTGGAAACTCGCCGTATCCTAAAGTCTCCCGTATTGAGTTACACTTATTTCAGTTATTGAAAGGAATGATATGACACTCTGCATCGCGGAACCAGAAACTATTTCCGAAAAAGACAAAACAATCGTCTTCAACATGCTAGAACAGTTCGACAACGATTCGGCGGTCAAAAACGTCTTAGCAGAACTTGTCTCCGACCCCAACGCCTCCATCGCCACGATTCAAAAGGACATCACACCCAATCAGGCAGCCAAAATACTCAACGTAAGCCGACCTCACGCAACACTACTCATGAAAAGCGGAGCCATCCCCAGCTACAAAGTAGGCACCAACTGGCGTACAACATTGAAGGCAGTGGAAGACTACGCCCAAGAACGCGAGCAAACAAAACTCGATTACGTCGCCGCCCAGTACTCACGTGACCAAGACATCAAAGAAGCGCTCAACTCCACCAAAATACAAGCCGAAGCCGAACGCCTCTATTCGGAAACCTGATGTTTCCAAGAAAATGACACTGGCTCAAACGGTAGCAGCATCAAGAGATGCGGACATGATTCCGGTCGCACGGTTTTACCCGCTGAGCCGATTCGTCAAATCAGGTGACTAGGGCCAATGTCATTCATTTTTATATTAGTCGAACTAGTTCATTATGCGTCACCGTACGCAAGATGATACGAACAAGCCACGCGCGTCCTTGCGAAAGACAAGCCTCGCCTGAAAGAGGCAAGGTAAGTCAATGGCTGAAAACCCTTTTCGTCTTCGACTACGGATATTCGATTCACGAAAATCTAAAAAATCTAAAAAATCTAAAATCCATCTAAAAACAATCCACACTAGTCGCCAAACGATCAACCCCACTGACGTGGGGACAAGTGCCCGTCAAAAGGCAGAACGGGACCGCGCTGAAGATTCAACCCCACTGACGTGAGGATAAGCAGTACTCGGCTGACGACGGCTGCGGGGTATTGGATTCAACCCCACTTACGTGGGGATAAGTTGCCGTTTTTCTCATTCTTTTTGATGAGATGGGATTCAACCCCACTTACGTGGGGACAAGAATGAGCCAAAGGCTGCGTCAATTTTGCAATGGGATTCAACCCCACTTACGTGGGGACGAGAACTCCTCAACAAACGCTACCTCGGTGACGTCAGATTCAACCCCACTCACGTGGGGACAAGAGACGGGTTGCCCACTGGCCTGCAGCAGTCTCAGATTCAACCCCACTTACGTGGGGACAAGGTCTTTGCAAATGGCGTCGCCGCGTGGACCTTAGATTCAACCCCACTTACGTGGGGACAAGTGCAACACGTTCTTCCTGGAGCTGGCCTTTAAGGATTCAACCCCACTTACGTGGGGACAAGAGCAAAGAAATAACGGAATATCAACGGTCTGCTTCGAGGAAAATAGTTATTTTCCCGCGAATGACAGCCGGTTTCCGTTTTCTCTACTTTAGAGGCGCCCTGTCATCCCTGTATCCGGCGTACAGGGTCAACCCCACTGACGTGGGGAATGAAGCAAGAACCGGATTATAGGATCCACGCAGTCATATCGGTGGAAACTTTCTTTAGACTCGGGAATGCTGTCTTATGCTTCGAGTTCAGATTCCGAGTGTGTGTTTTCGTCGTTCTTTCTTGTACATGTTTTCAGTCTATCATACTCTGCGGTTAACTTCGACCTCGGCGTGTCATCACAACCGTCAGCCTCAAGGATTTTATCCAACACCACCGGTGGATTGATATCCAAGGCAACGCAGATGTCAATGAATTCTGTAAAGGTTGGCGGCCCTCCGATTTCGCTTGCAAGTTGAAAGAGTCGAGTGCTTGTCATGTGAGCCTTCTCAGCCAGATCTCTGTATGACAGGGCATTCTGCGCTTTGGCTTCGGTGATTATTGCCACTAAAGCTCGATCTTCGCTGCTCCACGTTCGCGGTACTTTTGCCATACTTCTATTGTATGTGCTTATATAACAACACGCCGAAAGCGACCCTCATTTGACTCTGTGCTTATATAAGCACATAATGGTTGTCAGGAGAAGATACATAACAAAAAAGGAAAGCACCTCTTCGACGAAAAATGGGGCTCCGCTGCAACCGGAACCCCATGCACGGTCAAAAGAAAGGACTAAACCATGACCGGCCAAGAAGAAGTCTACACCGCACTAGAAACACAGTCCACGAAGATCGTTGCAGCCATACACGCAACAGCCGCCACCATGGGTGAAGGCATCAAAACTGATAAGCCCTCGTCGGACCTCCACCCCGTATGGGGCATAGCCTCCCTACAGAAAACCGATGGTGTTACTTTATTACACGTACCAGCATGGCATGAAAATGGCGAGCCCGCAATGCTCACGATAACGACTAGCTCATTCGGAGGAGTCCATTTTACCCAAACGGACTATCCAACAGCTCCAGAAGCCGAACGCCTTATGCTCTTTAACATGATCATTGGATTCGACTCGACCCTATAACACCATTGGCCGCGTGTCCAGCATCCGCTCCGTCCTATTGTTAACAACAATACAACAGAGCAGGAGAGAAAGGACACGCGGCCATGACGTTGCAAGATATCCTCGATGAGGAATTGTTCTGGCATGATCTATACAACAACCGTAGGGCCGAACGTATAGCCGAAGAACAGGAAGCACGCCGAGCAGCGGATGCACGTCAGCATTCCGAGGATATGGCCGCGTTGCAAAATTCCGTCGATGAGCTGAAGAAGCAGTTAGCCGCCGAACGCCAAGCCCGTCGTAATGAAGAACAACAGCGGTTGAACGCTGAGGCTCGGTTCCGTTTTGAGATGTGGAGTCAGACCGACAATGGCAGAAAATATTTGCGAGAGAAAACACTGTTCCTCGAAAAAGCCAAGGTAGTCGAAATTATGGTCGACGCCATCGAACAGGATACAAAGGAATACGTGGGGAAATGGTTACTCCATAATGGCTACTGGCCCAATCCAGCGTATTACGGTATCACCGCAAAAGGTCAGCTACTCAAACAGCCTCTTTTCGGTGCTGCCAAGAAACGCGATGAGGCAGTCAAACGTTTCAACGCTGCTGTGGCTAAAGCCAAGAAAGAACACATGAATGATGCGAAGCAGTATGTGGCCGGCCCTCTAATCGAAACGTTCTCCCGAGGATTCTGGATTAATGAGTACCGTCAGGGTAAGAAGATTATTCAAGCCGTAGAAAAAGAATCTCAATTCGACCAGGCACCAAATCTTCCGGCAAAAGAACTGATCGTCAAAGCAGAACCGGGAGTGAAGATCGGATTGTTTTCTGACAAGGGTCACATCGTTGAGGCGTTGACGAGTCTCTACGGGGGGACTATCAACGATGAAAGAGGCGCTCAGCCCCAAGTGTTGTCCGACTGATCAAATCGGATGCTTGGAGCTGAGCGCCCTCACTCATGGATTACTTGAGTCGGTTATTTTTCGTATTCAAGGAACCAGGATTGATTCTTGGCTGCGAGGCGACCGGTTTTTCTACCGGGGGCTTAGCTGTTCCCGCTAGGGTTCCGCCGTTTGAAGCTACGACCGGTGGTCGTTGAGCCTTGACCGGAGTGGTTTGGCTCTGTCCGTTCCACCAACTGAACTGCGACAGGGATTGCCTCTCGATTTTATCTCTCCAGCTGAAGCTAGAGAGTGTAGTCACCTGTGGTTGATTGGCGGAAGGCAGCTGACGTGTTCTATTCGTAGAGTTAACCGGCTGCCCTCCGGCTGGGTTGACCGGAGCAGGCCTGCTTCCCGTGATCACTGGCTTACCTCCTCGAGGAGTGTTCATGTAGTCGACCGGCGACTGCGGTGCAGCGCCATCCGCCTTTCTGAACGCGTCAGCCATCTTCGAATTGGTACGCAAGTTGTTGACGGCCTGTGGCAATCCGACCACCGCGCTCTTGCCGACGCGGTAGGTTGTATCAACAGCCTTACCGGCATTCGACAAATTCTGACGGTTAGTAGCCATCTTAGCAGCCATTAGGACCCCTACTCCTGCAGTAACAGGGTTGCTTAGCGCCGCAACAGTAACCGCCGCCTTCGCCGCTGTCTTCGCAATCGGTTTGAGCTCATTGACACGGTTACGAATCGGCTTACTGGTGGCGAGCGCCATTCCTGCAGCGAGAGGTGTTCCCACGGCTCCGCGGAAGACTGCCCCACCGTAGTGTGCTGTGTGGCTGGCGAGATCTTTGAGGACGCGGTGATTGTGCGCTTTGGCCATCGCTTCGTCGGGAGTCATGCCCTTCTTGATGTACTTCATGACCGCGGCGGCTTCCTGGTCCTTGTGGGCGTCAATCGCAAGATCATGGTTTGCTTTGTGCTCTCGCCACTTCTCGCGGCTGGCGTCCATTCGTCTTCCAAGGTCTCCTCGGATCGTGTTCTCATCCTGGTCGGCCCAGCGCGTGCCACCGAGTAGGGCTTTCTCCTTTTCTTCCTCGGGCTCTTCGTTTTCCTTGCCTGCGGAGTCTTCTTCGGCATCTTTAGTGCCGGCTTTTGCGACGACGGTACCTCCGGCTTCGGCTTTTGCGACGACGGTACCTCCGGCTTCGGCTTTTTCTGGAGCCTCCGCCTTGGTATCCTTCTCTTCGACTTCGGTTTCGCCCTTTGGTTTGCTGCTGCCCTTGCGTAGGACTTCGGCGGATTCTTGAGCGTTGCCGTTGCCATTGGCCTTACTGCTGGCTCGGCCGTCTTCGGCCTTGCTGTTCTTGCCGTGGCCGTGGCGCAGGTCGTGCATGGCTTCGAAGGCGGCTTGGCGACCATGCTTGGTTATGCCGGAGTAGAGTGCTCCGGCTCCGGCCATGCTGGCGATGGCTTTGATGCTGAAGGGGTTGCCGAGTCCTAGCATGCCGCAGGTGAGTGCGATGATGATAAGCGCCAGTAATGGGCTGATGCCTGTAAGCAGGTTGTAGAAGAAGCTGCTGGATACCATGCCGGTCGCCGATATAACCAGTTGGCATATGCAGGTTGCGACGGAGCCTAGAACCGAGTAGAGGATGCCGACCATGCTGAAGTTTACGCAGCCTTTGGCCCATTTGATGAGTACCTTGCGGGGTCTTTCGCCTACAGGTACGGCTGCGACGAGGAATGCGACGATGAGGCTGAGTAGGCAGAAGGTGAGCATGAGTTTGCTGACGATGAGGAATAGGGATAGGAGTCCCCATACGATCATGTTGCAGATTGCTCCGAGCATTGATCCCAAGGCGCCTTGCGTGTCGATTTTACTGTTGCCGTACATGAAATCCGTGGTCGTAATGACGCCTTGGACGTCTGCTGCAGTAGCGGCCCCCCTTGTTGCTCCGATACCGGATTCCATGTTGGCTTCACGCCAGGTCATGCCGACATTCGGCACATCGAAACGCCATCCCATTCCTGCGGAGTCGCCGACTGCGAGACCTTTGTAATTGGTTCCATCATTCCCGTCGGTCGGCGTGTTGGTTTCGGCTCCCTGATAAATCTGGTTGGTGAAGACCGCATTGCATACATCGCTGATTGTGTCACTGAGAATAGGGCTTTTCTGATCAACGACGTGGTACAGTTTGCTTCCGCTTTTTCGTTCGGCACGAAGATACTTTCCGCCACCGCCTTGGATCGCACCCGAGCCGTCATCGCCGAGGTTATGGATGAGCTTGGCCCACCCACGTCTTGCGATTCCCTTACCTCCGGAAGCACTGCAGGTCTCCCAGAAGATGGCAGCTCGCTGATTGTAAATATCGGTCCCGCGGTCGAACGGTTTGTCCGAGGTATTGACCTTCGTATTCCACGGGTCAATGAATCCCAAATCAGGATTGAATAAGTATTTGGCGGTCTTTGATTCGATGTTCGTCCCCAACTGTTTGTTGGTAAGAGCTCTTTGCTCCTCGGTGTTTGTATGCGCGTAGCTTTCCAAAACGTGGCAGTAAGCCTGTTGCGCGTTGGCGGCTACCTGTGGCGTGGTGGTCGTGTTGTCTGCGGCCGGGTTGCCATATTGCATGGTCACCCAGCTGCGCAACGCGGTTTCCTCCCACATGCGGTTGACCGCCTTGGTTACACTGCTGGTATTGGTGCCTGAAGTGGTTTTCTTCGCTGCTGCATCGTAGGCTTTGTGCATCTGATACAAGTAGGTTTGGCAGTTTGGCAGGTTCTGGACATCAGAATATTTCTTGGGATTCTTGGCGGCCATCATGTTCGAATCATTATCGGCCAGCCCGTCAAGGTTGATACCGAAAGCCAACGTGTTCACGGCAGAGTTGATTGTCGACACCGTCCACCAGGGGCTACCGACTGTAGGTGTGGACGAGTCGCCGTCCTTGGTTGCCTGGGAGCCAGTGAACACCAGTGTGGCCAGGCATAGGATGGTGACGCCGATGCGTTTTACCGCCGCCGCCGAGCTGCCGATGTTGAAAGCGGCGGCTCCTATCCAGGCGAACACTCCCATGAAGATAAGGACGGCGGGGATGCCTCCGCTCATTAGGGAGTCAACGAGGTTGCCGATGCTCTTGTCGAGCTTGGAACCGAAGGTGTCGATCGGATCGAAGCTCGCGGCGAACTGACTCAACGACAATGCGGTAGACCAGCACATCTGCGAAATCATCAGCAGCATGTTCGGCAGGATCAGTCTCATCGAAGACATGATCGAGGAAGTTATGTTTCCCATGAACGAGCCGAGGGAGAAATCCGCAGGTTCGGTACGGGCTGTGATGCTACCGATCTGCTGGGCCCAACGGCCGGATGGGAGCATAAGAATCAGGTCGGAGGATGAGGCCGCCTTGGCTCCACCATCCGAGGGGACCATGGCCCACGTGCTTGCAGGCAATATGAATAGAGTGATGAGCGCGATGAGGAACCCCAGAAGGATCAGGTTCCATCGCGCTTTCGCTTTCAATGGATTGTGTATCATCTCAGGCCGAGCCAAGAACTCGTCGCTTGCCGTTCACCAGCGGCCGCGATAGCGTTCGGGGCCCATCTCCTTCCTTATATGAGGTGTTTCGATGATGATGAGCTTCGTGTGGATGATGTCTTCGGGGACAGTGCTGTTGGGGAAGAAGATGTTTCCCTCCACTCCCCTGGATCGGAAGGTTTGCTGTGCTCGACGCCAGCGCAGCTGTTCGGTCGGGTCCTTGACCTTGCCTACTGCGAAGAACGGGACCAACAGTATGCACAGGGGGATGAACGCGCTGGCTATAGGGATGCCTACGAAGCTGAAGAGGCAGATGAAGATGATGACACCGAGCACGCCGCCGGCGATGGCCGCCATGACTGTTTTGGATCGTGCTTCGGTGTTCTTGGTGATGGTGATGGTGTTTTTCTTTTCGATCTCCTCCACTGAAGACACCTCAGTGATGTCGTCCATGGTCAGTCTTGGATGGGTGATGCCTTCCGCCATGATGCACCTTCCTTATATATAGGAGACCGCCGCTGTTCTGGTTTAGATAAGAAAAGGTCGTAGGGAGGGTTGGATCGGAGAGGATCCCCTGACACGTGGTGTTCCGATCCAACCACTCCTACGAAACCGGTTAGACTCAGCTGCCAAGGTAGTTCTGCAGGAACGAGCTCACACCGCTAATCAAGTTATCGATGAAGGTGGCGAACACCGGGAACAAGGCCACAGGACCAAGCAGCACGACGATGGCGAGGATCACACCGATGACTCGCTTGCCATCGGTGAACCATTCCTGGGTGAGCTTGTTCTGACGACCCATCATCTTGCAGATACCTGCTGCGATGAGGATGACGAACAGGACCACGGCGATAAGAGCCATGATGCTGGAGACAACCTGACCGGCCGTTGTACCGAACAAGTAGCCGATTGATTTATCGTAGGACTGCCTCAAATTGGAATCCGCAGCCAACAGGACTGTATCCATATCGGAATCCCTTTCTTCAACTAGGTGACTGTGTTGCTTCGCTCCGATGCGTGCCTGACTGCAGTACACCCCTTGATGAAGTTGAAGTTGGGGTTCCGTTGAATATGGTAATGGATAGAAAGAGGTTTGGGTATGGAGGCCCCCTTGGTTTCCCCTTTAAGCCCATCTATGTGCGGACAAGGTCAGAGACCTGGTATTGCCGTAGTGGCTGGATGGGGTCTCATTGAATGTGAGGGGCTCCTCTACCTATATATATGGAGGCGGTCAGTGACGTGTGATCACCGGCCGCCTCCATATATATAGGTAGAGGAAGGTCACTCTCTCCTGTCGAAGTCATGCACGTTAACAAGGAACGACGGCTGCAACTGCCCCTGGGTTCGGGTTCTCACCGCCGCACAATACTTGGGCAGGTTGCGGACCGCGCCGTTCGTCCAACCATCCTCCCCCTCATTGTCCGTGAGCACCGCGGCGGCCTGTTCGGCCACGCTCGGGTTCGGGGTGTTGAACGTGATAAACGTGCTGAATCCCATGAACGCGGTCAACAGTATCGGCGTCAGTTGCTCCGGATACTGGGTGGCGAACACGGGGATGACTCCGAAGCTTCGCCCCTGGTTCTTGATCTCAGCCAACGAATCCGGGTCGGCGTTGGCGAGGAGGCTGAGCTCGTCGCATACGATCATGGTGTGCTTGCCGGCCGCTTGCCACCCCTGGCAGTTGTCTTTGATGGCACCCCAGAGTCGTTTCATCAGCCATGCGCCGAGAATCTTGTTCATACGGTCCGGGAGCTTCATGCTGTCGCTGACCGGGGCGAGTACGAAGTGGTAGTCCCCGGGATTGTCCAATACCTGTTTCCAGGTGATCTGTCCTCGTTCCGGTGTGAACACGTGTTCCACGTCCATGAGCTGCTTGACTTTGTTGCGGGAGCTTTTGGTCATGTCCCGGAGTCGCTGGTCGCTGATGGACAAGTGGCCTTTCGCGTCCGGGCGTCCGTAGAGTTGTTCGGCGGCGCGCGCGGCCTGTTCTAGATCCGCGGCGAGACTCTTGTTGTCGCTGTTCTTGTATTCGAGGGCGAGGTCTCTGACGACTTGGCCCAACGCTCTGGCGCTTCCGACGGCTCCGTCCGATGCGGCTAGGGCGACGACGGCCCATCCGATGGGACTGGCTTGCTTGTTCATGTATCCGGCGCCGGGGTATTTCTGTTCCAGTTGGCGTGCCCTGTCCACCAGTACTTGCGGGTCGGGTAGTCGGCTGACTGCGACAGCGATAGTCATGGCGCTGGTGATGACGTCGAGCGAGTCGTTCATGATGTCGCCGGGGTCGAATGAGTATTGCATGCATTCGGCGATCTGTTGTCCGGTGGCTCGCGCGTCCTTGCCGTCTTTCATGCCGAGTAGGTCGATGGTTTTGACGTTCGGGTTGGCGAGGTAGCTGACTCGGCCGGGACGGCATTTGTCCTTGTGGTGTTGACGGTAGGCTTGCATGATGCGTACGCCGTCGGAGTCTTTCATGGCGAAGTCGATGATGCGACTGTCCTTGCCCCAGTCTTTTGACGACGTGTCAACACGGTGCATGTCGGCCCACTGCATGATGCCATGGGACAAGCCGGACTTGCCGGAACCTGCCTCGCCGATGATTGCGATACCGCCATACAACTGGTCCGTAACCAGGTACCCCTCGCGTCCGGTCTGGTCCAAACCAAGCGGAACTCCACCCTGTGCCAACGGTTCCGGCACCGGATGCGCCTCCTGCGTCTTCGCCGTAGCCATACCGCCCGGAGTCCATAACGCCATGACCGTCAACGGTGGCAGTAGGAGCGTGCTGCGTTGGGTTGGATATCCGACGATGACCCTGGTGTCATCGCGTCCGCCCAATGGGGTTTCCTTATCGGCTGATTCGGCTTTCCTGTTCGGTTCGAATCCACGGTAACGTCGCGGCTTCTGATAGATGTCATCCCACTTGCTGCGTCGCAACCATCGGATGAACATGCCGACCGTATATGCTGCTGGGATGAGTGTGACCGCCAAAGACAACGGTAGCAGAGCAAGCGCGAACATTGCAATCAGGGGTATGCCGATGGCGAGCATTTGTCCGAAGATGCTTGCGTTGGTAGCCACGTAGATGATCATCGCCGCCATGAGGAGTATGAGGGTGATGGCGATGGGGATGGCGAGCATCCATAGGTCGAGCGGGCTGAGCGTGGTCAGTATGAGAGTGAGGATGGTGATGGCGAGGCCGACTGTCCATCCCATGAGGCGTGGTTGGGATTGGTGTGCGCTGATGCGGCTCATCAACGGGTTGACTGCTCCGCCGATGGCTTTGGCGGTATTGATGGCCTCCTGTTTGCTGGCGGCTCCGACGCTGATGCGCGCGCACATGCTGCCGGAGCTGACGAGGTCGTCGCCGTCTTCGGTGGTGTTGTGTTCACTGGCGACCCAGTTGCGGATGCGCTGATCCTCCCAGTAGCCGTGTTCCCGGAGGTTGATGCTGACCCAACTGTCGTTGGGCATGAGGGATTCGACGCTGCGTTTGAGTTCCATGATGTCGCTGCGGAGTTTTTCCATGTTGCTCAATCGGTTGAGTCGGCTGCGCCATGGGATGATGGGGTGTGCTGATTCGTTGGCGGTGTCGGGGAGTTCGGGTTCCTGGTCGAGGGGTTTGACGTCGAAGCCTGCTTGGCGTCCTGCTCGTTTCAGACTTTCGGTGTCGCCGTATATGTATTGTTTGACCGGTTGGTCGCCGTGTTTGACGAGGAGGAGGATGCTGTTTTTGAGTTGGCCGCTGACGGTGCCGCTCATGGTTCGTTGTTGGTCGCCGGTTGCGGTTTGCAGTGTGCGGGTGGTGGAGTGCCAGCATGGTTTGCCCATTGGGTGCCCGCCTTCCTTTCCTTATATATAGGTGTGGGTGTTGGTGGTTTCCCTGTGGGTGCCGTCCTCTTTGTGCGCTCTCCCTGATTCGGGTTCCTCTTATATATGTGCGTGTCTGATTGTCGTGGTCTTGCCCACGGTCAGGCAATGGGGTTGTTCCGATCGGAAACTATTGGAGTCCCGGTGGTGTCCTGTATATCCACTCGTAGGGGAAACCGTCCGGCACTCTGAAGTCCACGAGATGCTCGCGTAGCATGATCGTCCACAACCATGAGGTCATACGGATCGTATCCTGTTGGGATTCCAACGCCCAACCCAGGTTCGCCCAACCGACCTTCATGTTGCTCTTGTCCCCCGCCAAGGCTTTCGCCTTGCGGATGGTGCGGAACGCGCGCTCCTGTCCGACCCCGAACATGACGACATCCAACTGCCAAAGTCGTATCTTCTTCAACGACGGGTCACGCATCATCTCCGGGATCAGCCAACGCAGCACCTCATCACGCCGCCCCTGCTCGCATAGTTCGCTCACATGATGCAGGGCGCGGGCGCGATGCTCCTCGGCCCGACGCTGCAGAGCTCGCACCGATGGTCGCACTACCAGGTCCGGGCCAAGGTCCGGTATCGGCGTCGTGGGAGTATCCATTTCATCCAGATCGTTCAGGTCGTTCACCGGACACCGCCTTCCCCCGCGAGACCTCCGATGAACCCGTACGAGTCGCCACGGTACAATGCCGGTTTCACCCAAGTACTGGTATCCCAGCCGAACACATCGAGGATGCTCTGGTTCATCAGGTTCCAACCCCAGTCGGTCAACTCCGAATAGTCCGCAGTCTGCGGGAGCAAACCCCAGTCCGTGTCGAACATGCTCCGCTCGTGTCCCATCAGGTCGGTGAACGTTCCCAGCCTATCGGTCGGATTGCCCTGTTGGTCGAACCAGTCATACCAGTTCGCCCAACCGATACGATTCGAAACCGGCGGCTCCCCCACCGTGATTCCAGGAAGGTTCGTCGACTCTTCGAAGATTCTCGTGAAGTTCAACTTACCCTTCGATACTTTCGGGATGAGCAGCCAGATACAGAGGATACCACGGCGACTCATCGGCGAATGAGAGAGGAAATCAACCCACGCTCTCATCTTCTTCGGCACATCAGTCAATGCTGATTGAACTTCGATCGCAGCAGCCACTCCTTGGTTGGTGAAGCCAAGCAGGTCCGGAGCATTGTTAAGATGGATGCCCATCTCACCTGTCGCTTGAGCATCCAATCGGCGGAACAACGCCCAACCATCCCCCGCCGCGTATTTCACACGATCATCATGAGCGAACGCCAAGCCGACATGCGAAGCGCAGGTGTTATGTCTCGCATACTGATGTATACCGACACCCGCGCGGATAATGGCATCAGTTGGATATCCAAAACCTGCTGCAAGTCTCGTGACCTTACTTACCTGTCCACGAATACCGTTCAAGCCCAACCAGATTTGTGGAACATACACTTTGGCCATGTATTCGCGTTTGGAAAACCCGATGTTCAATGCTCCGACACGGGACAATGCCCCGTACAGGTTCGGAGAGCTTCGAGTGAACTCTGGTACTGGATGTCTGACCAACCCGGCTCGCAATTGGCTGATGGTCGCGTTCCTCCATGACATGAGCGCGCCGATGATGCTCAGAACGGCTTCCCGGTTCTCCTGAACCATGGTTCTTGCCTTCTTCAAGTCGGTCACAAACCAAGGGTACCGATCTACTTCATGGATGCCTGACGCCATCAAATCCTGCATTTGAATTGGCTTGATCCAATCACAGTCGGATTGACCGAACCAAAGGTAATCATCCAACGGGTCAAAGCATCCCGTCCATGATGCCGTCGATGGGCTGCTGGGGTTCGTCACTTCTTCAGCCATCCGAACAGGCCTCCCTTCTTCTTCCGCTTTGGCTCGAACTGTTCCGGATCGAAACCACGGTCAGGCAACGCCCAGTCCAACACCTTCTCACGTACCCAGTCGAGTTCCGGGTCTGGCCAGTTGGATTGTCCGGCTGCGATGAGTTCACCTGTCTTGGTGGTCTGTCGTTCCGCTCCGAAGAAGATCCCGTAGTCGCTGTAATCGTATTGCGTGTAATCCGAGTCGGGCATGCCCGCCGGGATACTGTCCTTGATGCCGATGCACTCCTGCGGCAACCCGTGCGAGGGTAGCATCTGGAACACGGCCATCGCATCCGCCTGCGTCTGTAATCCGGCCTTCACGCTGAACAGGACAAGATCACCGGACCGCACCCATGGGACGATGAGCGCGCCCGCCGCCGTGCTCGGATCGTCCAGGTCCGCCGCACTGATACGGTCCAGGTCCACGACGATGAACTGCCAACGTTTGCGCGCCTCCTCCACGTAATCCAGATACTGTTGCCATGGGACGGTGACGCCGGTGGGTGGGGCGAAGCTGATGTCGTATTCGACGTTGAAGAACCTCTTGCCCGGGTTGGCTCCCATCGTCGCCTTCTGTCCCTTGCGCCAGTCGGCGATGCTGCGCACGTTCATGCGACGTTCCGGGTCGAAGAACGAACGTTGGGATGATTGCAGCATGTTGCCGTCCACCAGCAGGCTCGGCACTCCCATCTCTGCGGCCCGTTCGCATAGTCGACGGCTGGTGACGGTCTTGCCTACGCCGCCGCTCATGCTGGTCACGCAGATCAGCACGCCCATCGGATCCTCACGGCCCAATAGGACGTCGCCGACGAGACGCTTGTCGTTGATGCTCTGGTTCCAGAACCGTTGGGTCAGGTCGTTGACGCTGTGGTTGAGTATCTGGTCCGGCAATGGCAGGCATCCGACGGGCACTTGGCTTGCGTCGCACCAGTAGACGCGCCATCCGGCTTGGGAGACCATCATCCAATTGCCTGGCTGGTCCACGAACACGTATCCCCTGCCTTGCGGGGCGGGATGGTCGGCCAGGAATTTGGCTTGTACGTCGATGTCACCACCGCTGGGCACCCTCCACCGCTTCTCTGGAATCCGCTGGGAAATGAGGCCGAGCAGGTTCCCTCCCCCTATGATTAGTGCAACCATTTTGTCTCGCTTTCAAAAATGACGGGAAAATGCCCAATTACAGCTAGAATCGGTACCAACTTTCAAAAAACAGCGCCTTACTAATTGCACTATGTTTCGTTTCACTGACAATGTTCATAAGTAAATCTGGATGCCACTTCATTTCCGCGTTCGCTAGTTTCAGCGGAATCCATATTCACTTATGAGCATCATCAGTTCCACTACACTCCGTTTCATGTCGTTTCGGCGCTTTGTGCGCTGGTGCGTCGCAAAGGACTGCGCGGACAGATTTGCGTATCTGCCTCTTGCTTCCTCTCTTCGAGAATGCTTATGACCATCTTTCGATAATCATTATCATTTTCTTCGAGTTTCTTCGTTCCACTTCTTCCGAAATCTTCGCCTCGCCTTGCAGGCAGGTTGCCGATGTCGTTCTTCCGTTTCACGAATGCCGTTTTCGGTTTTCCGAAATCGAGCGTAATGGTTTTCGAACTTGGTTTTCGCTTCGCTTTGATTTTTCCGTTCGGCTGTTCTTGGTTCGCCTTGGCTCCCGTTTTGTCGAAATCTTGTTTCACTGCGTGATGCTTTTCAGTATGATGTTCGTTCATACTTTGAGTTGGACGATTCCTGTTTTCCTCTCTTTTCAGTTTTTCGTTTTCCCGGAATGGTGATTTCGTTCGACTGCAAACCATGTTCGGTTTTTGTTTGACCGTTTCCGCATTGCCCCGGTGATGCATAGCATCAGTCGGGTCACTGTCCGCCGTTTTTCTTTTTCGGGTTCCGCAAAGTTGTCGGGAACCACCGGCGCGGGCGGGCGCGGCCGGCGCGGGCGGGAACGGGGAACTATATATAAGGAAAGGTGTCCGCCGATACGATGATCGAAACGGACACCTGAAGTTCAGTCCTCGTAATATGCGGGCAGGTGCTTCTCCCACGCCTTGCGTACACCGTCGCCGTACAGCTTGGACAGGTCGTCGATAATCTTTTCATCCCTGATACGCTTGCAGGCCAGGCAGAGTTCATGGCGTTCCAAGTAATCCTTCTGGCAGGCGCTAATGTCCTCGCAGATACGGGTGTGGCCGCAGGTGAATGTGACCTCGCGTGTGGTGAGCGTATCGGTGTCGTCGCCGAGTACTTCGAGGAGTTCGTCGGTGGTAAGCATTTTCTCTCTCCGTTCTATTTTTCTGTTCTCTTTGTGTGGACATAATCAGTATATGTCGTTATGAGTTTCAACACGCCGAGCAAAGCGGATACGATGATGTTCGTCGGGGGAAACTTTTTGTGCGCGGTTGAGTACGCGGCGTGAACCATTATCCTATCCGTGACGCAACAAACCGGTGCCACCGGTCTGCGAAAACAATTCCAGCAACCACACACGAAAAACTTTGTTGAAGGGAATGGGTCATGGCTGATTTTCCATGGAACAATTTCAGGAACGACTCCGCGCAACCGCAGCCGGTGGAACCGCAGGTCGCGGAACCGGCTGAACCGCAGTTCGATGATCAGGACGGGAACGTTGACGACGTGAACCAGTATGAGAACGACGAGACGGTGAACGTCGATAGCGAGAACGTCGCGGACGAAACTGAAACTGAATCGGATTCCGAGGAGTCTGTCGAGGAAACCGAGGATGAAAAGCAGGACGATAACGGCGAAACCGAAGACGCCGACGACGAACAGGACGAAGCCGAATCCGATGAAGACGATGATGAGTCTGATGAGGAAACCGAAACCGCGACGGCCGAAACTCCCGCGTCGGGCCGTGGTCACCGCGTGAAGAAGAACGGCACCGTTCCCACATTCGATCGTTGGGCCGCGAAGAAACTCATCGACTGCCTCAACACACTCAACACGGAGAGTGGCGCGGCCGCAGCGAAGACGATTCTCGGAGCCGGCACCGCCGACCCGGCCACGCTACTCGCCCAACTGTCCGAGAAGAAGAACAGGAAGCGTGTCAACGAGGTCGCCGCGCAGGTCAAGGAACTGACGGGTTCGGATGATACGAGCGTGCTGATGATGAATCTCGCATTGGCGTTCAGCGCCGACAAGGATTTGGCGAAGAGCATGATGGGATTGTTCAACGCCGTCGCACCGGAGAAGGATTTCGGTCGCAGCACGGGTGACCCGCGTAAGGATGCGAAGAACGTCGCATCGAAGTGGGGGGATGGCGTGGATTTGAGTGTGATTTCCACGCTCGCCCTGTAATTCTCACAGTTAAATATGATTTAGGGGATGGTTCCTGTGCACGGGAGCCATCCCCTAAATCGTTTCGCAGTACATGACGCGCATTGGGAACTGTATTGATTAAACGCCATGAACCGTTTCCAAGAATATCCGTTGCGGTCTAGTCGCGGTTCAACCATTCCAACAGTCGACCGTTTTCCAACGGATGCTCCGCAACGTGACGGTTCCACCAGTCACGCGCGCGAAGATTCAATACTTCGTTGCGTGCGATGGATTGTGCGGCCTGTTCGCCGGTCATGCCGTTGTCTTCGATTAGGCAGGCGATCATTTCCGGAGTCGTCTCATACAGGCCGGGTTCGAAGATTCGTTTCTCGTATTCGCAGCAGTCGGATGTCTCCCACCAGCGTTGCAGGTAGCGCATCGTTTCCGTCATGTGACAGTCCGGGCAGGTGAAACGGTTGTCTGTGACGGTCAGGTTCTTACTGCTGCAGTATGGGCATTTGATGTCAGCCAATGGAGGCCACCTCTCTCAAAGAGTGTTCTTTAATCAAAAAATGAAACGGAAACCACGCATGAACAAATATCCGACACCAGACCGCGAATAGTCAAATCAGCCGGGTGTCAGGAAGACAAACGGACCGCATCCAAAACAAGCGCATTACCGACCGTCAGATTCAAAATATTCGGCCGAATCGAAACACGGTCCTTCAACAACCGGAAATTCCAATAATCCTGCAACGCATTCAACTTCGCGAACGACGATTCCAATACACGACGGGACGATATCGTCACCGGAGTGATTGATTTCAAAGTCTCGAAGGACATCAATAACTGCCGGTCCTCCGGACAATACAATGCAGCCAACACGAGCATATCCAATTCAAACGGACGCCCAACCGTATGCACACACGGCGACAACGGAATCTCACGCGGATTCGAAGTCAACGCTCCCACATATTCCGGAGTGAACCGCACCCACATTTCCGACAGAAACTCATCATCATGCCAGTACTCGATAAGTCTCATATCTGGTTTGGCAGGGAACACCATACGACCATCGGCCATGAGACGAATATTATCCGCAAGAATCTTCCTCGACTTCTGCGAATTGAACGTGCCGAACATTTTCGACAACAGTCGGAAACCACGATGGAACCTTAATACTCTTTTATCCGCGTCATAGGATGAATCGTTGCCGCATATCAGCGTCGAAAAGAACACGGTCAGTAATCTCGGTGTGCGGCCGCTCGGATGCGCCCCTTTCATATCACCGTCCAAACGGTACGGGAGGAAAAAGGGGTATGAGCCGGCGGTGACATATCCGACCGTTTTGGACAGACTACGGCCTGCGGGCGGATTCATATTGCTTTGCTTCGGGACGGTCATTTTTCACCTTGCATCTAGGTGCCGATTCGATATCGGGAATACGATAACCCGTCTGTGTTATGGGAATGAAATCGAATGGCGTGCCTTTATTCTCGGAATATCCGTCCGTCGTTAATTCATCGCCACCGATTATTGGAGTTCCGGATTAATTCAACCAGTCACCATATAAAAAAAATGTGGGCCGGAACTTGTATGTCCGGCCCACATCAGGTTTTCTGTAATCATAAGTCCGCGCTCTGGATTCCGAATGAACCCCACGGAAGTGGGGAATGAGCGCGATGCGTATCAAGAACTGCGACTGGTACGATTCAACCCCACTTGCGTGGGGACATAATAATTCGGAATCCAATCTTATGATTACGGTGATATTGGTTCGGTTATTCCTCGCTTCGTGGCATTCGTATTGCCTGGTGTCCGGTCATGTGTTCTTCTTCTTTGGCGGCTTGTGACCAGACCAGGTGTCGCATTTCCCCGTCGAGTTCACCGGGAAAATCGCGGGCTACGCGAATGAAAAATTGTGCCTGATAATCGTTTTGGATGATATCCCAGGTTGAGAGTCTGCGTCGGCGTCTGCGCATCAGCGTCCTCCTCTTCTATGCATGATTGGCGTATCGGTCATGTTGCGGATGATTGGTGGTGGCGTGGTTTTCCTGCGTTTGGTGACGGTTTTGCGTTTCTTGGTTCGTCGCCGGTGTTTGCGTTTCTTCTCCTCCATCGGCACATCCTGACCCTCCATGTACGGCCAAAGCGTAGGGTAAACAGCGAGCATCTCATTGCACGCCTCACGCAACCAACCATGCTCCACCAAACGACGAAGCCTGTTGATCTCCGCACTCGTGGTACTCGCCACACTCATACTCTTCGCACACGCCTTCACGGCGGCGACACCGATCTTCACCTGCTCGGGTTTCGACGCCCCGCATTTGATGTTGTTCGCCGCCTCATCCAACGCGCGATACATTTTCTCCAGTAACGCGAGCTGATCTTCAGGCGGATTGAATGTTGTTCCGATGGTCATTCGGCTGATGTCTCCCTTCCGTGTTCGTGAATCAATGGGGACCGGGTTGCTTTCCGCCGGTGGAAGCAAGAGAAATGCGGGCGCGACCAATAAAGCATGATTGATATGCGAGGCCGCGCCCGCATTAGGAAAAACACAAGTCAGATACGGACGCCCATCAACGGCGCATCCATCTGCGGCGTACGATACGTGGGCACGCTCGGCATCTGCGGCATTCGGTTCACAATGCCGCCCAACGTTTGAGACGGTTCGGGCAGGTCCGGAACCTTCAATTCGTCCAAATGCTTCTTGAATTGTCGCGCATACTCGTCATCGAGCTTCGACTGGGCACGCATCGCGACCAACGTTCCCATAACCACGGTCAACGTGTCCGTGGATGCGGGGACGCGCGGATCGGTCTGCGGCAGGCTTGCGGCAGCGGAATCCAGGTAGGCGGCCATGTTCGCGTATTCGCGTAACGCATCATCGTTGTTGGACAACCATGCGACGGCCGCGCGCAATGCGAACACGCGACCGTTCTTCGTGCGATCGTCCTGCATGGATAGTGCGGCGAGGTCACTGTCGATGTTGAGCATGACCTGCGGGTCGGTCTGGTTGCCGCCGCCGAAAATCTGTTTGAACAGTCGCACGCCTTGCGCGGGATCATGATAGGCGCTCATCAACTGCGTGTGCGTGAGCTTCGGGTTCGCGATGGACAGGAATGCGACGGTCATGAACGATTCGTCGTTGCGGATTGCGTTCAACAGCGAGTTGACGGTGCTCTGGTTCATCCAACGTGACGCGCCACGGTTCGTGTCATGCAGGCGTGATTCCCATTCGCGGATCGTGTTCTCGATGTTGTCGACCGCGGCGAACGTGGATGTTTCTGGATTCTTGTCGAAGTCGAATGGGGGCAGGAGGTTGTCGGTCATGTTTGTTGTTTCTCCGTTGTTTTGTTTGGTGGGGAGCGTGTTCCGTTTCCGTTCGGGCCGTTCGCGTTTTACCGTTTGCGACACTCTGGAATCGAACCGCGTTTCTCGTGTGGACATAATCAGTGTATCTTTGTTTTTGGGTCCACACCTAATCCGGACCGCAAGAAAAAATCCCAGCGTGTCGCGAAACCGACCGCAATACGAGGACGTGCGGCCGATAACAGAGTACAACAAGGAGAACGAACAGACAATGAACAGCGACCTCATGATGCGGTTGGTAAACTTCACCAAACGAGTCAACACACTCGCCAGCATCGACCCCGAAGGCAAGCGTGCGATCGCGCTCGGCGAGACGAAGCATTCCATCAAGGGTGCGGCGCGCGCCGTCGCGATCCTCTCCCCACAGTTGATGGGAATGAGCATCGACCCGTTGCCGGAGTCGAAGGCGACGACGGTCACGATGCTCGCCAAGGAAGGTGAGAAACTGTTCCACGATCTCGCCGAGGCCGGTGCGATCAAGAGCGCGCAGGCCGTGAACAAGGCGATCACGGAAATGACCGCAAGCGAGTGAACGTGCGTGAGATTCTTGTCCAATGGAACGGTTTCCGTTTCAGTGTCCGACAGGTGAACCTGTTGCGGCGTATCGCGGAAAACGGGTACGTGGTCGACGCCGGCATGGATAAGACCATTGCGGCACCGCTCGTCAATGAAGGCTTGTTGCAGCGCAATCATGTGATGGATACGATCACCGCGACCGCGAAAGGCCGCGACATCCTACGTGGAATGGGGTTCAGGATTCGAGGCGAACAGTGAACGTTCTTATCGGCTTCTCGGGGAAAATGGGTGCGGGCAAGGATACGCTCGCACCGCGCGTCATGCGCGAACTCGGTTATACGGGTGTGAAGCATATGGCGTTCGCGGATGCGTTGCGCGCGGAAGTGAACGGTTTCATCCACGTGATCCGTGCGGATGATCTGATGGCCATGGCGATACTCCCGTCTGACCCGGTGTTGACGAACATCATCGACATGTTGAAGAAACCGGTGAAAACCGGCGTAATCAAGGATGCACATGATCGGAGCAATACGATGCGCACCGTCCTGCAACTGTGGGGCGAACACCAGCGTGAGGATGATGATTCCTACTGGTGCGACAGGTTCGCTGAATCGTATCGGAAGAACATGAGACAACCGGTCATGGTTACCGACTGTCGTTATCCGAACGAACTCGACATGATCCACAAGCTCGGCGGTTACGTCGTCCGTTTGGATGCTTCCTCGGCGGCGCGTGCACGCCGCTTGTTGAATCGTGACCATCATCTGCCGGATTTGCATGCGTTCACGCATATCAGCGAAACCGCGGCGGACGATTACATGGATTTCGACGTTCGCGTGAACACGGATGGTTTGAATCCGGAACAGTTGACTGTTCTCATCGCCGACAGGCTGCGACCATTATTGAATGATGCGGGCAACCGATGAGCAACGAAATACGGTTCCGGATCAACGGACAAGTGTTCGAATCCGGGGAACAGGACATGGGAATGGCGTTGCTGACCGCCGGATTCATGGCGAACCGGGTGAATAAAACCTGCGTCGTGCTCGTGGATTGGAAGCGGGTTGCAATCATTCACCCGCATCAATCGCATGCGCATGATGCGTCCTATCTGCCGTTGATCCGGGAAAGCGAACAGGTTGGAATCGAGGAACAGTGAGCAGAATACAACTCAAATACGGGAACACGATCCAAGACACCGACCTATCCACCGTGTCACGCGCGCTCATCTACGCCGGATATTTCGCCACGAAAACCGGCATGGACTGTCACGTCCTCGTCGAAAACCATGAAATCGCGCTGATACACCCCGATCCGACCAACACGGATGGGAAACTCTACAACTACATCGAAGAGTACGAAGTGCAGCATGCGGCCGAACTCCTCGACAAGGAAGCACAGGAATTTCTAAACAAGGAAAACCACAAGCAGAAAGGTCCACGCCGATGAACGACTACGAAGACAACATCAACAATCCCATCGAACGCCAGTTGGAAATCGCACGCCTATTCGGCGATATCGCGACCGAAGCGTTGAACGCGCAAGCCAACCTGACGAGCACCGTCGTCGAGGAAGAGGATCTGGAGTACGCATACACGAAGGCCGGTGAAATCGAGGCGAGACTCGATAAGCTGGACGAAGCGTTGCGCGCACTGCTGGATGATGTCGAAAGCGACGAATCCGACGACGAGTTCGATGATCCCGATGACGACGACCTGTACGACATCGAAGATGAGGAGGATTCGGAGCGTTGAGCGTCTACACGCAACGTGAACAGGATTGCCTGCGCGCAGTCGCCACATGCATGGATAAGAAACAGGAGCGGGCCGCATACATGCAGGCCGCGGCCACTTATGCGTTGGCGGAGCAGACTCGTTTGCAGACGCTCCTGTTCTGTCGCATGTTCGGTGACATCAGTGACGCGGCCGGTAACCCGCGTTTCGAATCCGGCATGCCGAACGGTATGGGCGTGGATTGCATTTCCGCGTTGACCGATGATGATCTACGCACGTTGGGTATTCCGCAGACTCCGGAGACGTTCGGCGCATGACCGTGAAAACAATGGTTGATGATGCGACGCTGATACCGGAACAACCGGTACGCAAGGTGACGGCGTTCGATATCGGCGTCGCATTAATGGACAGATACCGGCGTACCGGTAACGGGTATTGGCCTGAAATCAGTGTGACCGATCCGGTCGGCGAACTCCGTTTGGATGGCGTCGCATTGGAATGGTCATACGGCAACATGTGGATTCACGGGTTCGAGGTGAAGATCAGCCGTTCCGATTTCCTGCGTGACAGTAAGTACACGCTGTACCGGAAATATTGTGACACATTGACGTTGGTGTGTCCGCGCAAGATGATTGACCGCAGTGAGGTTCCGGATGGTATCGGACTTATGTGGTATGAACCGAAAACGCATGAGGTGAAATATCGGCGTAAGCCGGAATACGATGCTCCCGGCACGGATACGAGCCAGATCACGAAGAAACTGTTGAAAGCACTGACGCAGGACGTGAAATTCAACAGTGCGACCAACCGTTGGGGCCATTTCAAGTCCGCACAGGACTATGTCGACCAAAAGACGACGATGAAGAACATCGGCCAAACATTAGGGTCGAAAATGGCGCGACGGTTGCAACAGTTGGAACACCAGGTCGAACCGAAATACCAGCAGGAGTTGCAAGAAAAGGCCGAAGCGTACAAACGGTTGGCGAAGATCCTGAACGACCACGGGTTCTTCATGCCCCAATGGAGTATCCCATCGGAACAAACGTTCAACGAATTCGAAGCCGATCTGGCTTCGATGACACCGACCGGTGAAGTGATCCGCGACATTGAGAACCTGCGAGACCAGTTGAATCGCAGTATCGAACAATTGAAGAACAAAGGAACAGAATGAGCGAAACAACGATGCAAACCAGGCTTGACCCGTTGTCCGACAGCGCTTATGTGCCCGAGGATCACGATATTCTCGAAGCGTACGTGTCCATGATGAGTGGCCGACTTCCCTTGGCGGAATTCATGGATGGGAATAATCCCGTCTGGTACAGACTACGGTTCATCAACCAGTTCCATCGTTGGATTGAGGAACACGATCGTCGGATGATGGAAAAAGCGTGGGACGCGGCAAAGGAATCCTACGATCAACCGAACCCGTATCGGAAGGACGGTAAGTAATGGATTCTCTGAGTGAATTGCGTCGTATCTTCGTCACCGGATATATCGACACCTACGGTGGCGGCAAGAGTCACGCCTTGGAAGTATTCGACCGATTGATAACCGATCATGATGCGACGATTGGCGAACAGGCCGCCGAACTTGCCTTCAAGGATTTAGCCGACCTGCAAGAACAGTCGGCGAGCGCTGTTGTTGTTTGATTAAGGGGTGGTTGTTGTTGGTTGCGGTTGGTGAGTTGTATCGGAATCGTTCTGGTGCGTTGTTGCGTATTACTGGTCGTGTGGTTTCCGGTGATGAATATGGTGCGGATTCTAGTGATGTGTTTTTGCCGGTTGACCCGTTGCGTGGTTCGAATATTTATGTGGCGGAGTGTTTGACGACGGTGGTTCGTTCGCGTTCGTTGGTGACGGCGGATGGTTTGAAGACTTGTGGGTTTGAATTGGTTGGTGAGGAGCGTACTAGTGGAGAGTCTTGAAATCGGGGACGAATATCTCCCCGAGTATGATGTGATTCCGACTGTGGTTGTCGGCTTGTTGCATTCGGGTCATTCCGAAATCGTGTGTACTGCGATCTGTGGTAAAGGTGATTTGGGTGAGGTGCGTGTGAATAATGGTTTCGACATGCGTTCACGTCATAATCTCGCGCGTCATTTGCGGATGCTTGCGGATGGTTTGGAAACGTTCATCGGCGAGGATATGACTTCGGAAGTCAACGGGTAGAATATTATTGTCGGTTCTGATTGATTCCACTGTCGGGGTTGGTCAGGAACGGCGCATGGTTTTTCCTTTCTTCTCCCATGCTGGCTGTTGTGGACTGGTGGGATACCTTCCGTTTCGACGGTTGGTGTCCCACCATTTTGTTTGCAGGTCGTTTCGTGTTCCGAAAAGACCGGATGATGCATGCTGTTCGCGGAATGAATGGCCGTGAGCACCCTGCGAGCGCCTATATACGAAATACGGTGAGGACAATACCTAAAAGTCGTATCGTCCTCACCATGGAAGATAGTGCGGCGTTCCGTACCAACCGAGGTTGATAGGGCAAGTTCGGTCTCCGTGTTTTTCAACGGCTTGGCCTGACCGGTAGGCTACAGCCATCCTTCTCGGTTCCTGCAGGATTGCGATTCGTATCGCCGTCCTGTTGTGATGGCTACCGTGCCGCCCGTGTCCGCAATCTTACTGGTTTGATTGTCGTGTGTTCCATGTGGTGCGGGTGTCCGTTACTAGTTGTCGTATCTCTTGTGCGTTCATTATTCCGTACAGTGGTGTGATCTGCCGCATGTCGATACCGTATTGGGTTATGTCATCTGCGATACGGTCCAGTGGTTCCCGACTGTCGGTGGTCAACGCGCTCTCCCAATCATTGACAAGCCGCTGGTAATAGTCGCCGTTGACTTTCGTTCTGATGCGGGGTATCCGTTCCAGTCCTTTGCGACGGATCAGGTCGAGTGGATAGTCATCAAGTATCCGGCGTAGGTACTCGTATTGTCGGTACTCCTCCAGACTGCGGAAGTCGCTCACGTTTCGGTGTTTGCCGGTTTCTTTGTCCCGGTTGGTTGATGGTTTCTCCATGCCGATTCTCTTCCATCGTGTTCGTGTCGTGTCCGCTTAGCATATATTGGCTGTGTTCTTCTTTTCTCTTTGCCGGGCTTCGGCATGTCGCAACCATATTGAATATATTCTGTAATCGTCCACACAATATATGCCGGCCGTCCGGCAGAACAGAGAGAAGCACAGCATGAACACCGTATACCGTAAGACGATTCCAGTGAACACGACGGGAACCATCAGCCCGTCATGGCCGCTCGCCGGCATGAGCGCCGGCACGATCCTCGGTCTCGCCGACAAGCCCTTGGAGAAGGCTCCCATATACAGGGGCGTCGATCTGCAGCTCACGAGCAAGGCCGGCGTCCGTATGGTCTACTCCAAAGAACATGGGACCGACTATTCCAAGGGACTGCCGCTCGTGACCCGGGAATGGCGTATCCGAGACAGCGACGACGTGACGACACTGCAGATGGAATACCGGGCCATGTACGAGCGGTATGCGTGCAGGACACCGTACAGCCAGCGTCTCCGGATGATCGAGGACAACCGGTATGCGGACCGTACGGGCGCGTTGTGCACCTACGTGATAGGAACGGTCTGCGACTACCACGAGCATGACGGGATCATCACCCGGATCTGTCTCATGTCCCCCATGGTCTCCCGCAACTTCGACTTCACATACCAGCAGCCGATCGACTCGCACCTGTGGCTGATGATCCGTGACATGCGCTCCGGATTCGATTATGCGAACCCGGACGACCGGTTCCTTAACACGCTCCACGACGAGAAACTCCATATCGGCGACATGATCAACGTCGCGGCACGCATCCGCTCCTACAGGGACTCGAAGGGACGCCTGCGTCTCGGCGTCGGCGAATGGAACCCGATGAGCGCGGCCATGATCTACGGGTTCGAACGATCGGACAGGAGCATGGGCCTCTACCACGTACCCCGGAACCTGATCCACCACATGACCATCGGCGACTTCCGCGCGAACGGCACGATCACCATACGCGCCGCCCGCGAACTGGGCGACGACATCGCCGAATGCGCCAGCCTCCAGCCGGCGGGCCAGTTGGTGGAACCCAAGACCGCATTGCCGGTCTACTGAATCACACTCGCCCCGTCATGTCCTGCGCTCGCTGTCTTTTTTTCGAACGCGAATATGCTTACCCCCGTAACGTTTCGTCGTGTCTCAATCCCCTAAATCGTATACTGTAATTGTCCACACAGAATAGATAGAGCGCACAAGCCACTAAGGAGAAGAGAACATGCTTACCGTCGAATACAAGACCAAGACCGGCGAATGGATCAAAGCCATCGACAAGGAATGGGCTACACGCCGCGGCGTCGAGCACTGGCTCAATCACACATGGGCCGGTGTCGGTCTCACCTGCCGTTACGAGCATGTGCGCGTCGTGGGAGAGGAATCCCGTCGCAAGCCATTCACAGGCATCGACCCGACCGGCTGGGTTCACGTGGGAGATGTCTTCCACTGCCGTTGGGGCTATGACACCATCAACAACGACTTCTACGAGGTCGTCTCCGTAAGTCCCTCCGGCAAGACCTGCACCATCCGCCAGATCAACACCCTCATCGACGGTGATCCCAATTATCCCGGCGGCTGCTATGCTCGCCCCCAACTAACCGGCGACGACCACTTCTGCGGCCAGCCCATTCCCCGCAAGCGCATCCGCGTATTCCAGCCGACCAGCGGCCGCGCATCATGCTCAATCACCATGAGCCCCGGCATGGGGTCCGCAATGCTCATGGAACCCGAAGACTACGTGCAAGGTTACATGGAAGACCATTGCGACTGACGGGATTGGCGCCGGCCATGATGGCCGGCGCCGTCTTTTCCCTGTCCGGTTCGGGGGATGGGGACGGGTTTTGCGGAGACGTGTGCAAGGAACCACTCCGCAGCCACATGGGAGCAGTCGGTCACAGGTATATGGCGGAGAACAATTCGAGCACCTGCCCCTGGGACATGTCCACGCCGAGCTGCTTTAATGGCATGTCGACGCCCCGCATGGCTTCGATGAACCGTCTCATGTCCTCGCGTGGGCGCTCGCCGATGTCGATCCGCGTATCGTCTTCGATGGCGGGAGCGAGACGGAAGATGTCGTTGCGGTGCTTGGTGATGTTCTTGCCGTCCACGTGCGGGCCGTCGCCGGCGAGTTCCATGGTCTTGCGTTCGGTCAGGTCGAGCCAGGCCTTGGCTTTGAGGGGGACGAGGTATTCGGGCTTGAGGACGCTCAACCCGTCCACGGTCTCTCTTCTCTGCTGGATGAGCCGGTAGTAATCCTCATCCAGGACGATCGCGGACAGGCTGGAGATGTCGTCCGAGATATGCAATGGTGCGATGGCCGAGTCGGGGCGTATGGGGTAGTCCGGGTGTGGTGAGAACAGTTCTATCATCTTCGGGTAACCCGGTGTGGCCGGTTTTGCGAACCGGTAGAAGTGCGGGCGGCCGCTGCTCTGCTCCATGGAGGCGTAATGGCCCTCCCCGATGTACTTCCAGAGGATGCGGCTGAATTCACGGAGCCGTTGCTCGTAGCGTACGACCATATCGAGGTCCTTGGTCTCCCTGAACCGAAGCTTCTGTTCGTCCAGCACGAGCGAGCAGGCGGTGCCGCCGATGATGACGTACGAGTCCCCGTATCCTTCCAATGCCTGCGCGAGGTGTTCCAGTCCGTTAGTCAATTCGTGTCCCATTCCTCCCTGATGTCGTCAAGGTTCGTTTCGATGGCCTGTTGTATGCGCTCGTCGGGATGGTCCCTCAGCGAGAGCATCACCGACAGGGGGTCGGCCATGCCGTCCCGCCCGTAGACCCTGATGAGTGGCTCGGGATCGTAGCCCCATGTCTCCAGGTTGAACGCCGTGCCCGGTGGTATCTGGTAGTCCTTCCGGTAGAACGTCAGCCGCTGACGGTTGGCCTTGACCCATGCGCGGTTCGTGGCATAGCTCGCCATGTAGGGTTCGCCGAGCATGGTGCGCTCCGACAGGGCGCTCTCCCCCGCCAGGTGGAGCCCCTCATCGGGCTTCCCGTCGAAGACCGCGACGTCGGTCCGCATTATCGGGGTGCGCAGCATGGGCCACGCCTTGTCGAGCAGACCGGCCCGCGTCCCCTCACCCACATTCGCCTTGAGGTAGGCGCGATGGCCTTTAGTGGATCGTGTCACGAGCCCCAGCAGTTCCAGCCGTTTCGCGCCGCGGCTGACGTACCCGGCCGGAACCCCCAAGGTATCCGCAAGCTCCTGCTGCTGCATGGTGCGGTTCGTGTACAGCAGGTACAGGAACACCAGCTGTTCGTTCGGCGTGAGTCGTTCGATGTCGTCGGGCGCGTCCAACGGGTTGTCCGCGTAGACGACGCCCATGAACGGGAGCCTGAACTCCCGGCCCGCCACCACGAACGGCACGTCCTGCTCGGAAAGCGTCCGGCGCTGGTAGGTGGACACCTTCTCGAAATCGAAGACCACGGGACGGCCCGTGCGTCTGGTCAGCTGCCCCGCGTCGCGCTTCAGCTTCTCGATGTCGAACCGTCCGTTCATTCCCTTGGCGAACACGAGCTTGTAGCCGCCGACGGTGACCGGGACCGGGCCTCGGATCTTGAGGAACATCGGAATCCCCGTCAGGACACGCCCGCCGTTCTCCTGCTCGACCGGCACCTTCAACTCGCGTTCGAGGTATTCGACGGTCTTCCCGGTATCCATCACACACTCTCCCGAACAATCTAAGTTACAATCATATTCTTAAGTTACAATACCATTGTAACATAGTAATTCCATTGTAACTTAAATGTCGGGAAACCTTACGGCACAACGGTTCACACCATCCCGGAAAGGGATTTCCAAAGGACTCCACGAATAACGAATCCTACGCCCATTACCGTTCCTTCCACCGGTCGGTGAGGTCTTCGATTATGCGTTCGACGGATTGCTGGATGCGTTCGTCGGGGTGCCCATTGAAACAGAGCGCCACGGATATGGGGTCGGCCAAGCCGGGTTGTCCGCATGCGTTGGCGAGCGGATGGGGGTCGTATCGCCATGTCTCAAGTACGAACGCGGTAGCAGGTACGAGCTGGTCCTGCTCCCGGTATCGGACATAATCGTCCCGGTGGGTTTTGTACCAGCCCCGAGGAGCCGCATAGGTGCGGCGCGGAGGATTGGCGAGCATGGTGCGTTCGGCGAGCGCGGTTTCGCCCGCGGTGATCATGGGCGGTGTTATGGGTCCGGTCAGGATGTCCGCGCGGAGGATGGGCGGTCGCAGTATGTCCCAGTAGTATTTGAGGAGTTGGATTCGTGTCATACCGCTGGTGTTGGGTTCGAGATAGGCGTTGTGTCCCTGCCTGGTGCGGGTGATAAGTCTGAGGTTTTCGAGTCGGCTGGCGGTTCGGCTGATGTATCCGGGTGGCACGTCAAGTCGTTCGGCGAGCGCGGATTGTTGGATGGGTTGGCCGTGGTAGAGCAGGTAGAGCCATGTCTGCTGTTCCATTGGTGAGAGCAGTTCGGATTCCTTTTCGGGGGTTTCCGGGAGTCTGGTGAGGCTTGAGGCGAGTCGGGGGATGTTGATCTGCCTGCCGTCGATGATGAAGGGGATGTTCTTTTCGAGCATCGTGCGACGCTGGTATGCGGTCGTGGATGGGAACAGGTATACGACCGGCAGCCCGGTGTATTCCTCCAGTTGTCTCGCATCGCGATGCAGTTCCTTGGCGTTGAACCGTATGATGGATTCCTCCACGATCAGGAACCTGACGCCGTAGAGGCTCATCGTGCGGAATCGGCGTCGGGAGGACAGGTACAGAGGCAGTCGTCTCCTCATATCCCGCACCGGTGACACTGCGACGTCACGGCCGTATATTCCGGTCAGGTATCCGGTCGGATCGACCATCGGAAAGCACCCCCTATTGGATGGAACCACCAAGTTACAGTCTTTTTGTCTAAGTTACATTCCAATTACAACATAGATAAAAATATTGTAACTTCCAATGATTCCAACGATTCCCGACGCCCGGAAGCCATGAGGGGGGCGATTCGTCCGGACGCCGGCCATCACGTCGGAAACCAATACGCTCCCGGGTATGAATAAACATTGGAAACCGTTGGCCGCCGTAGCGGCCGTGATCAGCATCCTCGCCGCCGTATTCGGTGGCCTCTACAATTCCCTGAACTCCGCCCGCTTGGACGTTGACGCGAAATGGAGCCAAGTCGAGAACGTCATGCAACGCCGGCACGACCTCATACCGAACCTCACCAATGCGGTCAAAGGCAGCATGAAGCACGAGGAGAAGGTGTTCTCGGCGATCGCCGACGCGCGCAAGGCGTATGCGAGCGCGTCTGATGCGAACGGGAAGCTGGCCGCCGACCAGAAGCTCGGCGAGCAGACGTCGATCCTGGTGAACGCGATCCATGAGAACTATCCGACCTTGAGCTCGAACCAGAACATCAAGGCGTTGATGACCTAGTTGGAGGGTAGTGAGAATCGTATCAGCGTGGAACGCAAACGGTACATCGACGCGGTGAACTCGTATGATCGGAAGGTGACTTCGTTCCCGGCGAACCTCGTGGCCGGCGTGTTCGGCTTCGAGAAGCTCCCCAGTATCAGGCGCCGGCCGACACGGACAGTGTTCCGGAGGTTAACCTTGGCGACTGATATGCGAAGACGGCTTGCCACGGTCACGCTCCTGTGCGTGATCCCGTTGACGCTCGCCGGCTGCACGACCGGGGATGCGGTGACGGATGATTCCGGCACTTATGTTCCCCCGGATGACGGTGCTGGCAACATCTACGTGCAGGAGTATGATTGTGCGCAGTTGTTTATCCCTACGCTACTTTCTTGTATCCCCGTGTCAGTCGCCCCTGGCTGTTGCGCTGGCGTGGAAGAGCCGTACTCCGTTCGGCGTGATCCGGGCAGTGGATCCTGTCCGGGCATCGCTGGGCATGCTCCTTGCGGAGTCGGTCCAGGATGTTTTGTTTGCCGATCCATCGCCAGTATTCGGGGCGGGAACGTCTCGCCTTGATGTTGTTGGCGGCGACGATGTCGGCGTTGTTGGTGTGTCCACAGCATTGGCAGTGGAAGTGTGCTTGGTCGGGTCTGTTCTTGGGGCTCGTGTATCCGCATCGGGGGCATTCCTGGCTGGTGTATGCGGGGTTGATGCGGATGATGGTGACGCCTCGGATCTGGTTGAGGCGGTCGAGTTTCATGCGGACGGCGTGCCGTCCGGCTCTGGTGACGATCCGATTCAATGGTTTGCTGAGTCCGCCGTGGCGGAAGTCGAGGTCTTCGACGACGAGTTCGCGTACCTGCTGGTCGGCGATCAGGTTGAGGACGCGGTTGACTTCGTTGGTCACGTGTTCGCGTATGCGACGGTTGAGGTTCCGGTATCGTCTGGACCGCTTGTACGGGATGCGCGCGTGGCCGAGTTCCCGCGTGAGGTTCGTGAGCTCGTTGTCGCGGGCTTTCAGCCATGCGAACAGGCTTAAACCGTAGAGGCGTCCGTCGCTGGTGGCGAACAGGCTTTTCATCCCCCAGTCCAGGCCGAGTATGCTCCCGGTTTCACGTGGCGCGGCTTTCGGGCGTGCGGTCATCAGGTGCGTGGTGAGCGTGCCGTCCTCGTTGACTCTGACCTGCAGTTGGTTGCACAGGTTCTCCGGATCATCCGGGTTCAGATGCTGTTCGAGGTTGGAGTGGATAGCCAGCGGCGCGTACAGGGGCTTGTTCTTCTCGAGCGTGCTGACGCGCGCCCAGTAATAGTAGACGCCGCCCATATGGGATGGTTGGATTTCGGCGATCTTGCCGTCCATGACCATCGTCCTGCATCTGGCCGGATCGGGGAATGGGATGCGTTTGCGCAGGTGTTTGATGATCCTGCGGGCGAGCTTGTGGTCCTCGTCGTCCACGGGCTCCCACCATGCGCGCCGTTTGTTGATCTTGTACAACCGGTGGCGGGTTTCCGTGTCGAGCTTGCTGTGGGAGACGATGCGTTTGAAGTCGTTCTGTCTCAAGCCCATCCACGAGTCCATCATGCCCTTGGCTTGGCGGGTCACGGAATTCCATTGGCGTTGCGACAGGCGGTCGTCCCACTCTTTCGTGTCGGTCCAGCGGGGCAGTTTGCCTTCCGTGAGCAGGGTGTGGGAGAGGATGCACATGGTTCGTTTCATGCCGACCTGCCACAGGGGGAGCATGGCCTTGATTTTCTCGGCCTTGCCCTGGTTTATCGGCATATCGGTCTCGTAGGCGGTGTACGCCATGTCAGTTTTCGCTGGCATCCGCGTCCACCTCCCTCACGGGGTCGATGCCTGTCAGTTTGCGTACGGCCGCCAGGTCCTGCATGAGATCCGAACGGTCATCCGAAGCCTCGTTCACCACGATGATCCGACGCCCCTGCTGTTCGATGAAAAGGAGGAACCAGTTGAAACCGAACCGGGTCAACCGATCCTTGTGCTCCACGATCAGCGTACCCCAATCATCCCGCTTCAACAGGGCAGACAGACGGCGACGCCGGTCGTTCACGCCGGACGCGACCTCTCCGACCGACGCGACGATCCGATACCCGTTGGCGATGGCCCAATCCTCCATGCGCTTCTGCTGGGCGGGCAGCTGGTCTAACCGTTTCCCCGGATCGGATACGCGAGCGTATATGGCCGCGTTGTTGAGGTTCACGCCCTCTGGCTCGTCGGGGACGATGATCGTGCCGATCTCGTCACGGTACGCGCCGGGGATACGCCCCTTGCGGAAACGCTCCCATGCGGCACGGTACTTGATGTCATGCCTACGCGCGTATTCGGATAACTTCATACCCACTATTATAACACGAAAGACCATAAAAAGCTATGCGTTTGACAACTAATAGCAAAGACCAGGCTTCTCGACATGTGCGCCACCGCCGCCGCCTCCCCGTCAAATGCGTCAACGCCTTCACCAACCGGGAAGGCGGTTGCAGCGAGGAGAAGTCCGAGATGTGGGGCATCGACCTGGACGCCCGCCACAGGTTCGAACTGACCGTCACCCGACCATGGGACGACGCCCCGTACATCCGACAGCAGAGGAAACTCGGCTTGGACCCGGCACATGAATGGCTGTACAAGGACGCACTGAAACGCATTCCACTCGGCTGCATCCCATACGCCGTCGCCTCCGCGGAAGGCACCAACGACTGGGTGGAGCTCCCGAAAGCCGAGGTGAACCGGCTCATCGAACTGGTACGGGAACAGAACCCGGTGCCACCAGTCCAACTGGATGGCACATTCTGGCGTAAGGGTTAGTTCGGATGTGACAACAGGGAAGCCCCGTGTTCCGAGAGAACACGTGGCTTCCCTGTTGTCACATGACTTGCAGGCGGGTTATCTGACGGAAGCGTGCAGTTTGGCGAACGCCGCGATGCAGGTGGATACGGTCAATGCGCCCAATGCGACCAGGCGCGGTATCACGTAGGTGTTGGAGCCGGTCGACGGCATTTTGCTCGCACCGGCCAGCACGGTGATCACTCGCGTGACGGTCACGGTGTTGCCGCCCGAATCGGTGACAGTGTAGGTGAGCGTGTATTTGCCGGGCTTATCCGTCTTCACACTGCCGGTGATCTTGAGCCTCGACGTGATATCCCCGTCCTCCGGGTCGGTGGCGGTCACGCCCTTCTTCGGATCGAACGCGGTACCGGTGAGAATCGTCTTATCATCCGCACCATTGATGGTCGGCTTCCTATCCTCCGGTTTGACGGTGATCACCCGCTTGACCGAGACGGTATGGCCGGCGGAATCCTGAACCACGTAGGTCAACATGTATTTGCCGGCCGTGCCGGTGTTGACCTTGCCGATAACCGTCATCCTGGAGGTGATGTCCCCGTCCTCCTTGTCCGTCGCCTTCACTCCGGCAGCGGGGTCGAATTTGGATCCGAACGGTATGGTCTTGTCCGTGGCGCCTTCGATGGTCGGCGGGTTGTCCTCAGACCATACGGCGTACAGGGTCACGGTGCGGTCGTATCTGACCGAAATGCCGTCATTGGGTGAATATTCCACCCCGCCCTTGGATGTCGTCGCCCATCCCTTGAACGCATACCCGGCACGGGTCGGCCTGTTGGAGGGAATCGTGAAGTAGTGCGAGCCAGCCGCCGAAGCACTCACGTCACGCACCGAATAACTCATATCTGAGGGCATGTTCCCCACCGTGTCCTTGGTGTTGGCGTTGAATTCAAGCCGGGCCGTATAGGTATCCATGATGGAGTATGAGGTACAGACCCTACGCCCGTAGTTCTTGGCACCGGACCCGGACGTACCACCCGCACTCCACGCGGTCAGCTCGGTGTAGCAACTCCACCGGTATCCGTATTTACTCGGACAGCCCCCACTACTGTAGGCGCCGTCGCACAGCGTGTAGTTCACCTCGCAGTTGGTCGAAGCGTCGCACGGCTCGGCGGACGCCGGCGGCGCGGATATGCCGAAGAACGCCAACGTCAGGGCCAGCGAAGTTAACAGGTAGGGCAGTCGGCGAGCGCTCGCTGTCTGCTTGGTTTCGGCGGACCGGCGGGCTTGTTTTCCAAGCCCCCCCCCCGCAACGTTTTTCTTGGTGTCATGATGCTCCTTGCAAGAGAGATCGCCGTCTGAGGGCGTTGGAATGGCGCGGTTTGACGGTGTTGGCCCGGTGTGGTCCGGGCGGTTCCATTGTGGAGCGTTTCCGGCCAATGCTGATTCTTGTACGGATTTTCAGAATATTAGCGTGTCGTCTCCTCGCCTGACATATACTGTAGCTGTCCACACAATATAGAGCCCGCCACCAAACGGAGAGAACCATGAACATCAACACCGCCCGCAACATCCTCGACCTCACCCTCACCCTGCTCGCCACCCTCAGCCTCTACCTCATGACCACCAGCGGAGCCGGTTGGAACACCCTGTTCCTCATCCTGTCCACCGTGTTGGGCACCACCGCGATCATGCACCATTACGGCGAGCGCATGGCCAAGTATTTCAACGACGACCCGGAATGGGTCGACTGACTGACAGTTTTTTTCTACCGGACGATGGTTTTCCCGTCGCCCGGTTTTCCGTATCCGCAGGAAGGATAGGCAATGAATAAGCCGACAGATGATGATCCGGGCACCGATGAACCGGCCGACGAGTCGGAGGAACAATTGAACACCGAAGCGCGCCGACAGGCCAAGGCAGGCGAATACGCGCACAGCTTCCACTCGGTCAAGGAACTGATGGAATACTTCGACTCACTGTAAGGCCGGCCCCATCATCATGGGAGCGGCGATAACCTATCCATTCCGAATCGCGAGGAGACGAAAACGGGCCAGCATCTTGCGAACTACCTCCGTCACATGGAAGGCCATGTCGATGGCGGTACGATCGTCGTCAACCCGGTCGGCATGGCCCGCTTCCCAGACCCATTGCTCGGCTGGCTGACCGCCACCGTCGTAGCCCACCGATACAAGCCCGACAATGGACCCGTGGTCCGGGCGGTGAAATATCGGATCATCGTTGAAACCGACGACGGATACTGGTTCATGCTTACGAACCTGCCATACGGGTATTACCTGAACTACCGGCAGGCTGTACGCGACGTCATGCTACTACGCAAGGAATGCAACCAGCCACCATTGGACTACGGAAACGAGGAAGACGGGGTGAGGAGTGGCCCGGAGAACCGCCCCTCACCGTTTAGCCGAGACTAGAACTCCTCAGTCTCGCCGTAACCGTTGTATGCAGTCGCGTCGGCGAACGCCTTCGCATCCAACGGTGAATCCTCCAACCCGGAGCGCAGGTTCCACGCCCAATCCTCGGCGATACTGTCCAGCTGATCGTCGGCCAACCCTTCGAACTGCGAACCCTGGTCGGCAACCTGACGCGCCGTACGAACAGTCACCACATGCGCGCCACTGGCGGCACCATACGCGAACACGCTCGGCTCGGACGAGCCACGCTCGCTGTCGAGTTGCTCGATGAAACGGGTAATGATTTCACGGTTATGCTTGCTGCGCACGTTCTCCTTGACAGCTTCCAGCAGATAGTGCTTGTAGGCTTGGTTGATCATGATCTTCTCCTTTTAGGTTCTGCGGCGGTGGACTCGCCGGTAAGGGATTTTCCCTTACGCCCTAAGTAACCGGACAAACCCGGTTCCGACACGCCGAACGGACTACTGGAGTCAATTATCCTTCTGGTTTTTTTCGGCATAAAAATGCAGGACGTCACCGTGAAGGTGGAACGTCCTGCATCAGCGGTTGTTACCGGTTGTGATAGTTCTTCGCTTCCATGTCGGCGGCGGTCAGGCCGTGCTTCGCCAATACCGCATCGAGCGCCTGCCGTTCCAGATCGGAGCCCTCCAGCCGTTCCTGAATCTCGCAAGCCCATTCGGCGGTCAGCTTGTTGTTCTCCTCGAAGCTACGGTTGAAAAGCTGCGGCGCTCGAACCACGAGGTTTGATACCTTGTTGGAGATGGCTCCGCCCTTCAGGGCGGGGTTAGTGGGGTCTGTTTTGGTTTTGCGCGTATTGTTTGATTTGTTCTGTGGTTGTTCCGCCGTATGATCCGGCGTAGTAGCTGGGGCTCCAGAGTTTTGTGTTGTTCCAGTATCTTTTTCGTAGGTCCGGGTATTCCTTGCGTAGGAGTCTGCTGGAGACGCCTTTGAGGCTGTTGATGAGTGTGGAGAGTTGTGTCGTGGGCGGGTATGAGACGATGAGGTGCACGTGGTCGGTTTCGCCGTTGAATTCCACGAGTTCGCAACCGAAGTCCGAGCATACGTCGCGCATGATCTTCTCCATGCGTTTCAGATGCTCGTCGGTGAACACGTTGTACCGGTATTTGGTGACGAAGACCAAATGTGCTTTGAGGTCATAAAGGCAGTGCCTTCCTTTGCGTATCTCATTGTTTTTATCCATGAGACCAAGTATAATAGGAGCTAAGGGCAAGGGGAGCCCGACCATATCGGATCATTCCAACACAGGAAAGGAGGCGGACGCGAATGCTTGACGTCAAGGCGCGAAACAACAAGATCAAGGCTTCAAGGAAGGCGACCAAGGAACGTCGCCAAACCCAATCCTGCCGGGTGGTCACCTGCAAGATCGACCAGTCGAAACTCTCCGCCACGCAGCGCGAGGCTTTGCGTCGCATGTTCCTGGAGGCGAAATGGTTCGTGAACTCCATCATCGCGTCCGACGACCTGTTCCAGTATGAGATCAAGGGCAACACGGTCCCGGTGCGCTGCAAGGACGAGCGGGACGAGTGGATTCTGGAGGATCGTCCGATCATCGCGTTGAGCCGGCAGATGGAACAGGGCTTATTGCAGGAATGCAAGGACGCGATCCATGCGATGAAGGCGAAACGGGACAAGGCGATCAAAGAGGGGCGCAAACCCCCGAAACTCGGCCGACTCAAATACCGCAAGGAAGTCGCGGAGATCCCGTTGAAACAGTTCGGCAAGACCTACCGGTTCGCAGGGCCCGACACGGTCCGCATCCAGAATGTTCCCGGGAAACTCCATCTGGAAGGCGCATCCCGTCTGAACCCAGACCATGATACGGACCGTTCCCTGACCGTCCGGTTGGACGCGCTCCTGGGCTTCGAGAACAAGCCGGTCGAATACGCGAACGCGAAACTCCTGCACAGGGAGGACGGGTATTACCTCGCAGTCACCACATACGAGGACACCGACCAGTACGAGGCCAGACGCAACGCACGCGAATCGATCCTCCACCACACGCCGGCGGACGGTTCCAAACTGGGGATAGACGCCGGACAGACGGATCAGCTCACGCTCAGCAACGGGGAAACGGTCAACGAATACGTACCTGAATCACTACGGTTGAAGAAAGCCGCCCGCCAATTCGCCCGGCGCAGCAAATACTCGTCGGGCTGGTGGGACGCGCTGCATGTGCTCCGACTCGAATACCTGAAGGAAGCCCGGCAACGGAAAGCCCTGGCCGACCAGGCGTTCCACGACCTGCATGCGAAAGCCGCGACCCTGTACGTGCAGGACGAACAGATCAGCAAATGGAAGCGCAAGACATCGCAGGCCCGTGGTTCCCGGAAGATCCAGCACGGCATCCTCGGCCGCCTGTACGCGAAATTCAAACAGGACGAGCATACGATCATGCTGGACCAATGGCAGCCGACCACCGCATGGTGTCCCCGTTGCGGCCGCCGCACCAAGCATCCGCCTGGCAGGGAAACCTACCGGTGCGCCTACTGTGACTACACGGCACGACGCGACCCACACGCCGCAGGGAACATGATCATCCTCTCATGGCGTCCACTCACCCGTCAGGAACTATATCAGGATCGGAGCATCCCGGTCGGACCATACGGTTCGATCTGAACACTCCACCAGCCGGTCGACAGGACAATTCTCACGGACCACGACCAGCCGAACGAATAAAGGTCCAAGAGAAAAATCAACACCATAATTGAACAAGCCCCTGTGTGATTAGCAGGGTCGGGCCGGAACGTCGAGAAGACATACCGGAACGGGAAGCATCCAACGATGCCGAACGATGGGAGCAGTACCAATCCATTCGCCGCAAGACGAAAGGAATCCCATCGCGGACCATTTCCCGTCACATCCCCGAAAAAGCATCGCCCAAACTATCAGAACAAGGACAAGGAACCAATCCTGGAAGCCTCGCCCTTCAGGGCGAGGTAAATCACTCGCGCGCCCATGCGGTGTTCTCCAATACGGTGTCGCGGAAAATCAGCGGGCGTCCCTGCCGTTGCGCCTGACTGGCGAGGATACGGGTGCCGGAATGTTCTGACGCCTCTACGATCACGGTGGCTAGACTATAGCTGGATATCAAGGCGTTGCGCATGGGGAACGCCTGTTTGGTCGGCGGACTGTCGGGCCAGAATTGGGACAATATCAGTCCCCGCTGTTCGATGCTCCGTTGTAGTTCGCGGTTAAACGGCGGATAGCAGCGGTTGATACCGGTGCCGATGAACGCCACCGTTCGCCCGCCTAATTCCAATGCCGTGCGGTGTGCATACGAATCGATGCCTTCGGCCAGTCCCGCAACCACCGTCAACCCGCGTTCACATAGCATGCGGGCCGTGTCGCAGGCGAACCGGGCGCCGTCCGGAGAACACTTACGCGAACCGACAACACCGACGCCCGGATCATCCGCCAGCAGGGTTCCCTTGGCGAATAGGAACGGCGGCACATCCACGACCGAACGCAACCGGAACGGAAACCGATTGTCGAACACGGAGACCAAATCAAGCCCCTGTTCACGCCATTGCGCAATCTGCCGCTTGGCCTGATTCCATGCGACACGCGCCTTCGCCGCGTATTCGACGGAGGATATGTCCGGCATATCAAACAGCACGCCCTGCCCGATCCCCGGCATGTATTCGCCTTCGCGAAGCGGATTATGCGACGGGTCCATACGATGCTTAAGCACGCGAATGGCGCTGCCTTCAACCAAGCATTCGTTGGTCAACGACGACCATGTGTCAGACCGTTCGCAGCATTCGACCAAGGCAAGCAGGGCGGCGTTCTCAGACTCAAGACGTTCTTCGCCGTTGAAACGCAACCCAGTCACCTCCCTCATCATAGGAACCCGTCTCAGTCGTAGGAACCTATGTTTCCTCCGATTATCCAAGCTTGGGTGAGAATCGTTGTTTCCGTCTTCTGCCGTGACGAATCCGAGGAAACGTTCGCCTCCCGGAAACTATCGGACGGTTCGACCATGACACCACTTTTCAGAGGTGCGGCCATGTTAACCACCACCGCCAAAGGCTAGACGCCTGTTCCAGCAACAAGAATCCATCAGAATTCCGGGCGCCTGCTAGCAGCCGATTCTCCATGCCAGTATATTTCAGGAGACTGTACAGGTGACTTGGCTTGTCAAGCCCTGCCCGCGACGAGCGAACCGTATCCCCAGCGTCCGTTCTCGGCTTCCTCAGTATCCTTGTCGGAGACTTCGACGTTCCACGTCTTGTCGCGTACCGCCATAAGTCCGATTGCCGTCCATGCGAGCGGCGCATACCGTTTGTCATATGGTGTCATGTCGGCGTCTTCGGCGGGGTCTCCGAGGAATACGAACCGATAGTGTTCCACGGTGTCGGCGTTGAGCGTGACGTTTTCACCATCGATGGTGTCGCCCGTATCCGCGTCAGTGAACGTGATACCGCTTCGGCTCATCAGCCAGCCGATCTCATAACCGTCGCAGTCGATATCCTTAGGAATGATTCCGCCGCAGTATCCGTCGTAATCGTCGGACGACATGACGTCCCGGAGTCGCGCGGCGGTGGCCGAATGGGTTTCCCATGCGTGGCCGGCTGCGGCGAGGGCCACAAGCTGCTCGGGCCCGTCGAGCCTGTTGATTCCGCTTTGCGCGCGGAGGGTTTCCGTGATTTGTTTGGCCTGTGCGGCGGGCTGGTTCATGATGTTCTCTCTCCTGTTTTGTCGGCTGCTGCAACCAGCCATTTTGTGTGGACATTTACAGTATACGTGAATGGTGCGGAGGACACGCCGAAAACAACAAAACAGCCGGCCCGAAAACGAGCCGGCCAACCAGTCAACAAACGTCAGTAGAAGAAACCCGAGAAACCACGGTCGATGATATCCGCCGCCTCCGGGCCGCAGCACGCGCTGAACACGCGGATACCCGTATTGTTGTCCAACAACTCCTCCCACTCCTCATAGTTCTCATACGGGTGCGCCATATTCTCCATCAACACGAGAACCGGCGTACGGCCCGCAAGGAACTCCCGCACCGGCTTTAATGTCGCCCAGTCGATGCGCTCGCCGTTGGGGACGATGCTCCATGCTCCGGGTTCCCGCAGGATGAATTCCGGTTTGCCAACCTGTTCGCCGTCGATCATCTGAAGTCGGCACCAATCGTCTACGACGCCGATTTCACGCAATGGCTGCTCCGTGTCGGTCATGTCGATTCCGTAGCCGACGCCTTGACCTTGTTCGATAAGTTGCGCGGCCTGCTGGATGAGGTTGTGACGCTGTTCAAGGTTGTTCATGGTCTTCTCCTTTTGGTTGCGGCGTGGACTTCGCCGGCAAGGCTCCTTGCCTTGCTGCCTATTACAACTGGACAACTCGTGTTCCGACACGCCGAAGCGTGTGGCTGGTTTCAGTTTGGTTTTGTTTGTTGTTTTCGGCGTGTCGCTTCTGCCTCTCCTATATACTGTAATTGTCCACACAGAATAGAGGTTGCAACAGCGCAAACCCACAGAGCCCGAAAGGAGAGCCCAAATGAACACCACCGATATCATCACCCTCGACAACATCAAGGAAGACCAGCTCCTCACCGCCATCGACAACGAACACGGCAAGCCCGACAACGGACAGCCCGACCACATCCGCCTCCTCGCCCTCACCGCCCTCGGCCACGCCGTCGAAAACGTCCTCAACTACGAGCCCGACGAGTACGACGCATTGAACATGTTCCAGACCATCCACGGCATCCAGACCATGCGCATGAACTATCCCGACGCCGGCAAGGCCGCGCACGCATTCGTCGTCGCCGCACTCGGCTGGTATGCCGCCGCCAACTGGGGCAACCTAGCCCACATGACGGTAGACCAGACCGCCATCGACAAGGCCTACGACGACTGGGCCGGCGTCACCCTCGAAACCCGCTGATATCCAGACAAGAACTTCGGGGCGGTGCGGTCCGCCGCACCGCCCCTTTTAAAAGGAACCCCAAATGTACATGAACGATTACGAGAACGAAACCGCCGTCGAAGTCATCTGCCGCGAATGCGGCACCCGGTTCTTCGCGTCATACGACAGCCCGGACTGCCGATATATCAAATACTCTCCGTGTCCGAACTGTTTCGATGAGACCAGCGAGGACGAGCTGGACGAGATTGGGGGCTGGAACTGATGGGCATGACGAATAGGGGACACGCCACAGTCGACCGCAAGGCCATGACGACAGACCTTACCAACGACCCGGAGCTGTGGCACTCCGTTTGCAAGACAGGCCATGAGACCGTCGAATATGTCCTCGACCAGATCGACTGGGGTGCAATCGACATCAGCAACGAAACCGGTCTCTGCCACCGGCTTGCGGAAATCCGACTCACCGCAATCGTCATCAAGGCATTGGAAGCGAACATGCTGCTCAACTGCGCGAAAGCATTGCACGAAGGTGAAAGCAAAACGAACATTCTGCGCGCCATGTACCGTGCGGGAGCGACCTTCAGCAAGTTCGTGCAATCGGACACCGGGAAACGCATCGCCGCGGAACTGGAGCGTATCGAGAAAAGCGACGACCCGGATAAGATTTCGGTGGACTATTCTGACCTTCACTGCGATATCATCTGACCGGAGGTTTTCCGTCAAAAGGCGGGGACATCGTTGTCCCCATGTGTTTTGCGGTGTCCGCCGCTTTGTTTGGCTAGTTCTTCTGTGTGTATTCGCGGGCGACGTGGATGGCGGTTTCGGCGGTGGCTTTGTCGAGGTGGTTCATGTTCGCGAAGGCGGTCATGGCGAGGCCGAGTTCGATGTTTTTGTTGAGTTTCATATTGGTGTCCTTTCGTTGTTTTGTTTGGACGTGGCCTAGTTTATGGGTTCGCCGGAGACATTCCGTGCAACCGGGTTCGTTGTATGTCGTTTGCAGTTTACGGCGTGTCTTATTTCCAAATATTCTATACTGTAATTGTCCACACAGAATAGAGCAAAACAAAAGGAGAAACCCATGAACATCGCCTACAAGAACTACCTGCTCGAAGCCGCCGACGACATGAACCTGACCGACATGGCCAAGACCATCATCAACGGGTTCATCAACCAGCTCGACAAGTACACGGACGGCGAACCCAGCGTAGACGAATACGCCGAAGCCGCCAACTCGTCCATCGCCTACCAGTGCGACCGCATCTCCCTCATCGACCACTCCATCGACCCCAACAAGCTCACCGACGACCAGCGTGACGAACTGCTCGCCACATGGAGCGGCATCCTCCTCGACATGCTGTGCGACAGCGATATGATTGACGACGCCTTGGACGAGGCCCTCGACCAGATGGGCATCAACCGCGACGACATCGCCGACAACTGACTCCCACAAAACCGGCCTCCCGCACTCCAGAAACGGGAGACCGGTAAAATTTTCCCATGAACGAACCGGACGAACAATATGGTTGGGATGCCTTATCGGCATGGGCTGAATCGGACGAATTGGAACTGCCCGGCCAAGGCGTGTACGGTGCGCAGGCCGCCATCGAGGGGTGCGAAGCGATACGGAAAGCCTTGGCTGAAGACGGCGAGGATAAGCCGGCTGACAACCCTACGGACTAACCGGGAAACCATTCCGAACCGTTGACGGCGCTCGCCGTCCCGGCCGCTTGTGCGGTTCTCTTTCCATCCGCATTATTGAGATATACTGTTTATGTCCACACGTAATATCTTGATACGGAAAAGAGACCCCGCCCCATGCGTTCCAACACCCCAACCGGGGAGACTCACAGATGACCTCCCCACTGCCCTACGACAACCAGCGCATCCTCCGCCTCGCCGGCACCCGGCAGGCGAAACCGGAAATCACCTACACCGACCAAGTCCTGTACAAGGTCATCTACGGTTCAAGCTTCGTTGAGGAACAGGACGGCTGCAAGGACCTGACCGAACAGGTGCCCCTCATGCGTTACCGTCGCCGGTTGAATACGCAGACCGACGCCATCCGCCTCCAGCTCATCTATCAAACCCTGCATCAACGGTTCGGCGCAATCACCCCATACAGCCAACGACTGAAACTCATCCAAGACAACCGATACAAAGACAAGACCGGCGCACTCTGCACATACGTGACCGGCATGGTCACCGACTTCGAACCCGTCGCCGGACGAATCGGCCGCATCTGCATGATCAGTCCGACCATCTCCCCCATCGCCGCGAACACGACCACCGACCCCATCGACTCCCACCTATGGTTGATGGCCGACCAGTTGGATATCGAGAACGATTACACGAACCCGGAAGACACCACCAACGGTCTCCGCCACCCGGACACTCCCATCACCGGGGACATTCGTATCGGCGACATGCTCACCGTCGCCGCACGCATCAACGCCTACACCGACTCCCACGGGCGCCGTCGTCTAGGGGTCGGCGAATGGACGCCACTCTGCCGGAGCCTCCTCTACGTGTACGAGGATGCCGACCAACGGTTGACCGTCCGATTCGTACCCCGCCATTTGATGAAACATTTGCGCATCATCCGCTTCCAACCAGACGGCACACCACAATGGGCGAACCCGCACATGCTCATCAGGGAAACGGAACGCTGGCATCGCAAATACCCGGATGCGACCAGCCAACTGAAGCTCACGCATGATGTGAAGGCGTGACTTATGGGTAAGAGTTTCGTTTCGATCGACTTCGGTCTACGCAACGGGAAAATGGTCACATTGCGTGAACTCCCGTTGGAATCCTACGGATTGCGTTGCAAGCTCGACTGCCCCGAATGCCGGAAACCGTTGGAGGCCGTCCGCAAGGACGCCAACGACCCGTCGAAAGGCTGGGATTATCTCCGGCATCACGTGGACGACCACTCCTGCCCCGGTTACGGGGAGAACTCCTGCCATCTATTGGCTGAACACATTCTCAAACAGGCTATCGGCAAGACGATCCGTCTGCCGGAAGTCGTCACCTATGATGCATGGCCTCATATCTCCCGGTATACGAGCAAAGGACAGAAGCGTCGAGATTGGCAGCCCGGTCAGGCGTCCGCCGTGGATTCCGTCCCGTTCCTTACCGTCCGAGAACCCGTGGAAGCGACGATCGTGAACGTGACCGTGGAGCAACGGTTGGAAGAGAACAACATTCCCGACCTCATGCTCGAGGTCAAAGTGGATGGTGTCCGCTGTCAGATCGCCTACGAAGTCCGGTACGAGCATCCGAAAACCGTGGCCGATATCCGCAAATACCAGGCCTCCGGCCTCCCCGTACTGGAATGTCTCGTCCGCGATATCGACGTGCACGACCCGCAAGCCGAAGACCAGTTGCGCGAAAGACTCCTCGGCCTGGATGGCAAATACCTGGAATGGTTGTATCACCCCGAAACACGACGCATGGCCGACAAACGCTACCGGCTCGCATGGGGATACGAATGGTACGACAAGGTGTCCGCACGCAAACTCGCCACCACCCGTCCGATGACGCAGTGGAAGGATTGCTGGCGCGAAGGCACCCCGGATCATCCGCTGGCGACCGTGACCATGGATAAGTGGGCCATGCGCATCCCGGTTGGTATCGATCTGAAGCCGGTCGAAACCGGTGGCTCCATCTACACGCTCGCCGGACTACGCGCCGCGCTCGATAAGGCGGAATACTCCGGTCGAACACCGTTCACTGACGAGGATTGGAAGGAAGCCGTCGAACTCGACCGTAAACGCGGTGAAATCGATTTGTCCGATCTGGAGGTCATGGAAGCCGACTGTTACAAGTGCGGTGAACCGTTCACGTTCTGGCTGTGCGGTGACTCGGTGAAGCGTCCGAAACCGTGGCGGTTGGAGGAGCGCCCGCAGGTCATGTGGACGGTCATCCAATATGTTCGTCAGCATGCGAACATGCCTTTGCTTGCCTTGTTTACTACCGTCAGGCCGAAGGATCCCAGTCGGAGTACGTTCCGAGCGTTCGAATGCCCCCATTGCCATTGTTTCCAGGGCGACAGCAAACTGTTCGAACAGTATACGGAAATCCGTGACCGGAAATACGCGGAGCAGCAGCGTTTGCTGAATGAGCAGCGGAAGGCGGAAACCGAACGGCGACTCCAGGAGTATATGGCCATCGCCTACCGTCGCCAACTGCACGAGCGGGCGCAGAGCCTCACCAACCGGGCTGATGATGAGCTCGACTGGATCGGCCAACAGCTTCAAGGCAAGCTGACACCGGACGCTACGGCGCACTGGCAGACCGTGCAGGCCTGCTACATGATGCTCAAAAAGGAACTGGAAACGGTCATCGACAGCGTCGGAACGGACGTTCCCAAAGGCAACGACGAGAAGCCGCGCGAGAAGAATCCGACACCGGTCAAAGACGTGTCTGACGGGGTAGACCCTTGGAATATGCCGGCCACGAACACCCGTCAAACCGAGGAAAACAACCTGCATGACCGGGCGGATTACGACCCGTGGACCGTTGACGATAACGGTCGGAAGGTTTCTTCCCGACAGTCGCCGGATGATCCATGGAACATCCCGCCCGCGAAACAGTATTCGCCTTCGTCCCTATACGAACAATCCTCCCCATATGGGGTTGCGGACCCGTGGGTGCGGAGTTTCGGTAGTACCCGGGAACCATGGTGAGGTGGGATATGGCTCAGAATCCATTGACCAGCGTTAACGGCAGGCGGTTTCTCGACCTTGCTACGGGGAAGCCGGCCGAGCCGAACATTACCTACGAGCCTGAACTGTATCTCAGTTTGCAGGCCGGGCGTGCCATGACGTTCGCGAAAGAGAAGGGCGACGATTACAGTACCATCGCTCCGGTCCTCTCGTTGGAGCGGCGTATCCAATCCGAAAAGGATGCGGTCAAAGCGCAGCTCGCCTATCTGACGATGTTCGACCGGTATGCGGCGCGCACACCGTACAATCAGCGACTCAAGCTCATTCAACAGAACAGGTACAAGGATAAGACCGGTGTGCTCTGCACGTATGTGAGCGGTTATGTGGTCGACTGGCGTGAACAGGATGGCCGGATAACGCGCATCTGCCTCATGTCTCCCCTGGTATCCAGCCGATACCGGTCCTCCACCGTCACTCCCGTCGACTCACACCTATGGTTATGGACGAACCTGAATCATCCGGAAAAAGACTATACGAACCCAATAGACCGATTGCGCGATCCGCGTCGCAAACCGCCGAAGAATATGAAGCCGACGACCGAACTGAAGTTGGGCGACTTCCTCATGATCGCCGGACAAGTGCAGGCGTACACGGACTCACAAGGCCGTCGCCGTCTGGGCATCGGAGAATGGAACGGGCAAAACCGCTGCCTCCTCTACTCGTATGAAATGGCGGACGGTCGAAGCCGTGGCCTGACCATACCAAGACACTTGATGAAGCATATGACGATTGCGACGTTCGATGACGATGGTTACGCCCAATGGGCCGACCCATGGAAGCTGCGCGACGAGGTCGACCATTGGAAACATGAGTATCCGGGTGCTTCGAGCGAGATGCAGATAGTACACGACGCCTACTGACGACCATTCCTACGGAAACGCCGTAGTCTCCTAACATTAAACAAATCATCTATACTTAGAGTCAGATAGGAATAAAAAATACCGAAACAGAGTTTTCTCTAAACGATTAATGGGGTGGCAGGATGATCCGGTTGCGCACACTCACCTTGGATGACGCGAAGAACACGCGCCACGGTGTCCTCGACTTCAAGGACCTTGGCAGCGGTTCGAGCGTGACCGGCATCTACGGTCAGAACGGGTCCGGCAAAACCACCGTCATCATCGCATTGCAGATCCTGAAGATCCTCATGTCCGGCGAATCGGTCAACCGGGATGGCGTCGGGTTCATCCGACAAGCCGCCAGCCAAGCCACCATCAAAGCCGGGTTTGAGATCGACGGTGATCTGGTCGACTACACCGTTTCGTTCGAACCCAACTCGGATAACGGTTCCATGCGGGTCGTCAACGAGCGTATCGAACTCGCCACCGGAACCCAGCGCAAGCGCGTCCTCATCGACCATGGCGTCGACCATGCGGAGGACGAGCTCGGCTACCGTGACTGGCGTACCACACCATCAGTGCAATGGCGTTCCCTCCGGTCGGTGAAAAGCACTGACGGAATACTGCAGCAGGAGGAGACGTTGGCCTGGTCGGAAGGCCGGTCGTTCATATTCTCGCCGCGCGTCCGTCAGACGTTGCATAAGGTCGAGGAGCTTATCGGCAAGCAGGAGCATGTCTCGACCTCCCGTACCAACGCCCTGACCCAGAACCTGACACCGTTGATAGGAAAGACGGACATGCTGGCCGGTTACACGCGTGATTGCATGCGCATCGTATCCACCAGGGACGTGTCATCGGTCAGCTTCGACTACGCGCCGATCCAGGTGACCGGCCAACACATGGCCCCCTTGGACATCAGCCATCCGGTCATCATGCCGGCCGAGGCCCGCAAGTACGTGGAGCGCATGGTCGAACAGGCGGACCTTATCATGCCGGTACTCGTACCCGGCATCCACATCCGTTGCGACGTCAAGGACATGACCATGGCGGACGGCAACCCCGGTGTCGAAGTGTTCCTCAGAAGCGAGCGCAATGGCGTTTCAATCCCCTTGTGGGCTGAGTCGGAGGGTATCCGTCGCATCATGGGTATCCTCAGTCTCTTGGTTCGCATGTTCAATGAGGAGAATGTGCTGGTCGCCATCGATGAGATCGATTCGGGCATCTTCGAGATCCTGTTGGGCGACCTGTTGAACATCCTCGCCCGTCGTGGTGTGGGCCAACTGGTGTTCACCGCCCACAACCTGCGCATTCTGGAGATGCTGTCCGCCAAATCCGTGGTGTTCTCCACCGCCAACCCGGAGCGGAGGTTCATCACCGTCAACAAGCATGGCACCAACAATCTCCGAGACATGTACATCCGTCTCGTATGCACCGGTGACGGGGACGAACGCATGGCCGACAGAGTCGATCTCGGGGATGTCGCCAACGCCTTCTACGAGGCAGGCAACCCCGAGGAGGGCGAGGCCTGACATGGGTGTGCGACGGATCGTGCCGATCATCCTGGAAGGCACCACGGACGCGGACGTGCTCGTGGACGCCTTCAACAAGCTCCTGCATAGTTCGGCCGAACTCAAGGAAATCTGCGAGGCCGGCGACATCACCCTCTACCGGATGTATTCGAACGGCAGGCAAGGCGTATCAGGCAAGAGCCCGATCGCCATGGTGCATCAGGCCGTCATGGACAACATCAGCCAACACCACTCCTACGCGCCGAAGGACATCCTCGCCATCCTGCAAGTCATGGACTTGGACGGTTGCATGATCCCCGACGAAAACGTGGTCAAAGGCGAACGACTGGTTTACATGGAAGACCGGATCATCACTCCGAAGGTCACCGCACTGCGCAACAGGAACAGGGAGAAAACGTCGGTCATACGCGAACTGGCCTCCACACCGGAAGACATCACGGTACGGTTCGGCGGCAGGAGCATACCGTACCGTCCGTTCTACATGTCCCGAAACCTGGAACACGTGTTCTGGGACGACGACTCCGTACTCACCGCGGTGGAGAAAAGCCGTCGAGCGAACCGCAAATGGCACGAATACCACCGCAACCCAAGCCAGCTACTGGTCGACCTGAGCCAACCCGACATCCTCCACGGATACACGGATTACACAACCTCATGGCAATGGCCCTGGATCGACTGCAACTCACTGCACCGCGGCTCCAACGTGGCATTCCTGAAAGACGTGGTCTCCACACTCGCCGCACAATAAAACTCCGCGAACCGACCGGATGAAACAATGTCGGCCGAGACGTCCGCTGACCACAATCCCGACATCAACGGGATTTATGCCAGTAGACGATAATCGTGTTCATGATTCCTTGGATTGAGCCCATGCGTGGAAATCGTATAACGCCGTCGTTCCTATATCGCGTAGGTTTCTGTCCAATTCCTGCCAATAGTGGGCTAAGGTGCTATCGGTGAGTTCCTTATAGAGAACTTCGATTCTTTTCCTATCGTTGACGCTGTGAAGTCTTTTGATTTGTTCTTGCGGGTCGTCGATGAGGGACAACAGGAGCGCCGCGTCTTCTAGATGCCGGCTGCGATGGCTGGTTTTGTCCACACTCCATGCGGCGCTCTTCAGCATGATGGCTCCCAGCAAATCCGGGACCGTTATGGTCAGGACTTCGGATTGGTGTTTGATCTGGACGAGCTGGCTTCTTTTGATGGCTTGCCCGCCGCCCGGCATGCCGCATAGTTTCTTGCCATCCAGTGTCGCGTTCTCTCGCTTTTGCCTTCCATAGAGGTAATCCGTGACCATAAGGTCCACCTGATTGTCGGATTTCGTACTAAATCTCGTGGCATATCCGGTCATACTGTCTTCCTCAAGAGCAAATCCCAACGTTCCCAGGAAGTTCCTCATCTGAGTGGCTATACGGTCGTAAGTCAGAATATTCAACAGGAAGTCAGCGTCGTGAGTTGGCCTTACCGGCAGATCATGAAGCATGGAATGCACCTGAACCATAAGACCACCGGTCAGCAGCCATTCGTCCGGATCAAAATGCTTCGCCACGGCGATCACCGTGCTCCACGGGTGGCTTTGATCGGGTACATCAATGGGATTCATGACCGGGAATCCTTTCTTTTGTATTCTTCGAGCAAGTCGTTCAACTTTTCCATACCCGCGTAATGCTCGCGAACCTGACCTGATTCCGACAAGTCCGCAGCACAAACAGCCAACGGCATGGAATCGCCCTCTCCCGGGATGGCGTCAGTGGTTACCCTAAGCCTGATATTCGTCTGACTGACGCCTTCCCTGAGCCTTACTTTGGAAGATAGTTCCTCCAATGATTTCCGTGATATGTATCCTTCGAGGTCGTTCACTCGCACCAGTTCGAACTTATCCGCGAGACTGCCTGTAGCGGAGGAGATTCGGATGAAATCGGATACGGTATCGAAACGGCTTTCCAGACACCAGTACTCTCGTGTCTCCGCCCTACGACTGCATGCGGAAAGCAGGGACTCCACGTCGATTTTCCTCAACCGTGTCTTAAGACGGTATCGTTCCTTGGATGTCAACCAGGTCACGTCTTTTCCGGAAATCATATACAGGGCGGCGAAAGCCATTTTCGGGGAGAACGGTCTGCCGGATTTCCGTTCCCTCTGTTGACAGCGTCTGACCGATTTTGCCGTGACAAGCAGGGTTCCCCCGTTTTTGAATCCCGTTAGGACACCGGTTTCGACTAGTTTTCGGACTCTGCTGGCGGTCATGCCGAGAGACTTTGCGGCTTCGGCCGTGTTCAGTAACGTGTCTCCGTAATCTATCGCCATGCCAACAAGTATACCCATATTTGTTGCGCAAGCGCAATAATTATGGGTATACACAGAAGAGGACCATCGAATCTCCGCTCCCTTCCGAACCGACCACAACCCACTGCTAACATCAGGGATATTGCGGAGGATCAGTGAAATGGACGGCAGGAACATGAGCACGACGGACAGCCAATACGATCAGACAACCCAATGGGATGACGATGACGCGGAGATGCAGGACATCCGCCGCCTGTTCCGGGAACGCGCATCCCATACCAATATCCAGACAGGAAAACAACTCAAGGAGAGTGCCTTGGAGGCGTTCCAGAAGAATGGAAAGCAGTTCATGGAGAAAGCCAGGGCTGAACTCGCACAGCAGCAGACAGGGATGCCGTCCCGTCGGGATTAGTTGGTTTTATTCGCCGGCGCGGCATGTCGTCGCCCGTTTCTTCATATACTGTAGTTGTCCACACATAACAGAGTATTGAAGAAGGCAACCATGCACTCCGACGACCATGAAACCGTATACGAGCGTGATTGGAAACGCTATCATCCCGATAATCGGAGACCTTCGATAGCCGGACCGATCATCATCACCCTGGTTGCCATCGGAGTGTTGGTCGGGCTTGGCTTCTGGTTTCTGAACCCCATCTATCATTGGCTGTGGGTTGCGGTCCGTTACGGCTGGCCCATGCTGGTCTTCTGTATCCTGGGCATCGTCTTCACCGTGAAGGCCGCCACATCCTACGGGTCGAATATGGGTCGTTGGCTGATCGTCGCATGTTCGACCATCGCGTTCACTCTCCTGTGTTTCGCCGCACCGTATGTGACGGCTCATGGCATGTATTTGGCGTCGAATGTGTCCGAATCCGTGGATGCTGGGGAGCTCGATTATCAGCCGCGCACCCCATATGATGTGGCGAAGGCCGTCAGCAATCGTAATCTCGGTGCGACCACGGGTGACGCGCGGGAGGAGAAAACCTATCTGCCTGCGGACGGTACGTGGACGACAACCGTGGAACGACGCGGTTTCGCTCAAGGCTATGAGAGTATCCAGGTCATGAAGCTTCCCCAGTACGGTGAGGCGCGCAATCAGGATGTATCGTTCTGCAGTTTCAACCCGAAGGCGAACCGGAAGCTGGATGGCATGATGTGGTGGAATTCGTTGAATATCGCGATAGCGAACAGGACGAGTCCTTCGACCGTTTGGGATTCGACCGATTCGGTGGCGGTCTGCGCTGACGGTCGTCCGGTGATTTACGTGCCGTTGAAGCAATTGTCCAGCGATATTCTGTTCCCGTATTGGGTTGCCGGCGGCGTCGCCATGTATGACGGTGAAACCGGCGACCTGCAGATCCTCCACGACTATCAGGGCGATCTGCCGTTGTACCCGCAATCCTTGGCATCCGCACAACGTGAATCGTTGAAAGCATCCGAAACGTACTGGGATTATCTGTTCGGTCGAAGCGGTTGGCAGGATACGAGCAACGACCCCAAAGACCCGAACGGGGAGAATCGTGCTGAATTCAGTTTGGAAACGAAAACCAATGTCGGCGAATACATCACTCCACTGACTGTGCGCGGCAGTTCGTCCAGTATCACCGCGGTCGGCAGCATCGACAGTGGCATGAACCGGGTGGGCGAGTTAGCCCCGTACACTGTCCACCGGTTCCCTGACGGCGTCTCACGTCAGGCGAACAGTGCTGTGGTCGCGACCATCACCGGCAGTATCCTCAACGGATACAAGGCGCAGGGGTTGACGGTGTTCGAAATCGTGCCCGGCCATGACGGCAAATGGGTGGCGACGATCGGCAAATCGCAGAGCATCCTCTACAAGGCCGACATCAGTCTGGACGGGACGATAGTCCTGAAGGACCGGGACGGGAATATCGTCGCCAGCAACAGCGACAATCCGGACCAACAGTCACAGGACGACTCATCCGACACAAGCCAGAGCGAGACGAACGCCGATAAGACGGGCGCCGACGATACGGCCGGTAAGACCGATGACGGCGAACCCAGCAACAAGACAGACAACGGTGATTCCAAAACCACCAGCCGGCAGGAAGACATCCAACGCCTCCAACAATTATTGGATGAGGCCAACAAGCTGGCGCGGAAAATCCAACAGGAACAGTGACCGCCGCCACTCAAGCGAACCGACGCAACCTTACGGTGTCGCGGCGGCATATTCTTGGGAAATAGGCGGATCAGGCATCGATTGGAGAAAAGAATGGGCAAGAAACCTTCCCAGCATCGTATCGAGGCATCAGCGCTCCGGAAATTGCTGCATGTAGATCAGGATTGGCTTGACGCCCATTTCGAAGAGATTCACGTCACAAGGTCGAAAGGCGGTGCCGTGAAATCCCCTAAAGGCGCGTACATGTACAACCGGCTCAAGGCCATCGACGCGTTGAAGCGTGACGATCCTGACAAATACAAGGTCTTCCAGGCTGAGGATGAGGAGCGCAAACGTCGCCAACGGGAGGCGCAGAAACGCCAACGGCAGGAGATGGAACGTATCCGACGCGAACAGGAGGAAGCTCGTCAGCGGGCCATCCAACGTCGTGAGCATGCGATGCAGGTCGTACCAGCGTCACATGCTGCGATGGATCCGGTCGGCTTCTACGCCAAATATCGTCGTCCCGGCCGCAGGTTCATCCTGCACGTCGGCCCGACAAACAGCGGCAAAACCCATGACGCTCTGGAAGCGCTCCGTACAGCCGGTTCGGGCGCGTATTTGGCGCCGTTGCGTCTGCTCGCCTTGGAGGTCGGTGAGACGCTGCGTGAATCCGGGGTGCCTTGTTCGATCATCACCGGCGAGGAACAATCCCTGATGGCGGGAGCCATGCATGTGGCTGAGACCGTGGAATTGGCTGACTTGACGCAATCCTATGATGTTGCGGTCATCGATGAGGCGCAGATGATGGCTGATCCGGATCGTGGCGGTGCTTGGACCCGTGCGATCCTCGGCCTGGACGCTCCCATCATCCATGTGTGCACGAGTCCGAACGCGGTCCCGTTGCTGCGCAAGCTCATCGACTGGTGCGGTGACCGCATGGAGATCGTCCGTCATGAACGGCAGACACCGCTCACCGTGGAGGACGAACCCTTTGATGGGACGCCCCAACAGGGTGATGCGATCATCGCATTCTCCCGCAAGCAGGTGATCGCGACCGCCGCCGCATTGGAGGACAAGGGCATCACCACGTCCGTCATCTACGGTGCCCTGCCGTGGTCGGCCCGCAGGTTTGAGGCCAAACGGTTCCGTACCGGCGAATCCAAGGTATTGGTCGCCACCGATGCGATCGGCATGGGCCTGAACCTGCCCATCCGGCGAATCGTCTTCTCGGAGACGGTGAAATACGACGGGTACAGTGAACGGCCTTTGACCGGGGATGAGGTCAAGCAGATCGCGGGCAGGGCCGGCCGTTTGGGCATGTTCGACCAAGGACTGGTCACAGGCATGGACGGGAAGTCGACCCAATGGTTGAAGACGAAACTGGACGAACCGTACGCGCCGCTCCCGTTCATCAGTCTTGCGTTCCCGCGTGAACTGGGTATGGATATCGATGCGAACCTGACGGACATCCTCACCGCCTGGAGCAAGGCGCCGACCCCTGATCCGATCATGCACCGTGAGGATCTGAGCAACGCCATGCTGGCCGCGGACCTCACGGAGGAAACCGAATCGGAACTCGACCTGCACCTATACCGTGTCCAGGAATTGGGATTGGCGTTCACCACCGCCAACCTCGACAACGAACACGACTACCAGGAATTCAACGACCTCCTCTACGGATTGGAAAACATGAACGAACCGGGCTGGACCCACGACATGCTCCCCAACCCGGATGACGAGAGCGACTGGCATGAAATGTTCGGCATCCTCCCCGACTCCCTCCGCTACTTGGAATACCGGCTCCACTCGCTGGGCATCAGGTATTCGTTCGCCAAAGCCATGGACCTCATGGACTCCACGATGACCGAACAATTCCGTCAGACACGCGAACGCCTGGAGTTGGAGGTTATCGAGAAGGTCAGCGGCTCCAAGAACGCGCTGGTGGAACGCCGGGTGCAACGCGCCCCACGACGCTCATATGACGACTACTGGTACGACAACGACTATGACAACTACGACGACGACTTCGAGGTGACGAAGCCGATTACTGAGAGTAGTCGGCGGGCGTGAAGGCAGGTGTCCAATCGTGTAGGGTGCGTTGCTGGTTTTAGGGCATTCCTTGGTTTATTGCTTATCGCATTAGTTCAGGGGATGCCTTTTTTCGTGATCGTCGGTATCGGAAATGGCATTACCGGCGTGTCGCATCATATACATGCATATACTGTTCTTGTCCACACGAAAACGATTGGTTCATAAACCAGTCGGAAAACAGAAAAACGGAGAAGAACAATGACCAACTACCAGAACGCGCCCGCCGTGGAACTCAAGAAGAAGCCCCGCCACATCGACCCGGTCAAGGAGATGAACGACAAGAGCCGGAAGGCCATCGAGGTGCTGCGAACCCCGCAGGTCACGGAGTGGGCGAAAGACAATACCCTTCCGTCGATTCTCGAAGCCATCCGCCCCATCATCAGGACGGAAGCCCAGGAGTTGAAGGCCGCACTCAAGCGTAACTACAACGTCGAAATGCCCGAACCCCTGGCCGAACTCTGGATCGCCGACCAGCTACGCAAGGGCGTCCGTGACGAAACCGACCGTATGGCGGTCTCCGCAATGAGCAAGGACTGCTATCGCATCAACGTCTGCCGAACGGTCGGCGTCCGACAGCAGAACGGGAACGGCCGATTCCCGAACCTTCCCAAGGCGCGAATGCAGGAGAAGGACTGACCATGGGCTCCATTTCCCGTGACAGGCTGAAGCGCAACGGCGACCAGTGGGATGTCTACAACGCCGGCGAAACGGAGGCATGCGGTTTCGTCCTCAAGCTGCCGAACGACAAATGGGTGGCATATTACATGTCCGGTCTACACCCCATCAAACTGTCCAGAACCTACGGTCAACGCGGGGATGCGGTGTGGGCCGTGAGATTCGAATGCAAACTCACCAGGAAGATAATTGGCGACCGGTATCTCGATGGAACCGGTTCGGTTGATGTCTGCCGCGCGGCCGCGATCAACCCTCTCTATGGGGAGGCAGGTGGCCAGACGAAGGCCTGGTGGCTGAATCTTATGGATTCGCTCCACTTGGAGGATAGCGATGTCAGGTTCGAATGGCGTCCTGGTCCAAGCCAGAAACGCATGGACGTGTATTTTCCCGGACGGCTCGTGGTCGAACAGAAAGCCAATCGCGTCGAGCTCGACAGCAATCACGCTTCCCCTGATTACGGGACCGCCTGTAATCAGGTCAATACGTATCGGGAGCAGCTTGAAGCGGTCGGCCAGGGTTGCGCCGTCTACTCGGTTTGCAACTACAGGGAATTCAGGGCGTTCCTCCCCGACTATCGCGGCAAGCTCATCGAAGTCGAACGATTCGATCTCAAACTGGATGATGACGCGTTCCGATTCAAGACGTTCCTGTACGCGCTCCTGAAGGATATCCCGTTGAAGGATGCGGCGGACGTCCTGAACGGGACCGCACCTGTCGGAAAGTCCGATCTGGGACCGGGGCTTTGGAGCGAGCTCACCAGATTCACCCATCCGAAACTATCCCTCGCCCTGGGCTGCTGAAGACGAGAACCCGCCAGCCTTCCCTGATGTTCCGTATTGCGCTCCGGATTCGCCATCTGGATTCCCGGGGCGCAGAATCCGTCCGAGGAGTTTTATTTTCAAGTAGCCCTTTATATCTTTTTATATTTCGATAAACCTTTTATATCGTTTTATATTTGCCGGCATGTCCTTCGATAACATACGGAGTCCCACACACCACGGTTGGACCCCTCACATTGAAGGACATGACACTGGCGATTAAGCTCGAGGACGATGATGAACAAGCCGATAATCTATCTTGACTTCGACGGGGTGATCAACCAGATTAACCCGTTCGGCATCCCACGCACTAGTACAGGCGGAGAGTATCCGATCGACGTGGTGAAGGTCGCGGATACGCCGGAAGGCCGGTATCGGTGCCGGTGGAATAGGAGTCTTGCCGATGGCCTGTATGCGCTGCGTGACAGGGCGGAGTTGAAATGGTTGTCAACATGGCAGCCGTTCACCGACGTGCTGAACCGACTACTCGACTGGTCCCCTACCGTGGTCGAAACCGTCCGATGGTATGACGCTGACTCCAAGAACGGCATCTGGACCGGCAAACCAGATCATATTCTCAGCCGTATCAGGTTCGAGAACACCGAACCGGAGCCAGCTCCTATCGTCTGGGTGGATGATGAGGAATGCGACTACGACGCCTACCAGCGGATACTCGACGCCGACCCGGAATCCAGGATCCTCATGATCCGACCCGACTGCAGGATCGGTATTAGTCCGCGACAGTTCGAACTCATCACACGGTTCGTCAACGACCCGGATGGGTTCGAGGAACCGGTGACGTGGGATGTAGAACCATCGGCGAACGAGGTTGACCCGGATATGGGCGTCGGCTTCAGAAAGGACCACTAATGCGACTGGATTATTCACAGGCAGGTTTCAAAGCCGGATTCACACATGGCGCCAAGAGAGCACTCTCCAGCCTCATTGGAAACCATCACGTCGGCCAACCGATCTGGCCTGCTCCCCCAATGCCCTCCATCAGCGCCTTTCTAACGGCGCATGGCGGCACTTCGATGAGCCGAACAGAATTCAACCACGCGGAATCGGAATGGTATGCGATGCTCGACGAACGCAACCGTGTATTCGACCGGTATTTGCAGGGCATGCGCGCAGGCAACATCACCACATGGCTTGCGGCCGTCATCCTGTTCGTTGGATGCTGCCTACTAGCCAGCTGGCTCATCTAACAGGAAGAAAGAACCCAGTGGGAACCGACAACCAGCAACTCATCAACCTCTATTCGTTCCAACCATGGCCGGTAATCGAACAAGCATTCGCCGACCATGGCTCATACACGCCATCAGCAGCGCTCGCAAAACAACAGGATTACCAGGATAACGGCGACAACGAATGGTGGAACGCCTTACAACCCGCATACCAGTGGATCATCAGCGAAATGACGAGACGTGGACTATCGCAGCCGTCCGAGGATGCGACACCACTCTGGGCTTGGATGCAATGGGTTGACAGCCAAGGCAACGTCAGACGTGAGCCGGATCGGAATGATGAGAGCTTCGAATCCGACAGGGATTCCGACCTCATCCACCTGCGTATACCAGCCGACCGAGTACTGCTAACCGATTTCGAAGCCTTCCACTGGGTAATCAACAACTGGCCGCTAGCACCAAAAGAATCCACCGACTGGACCGACGAACAATACGACAAATGGTTGGACGAACACTGGGATGACAGTCCGGAACAGAAACAGCAGCAATGGCCTGACAGGGTCATCGTCACGCCAGACGATCTGCCGCACCGTTGGGTACAGGCATGCGTCTGGACCATCGCTCCGGATGACGTAATCTCCGTCAACAGAGTCGAATAGGAGCATCAGAACCCCGATAATCTGACTGGTTCCGAACCTGATCGGAAACAACGGCAAACCAGCAGAATAGTTGGATTGCCGTAAGCATCTCTTGCAAGGAGCAGTCCTCTATGATCACAAGAAAAACGTTGCGGGGGGGGGCTTAGAATCCTCTCCGTCCTCGCCATTGTCGCGCTAACTGCTTGGTCATTGTTCTTCGGCGCGGTACAGGGATACGCTGAAGAGTCGAAACCGATCTCTGCGGTCATCAACGGCTCAATACTGACAGTGAACCATTCGGATGGAACCGTCTCCACTTATATGGTATCCGGTGGAGGCACCTCCTATACAATCAGCAACATGGGCGGCCCATCTTATTCTTCCACTGCCGCATACTCTCAGAGGATTTATGTCTCCGAGGGCTTGCAAAATGCTCATTCCTTTGTGGAACTTGCACACGATCCAGGAGTTTTGGTTAGCGTAGAAGCGGGCACGAACTATGCAGGTACAGACCGTATCAAAGGCACAGCCTACGAAGCTAATAGTTCATGTTATACCGGTACTGCCACTTCACCGGCCTTTTTCTGCATGACGGTGGGCCTTAAGGAGAAACCAGCCAGCAATGTGACGCAAGTGTACGCCGTTCCAAGCAGCGGTCTTCCCGATGGTCTGACCGGTTATGGCGTAATGGCGCTGTCGGTTATGGCTGCTGGTGTAATCGCGGTCATTGTCCGCAGGAGGAGTGCATGAAATCGGCTGCCCGTTCAACAATTGGATAAACGCAAGATATCCAACCGTCGAAACAGCTGTTATCAATCTTTGAGGTAAAACAGGTTCCAGATCGGCATGAGAATGGGGTTGTTCGGAGAATCCTCCAGACAACCCCATTTCGTTGTGTTATCAGTGATTCTCCACAAAAGGCAATTCCTGCAAGGAGCACCAATGAACAATAGAACCATGCTGCGGGGGGGGGCTTAGGTTTATAGCGTTGCTTGCTGTCATAATCTTAGGAGTCACCTTCGCTTCGACACCTAAGACAAGCAATGCCGCCACAGCTTCGCCCGTAGACCTTTCAATGGATTGCACCAATTATGCGGATTACGGAGGAAGTCTCGCCGGGGCCAGCAATCTAGCTGCCAAATGCTCCATCGCAGTGGAATATTCGGACGGTACGGCCAAGTATGATTCAATCGACATAGCCACCAGTGGGCGAAGGGGTACGACATCTCTGCCTGTCATCAAGGATGGAGCAGGATACAAGCAGAAAACCTCATGCATATCCGTTGGCACAATATCAAGCGGAAGTGCCATGGGATTGCCCGGAACCCCGGTATGCATCACAGTCGGCCTCGCCAAGAAACCAGTATCGGAAACCAGCCAAACCGTCGCCCAAATGCCAACCACAGGAGCCCCCGAAGGCTTATCGACCATCGGATTAGCTGCAATGACGGTAGCTGTTTTCGCTCTTTCCATAGTGGCCACCGTCCGCAGGAGTAGAGCCTGAGACCAGTCGCCTGTTTCCATTAGCTGGATATCCGTTAAATATTCGAACCGCTGAAACAGCTGTCATCAGTCTTTGCGGCAAAACAGATTCCGGCCCGGCATAAGAATGGGGTTGTTTGGGGAACCGACCGAACAACCCCATTTTCGTTGTCTCGATTGGCTTCCTTGAATTTGTCTTTCCTTGCAAGGAGCGAAAATGGAAGTAAGAAGACTATTGCGGGGGGGGGGCTTAGACTCATAGCCTCGATGGCGTTTGTTTTCCCTCTTCTACTGGCTACCGGGTTCCTCACACAACCATCTTATGCAGGCGAAAATCCAGGATCCTGCGTTGGTGGTGTGCACTATTCGATTCAGTACAGCGGCAGTTGCACAGGGCCTACCAGCTGCAGCTACGGATATACTCTCGTAAACGGATGTCGTACGACGGTCTCCAGAACCAAGACAGGCGAATGCACCGGAGTGGAGACACATACGACATCAGGATCCCGCTGGTGCTCCTATAACGGTCCTTCGAAAAGCACTTATTACGCGACATTAAACTACAACGCGAACGGCGGCAACGGTGCCCCAGCATCCCAGTCCGCTTCGATTTACGCGACCTCGGCAAGCGGCAGTCATACGTTCTCCGTCCCGAATACGAAGCCCACGAGGAAAGGCTACGTGTTCCTAGGTTGGGATACCAACAAGAATACGAAAACGCCTTCCATCAAACCTGATCCGACAACAGGTAAATTCACGGCAACCGTTTCGGTGAATTTTGGCTCCACCAAAACCTTGTATGCGATTTGGACTGTTGATGCCGATACGACGAAGCCTGTGTTGAAGGGTGTCGTGGATAAGACGATAACCGTGGGAGACACGTTCAATCCGATGGACGGCGTGACCGCCACGGATGACAGGGATGGTGACGTGACCGCGAATGTCAAGGTTACGGGAACAGTGGATACGAAGACCGACGGCAAATACGAGCTCACTTATGAGGTGAGCGACAAGGCTGGCAACAAAACAACAGCGACACGTACCATCACCGTGCAACCGCCTTTCACGGGAAGCATGCCTTCCACCGGAGTCGATGCCAGTACTGAGGTTATAGTCGCGTTCGTGGCCATGATGAGCGCCGCAATCTCGATTCCTCTCTCTCGGAGAATAATCCGACATCAGAGCCAATCATCCAGGAACATGCATTAGGTCGAGGAGCAAAAGATTTGACCGAAACCAGGCCGATACAAACAGGGAAAGAATCCAAGACGTCAAACACCAATCCATGGATTCGAACCTCAGCGGTTCTCACCACGGTAATCGTCATCATGGCTTTCGCCATCGGATACCTGCTGGCCTCCTACAAAACCTGTACGGCCACGCAGGATAAGACACAGCAATCAGCGCAAAGCTCCTCCGTAGACATCAAACAGATGGCCAAACAGATGAACGAATCAGACGTCAAACCCAGTAAGGCCAGTGAGCAGGGCGGGTTCCTGATCTCCAAAAACGGTTACAACAAGCCGGTCAGGAACGTTCCCACCATCGGCGTATATGAGGAGCCGATGTGTCCCTACTGCGGTGAATTGAACCGAAGCATCGACCCCATGCTGACGAAAATGGTGAAGTCCGGCCAAATCAACATGGACCTACACTTGGTGAATTTCCTCAACTCAGCCAGCACGGACTCGTATTCCGATCGCGTCGTCAACGGTGCGATAACCATCATCGAACTCGACAAGCATCCCGAACACCTGTTGGGATTCCTATCCAACATCTATGAGAAGGATTTCCAACCAGGCGAAGGCGAGAACTACACTCCGGTCTCAAACGGTCAGCTCATAGAACAGGCAGTCAAAGCCGGCGTGAATCGGCAGGTTGCAGAAAAGGCTTTCTCCAGTCCTCTGACCTATAAGAACTGGGTTGACGCGGAAACCGCGTATACGACCAACAGGCCGGATCTCACGTCCGACAATCAAACCGGTTTCTCGACACCAACCATGACCATCAACGGGAAAGTCTGGACTCGAACTCAGACGTCGTCTGATTACGAGAGTCTGCGGAAGGAACTGCTTAAAGCCATCGGATTGGCCGAGTCCAATGTTGGAGTGGAAACAGTCAAACCTTCCATAGGCGACTCCGGCCAGTACAATTAACCACTTCTCAGGACTCAACGGCATTCTTCTCGCAAGGCCTACATGCGGGAACCGCCGGACCATAAGAATTGGGTTGGTTAGCGCCTTGGCGTCTGCCAACCCAATTCTTGTATTTCCGCCAGATTGCCGGTGTTGTTCTTGGTTAAGGAGTGTTTTTTATGATTCTGAAGAATATCGTGCGGGGGGGGGGCTTGCTTTAGCTCTTTCCGCGTTGCTGACTGCATGCCTTCCCGGAACGCCCACTATCGCCGATTCAGGCGGTTCGGATATTAGCCATGCCTACGCTTATAGCGGCGTCAGCGTCAGCGGCGGTATCAACACCATGTGGATCTATGACTCGAAAGGCCCCTATCAGATACCCGATATCAATCAGGGTTTCCAAGCTCAAAGTTTGGTTGCCCCGGAACAGCAGGCTGGACACCCGGGAGGCCAAGGTCAAATCAGCGCTCCATACCTTATCGACGGTAACGGAAACATATGGGCGTATGCCACTGGAAGCAATACGGCATTCACCAATACTACAAATGTGGAGTCGTTCACCCCATTGGGAGGCGGAGCATCCGCTACCGGGAAGAACCCCAAATACATCCAACTCGCAACATATCTCAAGGTCCCGCTGGGCTTAAAAGCCGATGGAAGCGTCTGGCGAATCAGCAACACCAGCGAAACAAAATTGAACGGCTCATACTCCTATCAGGAGATTATCCCGGCGATAGACGGCCTCTACGGTTTGGACTCCAATGGCGATATCCGCTTAATCTACAACGGGCTTGGCGGTTCACTCGGCTTGAATACGGCTGTTGTGTCCGGGCATAAGTTCACGAATTTCGCGAGAATCGACGTCTCCAACAATGACGCTGCAAACGAAACCGTAACATGGGCAGCCATCGCGGATGACGGCGTATATACCTGGGGTGACCCGCACTCAGCGAGTTTGCTGGGTGATGGCAGTACCGCGAAACGTACCCAACCAAAGCTTGTACTCTCCGGCTCCTTCAAACAAGTTGTTCTCTCCATTGACGGTGGCGCGGCTTTGGATTCCAACGGAGAAGTATATTCCTGGGGTTCTTCGAATTCAGGTGGTGCAACCCCGGTCAAGGTCAATATCAGCACAAAAGTTGTGAAGCTCAATGCTCTTGCCGTATCCAAAAAAGGAACAAATGGTGGGTTGGAACGGTTGGCTGCAGTCGATGATCAGGGTCACGCTTACCGTTGGGGGTACACGTACAAGTACAGCAATCCCCGCAAAATGGATACGGACCTGTTCGTCACCGATATCAATCTGAACCGGCAGTGGATCATCGCATCCGACAGGACTAGTCAGTCAGCTAATGTGATTGCCCAGATGCCGACTACGGGAGCCCCTATTGGTGTTTCTCCGATTGGATTGTATGCTCTTGGCCTTGGCCTGATCGGAGTCTCGATTCTTCTGATACGACGCCGAGCGATCTGACTAAAAGATGTGCCCTGGGGTGGTTAGACAGAAGCAGACTTTGACCACCCCGATCTTAACCATGAGGAATATGGGTGTGAGGCTATAGGGGTACTTTTCGATAAAAGAAGTATGGAATCACCAATCGGGCTGCTAATTAATCCGACAACGGCGCTGAAGATGGTCCGAACTGACATAATGAGGTTGTCTTGAGAGATTTCGAGGCAACCTCATTTCGTTGTCGTTGCAACGTAATCGAAGCCACATGTTTCCTTGCAAGGAGTCATTAATTATGAAAACATTGTTGCGGGGGGGGGCTTAGCTTCATACTGCTTGCCGCCGTCCTCTCCTCATTATTGCTACTACCCCAGCCGGTAAACGCCGAAACCAGTCAGTATACGGGGATAACCGTCGGATGCGGAGGTCAATCCTTTTCCAAAATCAATAATGACGGTCTTCCTGCGTTTGATATAAAACCCAATTGCGTTATTTTAGTCAGGAAATCGGATGGGACATCAATCCGAGGAAACTATTTGTACACAAAAACCAACGGGCAATACCAGGCATCATTGACCGACAGTATTAAAGACATCGTGCAAGTCGATGACGGTTATGATCAGACAGTCGCCTGTTATCCGACGGACATTATGGGAAGTGGGAACAACTACGGCACAAGTACTTCCGTCGTTAGATCGGAATGCATGGTGTTCGGCCTAAAGGATAAGCCTGTCTCTTCATCAACCACAGTTGTGCAACAGATGCCGACTACGGGCGCGCCGGAGGGGTTGTCGACCATTGGTTTGGTCGCCATCATCATCGGCCTGCTGGGTGTCACAGCGATGAGGGCCCATAGACGCCGAGTCTGATTACCGGTTATATGACCTTGAGAATGGGCTTGCTTTGGGGTTGTCCTGGAGCAAACCCATTCCTTTGCTGTTGCAAGGGTTTATGGGTGTTTTTCTCTCTTGCAAGGAGCTTTCATGCGTTTAACCAAAACCATTGCGGGGGGGGGGCTCGGGTTCTTATCCTCCTCATGTCGCTAATATGTAGCACAAGCTTCATTTCCCTGACACCACAGCGCACGCAAGCAATAGAATCCAAGCCGGTTTCAATCTCCATGGGAGCCAAAAACACTATCACCATAGGATACGAAAATGGAAGTGTGCGAATACACGGAATCAACGTCTCGGATGGAACAAAAATAGACGGTGTGGATGTAACGCTCCCAGATGGGAGATTCATGCCATTCCCGGGAGAACCAGGCGTCCTGATAGGCGAAAGCACCGGCATGGCGGATGGCCCTTCGATAAGAGCTTCCGTACTTTCTGATCAAGGATGGATGCCTCAAACCATGTATTGGCTCAACTTCAACAACTCAACCATCACAGCAGTGACAGTAGCCCTTAAAGAAAAACCGGCAAATGCTCCAACCTCGACAGCGCTGTCTAAAGTAGATTCCCAAACCCCGGGCACCAATGTCGGACTGGAGGCGTTCACCGTCGCACACGCCAACGGTATTGTGACGACCCATTTGGCGCGAACATATTCTAATTATGGCAGCAGCCTAGGGCTACCAGAAGGGCTCTTTCTCTCTATTGACAATCAAAAACCACGTGAGGTAGCAATAGGAGAGCTTTCGCAACTCAGCACCGAGCCAGATGTTGTAATAGGCACTTCAGGATCGGAACCGACAACAGGTGGCGGTTATACGACGGGATATAATCCTCAAACAATTCAGAATGTGACTGTCGCATTGAAATCCAAACCCAGCCCGCAAACTCCGGTAAACATTGTCCAAATGCCAACCACGGGTGCGCCTGCGGGCTTGTCTTCCATTGGTTTGTTGGCTGTTTGTTCTGGCTTGGCGGGATTGATTGTCATGTCGATGAGACGTCGCCGCAGCTGACGTTCTCCGGTCATCCTTGAGAATGGGCTTGTTCTGGTTTGTATGCCAGGTCAAGCCCATTCCCTGTTTTGCAAGGGGTTTGGGTTTGTGTTTACCTTGCAAGGAGTTTTTATGAAGTCAACCAAAACTGTTGCGGGGGGGGGGCTCGTCTTCTAGCCCTGCTGTTGGGTGGTATTACCATGCTGGCAATCGGATTGACCGTCCCAACCAGCGTGCAGGCCGCATCCGACTATTCTATCCCTGAATGCCCGACCGAATGGGTCAAACAAACCTATTCAGCCAATGATGACAACGCATGGGAAAAAGACGTAGCCGCTTTTAATGCCAGACTGGCAAGCGGAGCCATCCCTGGTCCCACATCCATCACGGAAAGCATGAGCGTCACAGAGAAATGCGGCGATCAGGGTCTACGAATAACCTATTCAAACGGTGACAAATGGACGATCTACAAAATCGATGACGGACTGCGAATCTGGGGCGAAAACCTCAAAGGCACCTACTCGACAACCAACATCGCCGGTGTTCGACAAATCAACGGCAGTCAACGCGGTGGCCTCTACTATGTGAACGGCACCTTCGCCTACACCAACTACTATTATCTGTCCATCATCACGGGGGCGACCATCAAAACCGCAGGAACAGGTGCCAGCGGTCCAATGAGTTTAAACGCGACCGCATCCACCGCCGTCTATCAGGTGACGGACAGCAACGACCAGTCGAAGGTCATGCCCGTATTGGATGCGAACGATGGCATGTTCCAGAACACCTACGGGATCACAACGCCGGTCATCGCCGAAAACGGGTTGGCGGACTGGACCGCCAGCCACACACCAACACGTCCTGGCTACACGTTCAAGCAATGGTCCACTGATCAAGCCGGCCAGCATCCCATTGATGCGAAAGCCAATGTCAATCATGCGGAGTATTTGTACGCGCAATGGGAGAAGACTGCGGGAGATCCACAGAAGGTTGACTTGGACTGCTCCACCGGTGGACGCTGCGAACTGACGGTCAACTATGCGAACTCGACTGCATTGACTCGTGAATTCCAACCCGGGTCGGCTGAACTGTCATGGGCTGGCGCGCCAATCACTGGAGTCCGATTGGATGCCAACGGGTATGCCGCCGACGGCGCGTGCTCGGACGTCCGCTGTTGGTATGTGAGTTTGGAGAAGGCCCCGCAGAATTCAACTTCATACCAGGCTCAGATGCCGACTACTGGTGCGCCTGAAGGTTTATCTCAGATTGGCATGATTGCTATTGCGCTTGGTTTGATGGGCTTGTCGGTGTTGGCTGTCAAGCGTAATCGCGTCTAATCGATGCTCTTGGAATAGGCAGAATGGGCTTGCTTTGGAATCAAACCAGAGTAAGCCCATTTCCTTTGCCTTAACAGGTTTTAGGGCTTGTTCAACACCTTGCAAGGAGATTGAATGTTCACAAAGCAACAGTTGCGGGGGGGGGGGCTTAGATTTGAACCCCTGTGCCTTTCCGGAATTGGCCTGATGATCCCGTTCCCAA